>NZ_JBQQBV010000001.1:0-694462 GCF_052246355.1 Streptomyces sp. 3N207 | reverse complement strand
GTAAGGCTCCCTGGAGATGACGGGGTTGATAGGCCGGGTCTGGAAGCACGGTAACGTGTGGAGGTGACCGGTACTAATAGGCCGAGGGCTTGTCCATAGATGCTCGCGTCCACTGTGTTGGTTCTGAAACAACAACCCCCGACACACACCTTTTTATGGGTGGTGTTGCTGGCTGTGTTGTGTGTTTCGCTGTGTTTCGGTGGTCATAGCGTGAGGGAAACGCCCGGTTACATTCCGAACCCGGAAGCTAAGCCTTTCAGCGCCGATGGTACTGCATGCGGGAGCGTGTGGGAGAGTAGGACACCGCCGAACTCTTTGTGAGGAAAGCCCCGTTGGCTGACGCCAACGGGGCTTTTCCATGTCCAGGCACGGCCCGATACGGTGGCGGGCATGAGCGGCCGCGCGCAGTTGATGTGGGATGAGGGTGTCACCGGCTACGACTTCGGCCGTGGCCATCCGATGGACCCGGTACGGCTCGCGCTGACCAAGCGCCTGATCGAGTCACTGGGGGTGGAGCGCAGCCCGGACTTGAGCGTTGTCGCTGCGAAGCCCGTCGGGGATTCGACGCTACGGCTGGTCCACCGCCCCGATTACATCGACGCCGTCCGCCGCGCGTCCCTCGATCCCGCGTCCGCTGAGCAGAGATACGGCCTCGGCACCCCGGACGATCCCGCATTTCCCCGTATGCATGAGGTTTCCGCGCTGATTGCCGGGCAGTCGGTGGGCGGGGCCGAGGCCGTGTGGCAGGGCAAGGCGCAGCATGCTGTGAACTTCGCCGGCGGGCTGCACCATGCGATGCCGCAGAGCGCGTCGGGCTTCTGCGTGTACAACGACCCCGCGCTCGCCATCGCCCGGCTCCTGGAGCTCGGGGCCGAGCGTGTGGCGTACGTCGATCTGGATGTGCACCACGGGGACGGTGTCCAGGACGTGTTCTGGAACGACCCGCGCGTGCTGACCATCTCGCTGCATGAGCACCCGGGTACGCTCTTTCCTGGTACCGGATGGCCGGAGGAGTGCGGTGGCGAGGGCGCGGAGGGCAGCGCGGTGAATGTGGCGCTGCCGCCGGGTACCGGGGACGAGGCATGGCTGCGTGCAGTGTACGCGGTAGTGCCGGAGCTGTTGGGGGCCTTCGAGCCGCAGGTGCTGGTCTCGCAGCACGGTGCAGACACCCATGTCGAGGATCCTTTGGCCCACTTGGCGGTCAGCGTGGACGCACAGCGGCTCGCGGCCGAAGCCGCACACGAGTGGGCTCATACGTACACCGAGGGCCGGTGGCTGGCGACCGGGGGCGGCGGCTATGCGGTCGTCGATGTGGTGCCGCGTACGTGGACGCATCTGGTGGCGATCGCGGCGGGGGCGCCGGTGCCGCGGGAGACCGAAGTGCCTGCCGAGTGGCGGCAGGAGGTCTATGCGCGTACGGGCAGCGCCGGCGCCCCGCAGCGGATGACGGACGGGCGCGAGCCGCGCTGGCGGGACTGGAGCGAGGGGTACGACCCCGCGGACCGGTTGGACCAGGCGGTGCGGGCGACCCGACGGGCGGTGTTCCCGGCGCACGGTCTGTTGCCGTAGCCCGCGGGCCCGGCCGGTTGCCGTAGCCCCGGCTGGTACGCGGTCCCGGCCGGTCGCGCAGCCGGTCGCTGCCGGGTCGGCCTGCCGGTGGGGCGTACGGTGCAATGACGGTATGGGAGCGAACAGTTCCGGGAGGGTTCGGTTGCGGGACGGCCGGTGCGGGGTATCGGCAGTTCCGGGACCGTTTCCGGGCGGATGGCGCTCGGGTTGTGTCAGCGTCGACGACGGCGTGGGTCGCAAGCTGGGTGTCGGCTCGGGGATGTCTCCTGACCGACTCCTGGTCAACTACGCCACATTGGCCTCATCCCTGTCGGCACCGGGATGCCTCGTCCTAGCACTGTCGCAGGGGAGACGTGTCGACATAGCGATGCAATTCGGGGTACGTCAGTGCGGCTTCTCCTACGCAAGAGGGGTCGTGCTGTTCTGCGAAACCAGCGCCCGCCCAGGCCGTTGTGCGCGGGGGCGCGAAGGCGTGCGCCCCTCCTCTCGCCCGGGTGGCGCCGCCCAACGTGGTGGCGCGGGGCAAGCCACCGTCAACCGACCTGCAAGGGGCGATGGTTGAGCCGTCAGTGCAGGTCAGCGCTGTAACGGGGCTACCGGGTCGCCGGGTGCGCAGGGGGCGGCGCTCGGCGCGGGACCGCGGGAGTCAGTCAAGGGGCGAGGGCGCCCGGGCGTTCCGTCGGATGACGCTGCGCAGTCCGACTACTACCGCGCGCTTACTCGCTATGTACTCAATCGAGCGTGTCTGTCACGGTAGGCGGACGATCCCTACTCCTCTTCACCACTTGCATCACGCGCCCCTAATCTGGGGAGGAGCGCACATGCGAGCAGGAGACACCGGAGGGGAAGCCGGTGCCCGACATGTGCGGAAGGTTCAGGTGTGACATGGCTGCTGACGAACGGCCGTTGAACGAGGTCGTGTTTCTGACCGTGGCGGAGGTCGCCGCGGTGATGCGAGTCTCCAAGATGACCGTGTACCGGCTGGTGCACAGCGGTCATCTGCCGGCGATCCGGGTGGGCAGGTCCTTCCGGGTGCCGGAGAAGGCTGTCCATGAGTACCTCGAGGAGTCGTACGTGGGGGTGGAGAGCGCCTAGGCCGATATCGGGTGTGCGCTCGGTCATCGCTGCACCGGAGTCCCGGTGCACCCTCGATTCACGTCCGTTCCCGGGTGGCGGGTAGGGTGGCCCCATGTAGGTCGTGTGGGCTCGGACGCCCCGCACCGAGTATCGAAATGAGTTCGCCCCGCGCTATGCGGGGATGATCCGTGAGCGAGGGTAGTCGTGGGCTCTGTCATCAAGAAGCGGCGTAAGCGGATGGCGAAGAAGAAGCACCGCAAGCTGCTGAAGCGGACGCGAGTGCAGCGTCGCAACAAGAAGTGAGCGAGCGCACCGCACGCCACTGACCGCCGCCTTTCTCTCCGCGCGGGGAGAAAGGCGGCGGTTCTGCTATGGATTCGCGGTGCGGCTCGTACGGGGCGCTGACCGTATCCGGGTGTCAGGGAGGGATCGTGGGCAAGGTCGTGCTCGTCACCGGGGTGGCCAGACCGCTCGGTGGCCGCTTCGTGTGTCGTATCCAGCGAGATCCCGACGTGGACCGGGTGATCGGCGTGGACGCCCAGGCCCCCGCGCACCAGCTGGGCGGCGCGGACTTCGTACAGGCCGACATCCGGCAGCCGGCCATCGGCAAGGTGCTGGCCGAGCACGCAGTCGACACCGTCGTCCATATGGATGTGCACGGCACCCCGCCGACACTGGGGGGCGGCGGGCGCGGCACCGTCAAGGAGACCAACGTCATAGGTGCCATGCAGCTGCTCGGTGCCTGTCAGAAGGCGCCCACTGTCAGTCGTCTGGTGATCAAATCGACGACGAGTGTGTACGGTTCCGCGCCTCGTGACCCCGCCGTCTTCGACGAGGCGACGCCTGTCAGGGACCTGCCGAGCGGGGGCTTCGCCAAGGATGCCGTCGAAGTCGAGGGGTACGTACGCGGATTCGCGCGGCGCCGCCCGGACGTCGCCGTGACCGTGCTGCGCTTCGCCCACATCCTCGGCCCCGCGGCCGAGTCGCCGCTCGCCGCGTACTTCTCGCTGCCCGTACTGCCCACAGTGCTGGGATACGACCCCCGGCTGCAGTTCGTGCACGACGACGATGTGATCGAGGTGCTCCGGCTGGCGGCGGGCGAGCCGCGCCAGGGCACGCTCAACGCCGGTACGTTCAACATCGCCGGAGACGGCGTCCTGCTGCTGTCGCAGTGCGCCCGGCGACTGGGGCGGCCGACGGTGCCCATGCTGTTGCCGGCGATCCGGTGGAGCCGGAGCGCGCTGCGTTCGGTGGGTGCGACGGACTTCTCGCCCGAGCAGATACGGCTGCTCACCCACGGGCGCGTCGTACATACCGCCCACGCGCGCGACGTGCTGGGTTTCACCCCGCGCCGGACGACCGCCCAGACGCTGGATGCCTTCCTACGGGAGCGCGGCCCGGGTCTGCTCCCGCCGCGCAGGCTCGCCGAGGCGGTCGACCGGTTCGCGGCACTGCTGCCGGCAACGCCTGGCCCGGAGGCGTCGAGCGCCACCGCGGCAGGGCCAGAGGAGGTGCGCCAGGATGACTGACGCGAAGGTCATACCCTTCGACGACGACCGGGACCGCTCGCGCGGCTCGGGGGCCTCGTCCGGACGGAGTCCGGGGGACGGCAGCCGCTCCTCCCGTACGGGCCGCTCCGGGGCTCCGAAGCCCCCCGACGCCACCGGTTCCGCCCCGCAGACCGGTTCGGGTTCGGGTCCCGGTCCGGGTTCCGGAGGCGGCTCGGACGCGGGCCGTGGCGGCCGTCGCAGCAGTGGCCGCTCAACCCGGCGCTCCCGGCTGACGACCGTGCCGGAGCAGCAGCCGGACGCGGCCCAGGGCCCAAAGGAGCCGCCGGTACAGGGCGAGCCGGACGGGACGGACGACGCTTCCGGGACGGAGTCCGCACAGCAGCCGGCTGCCGGGGAGCTCTCCGGGCTGCTGGAGCGGGTGCTCGGCACGGACTGGGAGACGCGGGCCTCGCACGGCCTCGCCTTCCTGCGGCGCAGGATCACCGGAGAGTACGAGGTCGACGACTTCGGCTACGACCAGGAGCTGACCGACCAGGTCCTGATGACGCTGCTGCGCCCGGTCTTCGAGAAGTACTTCCGGGTCGAGGTGCGCGGGGTGGAGAACATACCCGCGGACGGCGCCGCGCTCGTGGTCGCCAACCACTCCGGGACCCTGCCGCTGGACGGGCTGATGCTGCAGGTCGCCGTGCACGACCAGCATCCGGCCGACCGCCATCTGCGGCTGCTCGGCGCGGACCTGGTGTTCGTACTGCCGCTCGTCAACACGCTGGCGCGCAAGGCCGGGCACACGCTCGCCTGCGGGGAGGACGCCCAGACGCTGCTGGAGCGGGGCGAGGTCGTCGGGGTGATGCCGGAGGGCTTCAAGGGGCTGGGCAAGCCCTTCGCGGACCGCTACAAGCTCCAGCGGTTCGGGAGGGGCGGCTTCGTCTCCACGGCCCTGCGCGCGGGCGCGCCGATCGTGCCGTGCTCGATAGTGGGCGCCGAGGAGATCTATCCGATGGTCGGCAACTCCCGTACTCTCGCGCGGCTGCTCGGCTTCCCGTACTTCCCCCTCACGCCCACCTTCCCCTGGCTCGGCCCGCTTGGTGCGGTGCCGCTGCCGACGAAGTGGACGATCCAGTTCGGCGAGCCGATACCCACCGACGGCTATCCGCCGGAGGCCGCGGAGGATCCGATGCTGATGTTCAACCTCACCGACCAGGTGAGGGAAACGATTCAGCACACGCTCTACAAACTGCTGGTGCGGCGGCGGTCGGTCTTTTTCTGAGCGTTTCCGAGTGTTTCGTCCCAGCGCTGCTTCCGCGCGCTTTCGTGAACGCTGCAAAACCGATCGCCGCCGCACCTGCCCGATGTGCTGCCGCGGCTAGCTGCCGTTGCCGCCCAGGCCGAGGCGGGGCAGGACATCCGGGACGAGGGGAGGCAGGGTCACCTCGGGCGCGCCGCCGGGTGTGGACGGGCTGCCCGAATTGCTGCCGGAGTGGGACGGGCTGTCCTCTCTGCCCTGGTTCTCGGACGGTTCGAGCAGTCCGCCGCCGAGCAGCCCCTCGCTCTCGCGCTGCGAGTCCGAGGGCGACGGCTCCTCGCTGCCATCGGCCTGCCGCCCCGCGATGTCGTCGGTGGACGGAGAGCTCGGTGAAGTGGAGGGCTGCTCCTCGCCCGTGCGGTCGCCGGTGCCCGGCTCGCGTTCGGGCGTGGCGTCCTCCCGTTCCTTGGGGAGGAGCGAGCGCAGCGGGCTCACGTCCTGGTCTATGGCGTCGAAGACGGAGCTGACCTCGTCGCTCACATCGTGCAGCTGCATCGGCAGCCGGTCACGCAGCCGGGTCCAGCCCGCGCGGTGGTTCTTGGAGAACGTGGACAGCGACCGGATCGGCGCCAGATCGCCGTTCCGCTGGTAGGCGGCGCTCAGCAGCCGGTGCCCCTCGGAGGCGTCGTGCCGCATCCCGGAGAGGGTCTTGCGGACCTCGGCGAGCGCCTCATGGTCCAGCTCGCCGGAGCGGTCGCGCTCCATCAGGCGGCGGGCCTCGGCCAGCCGTGTGGAGGCGTGGTTCAGCAGGAGGCTGCCGCGGTCGGCGTCGTCTCCCGCAAGGTCGAGTTGGAGGTCCTCCATACCGCGCTTGAGGCCGTAGAGCGAGTCGCCGGGCAGGGCGTCCGTGCTGGCCGCCGTGGCGCCGCCGAAGGCGCTGGCCGCGACCCCGACGCTCAGCCCGCCGGCTGCGAGGCCCTTGCCCAGCCGGGATTTGGGCCGCAGCTTGCTCAGCGGTCCGAGGCCGGGTGCGCGGTGTGCGCCGCCCCGGCTGCGGGAGCCGTAACGGGCGTCGCGCTGTTCGGGGAAGCGTGCGCCGTGTGCTGCCGTCTCGCCTTCCGCGAAGGCGGCCTCCATGGCGGCGATCAGCTGGGCCCGCTGCACCGTCTTGACCTCGGGGGCCAACTCCGGTTTGGGGAGCCCGCCCAGCGAGTCCGCCAGGGACAGCAGCGACCGGTCCGAACCGCCGGCCCGGTGGCTGTGCGGTGTGTCCGTCGGCGGTGCCTCTTCGCCCCTCCCCGCCCCTGGGGGCCCCTCCTGGGGGAGGTAGCTGGGGGACTTCGGCCGGGAGGTACTCCCGACCGGGGACCCCTCGGGCCCTGCATCGGCCGCCGCGCCCGCGTCGCGCTCCTGCTCGTCCAGGGCTTGGGCGAAGGCGATGGCCCGTCGGCTCGTCGGCACGGATCCGATCACCGGCGGCACCTCCTCTCGTCAGCACGGTCGGCTCCCCGGCACACAGCCATGAGCGTGGCCGACCGCGCTCACTCAGGGGCGAGTGCGGCCCGGGCCGCGGCTACGGGGAGTCTGCAACCCCGACAACGAGCGCAAGCCACTCGGGTTACGGAGTCGGATGTCACGATGATGTGACCGGTGCGAGGGTCGATGGCCGACAGTCGACGGTCGGGTGCTCAGCGCGCGTCGTCGGGGAGGAGTCTGGCCAGGGTGCGGACGGCGCGGTACTGGAGCGTCTTGATGGCGCCCTCGTTCTTGCCCATCACCCGGGCCGTTTCGGCCACGGAGAGCCCTTGGAGAAATCGGAGCGTTACGCACTCCTGCTGTTGGGGGTTGAGCTTACGTACGGCCTCCAGCAGGGCGGCGTTGGAGAGGGATTCAAGGACCGACTCCTCCGGGGAGCGTTCGACCTCGTTGGCGTCGAGCATCTCGCCGGTGGTCACTTCGAGGCGGAAGCGGCTCGACTTGAAGTGATCGGCGACGAGATTACGGGCGATGGTCACCAGCCAGGCCCCGAAGTCGCGGCCCTGCCAGGTGAAGGTTCCGATGCGGCGGAGGGCGCGCAGAAAAGTCTCACTGGTCAGGTCCTCGGCGGTCGCCCGGCCGCCGACACGGTAGTAGATGTAGCGGTAGACGGTGTCGCTGTACTGGTCGTACAACCTGCCGAACGCCTCGGCCTCGCCGTCCTGGGCGCGTTCGACCAGGTCCATCATGCGGCGGCTGTCGGTGTCGGAGGCGGCGGGGCGCCGTGCGGCCGCTCCGGTGCCGCGGGCGCGCCTGCCGCTCGCGGTGGAGGCCCGGGACGCGGTCGCCGTGTTCGAGCGGGCGGCCGAAGAGGCGGACGAGGAGGCGGACGAGGAGGCGGCGGACGTGGCGGACGCAGCGGTGCGTGCGGCGGTAGGCGTGGTCGTGGAGGAGGAGGTACGGGACGATGCCGCCGGGGACGTGGCGGAGGCGGCCGGTCCGGCCGCGGTGGTCATGGCGCGGGCAGCGCGGCGGGCGAGGGCATGGCAGGGACCTGCGGGGACAGTTGAGGCCCCTGCGGGGACAGGTGCGGTTGTTGCGGCGAGGGCAGGGACGGCGTACGCGGTGGGGACGAACGCACGCAGTTGGTCGATGACTGTCGTGCGCAGCGTAGCCAGGCCCGAGGCGTCAACCCCGACGTGTGGGTACACGGGACTCCCAGAGGCAGAGCTTCCATCACGTGCAGTGCGGGACCAGTCACCCGGCGTAGGGACGGATGGGTACCGAATTGCGTCTGAGGAGAATAACGCTTCGTACAGGCTGCGCTACACCTAGTTGCCAAAAACGTCGCTTCAGTTCGTTCTGTTATGGATTGGAGCCGTAATCAGGTGCGAATCGAGGACTGTTTTTGATCATTTGCCTGGCTGGATCTGACGCCTGCGTGATGAATTCCGCTCGACCGGGCGGACCGGGACTGCCGACCCCGAGCGCCGGGTAACACTGCTGGATTGCCTCGCCTGCAGCGGCGCGCGGCGGATGTGAAACGCGCACCGCGCGCCCCGGCGGGTGGACGGCCGCCCTTGTGAGGGCCTTAGCGGCGACGGCGCTGGACCGCGGCGGCGGCGACCGCGCCGCCCGCCAGCGCGCCGACACCGGCCGCCGCCGGGATGCCTACCTTGGCCGCCTTGCGGCCCCTGCGGTAGTCCCGCAGTCGCCAGCCCATTTCACGAGCGTGTGCCCGAAGACGGCTGTCAGGATTGATCGCATACGGATAACCGACGAGTGACAGCATCGGGATGTCGTTCGCCGAATCGCTGTACGCGGCGCACCTGTCCAGGTCGAGCCGCTCGGCAGCGGCCAGCGCGCGTACTGCCTCCGCCTTCGCTGGTCCGTGCAGCGGTTCACCGACCAGCCGTCCGGTGTAGATGCCGCCGACCGACTCGGCGACCGTGCCCAGCGCGCCGGTCAGTCCCAGCCGCCGCGCGATGATCGTTGCCGTCTCCACCGGGGCCGCTGTCACCAGCCACACCTTCTGCCCCGCATCCAGGTGTGCCTGCGCGAGCGCGCGGGTGCCCGGCCAGATGCGGCCCGCCATGTACTCGTCGTAGATCTCCTCGCCGATCGCCATCAGCTCGGAGACCCGGTGCCCCTTGACGATGGACAGCGCGCTCTCCCGCGCGTCCTGCATATGGTCGGCGTTCTCGGAGCCGGCGAGCCGGAAGTACGCCTGCTGCCAGGCGAAGCGGGTCAGTTCGCGCTTCCGGAAGAACTTGCGCTTGTAGAGACCGCGGCCGAAGTGGAAGAGGGCGGCGCCCTGCATGACCGTGTTGTCCAGGTCGAAGAAGGCGGCAGCATGTACGTCCCCGGCCACGGGGAACTCCGCTTCCTCCGCCCCCTCGGCGGCTTCGCGCTGCGCCGCCTCGGCCGCCGCCTGCTCCTGCTCCTGCTTCCGCGCCGCCTCCGCGGCGGCCTCGCCTGCGAGCACGCTGCGCGCAGTCGCCGAGCGCTTGCGAGAAGTGAGCCATGCGGGAAGGGCCATGCCCGCGAGCATAGCCAGTCTGTTCGGAGAGTCGGTTGCGCGTGGATTGCCGGGGGTGTGGGGCGGGTGAACGGCTGGGTGGGGGTCCGGACCGGGGAGGGATTGCTGTCGGCGGGGGCGTTGTGTGCGGAGGGGTGGCGGGTGCCTCGGGGGTTGGAGAATGGAGGGATGAAGACTGTGACCCTCATCGGGAAGCCCGGGTGTCATCTGTGTGACGTGGCGCGGGACGTGGTGGTCCGGGTGTGTGACGAAGTGGGCGCCACCTGGGAGGAGAAGGACATCAACCAGGACCAGGAGCTGTACCGCCTCTACTGGGAGCAGATCCCGGTCGTGCTCGTCGACGGCCGGCAGCATGACTTCTGGCGGGTCGACCCCCAACGCCTCCGGAGCGCGCTCACGTCGTGACATAGCGCTGCCAACGCAAATCCGTGCTCGTGCGGTGCGCGCTTCGTGCCCGCTCGAACGCTGCTCAATGGGCGCTCGGGGCGGCCTTGTCCAGTGGGAATGTGGTCAGGGTTCGAGCTGGTTTCGATTAGTATCAAGGGCGTTTTGCCGTCCGGAGGCGTATACGTGAGGAGTGTGGCCGGGTGTCCCCGTTGATGCCTGTGGCGCCGGTCACGTTGGCCGGACAAACCGGACACAATCTTTGTGCACGCGTTCACAAAGGCATAGCCTGGGCGCGACGGAGCGGTCCGGGAGAGTGCCTCACATACGACCGCTCACCGCTTCGCGCAACCGGCAGGAGCACCGTGGCAACTGGCCGAAATCACCGTCCGGCGACGAGTCGGAGCCGAGGAATCCCCGAGGCGACCGTCGCCCGCCTTCCGCTGTATCTGCGGGCACTCACCGCGCTGTCCGAGCGCTCGGTGCCCACGGTCTCCTCGGAGGAGCTGGCCTCCGCGGCGGGCGTGAATTCGGCCAAGCTTCGCAAGGACTTCTCCTACCTCGGCTCGTACGGCACCCGCGGGGTCGGCTACGACGTGGAGTACCTCGTCTACCAGATCTCCCGCGAGCTGGGCCTCACCCAGGACTGGCCGGTCGTCATCGTCGGTATCGGTAACCTCGGCGCCGCCCTTGCCAACTACGGCGGTTTCGCCTCGCGCGGCTTCCGGGTGGCGGCGCTGATCGACGCCGACCCGAGCCTGGCCGGAAAGCCCGTCGCGGGCATCCCCGTGCAGCACACCGACGAGCTGGAAAAGATCATCTCGGACAACGGGGTGTCCATCGGCGTGATCGCCACCCCGGCGGGCGCGGCGCAGCAGGTGTGCGACCGGCTCGTCGCCGCCGGGATCACCTCCATCCTCAACTTCGCGCCGACCGTGCTGTCCGTCCCCGAAGGGGTCGACGTACGCAAGGTCGACCTCTCGATAGAGCTGCAGATCCTCGCCTTCCACGAGCAGCGGAAGGCGGGTGAGAGCGAGGCGGACACGGCACCGCCTGCCGCGCCGCCCGCCGTGGCCGTCGCCAAGCGGCCCCCCGAGTCCGGAAGTGACGGGGACCTGCCCGCCGTGATGCCGGCATGAGTCTGCTCGTCGTCGGCCTGAGCCACCGCAGCGCGCCGGTCAGCGTGCTGGAACGTGCCGCGTTGGCCCCCCAGGCGCGGGGGAAGCTGCTGCAGGACACCGTGGGCGCGGAGCCCGCGGGCGAGGCCGCCGTGCTGTCCACCTGCAACCGGATCGAACTGTATGCGGACGTCGAGAAGTTCCACGCGGGTGTCGCCGAACTCTCGACGCTGCTGGCCCAGCACTGCGGGGTGGAGCTGGACGAGCTCACCCCGTATCTGTACGTGCACTACGAGGACCGGGCCGTGCACCACCTGTTCTCGGTGGCATGCGGGCTCGACTCGATGGTCGTGGGCGAGGGGCAGATCCTCGGCCAGATCAAGGACGCGCTGGCCGTCGCGCAGGAGCAGCACACCGCCGGGCGGCTGCTGAACGATCTGTTCCAGCAGGCGCTGCGGGTGGGCAAGCGAGCCCACTCGGAGACCGGAATCGACAAGGCCGGGCAGTCGTTGGTGACCTTCGGCCTCGAGCAGTTGGCTGCGGGGCGCGATGTCGAGGAGTGGGTGCGCGGGCGCCGGGCGCTGGTGATCGGCGCCGGGTCCATGTCCTCCCTCGCCGCTGTGACGCTGGCGCGCGCAGGTGTGGGCGAACTGGTGATCGTCAACCGGACGTTGGACAGGGCACAGCGGCTCGCGGAGGGCCTGGGTGCCCGTGCGATGCCGATGGGGGCCGTCGCGGAGGAGCTGGCTGCCGCGGACGTCGTCGTCTCCTGCACCGGGGCTGCCGGGCTCGTGCTGACGGCTGCGGATATCGAGGGCGCCCTTGGCGGTCGGGGGGCCGGTGCGGCTGCGGGCACACCGGGGCTGGCCGTTCTCGATCTCGCCATGCCCCGGGACGTCGAGGCCGCTGTGCACCGGATCGACCGGGTGCGGCTCGTGGATATCGAGTCGCTGGCCGATGCCGAGGCGAACGCGCCGATGGCGCAGGACGTCGAGGCGGTTCGCGGCATCGTGGCGGAGGAGGTCGGCGCATTCGGCGCTGCGCAGCGGGCGGCGACGATCACGCCGACCGTCGTGGCGCTGCGCACCATGGCCGCCGATGTCGTCGCCACCGAGATGGCGCGGCTGGAAGGGCGGCTGCACGGGATGGACGACAAACAGCGCGCGGAGATCACGCAGACCGTGCGCCGTGTCGTGGACAAGCTGCTGCACGCGCCGACCGTGCGCGTCAAACAGCTCGCGGGCGAGCCCGGCGGTGCCGGGTACGCGGACGCGCTGCGTGAACTCTTCGACCTCGACCCGCAGGCGGTCGCCGCTGTCAGCAATCCGGAACAGGAGCGGCAATGAACACCGACGCCACAGCCAACCCCCCACTGAGGCTGGGCACCCGCCGCAGCAAGCTCGCGATGGCGCAGTCCGGGCTGGTCGCCGAGGAAGTGCGCAGGGTGACGGGGCGGCCCGTCGAGCTGGTGGAGATCACCACGTACGGGGACATCAGCAAGGAACAGCTCGCGCAGATCGGCGGCACCGGGGTGTTCGTCAACGCGCTGCGGGACGCGCTCTCGCGCGGGGAGATCGACTTCGCGGTGCACTCGCTGAAGGATCTGCCGACCACCCAGCCCGCGGAGTACGTGCTGGCCGCCGTGCCGACCCGGGCCGATGCCCGCGATGTGCTGGTGGGCCGGGACGGGCTGGGGCTGGAGGCACTGGCCAGGGCCGCGGCGCCCGGCACGGCGCGGATCGGTACGGGTTCGCCCCGCCGGATGGCGCAATTGCACGCTTGGGCGCGTACGCTCGGGGTCGAGATCGAGACTGTCCCGATCCGGGGGAATATCGATACGCGGATCGGGTACGTGCGCTCCGGTGAGCTCGACGGCGTCGTGCTCGCCGCCGCGGGTCTCGAGCGCATCGGCCGCCTCGACGAGGAGGCCGCCGAGTTGATCGAGCCCGACCAGGTTCTTCCCGCCCCCGGACAGGGGGCACTGGCCGTCGAGTGCGTGGCGTCCGACACGCACCTGGCCGCACAGCTCGCGGAGCTGGACGACCCGTGTACACGGGCGGCCGTCACCGCTGAGCGAACCCTGCTCGCCGCCTTGGAGGCCGGCTGCAGCGCACCTGTGGGGGCGTTGGCCGACCTGCTTGTCGAGGGGCAGGTTGTCACCGAAATGCGCCTGCGCGGCGTCGTCGGCACCACCGACGGTCGCACGCTGGTGCAGTTGTCCACCACCGGTCCCGCACCGGCGTCCGACGGCGATCTGGCTGCTTTTGAGCGTATGGGCCAGGAACTCGCCGAAGAGATGCTCGCCAAGGGTGCGGCCGGTCTGATGGGGGAGCGAGCACTTTGAGCCCCACCGCCGCCGACAGGTCGCGCGCCGACAAGACGAGCACAGCGCGCGCCGACAAGTCGAGCACTGCACAGAAGACGGCAGTCGCGAACAGACAGCACCTGCACGGTGCACACGGACACGTCACCTTCCTGGGTGCCGGGCCCGGAGACCCGGGACTGCTGACGTTGCGCGCCGTCGAGGCGCTGGGGCAGGCCGACGTGCTGGTCGCCGGCCCACGCGTGTACGACGTCGTACGTGCCCATACCCGGCCAGGTGTGGACACACCGCTGCAAGCCATGGCTGACGAAGCGTCAACTGCCTCCGCAGCGGCCGACGATGCAGCCCTCGACCCGGGCGAGTCTGCCATAGCCGCCGCGCGCGCCGGCAAGCGGGTCGTGCGTGCGGTCGCGGGCGATCCCGGGCTGGACTCGGACGCAGCCCGCGAGATGCTCGCGCTGGCCGCCGAGGGGATTCCGTTCGAGGTCGTACCAGGCGTCGCCGCGGCCGTCGGCGTGCCCGCCTATGCAGGGGTCCCGCTGCGCGATGCGCAGGGCACCGACGTGCGGTTCGTGGACGCGAGTACGGCGGACGACCGATGTTGGACCGAGTTGGGCGTGAGCGATGCGACCGTCGTCGTCTCCACCACCCTGGACCGGGTCACCTCCGCAGCGGGGGAGCTGGTGGCCGCGGGGCGCAAGCCGGACACCCCGCTGACCGTCACGCTCGCCGGGACGACCACCCGGCAGCGCACCTTCACCGCGACGCTCGGCGGGATCACCCAGACCCTCAAGCAGGCCAAGGTGCTGCCCTCGCCGGACGGAGGGCAGCCCGTCATAGCCGTGGTCGGCGAGCGCAGTGCCGCGGCCCAGCGCGACCAGCTGGCCTGGTTCGAGTCCAAGCCGCTGTTCGGCTGGCAGGTCCTCGTACCCCGTACCAAGGAACAGGCGGCCTCCCTCTCCGACCAGCTCCGTTCCTACGGCGCCGTACCCGCCGAGGTGCCGACCATCGCCGTGGAGCCGCCGCGTAC
Source organism: Streptomyces sp. 3N207 (assembly GCF_052246355.1). Lineage (NCBI taxonomy): Bacteria > Bacillati > Actinomycetota > Actinomycetes > Kitasatosporales > Streptomycetaceae > Streptomyces > Streptomyces sp. 3N207. The sequence continues at coordinate 680,192 of NZ_JBQQBV010000001.1, read as the reverse complement.
CCCGCAGCAGATGGAGCGCGCGGTCAAGGGCCTGGTGACGGGCCGCTACGAGTGGATCGCGTTCACCTCCGTCAACGCCGTCAAGGCGGTCCGCGAGAAGTTCGAGGAGTACGGGCTGGACGCCCGTGCCTTCGCCGGGATCAAGGTCGCGGCCGTCGGCGAGCAGACGGCGAACGCGCTGATCGAGTTCGGCGTCAAGCCCGATCTGGTGCCCAGCGGCGAGCAGTCGGCGGCCGGGCTGCTGGACGACTGGCCGCCCTACGACCCGGTCTTCGACCCGATCGACCGGGTGTTCCTGCCGCGCGCCGACATCGCCACCGAGACGCTGGTGGCCGGCCTGATCGAGCTGGGCTGGGAGGTGGACGACGTGACCGCCTACCGCACGGTGCGCGCCTCGCCGCCGCCCGCCGAGACCCGGGAGGCCATCAAGGGCGGCGGGTTCGACGCCGTACTGTTCACCTCGTCGTCGACCGTGCGGAACCTGGTCGGTATCGCGGGCAAGCCGCACAACGTCACGGTCATCGCCTGTATCGGCCCGGCCACCGCGAAGACCGCGGAGGAACACGGGCTGCGGGTGGATGTCATGTCTCCCGAGCCGTCGGTGCACAAGCTGGCCGAGGCCCTCGCCGACTTCGGCGCCCAGCGGCGCGCCGCGGCCGTGGAGGCAGGTGAACAGGTGAAGCGGCCGAGCGAGAAGCGCCCGGCCAGGAGGAGGGCACGCACATCATGAGCACGCACGGCGGCAGTTCGACCACGTACGGCGGCAGCGCGAGCACGTACGGCAGTTATCCGGCTGCCCGCCCGAGGCGGCTGCGCACCACGGCGGCCATGCGCCGCATGGTGGCCGAGCACCGCACCCGGCCGGCGGACCTGATCCTGCCCGCCTTCGTACGGGAGGGCGTCAGCGAGCCGGTGCCGATCGGTTCGATGCCCGGTGTCGTGCAGCACAGCCGCGACACCCTGCGGAAGGCCGCGGTGGAGGCGGTCGAGGCGGGCGTCGGCGGGCTGATGCTGTTCGGCGTGCCGGACGAGGCGAAGAAGGATGCGCAGGGCAGCGCGGGCACCGACCCGGACGGCATCCTTCAGGTGGCGCTGCGGGACGTGCGGGCCGAGGTCGGCGACGAGCTGGTGCTGATGTCCGATCTGTGCCTGGACGAGTACACCGACCACGGCCACTGCGGGGTACTGACCGCCGACGGGCGCGTGGACAACGACGCGACGCTCGAGCGGTATGCGGAGATGGCCCGCGTCCAGGCCGATGCGGGCGCCCATGTGCTGGGCCCCAGCGGCATGATGGACGGCCAGATCGCGTACGTCCGCGCGGCGCTGGAGGAGTCCGGGCACACGGATGTGGCGATGTTCGCGTACACCGCCAAGTACTCCTCCGCGTTCTACGGGCCGTTCCGGGAGGCCGTCGGCTCCTCGCTCGAGGGCGACCGCAAGACCTACCAGCAGGACCCGGCCAACGCCCGTGAGGCGCTGCGCGAGCTGTCGCTGGATCTCGCCGAGGGCGCGGACATGGTGATGGTCAAGCCCGGGCTGCCGTATCTGGACATCCTGCGGGACTTCGCCGAGCGGGCGGAGATCCCCGTCGGCGTCTACCAGATCTCCGGCGAGTACGCGATGGTCGAGGCAGCCGCCGAGAAGGGGTGGATCGACCGCGAGGCGGCCATCCTGGAGATGCTGACGAGCTTCACCCGCGCCGGGGCGAACATGATCCTCACCTACTGGGCGACGGAGGCCGCAGGGCTGCTGCGCACCCGGCGCTGAACCGGCTGCGAAATGCCGTTAAGGGGCGTCATCCGCTGGGCGGATGGCGCCCTTCCGATTTCTCCCCACTTACCCGCTGTTAACTCCCGCCCCCGTTGTGGCCGGGCGGAAGGATCACTTACGCTCATCCCGCCTTGTTCGAACGGCGCCGGGTGAAATCCGCCTGGCGACCATGCAGTTGACGTCATGTCACCGCACTGTGCTGGGCGGCTTACCCCGCGCGACTTCGACGGCGCACCTCTTCCGTCTCGCGAGTCCCCTTTGTCGCAGCGCCATCGCAGAGAAAGAGGAGCACACCATGACGACCCTCGACCGCCCCGACTTCCATGTGGTCAACACCGTGGCCCTGGGACAGATCGACCCGATCGAGCTCTACCCCGGGGTGACGGCGCAGGTGGTCGACTGGACCAGCCCGGCCGACGGTTCGGGCCCGCTGCCGCGCGAGGCGTACGTACGGTTCGCGCCGGGCTCCGGCTACACCGAGCCCGACCACCACGGCGACAGCAGCGAGATCGTCGTCGTCCTGGAGGGCGAACTCCAGGACGAGGCAGGCGCCTACCCGGTCGGCAGCCGGGTCCGCGGGGCACAGGGCTCCACGCACACCCCGCGCAGCGAGCAGGGCTGCCTGCTGTACGTGTTCTTCCCGCAGCGCTGAGGCTGTGCCGGGCCCGGGCGCTGCTGCCGCGGGCCCGGCAGGCGGGGGCGGGAGCGAGGGGTACGAACCCTCATGAAATGTGTGGCAGTTGTGACGACGCCGCTCTCGGCTCCCGCCGCCGAACCATGATGGCTACACTCGCGATCCTGTGCGGAGAATGAGTGTTCTCTGCCTGCGGAAGCTTTCCTTCCACTCCATCAGAACCGCTTGAGGGAATCGATGCCCGGACCTCCAAGTTCCCCGACGCACACGCTGCGGGAAGCGCCCGTCGCCGTCGGCGCCGCGGGTGCCGCGGGGGATGATGCGGCCCTGCGCCGCCGCCTGGTGCGGCTGGCGTACACGCCCGCGCTCGTCGTGGCACTCGCAGCTGCCGGGGTGGTGACGTATCTGTGGTCCACCTGGGAGCCGGACGACTCCACCGCCGTGCACACCGGCTTCGGCGACGCCGCCTCGCTGAGCGTGCTCGGCGCCGCGCTGGTGGCGGTTGCCGCCGCGCTCGCGGTCGGTGTCCGGAGTGCATCGGCCCAGGCGCGTACGACGTTCGAGCAGTACGCCGTGCTGCGGCGCGCGGCCGAGCACAGCCGGCACCGAATACAGAACCAGCTCCGCAGGCTGGAGGCGGGCGAGTCACCGAGCCCGCCGGCGCCCGGGTACGCCGCGGCGTCCGTTCCGCAAGGCACCGACGGCCCGCTCGAATCTCTCGCCCAGGAACTGGCGCTCACCCAGCGCACCGCCGAGGCGGCGGTGGCCCAGGCGGCGACGCTGAACCGGCCGGCCCGCGAACGGGCCGTGGCCGCAGGCGAGGGCGGCGCGCAGGGGCTTCAGGCCGCCGACCGGGTCGCCGTCTTCGTCAACCTCGCCCGGCGCCTCCAGTCGCTGCTGCACCGCGAGATCAAGGTGCTGGACGAGCTGGAGAACCAGGTCGAGGACCCGGACATCCTCAAGGGCCTCTTCCAGGTCGACCATCTGGCCACCCGCATCCGCCGCTACGCGGAGAACCTGGCGGTGCTGGGCGGCGCCGTCTCCCGGCGCCAGTGGACCAAGCCCGTACCGCTCACCGAGATCCTGCGCTCCTCCGCCGCCGAGGTGGAGCACTACCAGCGCATCAAGCTGGTCCCGCCGATCGAGGGCACCGTACGCGGACAGGCGGTGGCCGACGTCATCCATCTGCTCTCCGAGCTGGTGGAGAACGCCACCGTCTACTCCGCGCCGCAGACCCAGGTGCTGCTGCGCACCAGCCATGTCACCGCCGGGCTCGCCATCGAGGTCGAGGACCGGGGCCTGGGCATGACGGACGACGAACAGCGCCGGATGAACGCCCTGTTGGCCGACCCCGAGGGCGTCGATGTCGCCGAGCTGCTGACGGACGGCCGGATCGGCCTGTACGTGGTCGGCACGCTGGCCCGGCGGCACGGCATCGCCGTACAGCTGCGCAGCAACATCTACGGCGGCATCCAGGCCGTCCTCGTACTGCCCCACACGATGCTGGGCAGCCAAGGGGGCGATCAGGAGGGCGGCAAGGAGAAGTTGGCCGATGCCGCGCCGGGTGCTTCGCCGCCGGCCGTCGCACCGGATCCCGCCGCCGGTGCGCTCGGTGCCCCCGAGCCCACGGTGCGTCTGCAGCGGGGCCGCCATGCCGCGCCCTCGATTCCGGCCACCCCTCCGGACGCGGAGGCTCGCCGCCGTACGGCGGCGGACCGGTCCGACGGCCCTCTCCAGGCGTCCGCCGCCGGACCGGCCGGCCACCCCCACCCACCCGCCGGACCAGAGGCACCCTCCCGTGACCGCGCCGGCCGGCGCCCGGAGATGCCCGGCGGCGGACCGTCCGGACAGCCGCACCCCGGCGGACAGCCGCAGCCCGTTGCGCACTCGCAGCCTGCCGGACAGCCGCAACCGGGCGGGCAGCCGCAGCCCGTTGCGCACTCGCAGCCTGCCGGACAGCCGCAACCGGGCGGGCAGCCGCAGCCCGTTGCGCACTCGCAGCCTGCCGGACAGCCGCAACCCGGTGGACAGCCGCAACCCGGCGGGCAGCCGCAACCGGGCGCCGAGGGGCGGCCCCGGCTGCCTCGGCGGCAGAAGCAGCAGCACATCGTTCCCGAGCTGCGGGACGCGCCGACAGCCCCGCCGGCCGGGGCGGTGGGCGCACCCGAGGAGCAACCCGTCCACAATCCCGGGCTCATGGCCGCCTTTCAGCGCGGGGTCGGCCGCGCCGACGCCGAAGAGCGCGGCGGGACGCCGCCCGTGCCCCCGCCCCCGCACGACGGCGACAGCTCGACCCACTAGGAGGAAAACGCGAACATGATGAGCGAAGCACCCACGCGGCGGACGGCGGCGGACCTTTCCTGGCTGTTGACCGGACTCGTGGAGCGCGTACCCCACGCCCGCAGCGCCCTCCTGCTGTCGGCGGACGGACTGGTCAAGGCCGCGCACGGGCTGGAGCCCGACTCCGCGGACCATATGGCCGCGCTCGCCTCGGGGCTGTACTCGCTGGGGCGCAGTGCGGGGGTGCGCTTCGCCGACGGGGACAGCGTCCGCCAGGTCGTGGTCGAGCTGGACAGTTCGCTGCTGTTCGTCACGACCGCGGGGCAGGGCGCCTGCCTGGCCGTGTTCGCCGGGAGTGAGGCGGACGCGGGAGTGCTGGGGTACGAGATGGCCATGCTGGTCAAGAGCGTCCGTCCGTATCTGGCCACCCCCGCGCGGCAGCCCAGCGGCGAATGACGGCACTCCCAGGGCCCATCGGCCCAGGCTCCGGTGAAGATCCATGGCTGGACGACGACGCGGGACGGCTGGTCCGCCCGTACACCGTCAGTGAGGGGCGTACCAAGCCCTCGGCTCCGCTGGACCTGCTGACCATGGTGCGGGCCACCGGGGTGCCACCGGACGGCTATCTGGGGCCGGAGCACGACCATGTGCTCCGGCTGTGCCGCGGACCGATGTCCGTTGCCGAGATCGCCGCGCACATCCGGCAGCCCGCCACCGTCACCAAGGTGGTGCTGTCCGACCTGGTGGACTGCGGCGCCGTCGCCACCCGAGGGCCCGTGCATTTGCAGGACGGGCCCGATCCGAACGACCGAGAACTGCTGGAGGCGGTGCTGGATGGGCTCCGTAGACGACTCTGACCCCTCATCCTCCGGTCCCGCTGAGACCGCGTCCGACGGCTTTCCGACCGCGCTGAAGATCATCGTGGCGGGGGGCTTCGGGGTCGGCAAGACGACCTTCGTGGGAGCGGTCAGCGAGATCGAGCCGCTGAGTACCGAGGAACTGCTGACTCAGGTGAGTGCGGCCACGGACAGTCTGGAGGGGGTCGAGCAGAAGTCCACCACGACGGTGGCGATGGACTTCGGCCGGATCACCTTCGACAGCGGCTATGTGCTCTACCTCTTCGGCACCCCGGGCCAGGAGCGGTTCTGGTTCATGTGGGACGAGCTGTCGGCCGGGGCGCTGGGTGCGGTGGTGCTCGCCGACACCCGGCGGCTGGAGCACTGCTTCGCCGCCGTGGACTACTTCGAGCGGCGCGGTATCCGTTTCGTGCTGGCCGTCAACGAGTTCGACGACTCCTACCGCTACACCCCCGACGAGGTACGGGCCGCGATCGACCTCGACGAGGGCATCCCCGTGGTGCTGTGCGACGCGCGGAAGTTCGACTCGTCGACCGGGGTTCTCATTTCTCTCATCCAGTACCTGATCGACCCGAGGAGTGCGCATGTCGTCCGCACCGTTTGACCTGACGGCCCGGCTGCTGTTGACCCCGCAGGATCCCGAGGCGCCGGCGAGGGTGGCCCGGCTCAAGGAACTGGGGGTCAGCGACCGGCCGATACCGGAGTTCGACGCGTTCGCCCACGAGCTGGCCCGGGTCACCGACGCGCCCTTCGCGATGGTCAACTTCATCGACGAGGAGCGGCAGTACTTCTCCGGGCTCTACGACTCGACCATCGACCCCGAAAAGGGCCCCGTCGACCCGAACGGCGGCGTGGGCCGGGTGATGGCCCGCGACCACGGCTTCTGTGTGCACGTCGTGGCGCGGCGCACCGCGCTGGTGCTGGAGGACGTCCGTGACTTCGCCCGGTTCGCGGTCAACCCCGTAGCGGACGAGTTCGGGATCACCTCCTATCTGGGAGCGCCGCTGCTGGACCCGTCGGGCATGGCGCTGGGCACGATCTGCGTCATCGACCAGCGGCCACGCCCGTGGGGGCAGCAGGGGCTGCGCACCATCAAGAAGATGGCAGCGGAGCTCCAGCGGGAGATCCTGGGCCAGGGCCAGTCCGGCTGACCTCGGCCGTACCCGGGCTCAGAGCCGCTCGGGCGTGCGGATGCCCAGCAGGGCCAAGCCCTGGTGCAGGACCTCGGCCGTCAGATCGCACAGGAACAGCCGGTTCTCGGTCTGCTCCTTCGTGTCCGCCTTGAGCACCGGGCAGTTCTCGAAGAACCGGCTGTAGAGCGTGGCCAGTTCGTACAGATACGCCGTGACCTTGTGCGGCTCGTACTCGTCAGCCGCGGCCACCAGCGTGTCCGCGAACGCGTCCAGGTGCAGGGCCAGCGCCCGCTCGGCCGGGGCCAGTTCCAGCTCGGGGTGCGGCACCGGCTTCAGCTCGCCCGCCTTGCGGAAGATCGAGCGGACCCGCGCGTAGGCGTACTGCAGATAGACGCTGGTGTCGCCCTGGAGGGAGACCATCCGGTCCAGGTCGAAGACGTAGTCCCGGGTCATCGAGTTGGACAGGTCCGCGTACTTGACCGCGCCGATGCCCACCTGCTTCGCGCGCCGCTGGATCTCCTCCTCGCTGACGGTCCCCTCGCCGGTGGCGGCCTTCTCGCGTACGACGGCCGCCGCGCGCTCGACCGCCTCGTCCAGCAGGTCCACCAGCCGCACCGTCTCGCCCTCACGGGTCTTGAACGGCTTGCCGTCCTTGCCCAGCACGGTGCCGAACGGCAGCTGTCGGGCGGCGCCCTCGGGCAGCCAGCCCGCGCGCTGCGCCGTCTCGAAAACCATCCGGAAGTGCAGCGACTGCCGGGCGTCCACCACATACAGCAGGGTGTCGGCCTTCAGCTCGCCGACGCGGTTGCGGATGGCGGCCAGGTCGGTGGCGGCGTAGCCGAAACCGCCGTTGGACTTCTGCACGATCAGCGGCGTGGGGGTGCCGTCCGGGCCCTTGACGTCCTCGAAGAACACGCACAGCGCGCCCTCGGAGCGGACGGCGACGCCGGACTCCTCCAGATCCTTGACGACCTGCTGAAGGTCGTCGTTGTAGGCGCTCTCGCCGACGATGTCCGCGTCCCGGATCTCCACGTCCAGCTCGTCGTAGACGCCCTGGAAGTACGTCTTCGACTCGTCGACGATCTTGTGCCAGAGGGTCAGCGTCTCCGGGTCGCCGCTCTGCAGCGCCGGCACCCGGTCCCGGGCCCGGGACTTGAAGCCCTCGTCGGAGTCGAAGAGGGCACGCGAGGACTTGTAGAGCCGGTTGAGCCGGGCCATCGCGGCCTCGCCCGCGTCCTTGGCGCCCGCCGCGTCCGACTCGTGGTCCAGCTCGTGCGGATGCTCGATCAGATACTGGATGAGCATGCCGAAGTTGGTGCCCCAGTCGCCGATGTGGTGGCGCCGGACGACCGTCTCGCCGCGGTGCTCCAGCAGGTGCACGATCGCGTCACCGATCACCGTCGAGCGCAGATGCCCGACGTGCATCTCCTTGGCGACGTTCGGCTGCGAGTAGTCGATCACCGTCGTGCCCGGGTTGTCCTTGTACGGGACGCCCAGGCGCTCGTCCTGCCGCCGCGCCGTCAGGTTCTCCATGATCGCCTTGTCGGCGACGGTGATGTTGAGGAAGCCGGGGCCCGAGACCTCGATGTTCGCGATCACCGCGTTCTCGATCTGCGTCGGCAGCGCCTCGGTGACCTTGGCGGCCAGCTCCCGCGGGTTGCCCTTGAGCTGCTTGGCCAGCGCGAGCATTCCGTTGGCCTGGAAGTCCGCCCGGTCGCTGCGTCGCAGCAGCGGGTCGGCGGAGGCGGCCTCCGGCAGTGCAGCCGAGAGGGCGTCCGAGACGCGCTGGTGGACCGTAGCGGCGAGGGAGGGGACCGTAGCCATGGAGTGCTGACCGTTCCGTCGGGGTGTCTGGATTCGAGGCCCAGTATCCCACGTGCATATAGGGGACCGCCGCCGTGTTTCGGAGTGGGACAATGGGCCCGCAGGCTTGAAGAGTGCCCCGAGAAGAACGAGAAGGAAGTGCCGGACGTGGCTCAGACCACCCACGAGGCCGACTGGGTCTCCCGTATCGCCGATGAGGTCATCGCAGAGGCGGAACGTCGCGGTCTGAAAACAGTGGTCTGTGCGTCCGGGCTGAGCCCCTCAGGGCCGATCCACCTGGGCAACCTGCGTGAGGTGATGGTGCCGCACCTGGTCGCCGACGAGATCAAGCGCCGGGGCACCGCGTGCGAACACATCCTGTCCTGGGACGACTACGACAGGTTCCGCAAGGTCCCGGCCGGTGTCGAGGGCGTCGACGAGTCCTGGAACGAGCACATCGGCCGCCCGCTGACCGCCGTGCCCGCGCCGGCCGGCAGCCCGTACGCCAGCTGGGCCGAGCACTTCAGGGCCGCCATGGAGGCGTCCCTGCTGGAGCTGGGCGTGCAGTACCGGGGCATCAGCCAGACCGAGCAGTACACCTCGGGCGTCTACCGCGACCAGATCCTCTTCGCGATGCGCGAGCGCGCCCGTATCGACGCCGTCCTCGACCGCTACCGGACGCTGGAGAAGGGCGCGAAGGGCGGCAAGAAGCAGCAGCAGAAGCCGGCCGACGCAGCGGAGGTGCAGGCCGCCGAAGGCTCGGGCGCCGCCGCCGAGGACGACGGCTCGGGCGCCGGCGCGGGCTCCGCGTACTACCCGTACAAGCCCTACTGCACCGCCTGCGGGCGTGACCTGACCACCGTCACGGCGTACGACGACGAGACCACCGAGCTGTCCTACACCTGCCGCTGCGGGCACGGCGAGACGGTGGAGCTGCGCGACTTCCACCACGGCAAGCTGGTGTGGAAGGTCGACTGGCCGATGCGCTGGGCGTACGAGGGCGTCGTCTTCGAGCCGTCCGGCGTCGACCACCAGTCGCCCGGCTCGTCGTTCGTCGTCGGCGGGCAGCTGGTGAAGGAGATCTTCGGCGGCGAGCAGCCCATCGGCCCGATGTACGCCTTCGTGGGCATCAGCGGCATGGCGAAGATGTCCTCCTCCAAGGGCGGCGTGCCCACTCCCGCCGAAGCCCTCCAGATCATGGAGGCGCCGCTGCTGCGCTGGATGTACGCCCGGCGCAAGCCGAACCAGGCGTTCAAGGTCGCCTTCGACCAGGAGATCCAGCGCACTTACGACGAGTGGGACGCGCTCGGCCGCAAGATCGCCGACGGCTCGGCGCAGCCCGCCGACATCGCCGCGCACACCCGTGCCTCGTCCACCGCGCTGGGCCCGCTGCCGATCACACCGCGCCCGCTGCCGTACCGCACGCTCGCCTCGGTCACCGACATCACCGGCGGCCACGAGGAGCAGACCCTGCGCATCCTCAGCGAGCTGGACCCGGAGCACCCGGTGCACTCGCTGGACGAGGTCCGCCCGCGGCTGGACCGCGCACAGCGCTGGATCAACACCCAGGTCCCGGCCGACCAGCGCACCCGCGTCCGTGAGGACCCCGACACCGAGCTGCTGGCCTCGCTGGACGAGGAGCAGCGCGAGTCGCTGCGGCTGCTGCTCGACGGGCTGGACGAGCACTGGTCGCTGGAGGGCCTGACCTCGCTGGTGTACGGGGTGCCCAAGGTGCGGGCCGGTCTGGCGCCGGACGCCAAGCCCACCGCGGAGCTGAAGGCGGCACAGCGCGGGTTCTTCGCCCTGCTGTACCGCCTGCTGGTCGGCCGCGAGACGGGCCCCCGGCTGCCCACGCTGCTGCTGGCGGTGGGCGCCGACCGCGTCCGCAAGCTGCTGGGCGCCTGACGCCGGACGGCTTCAGCCCGCGAGGCCCATCTCGGTGTTGTAGCGGTCCTTGAACTCCCGCATATAGCCGCGCAGATACGTCTCGCTCAGCAGGTTGCCGTCCGCCGAGGTCACCCCGAAGCCCTCGTACAGGGTGCGGGAGAGGAGGCGTGCCGTCGGGAACTCGCCGTGGGAGGCGACGTACTGGCGGTACGCCGAGAAGTAGAACTCCTCGCGCGGCACTCCGTCGGGGATGCCGATCGGCTCGTCGCCGAGATCCGGCGCCTCCGCGTACTCCGGCCCGGCCGCCTCCGGTTCGGCCTCCGGCCCCGGCGGGAAGGCGCCGGGTTCGACGAAGAGCTCCTGCTGCTGGCGGACCGGCGCCGGGTTGGCCAGAGTGCGGTAGCGGCCGGGGGCCACGGGCACGGGGAACTCGGTGGCGGGCTGCGGTGCGGGCGCGGCAGCGGGAGCGGGCGCGGGAGGGGGTTCCGGCGGCTGTACGGCCTCCGGTTCGGGCGCGCGTTCCGCCGCCGGGGCGGGCTCCGGTCCCGGCCCGGGCTCGGCCACCAGCCCGGGTTCCGGGGCCTGTGCGGTCTCCGGGGCCTGCGTGCGTTCTGGCGCCTGTCCGGTCTCCGGTGCGGGCGCGGTCACCGGTTCGGGCGCGGTCACGTGCTCGGGGGCCGGCACGTGTTCGTGGGCCGGTTCGGCGCCGGGGCCGGGTGGGTTCTCGCGGGGGGCCAGTTCGTGGCCGGAGACTTCACGACCGGACACTTCACGGCCCGGAACCGCGGCCGGCTCGGGGAAGGGCAGCGGCGCGGGCTCGGGCAGCGTTGTGGCCTGTGGCGCCGTCCGGTGCAGCGGTACTCCGTAGCGGGTCAGCTTGAGGGGCATGAGCGCTTCGACGGGGGCTTTGCGGCGCCAGGAGCGGCCGTACTGGGCGCGCAGTCTGGTCTCGTAGACGAGGCGGTCCTGTTCCATGCGGATGACTTCGTCGTAGTTGCGCAGTTCCCACAGCTTCATGCGTCGCCAGAGGCGGAAGGTGGAGGGGAAGGCGAGCAGCCAGCGGGAGAGGCGTACGCCTTCCATGTGCTTGTCGGCGGTGATGTCCGCGACCCGTCCGGCGGCGTGCCGGGCGGCTTCGACGGTGACGACGAAGAGGACGGGGATGACCGCGTGCATGCCGACTCCGAGTGGGTCGGGCCAGGCGGCGGCGCCGTTGAAGGCGATGGTGGCGGCCGTCAGGAGCCAGGCGGTCTGGCGCAGCAGCGGGAAGGGGATGCGGATCCAGGTCAGCAGCAGGTCGAGGGCGAGCAGTACGACGATGCCCGCGTCCACGCCGATGGGGAAGAACGGGGCGAAGTCGCCGAAGCCCTTCCGTTCGGCCAGCTCGCGGACCGCCGCGTAGGAACCCGCAAAGCCGATCGCCGCGATCACCATCGCGCCGGTGACCACAACGGCGATAAGTATGCGGTGTATTCGGGTCAGTTGTACGCCCTGCACAGGAGTTGTCCCCCACCCTCGGAAACTGGCGGGCCCAGCCTGGCACAAATGTGCGGCACTTTTTGCCGTGCGGGCATGCGCGGAGCCCGGCCCTCGGGCGAGGGCCGGGCTCCGGTGCGTACGGCGCCGCTGGTGGCAGCGGGTGCGGCGGTTACTTGATCTGGGTGACCGCTTCCTTGGCAGCCTTCTCGGCCTTCTTCTTCACCGCGTCGGCGCTGGGCTTCTTGGCGTCCTCGAAGCCGGCACCCTCGTAGTCGACGGTGATCACGACGTTGGCGGTACGGGCGATCAGGCGCTCGGCGCGGTACTCCTCCGATTTGCCCTTGGTGTCCGTCTTCTTGGTCTCGTACCCGAGAGAGCTCGCCTGGTCGCCGATGCCGGAGACCTCGGACTCCTTGATGTTCCTGTTGTCCTTGTTGCTGGTCTTCTCGTCGGCCTGGAGCTTGACGTAGTCCGCGGCGCGCTTGTCGCCGGAGCCGATCGCCGGGTCGGAGTCGAAGCGCTTCAGGGAGAGCGTGAGCTGCCGGTAGTCGTACTTGTCCAGACCGCTCCACAGGCAGCTGTTGGAGTCGTTGGTGTCACCGGAGCCGACGCGCTTGCCCGAGGCGTTCTTCGTGCCGGCAACCAGGTCCTTCACGGTCTTCTTGCCGAGACTCTTGCACGAGTCGGGCAGCTGCTTGAACTTCGCGGGCGCCACGGTGGGGGACTTGCTCGCGGAGGCCGAGGGGGAGTCGGACCCCTTGTCCTGGTCCGAGTCCGAGGAGCAGCCGGCGACCAGCAGGACGGGGAGCGCCACTGCCGCACAGGCGAGCGTGTTCCTGACGGTCTTGCTCCGTCGAGGGGCGTTGCGCGGGGCGTTTCGGTGCATGGTTCCTTCGCTTCCGGGGTCTTCACCAGTTGTGCCGAGCCGGGAGTGGCCGCGGTGCTGACGGAACGGTACGCGGCGCCTGGGGTGGTGTGGGCGTTTCGTGGCACCTTCCACAGCGTGGGACTGCCCACAGGTGGGACTTGCCACAGTGCGAGGACTCGGGTCAGTCCTCCTCGAAGCGCCCGGTGAGCTGCTCCGCGAGCTCGCGCGCCTTCTCCTGGAGTTCGTTGCTGTCCGGGATCCGGTGTTTGTCGGTCACCCACTGGTCGTACTCGACGGTGGCGATCACGTTGGCCGTCCGGAAGACCAGGGTGATGTCCCGGTGCAGACCGGAGTCCGCGGTGTGCAGTTCGTCGTCGATGTAGGCGGCGTCACCGACGTCGTCCAGGGAGCGGGGGGCCAGCTCCTCGTCCGGGGTGGGGGAGGGGCTGTCCTCGGTGTCGTCTTCCGAGTCCTCGGAACTGTCCCGATCATCCGAACTGCCCTTTTTGCCGGTGGGGGAGGCGTCGCCGTCGGGCGTCTTCCCCGTCGACTGGCCGGAGGCGGAGCCGGATCCGCCGGGGGCGGGGGTGATGCCCGCCTTGCGGGCCTTCTTCTTGTACAGCCGCTCGGCCTGCTCGTCGTCGCTGACGGCCGGGTCGTAGGAGACCACCCGCTCGAAGTCGACGGACAGATGGCGGGTGCTGAGCGTGGTGGCGCTCTTCCAGCGGCACCCCACGCGCCGGTCGGTGTCGTAGGTGACGCTCGACTCGCCCTCGTACGGGCCGGCGCTGTCGCTGGGCGCCGGGGTGTCGTCGTCCTCGGCCGCAGCGGCGCCGGGGAGCATCTCGCGGAGCTGGCCGACGCCGACCGTGCCGCACGGTTCGGGGAGGCTGTCGTACTTGCCGGGCGCTGGGGCCGAGGCGGAGGCGGAGGAGCTGCCCGGTTTGCCGTCCTCGTCGTCGCCGGCGCCCGTGGAGCCGGTGCAGGCGGTGAGAGCTCCGGTGAGTGCTCCGGTCAGCGCGAGGGCCAGCGCTGCGTTGGTCGCGTACGAGGCGAGTGCCCCGCGCTGCGCATACCTCTTTGCCCTCCGCGGCACGGCTGGCCTCCTCGTTCGGGGTCGTCGTCCGGGTCGCCCGGGTCGTCCGGGTCGGAGTACGCCCGGAAAGCGTTCCGCCGACGGGGCGACGGCACATGTCTATCGCACCCGCCGCCGGAACGTCCGGTTACCCGGCCTCTATGGTGCACAAAGTCAGGCTTTTCCCTTTCGCCGCTTTTCCGACTCTCCCCTGCCCCGGCCGACTGTGTCATGTACCGGATCTACAACGACCGTTGCTGTTCCCGTCCTTGGGGGCGCCAGGGGTCGGAGGTGGCCCTAGGCTTACCGCGTTCTGCTGGTCACTCGCTGTGGCAACCACGCCTGTGGGGCGGTCAACCTGCCTGAAGCAGGGAGTAGTTGAGCGAAGGAATCGAGCTCCGAGGAGTGTTTTTCGGCCGGATTACTTTGCTGCAAGCCGGGTAGCGGCCCCCCGAATCCATGTCGGAAATGCTGCGTGAGTGAGTGGGCCGCACGTCCACCGGAGGAAGGGCAATAGACAAACGTGAAACCTGAGACAGAGGAGGCACCAGCCTCCAGCGGGGGACTGACCCGGGGTCCGCAGACCGACCGGCTCGTGTTCGGCGTCACGGCGCTCCTCACGCTCGCCTTCGTCATATGGGGCGCGGTCGCGACGGACTCCCTGGGGGATGTCTCGTCCGAGATGCTGAGCTGGACGATGCACAACGGAGGCTGGGCCTTCGTGCTCGCCGCCAGCGGCTTCGTGATCTTCTCGCTGTGGCTGGCCTTCAGCCGTTACGGCAGGATCACCCTCGGCAAGGAGGGGGAGGAGCCGGAGTTCAAGACGGTCTCCTGGATCGCGATGATGTTCAGCGCGGGCATGGGCATCGGGCTGATGTTCTACGGAGTGAGCGAGCCGCTGAGCCACTTCGGCACCCCGCCGCCCGGAACCAACCCGGGCAACGACGCGGCCCGCATGGAGACCTCGCTGGCGACCACGCTCTTCCACTGGACGCTGCACCCGTGGGCGATCTACGCGGTCGTGGGCCTGGCCATCGCCTACAGCTGCTTCCGCCGGGGGCGGCGGCAGACGATCAGCGCGGTCTTCACCCCGCTCATCGGTGAGAAGGCGGCCAACGGCGGTATCGGCAAGGTCATCGACATCCTGGCGATCTTCGCGACGCTCTTCGGCTCCGCCGCCTCGCTGGGTCTGGGCGCGCTCCAGATCGGCAGCGGCATGGAGCAGGCCGGCTGGGCGAGCAAGGTCAGCACCGGTGTGCTGGTCAGCATCATCGTCGTGCTGACGGCGGCCTTCGTGTTCTCGGCCGTCTCCGGCGTGGAGAAGGGCGTCCAGTGGCTGTCCAACATCAACATGGTGCTGGCCGGGCTCCTGGTGCTGTTCCTGTTCGTGGCCGGCCCGACGATCCTGATGCTCAACATGGTGCCGACCTCGGTCGGCAGCTTCCTGGGGGACCTGCCCCAGATGATCGGCCGCACCGACTCCAGCAGCGGCAAGGGCGTCGCTGAGTGGCTCTCGGGCTGGACGGTCTTCTACTGGGCGTGGTGGATCTCCTGGACGCCGTTCGTCGGCATGTTCATCGCCCGCATCAGCCGGGGCCGCACCATCCGTCAGTTCGTCGGCGGTGTGATCCTGGTCCCCAGTGTCGTGAGCCTCATCTGGTTCTCGATCTTCGGCGGTACCTCCATGAAGCTGGCGTCCGACGGCGCGAAGCTGGGTGACACCGCGGAGGCCCAGCTGTTCAACGTGCTCGACCACTACCCGATCGCCAGCGTCACCGGCCTCATCGTGATGCTCCTGGTCGGCATCTTCTTCGTCTCCGGAGCTGACGCCGCCTCGATCGTGATGGGCACGCTCTCGCAGAAGGGCACGCTGGAGCCCAGCCGGGGCGTGGTCGTCGTCTGGGGTGTCCTCACAGGTGGCGTCGGCGCGGTCATGCTGATGATCGGCGGTGGCGGTGACAAAGCCCTGGAGGGGCTGAAGAACCTCACCATCCTGGTGGCGGTGCCGTTCACGGTCGTGATGATAGGACTGTGCATCGCGCTCACCAGAGACCTGCGCCGGGACCCGCTGATCATCCGTACCGAGCGGGGCGAGGAGGCCGTGGGCAGCGCGGTCGTCGCGGCCCACGAGCAGTACGGCGGCGAGTTCGAGTTCCAGATCGGCCCGGTCGATCCCGACGCGCCGAAGCTGGACGCCGAAGCGCTGGACGCGGAGGTCGCCCAAGCCTGCGCCGACGCCGTGGTGCCGGCGGACGACTCCGGCGGCTCGGACGGCGGAGAGTCGGGCAGCAGCAAGCCCTGACCCTCCGTCCGCCCGGACCATGTACGACGGGCGTCCCGCCACCGCGCAGCAGGTGGCGGGACGCCCGTCGCATGTCGCGGGGCCGTCGTACGTGGTGCGGAAATCCGCCGGCTCAGCTCGCGCGAGCGCGGCGCTTGTGTGCCCAGAACAGCTTCTGGCCCAGCAGGGTGAGCGTCCCCGCCAGCACGATCCCGGCGAGATTCACCAGCAGCTGGAGGAACGAGCCGCCCGTCTCCTCCAGGTTGCCGTAGCTGAGCGCCACCGCCGCATTGGCCGCGGCCGGCACGGTCGTGACCGAGATGGCGACCCCGACCAGCGCGCCGGACTTGGAAGAGGTCAGCGAGACGATCCCGGCGACCCCCGCGAGGAGCGCCACGACGAACGACATCGGGTCCGGCTTCCAGATGAAGGCCGTCATCGGGTGCGGGTTGGTGAATTGCTCGTACGAGAAGATGCCGAGCCCGTCCATCACCACGCTGAAGCCCCCCGTCAGCAGCATCGCCACCGGGAAGCCCACCAGCAGGGCCGTCAGAGACCGCCACAGCAGTCGTGGTGCCCGCCGTACGAGGCCCGTGCACACGCCCGCCAGCGGGCCGAACTCGGGCCCGACGACCATCGCGCCGACGATCAGGATGGCGCTGTCCGTCAGCACGCCGCAGGCCGCGAGCATCGTCGCGACGGTCAGGAACGTGAGGTAGGTGAGCGTCAGCCGCGACTCCTCGTGCGTGGCCTCGCTCAGCGACTCCCACAGCACCGCGTCCACGCCCTCGCCCGGCGCCAGCTCCTCGGCGAGATCGGCACGCGCCGAGAGGGACAGATCGATGTCCTCCACGGAGATGGCGCCGTGCTCGGGCAGCCCCATCTCGCGCAGCTCACGCAGGAGTCCGTCCCCCGCCTCGCGTGCGACGTCGCACATGACGACGTCGCCGACCGGGTCGCGGGCCGCGCCCTCCAGTACCACGAGATGGGTGGTGCCCACGGTCTTCTCCAGGAGGGAGGTGACCTCGGTGGTACGGCCGTGGGGAGCGATGATCCGCAGGTGCAGCATGGCGCGCAGCGTAGCGCTGTGACGCGCTGTGCAGTGCTACGGCCAGACCAGGCAGTACGCCTGATGGCCCGCTTCGTGGAGGCGGTCGGAGAAATCCTGCCAGCGGTGCAGGAGTTGGTAGACGTTGAAGGCGTCCTGCGGGCCGGAGCGGTCGGGAACCGTGGACCAGATGAAGGCCGCGGCACCCACCGTCTCCTCACCGATGCCGCGCAGCGGGTCCACGACCGTCATCGGAAGCTTCACCACCGCGTAGTCCGGGTGCAGGACGACAAGTTCGAGCGGCGGAACGCGGTGCAGAGGTATCCCCTCGATCCCCGTCAGCACCATCGCCGCCATCGTCTCGGGCTTGATCTTGGTGAACATGCCCTGGCCCAGCTCGTCCCCGCCCAGCTCCTCGGGGCGCATCGAGATGGGTACGCGCGCGGCCGTGGCACCGTCCGGTGCCCCGAAGTACTTGTAGGTCACCCCCACTCGGCCGCCACCCCTGCTGCTCCTGGTCTTCGCCGTGCTACCGATGCCCGTGAGGCCGCCGCCCCGCACGAGGCCGCTGCCGCGCGTGGTGCTGCCGCTCGTCGCGCCGCCGCTCGTGGTGCTGCCGGCCGTTCCGCTCTCGGACGCGGCACCGCCGCCCGCCGTTCCCCCGTCGGCCGTGCCGCTGTTCGCGCCGCTCCCCGCCGTGGTTCCGCTCTCGGCCGCAGTGCGCCTGTGGCGCCCCTGGGCTCGCTTCGGGCCAGTCTCCGAGGGGCCGGGCCCCTCTCCCAGTCCGCCACCGCGATGCATGTCACCACCCGACTGCTCATCCGGGCCGCACAGCCGTCCCCGTGCGGCCCGATCATCGTGTCAGAGACCTCCCCGTCCCGCGGACTGTGAAACGCCCCCAGGCCCCCGCGCACGGGGCTCTGACACCATGGCTTTCGTGACTTACTCGTACAGCGCCCCAGTATCGCAGTCGCTCTTCGACCGTGCCGCCGCCGTGACGCCAGGAGGCGTGAACTCTCCGGTCCGCGCCTTCCGCGGCGTGGGCGGTACGCCCCGGTTCATGGTGTCCGGTTCCGGGCCCTACCTCACGGACGCGGACGGCAGGGAGTACGTCGACCTGGTCTGCTCCTGGGGGCCGATGATCCTCGGCCATGCGCACCCCGAGGTGACGGATGCCGTACGCAAGGCGGTCGAGCGGGGCACCTCCTTCGGTACGCCCGTCGAGGACGAGGTGGCGCTCGCCGAGGAGATCGTGCGCCGTATCGACCCCGTTGAGCAGGTACGACTCGTCTCCTCCGGCACCGAGGCGACCATGTCGGCGATTCGCCTGGCGCGCGGTTTCACCGGCCGCTCCAAGGTCGTCAAGTTCGCCGGCTGCTACCACGGGCACGTGGACGCGCTGCTCGCCGCGGCCGGCTCCGGGGTCGCCACGCTGGGTCTGCCGGACACCCCGGGGGTCACCGGGGCGCAGGCGGGCGACACCATCGTGCTGCCGTATAACAATCTGGACGCGGTCCGTGCGGCGTTCGCGGCGCACCCCCGCGAGATCGCCTGTGTGATCACCGAGGCGTCGCCGGGCAACATGGGCATCGTCCCGCCGCTCGACGGCTTCAACCAGGGGCTGAAGGACCTGTGCCGGGCGGACGGTGCGCTTTTCGTCTCCGACGAGGTGATGACCGGCTTCCGGGCGAGCGCGCGCGGCTGGTACGGCATCGACGGGGTGACCCCGGATCTGATGACCTTCGGCAAGGTGATGGGCGGCGGCTTCCCGACAGCGGCGTTCGGTGGCCGCAAGGACGTCATGGACCACCTGGCACCGGCCGGCCCCGTCTACCAGGCGGGCACACTGTCCGGGAACCCGGTCGCCACCGCCGCGGGGCTGGCCCAGCTGCGGCTGCTGGCCGCCGACGACTTCGCCGCGCACGCCGTGGTGGACGCCGCGGCCCGCCAAGTGCGGCAGCTGGCCACCGAGGCGTTGGCCAAGGAGGGCGTGGCGCACACGGTGCAGACAGCGGGCAGCATGTTCTCCGTCTTCTTCGGGGATTTCGGTGCCGCCGGGGTCACCGACTACGCGGCGGCCAAGCGGCAGGAGTCCTTCCGCTTCACCGCCTTCTTCCACTCGATGCTCTCCCAGGGCGTCTATCTGCCGCCCTCCGGCTTCGAGGCGTGGTTCGTCTCCGCAGCGCACGACGAGCGGGCCCTGGCGCGCATCGCCGAGGCACTGCCCGCCGCGGCCCGCGCCGCCGCCGAGGCGGTGCCGGCGTGAGCGGGAACATCGACATCGACGGAGTGGCGCCCGAGGCCGGGGCCGGGGCCCGCGCGGACGACAAGACCGTCACCGTCGTCCATGTGATGCGGCACGGCGAGGTCGAGAACCCCGAGGGCATCCTCTACGGACGGCTGGCCGGATATCACCTCTCCGAGCTCGGCCGCCGGATGGCCGACCGGGTCGCCGAGCACCTGGAGCGGCGCGACATCACCCACGTCGTCGCCTCCCCGCTGGAGCGCGCGCAGGAGACCGCGGCGCCGATCGCCAAGCTGCACGGCCTGGACGTCGATACCGACGAGCGGCTGATCGAGGCCGGGAACGTCTTCCAGGGCAAGACCTTCGGCGTCGGCGACGGCGCGCTGCGCAGGCCGGAGAACTGGCGTCATCTGCGCAACCCCTTCCGGCCGTCCTGGGGCGAGCCGTACATCGAGCAGGTCGTACGGATGCGGGGCGCGATCGAGAGTGCCAAGGACGCGGCGTTCGGGCACGAGGCCGTCTGCGTCAGCCACCAGCTGCCCATCTGGATCCTGCGCAGCTTCGTCGAGCGCCGCAGGCTGTGGCACGATCCGCGGCGCCGCCAGTGCACGCTCGCCTCGCTGACGAGCTTCACCTTTCTCGGCGACCGCATCGTCTCCGTCGGCTACTCCGAACCGGCCCGCGATCTGGTGCCCGCGCATCTGCGTGCGGGCGCGAAGCGCCCCAAGGGCGGCGGCGCCCGAAACCGCGGGGCCGGCGCCTGACGCCACCCCCTTGCGGGGTCCCGCACCGCAGCGTGGGCAAGCGCAGGGGCGCAGCCCTCGCGCGGGTGTGGGGGAGGGGGCGCGGAAGATCCCTCAAAGGGGCATGCGAAACTTTTCACATGAGCCAGACCCGCGCCTCCCGCCGCCGCACCACCCTGTTGGCCGCCGGGGTCGCCGCCGGCGCCCTCCTGCTGTCCGCGTGCGGCACCGCGCAGACCGGTTCCTCCTCCGGCGACACCAAGTTCGTGAAGGGTACGGGCGAGATCACCAAGGTCACCAAGGGCAACCGCACCTCGGTGCCCGCCCTGTCAGGCCCCTCGGTCGACGGGAAGAAGCTGAAGCTCTCCGACTACAAGGGCAAGGTCGTCGTGCTGAACGTCTGGGGCTCGTGGTGCAGCCCCTGCCGCGCCGAAGCCCCCAACCTCGCCAAGGTCGCCCGGGACACCAAGGGCAAGGACGTCCAGTTCCTCGGCATCAACACCCGCGACCTGGACAAGGCCAACGCCAAGGCGTTCGAGCGGAACTACGAGATCGACTATCCGAGCTTCTACGACCCCAGCGGCAAGCTCATCCTCAAGTTCCCCAAGAACACCCTCTCCCCGCAGGCCATCCCCTCCACCCTGATCCTGGACAAGGACGGCAAGGTCGCGGTGCGGGCCCTGAAGGAACTGAGCGAGAAGGAGCTGCGCTCGGCGCTCGACCCTCTGACCGACCCGAAGTGACCGCCCCATGACCTCCCTCGCGGCAACCTCCCTGGCGACGTCCCAGGCGACGTCCTCCCTGGCGGCAACGGGGATGAACGGCACCGTCCTCAACGGCGCCCTGCTGCTCGCGCTGCCCATCGCGCTGCTCGGCGGACTGGTCTCGTTCTTCTCGCCGTGCGTGCTGCCGCTGGTACCCGGCTACCTCTCCTACGTCACCGGCGTCAGCGGCACCGATCTGGCCGAGGCGCGGCGGGGGCGGATGTTCCTGGGCGCGGGACTGTTCGTGCTGGGCTTCACCGCCGTGTTCGTCTCCGGCGGCGCCCTCTTCGGCGGTTTCGGCGCCACCCTCCAGGAGAACCGCACTCTCATCTCCCGGGTGATGGGCAGCCTGACGATACTGCTCGGGCTCGCCTTCATGGGGGCGCTCGGACCGCTGACCCGGTTCACCCAGCGCGAGCTGCGTATCCACAAACGGCCCTCGATAGGGCTGGCCGGTGCGCCCATGCTCGGCGTGCTGTTCGGTATCGGCTGGACGCCGTGCATCGGGCCCACGCTCGCCGCCGTTCTCACGCTCTCCTCGAACCAGGCGAGCGCCGGGCGGGGCGCACTGCTGACGGTGGCCTACTGCCTGGGCCTGGGGTTGCCGTTCGTCGTTGCCGCGATCGCCTTCCGGCGGGCGCTGGGCGCCTTCGGCTGGGTGAAGCAGCACTACGCGTGGGTCATGCGGATCGGCGGCGGGATGCTCGTCGCGGTCGGCGTGCTGCTCGTCACAGGCATCTGGGACCGGATCGTCTACGAGATCACGGTCTGGTCGTCCGACTTCACGGTGGGGATCTGATCCATGAGCACGACCGGTACCGGCAAGGCCACCGCCGAGGCGGCAGCGGACGAGGCCGGTAACGCGACCGACGCTGCCGGCGAGCGCGAGGCCACGGCCCAGCTCTCGACAGCCCCCAGCGAGGAGAAGCTGAACGTTCCCTCGCTCGGTCCGCTGGGCTGGCTGCGCTGGTTCTGGCGGCAGCTCACCTCGATGCGGGTGGCGCTGATCCTGCTCTTCCTGCTGTCGCTGGGTGCCATCCCCGGCTCGGTCATCCCGCAGACACCCGTCGACGCCCTCAAGGTCGAGCGGTTCCGCGAGGAGCACACCACCCTCGCGCCGCTCTACGACAAGCTCCAGCTCTTCGACGTCTATACGTCGGTCTGGTTCTCGGCGATCTACATCCTGCTGTTCATCTCGCTGGTCGGCTGCATCGTGCCGCGTACCTGGCAGTTCATCGGCCAGCTGCGCTCCCGGCCGCCGCGCGCCCCGCGCCGTCTGGACCGGATGCCGGTCTATGCGACCTGGCGCACCGACGCCGAGCCGGAGCAGGTGCTCGACGCCGCTCGCTCGCTGCTGAAGCGCAGGCGGTTCCGTACGCACCAGGACGGCGACGGCACAAGCCGTTCGGATGCCGTCGCCTCCGAGAAGGGCTATCTGCGCGAGGTGGGCAACCTGCTCTTCCACATCGCGCTGATCGTGCTGCTGCTGGCCTTCGCCTCCGGGCAGCTGTTCAAGTCGGAGGGCCGCAAACTGATCGTGCAGGGCGACGGATTCTCCAACGTCCTGACGCAGTACGACGACTTCCGGTCCGGCTCGCTCTTCAGCGCCGACATGCTCGACCCCTTCGGCTTCCGGCTGAAGAAGTTCCACGCCACCTACGAGGAGAGCGGCCCCAACAAGGGCACCGCACGCGACTACCGCGCCGACGTCGCCTACACCGAAGGCGCGAGCGGCAAGGAGAAGAACACTGCGATCAAGGTGAACCACCCGCTGCAGATCGGCTCCTCCAAGGTGTACCTGATCGCCAACGGATACGCCCCCGCGGTCACCGTCAAGGACGGCAAGGGCAACATCGCCTACCGCGGCCCGGTGCCCTTCCTCCAGCAGGACAACAACCAGACCTCCAGCGGCGTGGTGAAGGTCACCGACTATCTGGACGCCAAGGGCCGCAAGGACCAGCTCGGCTTCCAGGGCTTCTTCGTCCCCGACTTCGAGCCGCACAGCGGCACCATGTTCTCCCAGTCGCCCAACCTGAAGAACCCGGCGATGTTCCTGACCGCTTACCACGGCAACCTGGGCGTCGACGGCGGGCCGGCCCAGAACGTGTACCAGCTGGACACCGAGAACATGACCAAGTTCAAGGACAAGGACGGCAGCCCCTTCGCCAAGAAGCTCACCCCCGGCGACACCATGACCCTCCCGAACGGGGCCGGCAGCCTCAAGTTCGACGGCGTCAAGCAGTGGGCGAACTTCCAGGTCTCCCACCAGGTCGGCAACGACTGGGCGCTGGGCGGTGCCCTCACCGCCATCGCGGGGCTCGCGGGCTCGCTGTTCATCCAGCGCCGCAGGGTGTGGGTGCGGGCCTACGCGGCGGACGACGGGCGTACGGTCGTCGAGCTGGCCGGGCTCGGCCGCAGCGAGTCGGCCCGCCTGCCCGACGAACTCGCCTCTTTGGCCACCGACATGCAAGACGCGGCCCCCGTCGCATCCCCGGGCACCGCCGATCCTGCTGAAGCCCCCGAAGGAGCAGGCAAGTGAACCTCCTCGCAGCCGACCCCAACGAGCAGCTCGCCCAGATCAGCAACTATCTGATCTATTCGGCGATGGCCGTCTATGTGCTGGCCTTCTTCGCGTACATCGCCGAGTGGACGTTCGGCTCCCGCAGCAAGGTGGCCCGTACAGCTGCCGCGCTGACGAAGAAGCCCGCGGCGGAAGGGTCCGTCCCGGCCCAGGAGTCCGGCGTCTCCGTGCGGACCAAGGAGGAGGGCGGCGGCACGGCGGTGCTGGAGAAGCCGGCACCCCCGAAGATCGTCACCCGCTCCAGCAGCGGCCGCCGCGGCGATCTGCCCGACGGCCCCGGGGCCGCGGCCGGCGATGAACAGGGCGACATGTACGGGCGGATCGCGGTCTCGCTCACCGTACTGTCCTTCCTGCTGCACTTCGGCGGGGTGCTGACCCGTTCGCTGTCCGTGCAGCGCGCCCCCTGGGGCAACATGTACGAGTTCTCGACGGCCTTCTCGATGGTCGCCGTCGGCGCCTACCTGGGCTTCCTGGTGGCCAAGAAGAACGTCCGCTGGATCGGGCTGCCCCTGGTCACCACCGTCCTGCTGGACCTGGGCCTGGCTGTCACCGTGCTGTACACCGACAGCGACCAACTCGTTCCGGCGCTCCACTCGTACTGGCTGTGGATCCACGTCTCGCTCGCCATCATCTGCGGCGCACTGCTCTACCTCGGCTTCGTCGGCTCCCTGCTCTACCTGTTCCGGGACGCGTACGAGACGAAGCTGCTGCGCGGTGACAAGCCAGGGAACGTGCTCTCCTCGATCATGGAGCGGCTGCCCTCGGCGACCTCGCTGGACAAGTTCGCCTACCGGATCAACGCGACCGTCTTCCCCTTCTGGACCTTCACCATCGTCGCGGGCGCCATCTGGGCCGGCGACGCCTGGGGCCGCTACTGGGGCTGGGACCCGAAGGAGGTCTGGTCGTTCATCACATGGGTCGCCTACGCTTGCTACCTCCACGCGCGTGCCACAGCGGGCTGGAAGGGCCGTAAGGCGGCATACCTCGCACTGCTCGCCTTCGCCTGCTTCCTGTTCAACTACTACGGCGTCAACATCTTCTTCAACGGCAAGCACTCGTACGCGGGAGTCTGAGGGGCCCTTCCCCAGGGGCCGGCTCTCTCCGGCGTGCCGGACGAAGGCAAGGCGGAGCTATGAGCACCGAAAGCCGGCCTGGGACCGTGGCCTCCCTGCCCTACGACATCCCGTACGGGACCGCGCGCAGCAGCGCGGACAGTGCGGCGCACACGGTCGGCTTCGAGCTGTCGTACCCGCACCCGCTGGAGAGCGTCTGGGCGGCGGTCGCCACCCCCGCGGGGCTGCGGGGCTGGCTGGCCGCCGCCGACCCGTTCGAGCCGGGCCCCGGCGGAGCGGTGACGCTGCGCTGGCTGAACCGCGGTTCTGCGGGCTCCCCCGACGAGGGCGGCCCCGCCTCGGCTGAGGGCTTCGCCGCGCCCGGGCGGATCACCGCCTGGTCGCGCCGGCGGCTCGCCGAGTACACGGTCGACGGGCGCGGCTCCTTCGGCTTCACCTTGCGGGGCTCACTCGACGACGACTGCACCCGCGTCCGCTTCCGCAACGACTTCACGGGCGACACGGAGCGGGTCCTCGACGTCCTCGCGGGCTGGCACCAGCACTTCGAACTGCTCGCCGAGGAATTGCGGGGCCACCCGACGGACTGGTCCACCTGGACCCCGGACCGCTTCACCGCGCTGCGCGCGGAGTACGTCTCCTCTCGCCGCTGACACCCTTCTCGCCGCTGCGGCGAGAAAAGTTCTCAGCGCGACTACTCGTCGCGGTCCTGGCGATTGCGGAGCTCCTCGTCCGGGCGGTCCGCGTGAGGCGGCTCCGCATCCTTCGGGGGCTCCGCGTTCTTCGGCGGCTCGCTCTCCGCAGGAGGCTCCGCAGGGGACTGGTCCAGCGACTTGAGGAAGTCCGGGTTGTCGTCCGGGGCAACCCAGCGGCGCTCGTTGGCGCGTACCGCGCCATAGGGGGCGTTCCGGCGGGGGCGGCCCACCACGAACCAGGCGATGGGCCCCAGCAGAACCTGCCCGAACAGCAGGATGATGATGACCCACACCACCTTCGGCAGCTTGCGTACCTCGTTCTCCGGGGTGTTCAGGCAGTCGATGAAGGCGTAGATCCACATGGCGAGGATCAGGAGAAAGGGCAGGAGCCTGATGATCACGCGGAACGCCCCCTGGGTGCGAGATGCCGCCGGACGGTTGCGGGACGGGGGCCCGGCGCGCGGAGCCCCACGGAGCCAGCGTAATGGCCCGAGCCAAACCCCCGGCGCTCAGGGCGCGGACATCAGGGAGGATACTGAGGCGTATGGCATACGACGATCTCCGCTCGCTCCTGCGAGCCCTGGAGCGTGACCGCGACCTCGTCCGGGTCAAGGCCGAGGTCGACCCGCACCTTGAGGTCGGGGAGCTCGTCGACCGGGTGAACAAGGCGGGCGGCCCCGCGTTGCTGTTCGAGAACGTCAAAGGCTCGGACATGCCGCTGGCCATGAACGTCTACGGCACCGACCGCCGCCTCCTCAAGGCGCTCGGCCTGTCCTCGTACGACGAGATCAGCGAGAAGATCGGCGGCCTGCTCAAGCCGGAGCTGCCGCAGGGCTTCGTGGGCTTCCGGGAGGCGTTCGGGAAGCTCGGTGCGATGACGCACGTACCGCCGAAGAAGGTCAAGGACGCGCCCGTCCACGAAGTCGTCCAGCAGGGTGACGAGGTGGATCTGGACCGGCTGCCCGCGCTGTTCACCTGGCCCGAGGACGGCGGCTCGTTCTTCAATCTGGGCCTCACCCACACCAAGGACCCCGACACCGGCGTACGGAACCTGGGCCTCTACCGGCTCCAGCGGCACGACCGCCGCACCATCGGGATGCACTGGCAGATCCACAAGGACAGCCGCAACCACTACCAGGTCGCGGCGCGGCGTGGCGAGAAGCTGCCCATCGCCATCGCCTTCGGCTGCCCGCCCGCTGTCACCTACGCCTCCACCGCGCCGCTCCCCGCGGACATCGACGAATATCTGCTGGCCGGCTTCCTGCAGGGCAAGCGGGTGGAGATGGTGGACTGCAAGACGGTCCCGCTCCAGGTGCCCGCCGCCGCCGAGGTCGTACTGGAAGGCTGGCTGGAGCCGGGCGAGATGCGGCCGGAGGGCCCGTTCGGCGACCACACCGGCTTCTACACGCCGCAGGAGCCCTTCCCCGCGCTGACCATCGACTGCGTCACGACGCGGAAGCGACCGCTGCTCCAGTCCATCGTGGTGGGCCGCCCGCCGACCGAGGACGGGCCGCTGGGCCGGGCCACCGAGCGGTTCTTCCTGCCGCTGCTGAAGATCATCGTGCCGGACATCGTCGACTACCACCTGCCCGAGTCGGGCGGCTTCCACAACTGCGCGATCATCGCCATCGACAAGCGGTACCCCAAGCACGCGCAGAAGGTCATGCACGCCGTCTGGGGCGCGCACATGATGTCGCTGACCAAGCTCATCGTCGTCGTGGACAAGGACTGTGACGTGCGGAACCTGCACGAGGTCTCCTGGCGGGCGCTGGGCAACGTCGACTACGCGCGCGACCTCACGGTGGTCGAGGGTCCCGTCGACCACCTCGACCACGCCTCCTACCAGCAGTTCTGGGGCGGCAAGGCAGGCATCGACGCCACCCGGAAGCTGCCCGAGGAGGGCTACACGCGCGACGGCGGCTGGCCGGAGATGATCGAGTCGGATCAGCGGGTGGCCGACCTGGTGAGCCGCCGCTGGAAGGAGTACGGCCTGTGAGCGACGTTCCTGCGGCTGCCGAGCCGCTGACGACGACGATGCCCGCAGGTGGCCGCGGGAGCGGAGAAGCGAACGGAGAGATGCTGTGACCAGCACAGCTGAGGGGGTGCTCGGGCCGGGCCCGGGTGCGGATATCGGCCGGGTGCGGGCCTTCCTCCGCCTCGTCGTCATCGAGCACTCGGTTTTCGCGCTGCCGTTCGCCTACATCGCGGCGCTCACGGCGATGTTCCGGGACAGCCGCAGCGTCCACTGGTGGCAGCTGTTCCTGGTGACCGTCGCCATGGTGGGGATGCGGACGTTCGCCATGGCCGCCAACCGGATCATCGACCGCGAGATCGACGCCCGTAACCCGCGCACCGCGGAGCGGGAGCTGGTCACCGGCGCGGTGTCCGTCCGTACGGCCTGGACAGGGGCCGTGGTCGCCCTCGTGGTCTTCCTGGGCGCTGCAGCGCTGCTCAACCCGCTGTGCCTGGCTCTGGCGCCGCTCGCCGTCCTCCCGATGGTGGTCTATCCGTACGGGAAGCGCTTCACCACCTATCCGCACGCCATCCTGGGGCTCGCCCAGGCCATCGGGCCCACCGGTGCGTGGATCGCCGTCACCGGCGCCTGGTCGTGGCACGCCGTCGTCCTCGGTCTGGCCGTGGGCATCTGGATCGGCGGCTTCGACCTGATCTACGCCTGCCAGGACGTGACGGCCGACCGCGCCAACGGCGTCAGGTCGGTACCCGCCCGCTTCGGCACCGCCGCGGCCCTGTACGCCACCCGCGTGGCGCATCTGATCACGGTGGCTCTGCTGGTCGCCTTCGCTCTGCTCACCCACGCGGGCGCCTTCTTCTGGCTGGGTCTGCTGATCGTCGCGGCTGCCTTCGTCTACGAGCACACCATCGTCCGCCCCCACGACCTGTCCCGCCTCAACCGCGCCTTCTTCCAGGTCAACAGCTTCATCGGCATCGCCCTGTTCGGGTGCGCCCTGCTCGACCTGGTGGTGCGGGGGTTCGGCGTCTGAGCAGCCTGCCGCCGCGCACCGGGCCGACGGCGGCCGTCAGTGCCAGGCCGGCTTGCCCTCGTTCAGGGCGCGGGGCTCGGCGGTGAGGCGGGCGGCGAGGACACCGCCTATCAGGCCGAAGAGGTGGCCCTGCCAGGAGACGCCGGACTCGGTGGGCAGGACGCCCCACAGGATGGAGCCGTAGAAGACGGCGACGACCGTGCCCAGAGCGACATCGGTGATCCGGCGGTCCACGAAGCCGCGGGCCAGCAGATAGCCGAAGAGGCCGAAGATCAGGCCGGAGGCGCCGGCGGTGTTGCTGTTCATCGGGGCGATCAGCCAGACACCAAGACCGCTGACCACGACGATGATCGCGGCGACGGCGAGGAAGCGCCCCACCCCGCGCAGCGCCGCCAGGAAGCCGAGGATCAGCAGCGGCAACGTGTTGGCGATCAGATGCTCGAAGCCGAAATGCATGAAGGAACTGGGGATCAGATCGACCAGTTCACCGGTGCGGCGGGGCTGTATGCCGAAGGTGTCCAGGGCGTTGCCCGACGCCTGGTCCACCGCCTCCAGCACCCACAGCAGCGCCACCCAGCCGACGATCAGCTTCCCGGCCGCCATCGCCTTGGCGCCGCCCGAGCCGCCTGAGCCCTTCGCCATGCTCGCCTCCCTCGCGAGGAGCGTCCCCCGCAGGACATACCCCGTCACGTTCTACAACGGTGAACGGTATGCCGACGGTTCCCGTGTCCGGCATCCAGCAGCCGTCCGCGCCTAGGACGGCTCCGGGGCGACCCCGGGAAGGCCCCGGGACCACCCCCAGTACGGCTCAGATGTCGCCGGTGCCCAGGGCGCCGTACATCACCGCGGCCAGCAGGTCCTGCGGCTTCACCTCGCGGGCTCCGTCGGGGGCCTGCACGGAGACGGCGTCACCGCCGCCGAAGTCCAGCCGCAGAGGGAGGTGCACCTTCTCGGCCTGCTTGCCGCTGAGGAACTGCTCCAGGTCGACGGTGAGCCCGGTCAGCTGGCCGCGCCGGATCTGGAGGTCGGCGCTGACGGTTCTGTCGGGCACCGTCGTCGGGTCCAGCCGGGCGCCCAGCGCCTCCAGCGCCCGCGACAGATCGGGGGCCGCCCGGCGCGCGGGCATGGAGACCGTCACGTGCTCGGCGCCGCCGTACTCGCCCGCCTTGTGGAACCGGGCGTGCTTGCCCAGGGTCTTCTCCAGCCCCTCCAGGAACTCCCGCTCGGACTCCCCGTTGAGGGCGCGGCCCGCGGCTGTCGCGCGGCTCAGCCGCTTGCTCGTCTCGTCGCTCTGCTTCTCGTCGCTCTGCTCGGAGCTGCCCGTGGCGCGCTGCCCGGACTTGTGCCCCTGCTTTTCGTCCTTCTTCTCCTCCGCGGTGATCTCCTGCGCGGCGCGCGCGAAGTCGTCGAACGACTCCGGGTCGATCTCGACCCACCTGCCCTTGAGGGCGTCCTTGGCCGAACCGAGCGTCGTCGGCAGGTCTTTGGCCAGGGAGACGATGGTGCGGGCGCGCTGCCGGTCCGCCTTGGAGCCGCCGGTCTGCGCGACGAGGGAGCGCAGATTCATCCGGACGTACAGCTTCTCCTCGACCGACTTGGCGGCCAGCACGTCCTTTCCGCCGAAGTTGACGGCCGCCGCGAACCGGAGGCGTTCGGAGCGGCTCAGCTCCTTGAGGGGGGTCTCCTCGCGGTCGGAGCCGACGGCGAAGGTGAGTTCGCCGCGGGTGAGGAGCCGGGCCGCGTGCCGGACCGAACCGTCGTCGTCGCCACCGGCGGCGCGCAGAAACTTCTCGGCGTCCGCCCTGCTGCCGTCCACCGACACCAGCACGGAGGCGGAAGGCTGCTCGCCCAGCTTTTCGAAGGCGTGCTTCACCTTGAGCCCTGTGGTCACCCTCTCAGCAATGGAGCAGCCGGTGACGGTGACAGCCAGTACGGTCGCGCACGCCGCTGCCGCGGCGGCCTGTCCCGTGTGCCGTACGTGACTGACGTGCCGTCGGTTGCTGACGTGATGAGGGCGGGAGACACGCATGCCCTTGAGGTTACGCGGTCCCCCTCCGCCCGGGAGGGGGCGGTCGACGGTCGTCTCGCGGTACAGCCGTACGCCGAGCGGCCCGCCGGGAGCGGGTCACCGGCGCTCCTCAACGCAGCGTCTGCACCGGCTCGGTCATGGCCTGTCCCATGCGGAGGCGACGAGGGGGCCTGGCAGGGGCACTCCCTTCCCAGCCGGGGGAGGGCGTACCCAGGACGTAGGGTCGGGGGCGTGAGTGACATGGCACGCACCCCCTGGGTGGTGGGGGTCTCCGGCGCCTCGGGGACCCCATACGCGGCGGCGGTCATCCGGGCGCTGCTGGCAGCGGGCGAGGACGTCGACCTCATCGTCAGCCGCGCCTCCCGGCTGACGATCCTGGACGAGACCGGCCACCCCTTCCGCGACGCCCACGCGCAAGCGGACCTGCGCCGCTGGCTGGCCCGCGGCGCCGACGGCAGCCCGGACGCGTTCGACACCGACCCGGCCCGGGTGCGGCACTGGTCCCCGGGCGATCTGGCCGCGGGGCCGTCCTCCGGCTCGTATCCGGTCCGGGGGATGCTGGTGGTCCCGGCGAGCACGGCGTGTGTCGCCGGGGTGGCACTGGGTCTCTCCAAGGATCTGCTGCAGCGGACGGCGAGCGTGACGCTGAAGGAGCGCCGCCCCCTCGTCGTCGCCGTACGGGAGACCCCGCTGAACGGCCAGACGCTGCGCCATCTGGTGACGCTGGACGAGGCGGGCGCCGTGGTGCTGCCCGCGTCCCCGGCGTTCTACGCGGGCGCCCGGCACATTCAGGACCTGGTGGACTTCGTGGCGGGACGGGTGCTGGACGCGGCCGGGGTGCCGCACAAGCTGTACCGGCGGTGGGAAGGCGAACTCGGGGACAGCAGCCGGTGGGCGGGGGGAACTGGGCGGGGCGGCACCGGGCCGATGCCTTAGATTCGTTCCCCGGACTTCTACGTACAGGAGGCAGCGGCATCCATGGACGCGGTGGACAGGCAGCTCATCCAGGCGCTGCGCGAGAACGGCAGAGCGTCCTACGCCGAACTCGGGCGGCTGGTGGGGCTGTCGGGCCCCAGTGTCACCGACCGGATCAACCGGCTGGAGGTCGCCGGGGTGATCACCGGCTACCGCGCGACCGTCGACGCCTCCTCCCTCGGCCTGGGGGTGACGGCGCTGATCGGCATCCAGCTCTCCGACGCCACCGACCACGAGGAGGTGGCCACCCGGCTGCGTGACCTCCAGGAGGTCGAGGACTGCTGGTTCATCGCCGGTGACGACTCGTACATGCTCAAGGTCCGCGCCGGTGACGTGGACGGGCTGGAGCGCACCATCCGCCGGCTGTCGGGCACCAAGGGCGTCTCGCGGACGCGCACGACGATCGTGCTGTCGACCAAGTGGGAGAACAGGGTCGGGGAGCTGCCCGAGGAGTAGGGGCGGGCAGCAGCCCCCGGGGCCTGGCGTAGTGTCGGGGGCGCGCGAATCAGCACGGAGAGACGGACCGAGGCAGGCAGGTGGCGCGAGGAATGGACGCGGCGGACATCGAGCGGAAGGTCCGCTCCGGTGAGCGGCTGACCCGCGAGGACGGCATCGCCCTGTGCGGCTGCGACGACCTGGCCTGGCTCGGCGGCCTCGCCCACCAGGTGCGGTCGCGGCACAACGGCGACGCCGCGTACTTCGCCGTCCACCGGTCGCTGGACGTGAGCGCCGGGGCGGACGTCGAGGAAGCGGTCGCGCTCGCCACCGGACCGGCCGTCGAAGGCGTCACCGAGCTGCGGCTGAGCACCGACGCCGGTACGGAGTGGAGTCGGCTGCCGCGTACGGTGCGTGAGCTGCGGGCCGCGCTGCCGGAAGGCTGCGCGCTGACGGCGTGCACGATGCGCTACGGCGGTGCCGGGGAACCCGTCGACCAGGCGGCCTGTGTCGAGCAGGTGCTGCGGCTGCGCGAACTCCAGGACGAGACCGGCGGGTTCCACGTCTTCGTGCCGCAGCTCCAGGACGGGCCGCGGGGCGCGACCGGCGCCGAGGTCCTGAAGACCTTCGCCGTGGCGCGGCTGCTGTTCGACAACGTGCCGCATGTGGCGGTCGACTGGGCGCTGCACAGTGTGCAGACGGCACAGCTGGTGCTCCAGCACGGCGCGGACGAGATGGCCGGCCGGGTGGTGGACGAGGAGAGCGAGGCGGCGCAGGACGCCGATGCGCTCACCCGCGAGGACCTGCTGGACCTGATCCGGGACACCGGCTTCCGTCCGGTCGAGCGCGACGCCCGCCACGGTGTGCTGCACACCTACGAGGGCCCCGACCCGCAGCGCCGCGAGACGCCCCAGCCCATGCGAGTGTAAGCCGCGTTCCGGCGGTGAGAACCCCCTTCTCCGGGGTACCGCGAGCCGTATGGCAGCGAAGAACGCCGCAGACGGCGACCGGCCCGAGGACGCGTACGACGCGACGCCCTTCCTCCCCGGACCCGAGCGGCGGGTCAGCGGCAACCCGGGGCTGAAGGCGCTGCGGCAGGCGGCGGCCGGCTGCCGGGGCTGTCCGTTGCACGAGAACGCGACGCAGACGGTCTTCGGCACCGGCGACGCGCACGCCAGGGTCTTCCTCGTCGGGGAGCAGCCGGGCGACCAGGAGGACCGGCGCGGCGAACCGTTCGTCGGTCCGGCGGGCCGGATGCTCGACCGGGCGCTGGACGAGGCCGGCATCGACCCGGCGCAGACCTACGTCACCAATGCCGTCAAGCACTTCAAGTGGGCGTACGAGGAAGGGCGCGGGAAGCGGCGTATCCACAAGCCGCCGACGCTGCGGGAGATGACGGCCTGCGGACCGTGGCTCGCGGCCGAGCTGGCGCTGACGGAGCCCGAGGTGCTGGTCGTGCTCGGCGCGACGGCGGGCAAGGCGCTCTTCGGCTCGTCGTTCCGGGTCACCAAGGAGCGCGGCACCTGCACGGAACGTGAGGTGCACGGGCGTACCGAGCGGGTCCTACCCACCATCCACCCCTCGGCGATCCTGCGCGCGGGCGACGACGATCGCGCCGAGATCTACGGCGACTTCCTCGCCGACTGGGGGCACCTCCCGGCCGAAGGCTGGGGGAGGGTGGCGGCACGCGTGCTGGAGTGAGGGCGCCGAGGGCCGACGAAGATCGCTTCCGGGGCTGTGCTTGACTGGTGAGGAACCGCGAAACGCCCAAATGCATGGAGAACCCACGTGAGCAGCACCTCGCACGCGACGCTCCGCTACACCACCATGCGGATCGGCATCTTCGTCGGCTGCCTCGTCGTCGTCGGACTGCTGACCCACTTCGGCCTGTTCCCCGCCGGGGTCGGCAAGTCGAACCCGGTCTGGGTGGTGCTCGTCGCGCTGATCATCTCGGCGCCGCTCAGCTACGTACTGCTGCGCAAGCAGCGGGAGGCCATGGCGGAGCAGGTCGCGGAGGGCGTGGGCAAGGCCAAGAAGCGGCTGGCTGCGAACCAGGGCCAGGAGGACGAGACCCAGGACGCGCAGCCCAGGGCGACGTAACCCTCGTCACACCGTCGTCGGCGCCCCGTCGGGAATGAGCTTTCCCGGGCGGGGCGTTGAGCTTTTCCGTAACTGTCCCCCAAAGGCAAGCTTTGGGTAAGCCAAAGACGGAGTGTTAGCGTGACGGCCATGACGAACGCAGCCACCACTTCCGACGCGCTCCAGTGCCGACGCGGCCTGGCGCTCGTGGCGCGGCTGCATGTCGATCTCTGCCGCTGCATGTCGGCGACCTGTCGCTGACAGCGCGGCCGGACTACTCTCCGGCGCGACCGCATCGCCCGCGACGCAAACCCTTGCGACGCACCGCTCCGCGATCTCCTGCTCGCGACGCCCTTCCCCAACAGTCCGCTTCCTGACGCCCCCCGGAGTCTGTCCGTGTCTTCGTCGTCCTCGTCGGCCACCGCTGCCGAAACCGCCGCGCCCGAAAAGCGGTCCCGTATACCCAAGGTGCCGTTCTGGGCGCAGATCCTGCTCGGTCTCGTACTCGGCGTGGTTCTCGGCTGGGCCGCGCGCAACTGGGACGTGGCCTGGCTCGGCACCACCCTCACCAAGGTCGGCGAGATCTTCGTCCAGCTGCTGAAGCTGGCCGTCGCGCCGCTGGTGTTCTTCGCGATCACCATCTCCATCACCAACCTGCGCAACGTCCACAACGCGGCGCGGCTCGCCACCCGCACCCTGCTGTGGTTCATGGCGACCTCGCTGATTGCGGTGGCGATCGGGCTGGTCATCGGCCTGCTCACCAACCCGGGCTCCGGCACGGGGCTGTCCGCCAAGGACGCCGCCAAGCCGGACACCCAGGGCTCCTGGCTGGACTTCCTCACCGGGATCATCCCGACCGACATCATCACGCCGTTCACCGAACTCCAGGTGCTGCAGATCGTCTTCATGGCGGTCGTCGTCGGTATCGCCGCGCTCAAGCTGGGCGAGAAGGCCGAACCCATCCTGAAACTGGGCGAGTCCGTGCTGGCGCTGCTCCAGAAGGCGCTGTGGTGGATCATCCGGCTGGCCCCGATCGGCACCATCGGTCTGATCGGCACCGCCATCAAGGACTACGGCTGGGACCTGATCGGCAGCTACGCGACCTTCACCGCGGACATCTACATCGGCTGCGCGCTGATCCTCTTCGGCGTCTACCCGCTGCTGCTCGGCACCGTCGCCAAGGTCAACCCGATCCAGTTCTTCCGGGGCGCCTGGCCCGCCATCCAGCTGGCCTTCGTCTCGCGCTCCTCGGTGGGCACCATGCCGCTGACCCAGAAGGTCACCGAGCGGCTCGGCGTGCCCAAGGAGTACGCGGCGTTTGCGGTGCCGTTCGGCTCGACGACGAAGATGGACGGCTGCGCCTCCATCTACCCGGCGATCGCAGCGATCTTCGTGGGTGAGTTCTTCCACGTCGACATGGGCATCAAGGAGTACCTGCTGATCGTCTTCGTCTCGGTCATCGGTTCGGCCGCCACCGCGGGCCTCACCGGCGCCACCGTGATGCTGACGCTCACCCTCTCCACGCTGGGGCTCCCGCTGGAGGGCGTCGGGCTGCTGCTGGCCATCGACCCGATCCTGGACATGATGCGGACGGCCACCAATGTCGCAGGCCAGGCAGTGATCCCGGTGCTCGTTTCGGCCAAGGAGAAGATCCTGGACCGCGAGGCGTTCGCCACCGCCCGCAGCTTCTCCGTGGAGGAGGCCGACGACATCACCGTCGGACCCCGCGCGGCCACCACCCGGGAATCGGTCGCAACCAGCTGACCTGAAGTTTTCCCTCGCCTCGACCTTCTGTCTCGCGCCCCCGGCTGCACTGCCGGGGGCGCGTACCCTTGCGAGCAGCCGGAGTTGGTGGGGGACGGCGCGCTGCACGGGGCGGCGTGGCCGGCCGGTGAGGGGGTTCACGGGGCATACGGGGCTGAAGGGATTGAAGGCGTGGGGCAGAAGCGCATGCCGCGCGAGGTGAGGGAGCGGCAGATGCTGGACGCCGCGGTCGCCGCGTTCGCGCGACAGGGGTACCAGGCCGCCTCCATGGACGACATAGCCGAGGCGGCGGGGGTCTCCAAACCGCTGGTCTATCTGTACCTCAAGTCCAAGGAAGACCTGTTCATGGCCTGCGTGCGGCGCGAGGTCGGAGCGCTGGTCGCAGCGGTGCGGGAGGGTACGCGGGAGCGGGGGCTGACCGCCGACCAGCAGTTGTGGAACGGCCTGACGGCGTTCTTCGCACACACCGCGGCCCGCCCGGACGGTGTCGCGGTGCTCTACCGCGCCCGTACCCAGGGTGAGCCCTTCGCTCGCGAGGTCGCTGCCATGCGGGTCGAGGTCGTCACTATCGTGAGGGCGCTGCTGGGGCAGGCGGCGCGGGACGCAGGCTGCGACAGCGAACTGGCGGAACGCGAGGTCTCCGGGCTCGCCCATGCGCTGGTCGGTGCCGCGGAGTCGTTGGCCGAGTGGGCCAACTCCCGTACGCCGGCGCACGCTGACGCCCCCTCCGCCAGGGAGACGGCGGCGACGCTGATGAACTTCTGCTGGGCGGGCCTGGAGAACCTGATGAAGGGCCGGCGCTGGGCTCTGCGGGGTGCCGAACAACGCGGCTGACACTCCGTGTGCCGGGTGTGTGCGTTCTATGAAGGTGGTAACCGGGTATTCCCGGGCCTCTCCTGGTCCCGTAAATTTACCTGTCGGTAAGGTTACTGTCACGTCAGGAGATTGGCCGAGGACGGAGCTACCGGTGCAACTGGTCGAGCCGCACAAGAAGAGGGAAGGCGGCAGTGTCCGCGAGGTCTCCGTCCCGCCGCTGGCGCCGACGGTGACCAGCGGCTCCCTCGCCGACATCCCCTTCACCAACGCCGCCGAGGCCCCGGACGAGCCGGCCATCAGCCGCAAGGGCAGGGACGGCACCTGGTGGGACATGGCGGCCCGCGACTTCGCCGCCGAGGTGCAGGCGATGGCCAAGGGCCTGATCGCGCTGGGCCTGCGGCCGGGGGACCGGCTGGCCATCATGGCCCGTACGACCTACGAGTGGACCCTCACGGACTTCGCCGCCTGGGCGGCGGGCCTGATCACGGTGCCGGTCTACCCGACGTCGTCGGCGTCGCAGGCCCGGCACATCCTGCGGGACTCCCGGGCGCGGGCCTGTTTCGTGGAGGACGTCGAGCAGACCCGGATGCTCAGCGCCGAGCGGGGCAACCTGCCCGCGCTGGAACATCTGTGGCAGTTCAGTTCGGGCGCCGTGGGCCATGTGGTGGACGCGGGCCGCGGGGTACCGGACGCGCTGGTCGCCGAGCGCCGCGCACAGCTGGGCCCGCAGACCATCGCGACGCTCATCTACACCTCGGGCACCACGGGTCCGCCCAAGGGCTGTGTCCTCACACACGGCAACTTCTTCGCGGAGGTCGACAACGCGATCGAGCTGCTGCACCCGGTCTTCAGAGCGCGGTACGACGATCCGCCGTCGACCCTGTTGTTCCTGCCGCTGTCCCATGTGTTCGGCAGGATGGTGTCCGTCGGCTGTCTGCGGGCGCGGGTGCGGCTCGGGCACGCGCCGAGCATCAAGACCGAGGACCTGCTCCCCGATCTGGCGGGCTTCGCGCCGACGTTCCTGCTGGGCATCCCGTACGTACTGGAGAAGATCTACAACACCGGCCGGGCGACGGCCGAGAAGATGGGGCGGGCCTCGTCCTTCGACCGGGGGGCGCGGATCGCCCAGCGCTACGGGGAGGCCGTCGAGGCCCTGGAGCACGGCTTCGGCAGCGGGCCCGGGTTCGGGCTGCGCGCAGCGCGCGGCCTGTACGACGCGCTCATCTACCGGCGGATCCGGGCCGCGCTGGGCGGTCGCTGCCGGTATGTGATCTGCGGTGGCTCCCCGCTGGGGCACCGGCTCGCGGCGTTCTTCGAGGGTGCGGGCGTCACGGTCTACGAGGGGTACGGCCTCACCGAGACGACGGCCGCGACGACCACCACGCCGCCGCTCAAGCCCCGGCTGGGCACGGTCGGCTGGCCGGTGCCGGGCACGGCGCTGCGGATCGCGGACGACGGCGAGGTGCTCATCAAGGGCGACCACGTCTTCGGCGGCTACTGGGACGGCCGTACGGAGAGCGTGATCCCGCACCGCGACGCCGAGGGCTGGATGCCCACCGGGGACCTGGGGGCGCTCGACTCGGAGGGGTATCTGAGCATCACCGGGCGCAAGAAGGACATCATCATCACCTCCGCGGGCAAGAATCTGGCGCCCGCGCCGCTGGAGGACTGGCTGCGCGCGCATCCGCTGGTCAGCCAGTGCCTGGTGATCGGCGACAACCGGCCGTTCGTCTCGGCGCTGGTGACGCTGGAGCCGGACGGGCTCGCGCACTGGCAGCGGATGCACAAGAAGGAGGATCTGAGCATGGACGAGCTGCTCGTCGACGGGGACCTGCTGTACAACCTCCAGCAGGCCGTGGACGAGGCCAACTCGCTGGTGTCGCGGGCCGAGTCGATCCGCAAGTTCGCCGTGCTGCCGGGTGACTTCACGGAGGAGAACGGGCATCTGACGCCGTCGATGAAGCTGCGCCGGGGAGCGATCGTGCGGGACTTCGCCGCGGAGATCGACCAGATCTACGCGCGCTGAGAGGTATCCCGAGAGTAATCCCTTGGCCAAACGGCGGTACCGTGACAGAAGCGCCAGGTACAGCACGGCCGGGGGACGGGGTACGCCCCCCTCGCCGGGAGGGACACCCGATGACGACACCCCCGCAGCCGCCGAACCAACCCCCAGGTCAGCCTCCGGGCGGCGGTGGCTTCGGCCCGCCGTCCGCGGGCGGTTTCGGCGAGCCGCAGGGGCAGGGCGGCGGGTTCGGCCAGCCGCAGGGCGGCGGTTTCGGCCAGCCGCAGGATGGTGGGTTCGGCCAGCCGCAGGACGGTGGGTTCGGCCAGCCGGGATTTCCCGGCCCGTACGGCAGCCCGCCGCCTCCGCCGCCGAACCGGAGCAGCAACAACAAGGTCGTCGGCATCGTCGTGGCGGCCGTCCTGGTGGTCGCGCTTGCGGTTGCGGGCACGCTGCTGGCCGTCTCGGGCGGTGACGACGACAAGAACGACTCCGCCGACGGCAAGACCAAGACGGAGCAGTCCGAGTCGCCCTCCGACGAGCCCTCGGCGAGCGAGGACGAGCCGACGCCGAGCCCGAGCGAGTCGAAGACCACCTACGAGCTGAAGTTCCCCAAGACGCTGGACGGCGGCAAGTACCGGCTCCGTAAGGACCTCAGCGACTCGGTCGACTCGGCCAACCCGGGCGAGGAGGCCCATCTGGGCTCCTACGCCAACTCCTCCGACACCTCCCGGCTCCTCTACGGCGCGGCCTCCGGCGAGGACCACGGCAACCCAGAGCTCTCCAAGAACCAGATGATGAACGGGATGGAGTCGGGCCCGGCCATGGAGGTGGCCGTCAAGCGCCGCGACATCACCCCCGCCGGTGGCGACCCGCTGACCTGCGAAGTGCTGGTCAAGTCGCAGGCCGGCCGGAAGCTGACGATCCCCGTCTGTGCCTGGAGCGACCCGGGCACCGCCGCCTACATCGCCAAGGACAGTGCCGACACCTACTCGGTCCCCCCGAAGGACGTGGACCTGGAGGCGTGGGCGGACCGCGTCAGCGAAATCCGCGACGAGGTGCGTACGCCCGCCGACTGACCGGTGCGGCCCCCGCTCAGTTGAATTGAACCTCGATTGAACCTCGGTTGACTTGAACCTCTGTTGAAGTTGAAGACTGCTCTCCTATCCCTCGTCAGTACAAGGAGAGTGGTCGGGATGCGCGGAATTCAGGTGCGGCGGTTCGGCGAGCCGGACGTTCTCGAACTCGTCGAACTGCCCGATCCCGTCCCCGGGCCGGGACAGGCCGTCATCGAGGTGGCGTACGCCGACGTCATCTTCCTGGAGACCCAGATCCGCCGCGACGGTGCCTTCTTCGCGCCGTCCCTGCCGTATGTCCCCGGCGGCGCGGCAGGCGGCCGGATCGACCGGCTGGGCGCGGACGTGGGCCCCGCCTGGCAGGGCAGAGGGGTCGTCGCCAAGACCGCCTCGCCCGCGGCGGGCGGATACGCACAGCGTGCGCTCGCCGAGATCGAGACGGTCAGCGTCGTACCCGAAGGGCTCGACCTTCGCGAGGCGACGGCGCTGGTGCACGACGGCCCCACCGCCGTACGGCTCTTCGACAACGCCGTCAGCACGGGCACGCTGCGGCCCGGCGCCTGGGTGCTCGTCCTCGCGGCGGCCGGCGGACTCGGTGCGCTGCTGGTGCAGTTGGCGAAGGCCGCCGGCGCACATGTGGTCGCGGCAGCTCGCGGCGAGCGGAAGCTGGCGCTCGCCCGCGAGGAGCTGGGCGCCGACGCCGCCGTCGACTACACCTGGCCCGACTGGACCGACCAGGTACGCAGGACGGTCGGCGAGCCCGGCATCCACGTGGTGTTCGACGGTGTGGGCGGCGCCACCGGCCGTGCCGCGTTCGAACTCACCGCACGCGGGGCACGGTTCTCCGCGCACGGCACTCCCTCCGGTGGCTTCACGGAGCTCGATGCCGGGGCAGCAACGGCGCGTGAGGTGACCCTGGCCGGCATCGAACAGGTCCAGTTCTCCGCGGCCGAGGCCAAGCCGCTGCTGGACCGCGCCCTGTTCGAGGCCGCGGCAGGACGGCTGCGCCCGGTGATCGGCCAGACCTTCCCGCTGGAGGACGCCGCCAAGGCCCACTCCGCGATCGAGGCCCGCGAAGTGCTGGGCAAAACGCTGCTCACGGTGGCCTGAGGGCCCGGGAGGACGGTGGCCTGAGGGCCCGGAAGGACTGGCCTGAGGGCCCGGAAGAAAGCCTCGCCCGCCCCCACGGGGGAAGGGGCGGACGAGGCGGCCGAGGGGATCAGAAGGGGCGGTCACCCACGATGGCCACCCGCTCGGCCACCCGCCGGTGCGGCGCGTAGTCGAACAGGGCGTAGTGCTGGGTGGCCCGGTTGTCCCAGAACGCAATGTCACCGGGCTGCCAGGCGAACCGCACCTGGTACTCGGGCACATGCGCCTGCCGGACCAGCTCGGCCAGCAGCCGGTCGCTCTCCTCGCGCTCCATGCCCACGATGTGGGTGGTGAACGAGGTGTTCACGAACAGCATCCTGCGGCCCGTCTCCGGGTGGGTACGCACCACCGGGTGCTCGACCGGCGAGAACTCCTCCTGCAGTTCGGCCAGCCGCTCCGCCGAGGTGAAGCGCGCAAACCCGGGGATGAAGTCGTGCACCGCCGTCGCCCCGTCGATCCGCTCCCGCACCTGCGACGGCAGATTGTCGTACGCCGCCGCCATGTCCGCCCACATGGTGTGCCCTCCCAGCGGCGGCACCTCGCGCAGCTGCAACACGGCGCCCAGGGCGGGCCGCTCACGGAAGGTGACATCGGTGTGCCATACGTTCTCGTACGTGGGCCGGGTCGCGGCGCCCTTCTCGAAGCGGACGATCTCGTCGCTGGATCCGCGGGCCAGCAGCGGATTGGTCTCCAGCTCGCCCCAGTGCCGCGCGAACGCGGCCTGCTGCTCGGGAGTGAGGTTCGCGCCCCGGAAGAAGAGCACCTTCCACTCCAGCAGTGCCCGGTTCAGCTCCTCCCGCAGCGCGGGGCTCAGTGGCCGGGACAGATCGGCACCCCGGATCTCCGCGCCGATGACGCGGGTCTGCGGCACGACCTCGATCAGTTCGTAGGGCCGCTCCTCCCAGTTCTCGGGGAACGGCCGCAGAATGCGCACCCCTTCGTACAGGCCGCCCTCCGGGACGCGGGCGTCACGAAGGGAAGCAGGAGCGGCAGTGGTGTCAGGGGCAGTGATGCTCATGAAGGGTCCTCCAGCGGATCCGGTGGGCGGTGGATGTCTGCCGACCGTGCCGACGCACGGCGGCTCCATGGCTCCTCCCAGGGAGCCGAGTCACACCTAGAGACCGGATCGCTCGCACCCACGCCGCCACGGGACGCCGTGGCGTCCGAGCGGGGAAGTGGAGTGCGCGACCATGCCGCTCATTGTGGGATTCGCGCCCCGAAACGTCAACATCGCGCAGGTCAGCCCAGGGGAGCGATGGCGCGACCGGCCCATGCGGGAGGCTCCTCGACGAGCCCGGCCAGTTGTTCCCGCACCGGCTCCGGGAACGCCGCGCTGCCCTCGGCGCCCACATGCAGCGCGAACAGCTCACTCGTGGCGACCGTACGGTCCTCGACGTACATCTCGTGCGCGAAGCGCAGCTTCTTCCCGGCCACACCGAGGATGCGTGTACGCACCGTGAGCGGTGCCCCCTCCGCCACCTCGCTCACGTACCGCACATGCGCCTCGACGGTGTACAACGAGCAGCCCGTGCTCTCCCGGTACTTCGGGCCCAGGCCCACCGCGTCCATCATCGCGTCGGTCGCGTGGCCGAAGACGAGGACGTAGAACGCCTCGCTCATATGGCCGTTGTAGTCGATCCATTCGGCGCGGACCGTCTGCTCGAACAGGGGCAGCGGTGTCATTCGCCGGTCTCCTTCACCTCTGCGTCCGCGGTCGCCTTTCCGCCAGGCAGTCGGCCGGTGGCCCGCAGTACGTCGATGACGCCCTGGTCCCGCTCGGCGACCAGGTCCGCGATGCTGCGTCCGGCGGCGGCCTCCTCGCAGCCCGCCACCATCGCGTGGCGCAACGCCGAGTCCAGCTCGGGTGCCTCCAGCCGGGTCCACGGCGATTTGAGGGACGGGCCGAAGTGGTCGAGCATGTGGCCCATTCCGCCTTCGCCGCCCGCCAGTGCGAACGTCAGGCAGGGCCCCATGAAAGCCCACCGCAGCCCCGGCCCCTCGGTGATCGAGTCGTCGATCTCCTTCACGGTGGCCTCGCCGTTGGCGACCATGTGCAGGGCCTCGCGCCACAGTGCCTCTTGAAGGCGGTTGGCGATGAACCCGGGCAGTTCCCGGTTCATGGTGATCACCGACTTGCCCGCCGCCTCGTAGAACCGCGACGCCCATTCGACGGCCGCGCGCTCGGTGCGTCGGCCTCCGGCCACCTCCACGAGAGGGATCAGATAGGGCGGGTTGAACGGGTGCCCCACCAGCAGCCGGCCCGGGTTTGCCGCTTCCGTCTGCATGTCGGTCATCGGATATCCCGATGTGGACGACGCGATGACGACGCCCTCCGGCGTCGCCGCGTCCAGCTGTGCCAGCAGGTCCCTTTTGAGCTCCAGCTTTTCCGGGGCACTCTCCTGGACGAACTGCGCTTCCGCGCAGGCATCTTCGAGGGAGGCGGCGAATCGGAGCCTCTCCGGCGAGGCGCCTTCCGCCAAGCCGAGTTGAGTGAGAGCGGGCCACGCCGCGGCCACCAGCCGCCGCACCTTTTGCGGGGCGTCCGGTGCCGGGTCCCACGCGGTGACGTCATAGCCGCGGGCCAGAAAGTGGGCGACCCAGCCGCCCCCTATTACCCCCGCGCCGATGCACGTTATGCGGGTTACCTCGCTGGGAGGAACAGTCATTGTGAGGGGTCTCCTTCGTGATCTGCTGGTAGGGGCGTCGGGGGCGGAGCCCTCAAGCATTGGCGGCGGCACCACCCACCGCGCGGAGCCCGAGCCGCGCACGGGCCTCGTCGGGCGAAGCCACCGACACTCCGAGGGCCTCAACGATGTGGACAGCCCTCTCGACGAGCTGCCGGTTCGTCGCCTTCACCCCCCGGCTCAGATACAGGTTGTCCTCCAGCCCGACCCGCACATTCCCACCGAGCAGAATCGACTGCGCCACCCACGGCATCTGCATCCGCCCCAACGCGAACGACGCCCACTGCGCACCCGGCGGCAGAAAGTTGACCATCGACTGAAGCACACCGGGATCGGCCGGAGCACCCCACGGAATACCCATGCACAGCTGGAAAAGCGTCGGCTGATCCAGCAGCCCTTCATCCAGCAACTGCTTGGCGAACCACAGCTGGCCGGTGTCGAAGATCTCCAATTCCGGCTTGACGCCGAGTTCCTGAATCCGCCGAGCCCCCTTCCGCAGCATTTCCGTGGTGGAGACATACAGCTGGTCGCCGAAATTGAGCGAACCGCAGTCCAGGGTGCAGATGTCGGGCAGCAGATCCTCCACGTGCGGCAGCCGGTCGAGGCCGCCGACCAGATCCGTACCCTCCAGCGCGCCCTTCTCCAGCGGCTGATCGGCGTCGAGCACCAGGTCACCGCCCATGCCGGCGGTCAGGTTGATGACGACGTCCGTGCCCGTCTCCTTGACCCGCTCGACGACCTCGCGGTACAGCTTCGGGTCCCGCGAGGGCGCGCCGGTCTCCGGGTCGCGCACATGGATATGGACGACGGCCGCGCCCGCCTCCGCGGCCTCGACAGCCGAGGCGGCTATC
Source organism: Streptomyces sp. 3N207 (assembly GCF_052246355.1). Lineage (NCBI taxonomy): Bacteria > Bacillati > Actinomycetota > Actinomycetes > Kitasatosporales > Streptomycetaceae > Streptomyces > Streptomyces sp. 3N207. The sequence continues at coordinate 636,114 of NZ_JBQQBV010000001.1, read as the reverse complement.
TGCTCGGGAGTCACGGGCACATGCGGACTGCGCCCGACGGTGTCGCCGGCGCCGGTGAGGGCGCAGGTGATGATGACGTTCTCGTTCATGGGCATGGCGATCCCTCCAAGTAGGAACGGCGAGGTGCCGGCCGGAAGAAAAACGGGGACAAAAACGGGGAGAAGAAAGGGCGGCCGAGGCTCAGTCCGCGGCCGTCGAGAGCAATTCGGTCCGCACACATGCGAGCAGCGCCGCGTACATGTCGTCGGGACTGGTCCCGTCCTCCGCTCCGGCGGCGCTGGCCAGCACCTGGGAGGCCAGTCCGTCGACGAGTGCGGTCAGTCGCAGGGCGCTGAACTCGGGGTCGACCTCGCGGAAGACGCCCTGGGCGATACCGCGCCGGATGACGTCGGCGACGGTGGTGCGCCATTGCCGGTAGTACTCGACGTGCAGTTGCCCGATGGCGGTCGAGCGCGCGGCCTCGGCCCACAGATCGAGCCACACCAGCCACTGTCGTCGCTGCTGCTCGGTCCGCGGTGTCTGCAGTGCGAGGAGCTCACCCAACTCGGCCACGGCGTCCTCGGCGGCACCGGCCGCGGCGATCCGCGCCGCGCGGGTGGCGGTGTCCTCGTCCATGCACCAGCGCACGGCAGCCTCCAGCAGCTCGGCGCGGCCGGGGAAGTGGTAGTGGATGGCGGCGGTACTGGTGTCGCACGCGGCGGCGATGTCGGCCACCCGTACGGAGTGGAACCCGTGCTCGGCGATCAGCCGCACCGTCTCCTGCACGATCTGCAACGGGCGCCCCGCGGCGGGGAGTACGGATGCCCGGGACTCCGCCACCGACGACGGCGCGGCATCCGGGTGCTCGGCGTCCTCGGGGCCCGACCCTGTCGGCACTGTGCTGCCGGAACCGAGCAGCCACCCCGCGTCGACCTGGCCCGCATCGGCGATCCGGGCCAGTTCGGCGACCGTGAAGCGGCGGGTGCCACTGAGCGAGCGGGAGAGCTTCGAGGGGTCCATCACGATGCGCCGGGCGAACTCCCGCTGGCTGCATCCGGCGGCCTCGACGACCTTACGAACGCGCTCGGCGATCTCGCCCGCGCCGTCCTGAATCCTGTCGCCCGCTGTGTTTGGCATGCGGCCACCGTACGGCGACGTTGAGATAACCGCAATGGGCGGGTGAGGGCGACAGTCGATTGTTCTATATTTTCCCAGGTAAGAGCCGGTGCCTGGAGCATCGTTGTGCTCCTGACTGATGCATCAGTCAGGAGCACAACGCCTCGCCGTATCTCGGTGCAGCTCAGCCGACGCGTTCGCAGCCAGGCGCGGTGCGGCATCAGTGGGCTCGCTCCGGGGCGTGTTCCCGCGGCGCGGGAGCAGCAGCGGGGTGGCCAGCAGGAGGACTCCGGCGATCGCGATCGCGGTGCGGGGGCCGGTGACGGTGGCGAGCAAGCCCCACGCTGCGGTCAGGGTTGCGATGGCAATGCTGCTGCTGACCGACCAGGCGGTCAGGGTGCGGGCGACCCGGTCGGGATCGGTGTGCTCGAGCCGGTAGGTGGCCAGCACCGGGTTGAACACGCCGCAGCAGGTCACCAGACCGAGTTGGACGGCGATGACGAGCACGATCCCGGAGACGCCGGGTTGCACGAACGCCAAACCGACCGGCCAGTATGCCCGCAGTGCCCCGGCGGTGAGCAGCACCTTGCGCTGCCCGAACCGTGTCACGAGCCGGCGCGCGAGGCGTGCGCCGACGAGGCCGCCGATGCAGGGGGCCGCGAACATCAGACCGTACTGCCAGGGTGTGAACCCGAGGCGGCCCAGCAGGAGTACGGCGAGCAGCGGCTCGGAGGCCATGATCAGGCCGTTCACCACGATCGAGTTGAAGAGCAGCGCGCGCAGTGCGGGCCTGCTGAGGATGTAGCGCCATCCTTCGAGCAGATCGCCTGCGCGAAGCCGCGATGCACCGGTCCGCGCTGGGCGCGGTTCACTCCCGCCGATGGCACGGATGCCCAGGGCTGAGAGCAGGTAGCTGACCGCATCGGCCATCACGGCCGTCACCGGGCCGAACATCCCGATCGCGGCTCCCCCGAGCGGTGGTCCGACCATCGTCGCGCTCCAGGTCGTGGACTCGAACCGGCCGTTCGCGACGAGCAGGTCCTGCGCCGGCACGAGCGCCTTCAGATACGCACCGCCGGCCGCGTTGAAGGCGATGTTGGCCGCGGCGACGACGACGGAGACAACGAGGAGTTGGGCGAAGCTGAGCCGGCCGAGCGCGAACGCGGCGGGAACGCTCATCAGCGCCGCGAACCGGATCAGGTCCATCGCCACCATGACCGGCCGCTTGCGGCGGAACTCCACCCACGGACCGAGCGGCACCGCCACCAAGGCCCCCACTGCCCGCCCCGCGGCAGCCAGCGCCGCCACCTGGGCCGGCCCGGAGTGCAGCACGAGGACCGCGATCAAGGAAAACGTGCCGAACCCGAGCGATGTGCCGTACGCGCTGACCGCATACGACGCCCACAACCACCCGAACCGCCTGCCCAGCGCCCGTCTACCTGGCATCCCCAACGCATCTCTCGCCGAACTGAACAACCACCGATGACCACCGGCATCAAAGCGAGTAGCGGATGGCGAGATCAAACAACCGACCAGCCGACAAGCCACAACCGTTCGTTGTGTCCCTGCCCAGCCGGCAGGACGCTCTTCATCGGGTAGAGATCCGAGCGGGAGGGACGGGATCAGTTCGCTGCCGGGTAGCGGGCCGAAAGGGCATGGACGGCGTCGATCACGGCCTCCCGTAGTGCGGGCGGCCCCACGACCTCTGCCTCCGCACCCAGGCTGAGCAGGTCGGAGACGGCGACCTGCTGCGACTCGACGGCCAGCTCCACCTCGACCCACCCGGCCGCGTCCGCCGGCCCTGCACTCTCCAGCGCCCGCTCGCCCGATGTGCCGAACTTCGCCGGGAGCAGCCGCCGGCCGCTCGGCGAGAGCCGGACCCGCGCCACGTCCTGGCGCAGCATCGCCTCCAGGCGCCGCGCCGAAGCCTCCCAGTACGCCGCCAGATCGAAACCCGCAGGCCGCTCGAAGGTCCCCTCACCGGCGTCGACTCCCACCAGCCGCGAGATCCGGAAGGTACGGACGGCACCCTCGCCCGGACGTGCGGCATCCGCATCGCCGCGTATGCCTGCGTCCCCGCGTATGCACGCCTCTCCACCTACGGCGTCCTCCCGGCCTGCGGCGCCCCCGTCGCCGTCCGGGTCGGCGGCCACCGCCACCGCGTACCAGATGCCGCCCTTGAGGACGATGCCCAGCGGGCGCAGTTCGCGCCGCACCTCGCCGCGCCAGCGCTGGTAACGCACCTGGAGCACTCGCTGTTCCCACACCGCGCGGGCGACCTGCGGCAGGTACGGCACCGGGTCGGCGTCGCGGAACCAGCCCGGCGCGTCCAGGTGGAACCGGTCCTGGATGCGCCGGCTGTGCTCGGCGAGCGGGGCCGGGAGCGCGGCGCGCACCTTCAGTTGTGCGGTGGTCAGCACGGCACCGAGCCCCAGATCCTGGGCCGGGCCCGGGAGCCCGGACAGGAAGAGGGAGCCTGCCTCGGTATCGGTCAGACCGGTCAGCCGGGTGCGGTACCCGGCCATGAGGCGGTAGCCGCCCGCCGGGCCGCGGTCGGCGTAGACGGGGACGCCGGAGCCGCTGAGCGCCTCGATGTCGCGGTAGACGGTGCGGACGGAGATGCCCAGCTCGGCGGCGAGTTCGGGCGCCGTCATCCGGCCGCGGTGCTGCAGCAGGAGGAGCAGCGAGAGGAGCCGGTCGGCGCGCATGCCGTCATTGTCGCGCCTGGCCCGCCGTACCTGACAGGAGGTGTCAGGTACGGCCGGAAGGATGCCCGTACGCGGCGAACAGCAGGCGTCGCGTCGAGCAGCAAGCACAGCGAAAGGCACCGACATGGCCCAGCAGTCCACCACCGCCGTCTTCACCTTCTCCTCCTGGGACGAGAAGAACGTCACCGACGCCGAGCGCAGCCCGCGCCTTGCGCACGCTGCCGTCGTCAACAACTACAGCGGGGGCATCGATGCGGAGGGCACCGCATGCCAGTACGCGCTGGCGTACGCCGCCGAGACCCGCGGCTCCTTCTGCGGGATGGAACTGCTGACCGGCTCCGTCGCAGGCCGGGAGGGCACGTTCGTCATCCAGCAGACCGGCACCTTCGACGAGGAGGGCGTCATCCGTTGCTCGTTCGAGGTGGTGCCGGGCTCGGGCACGGGCGAGCTCACCGGTCTGACCGGAACGGGAGGGTACGAGGTCCGCGAGGGGGAGCAGGAGGTGAAGGTGAGCTTCTCCTACGAGCTCCAGGGCTGAGCCCCCGCTTTCCTCGCCGCCCCACCCCCTTCACACGGAACACCCCCTTCCCGCTGCGACGGCGAGAAGGGGGTGTTCCGCGAGAAGAGGCGCTGCCCGTCAGCGAGCTAGGCGGGCGTCGGGGCTGAGTTCTTACCGGGAGGCGAGGCGGTGACGGCGGCTCCGGAACCGCCCTGCTCCTCCGGCATCTTGAGGAAGAAGGTCAGCACCATGGCGACCAGGTACAGGGCCAGGAAGACGATGGTCACGCCACCCGCGCCCACGAGCGGGAGGAAGATGGACGCGATGGCGGGCCCCACGAAGGCCGCGCCGCCCGCACCGAGGTTGAGGAGGGCCATCGCGCCGCCCTTGTTCTCCGGGGCCATGCTCGGGATCAGCGCCGAGATGGGGACGAAGCCGGCCAGCGTGGCGCCGTACAGCATGCCGGCGAGCACGGCGACCCAGTAGTAGTCGGGGCCGAGCCAGGTCGGCACGAAGTACAGCACCGTCACGCTGATCGCACAGCCGAGGGCGCCGAAGGTGGCGATGGTGGTCCGCCAGCCGATCTTGTCGGAGGCGGCCCCGAAGATCAGGTTGAAGAAGATGTTGGTGCCGTAGATGATCGCCAGCAGCTGGAGCCACTTGTCGGTGCCGAAGCCGACATCGTCGGAGAAGATCCGCGGCAGGTAGACGAGCATGCCGAACTCGGGCGCCGTGTTGATGATCCGCACCAGGCAGCCGACCAGCACCCGCGGGTGCGTCCAGATGATCGAGACGCTGTTGAAGAGGGACTCGCCCGTGGTGACGCCGGGCTCAGCCAGCCGGTCGCCGCCCTCCCGCCGCTTGGCGCCGACCAGTGCGATGGCGCCGCCGGCCAGGATGAGGGCGAGTGCGCTCCACAGGGTGCCCAGTTCGCCGATGGCGGGGATGGTGAAGCTGGACCACAGGGAGCCGAGGGTGGGCAGGCCGCCGGTGAAGGCGAAGTAGAACCAGCCCACGGCGGTGCCCAGTCGGGCTTTCGGCGCCGTACCGGTGATCCAGACGAGGAAGCCGAAGGCGAAGAGCGGATAGCCGAAGCCGCGGATGCCGTAGAGGATCAGCATCATCGGGTAGTTCTCGGTGCCGAGTGCGAAGACAAGATAGAGCGCGTCGAAGACCGCCCAGATCGCCAGGCCCACCCACATCACCTTGCGCGGCCCCCACACCTCGGAGAGCGCGCCGGAGAACCAGGAGGCCAGCATCACGGTGACGCCGTACGCGGTGATGACGTAGCCGGCCTTCACATCGGTGCCTGCTCCGTGGTCGGCCATGTACGGCGAGATGAATCCGCTCTCGACACCGTCGCCGATCATGAACAGCAGTACGCCGATATACCCGAGGACCAGGGGTTTCGGCAGCCCTATGCGATCGAGTAGCCCTCTCTCGGCAGCTCGGGTCGCTGAATCCGTCATCGGGGGGCCTCCGCTCTGAGGTAACCAGTTGGTGCACCGCAGATACTCAGCCCGCCTGCGAGAAATATCAAGGGCTATGTTAAAAGTAACGGTCAAGTTCGTTAGCGCGTAACAGGCCGGATCGCGTGCGTAGCCGCCCCGAGGCCGGCAGGCGGAACCTACGCCGAGTCCGCCGACACCACCCGCACATCCGTCAGCTTGCGCATCTCCGCCACCAGCCCTTCGTCCACCGGCCCGCTGAGCACCACGTGGTCGAAGGCGCGTACTGGATCCAGCCGGTGCAGCGCGCTGCGGCCGACCTTGCTGTGGTCCATCAGCAGCACGCTCACCGAGCCTGCCTCCCGCATCGCGCGCTTGAGGGCGACGATCTCCTGTTCCTGGTGGTAGGTCATGGTGCCGGTGATGGCGGAGGTGGAGACGACGGTCAGATCCACCGAGAAACTCTTGATCATCTCCAGCGCGGAGAGCCCGATCCACGAGTCGTGGGTGCGCGAGTACTCGCCACCGATCCCGATGAGCCGTACGTCCTCCACGGGCCGCAGCTCCTCGGTGATCAGCCGGTAGTTGGTCACCACGGTCAGCGGCCCCACCTGCGGCAGCAGCTTGGCGAAGGCCAGCGCCGTGGTCGAGTCGTCCAGCATCAGCGACATTCCCGGCGTCACGAACTCCAGCGCGGCGCCGGCCAGTGCTTCCTTCTCGCCGGTGTGCGCGTGCAGCCGGAAGTCGGAGCTGGACTCGAAGACGGTGGAGGGCTGGGCCGAGACGCCGCCGTGGTACTTGCGCAGGATGCCGCGGTCGGCGAGCTCGGCGATGTCCCGGTGCACCGTCATCACGCTGACGCCGGTCAGCTCCGTCAGCTCCGCCACCGAGGCGTCGCCCTTGGCCAGCACATGGTCGACGATCTGCTGCTGACGCTTCTGGCGCGAGGCGCGCGCTGCTGAATGGGCGGTCATACGGACCATCCTGCACCCCGGACGGTCTCTTCCGGTCCCCGGATCACGGGAAGTCTCACATCGCTCCTGGTGTGCGTATCAATGCGCAAGTGACAGATAACAGATCCGGTGTTAATTTGCAGGGAGCCGAAGGTGAGGAGTTCCGGCCGTGGCCGATGCAGTGGTGTTTGACATGGACGGAGTGCTCGTCGAGAGCGAGCATCTCTGGGAGCGGCTGTGGACCGCGTTCGCCGCCGAGCGCGGCAAGCAGTGGGGACCCGAGCAGACCAAGAGCTGCCAGGGCATGAGTGCCCCGGAGTGGGCCGCCTTCCTCACCGAGTTCGCCGGGGCCGGCGACAGCGCCGCCGATACCGAGCGCACCGTCGTGGACGGCATGATCAAGGCGCTGGAGGACGGTGAGATCGAACTGCTGCCGGGCGCCCTGGAGATGATCACCGACGCCGCCGCACGCGGGCCCATCGCGCTCGCCTCGTCCGCGCCGCGCCGCGTGATCGACGCCGTCCTCGCGCACCATGGAGTCGACCACCACTTCAAGGCCACCGTCTCCAGCGCCGAGGTCCCACGTGGCAAGCCCAGCCCGGACGTCTACCTCGCGGCCGCCGACAAGCTCGGCGTCCCCGCGGCCGACTGCCTTGCCGTGGAGGATTCCAGCAATGGGCTGCGCGCCGCCGCGGCGGCCGGGATGACGGTCGTCGCCATCCCCAACCCCGGCTACCCGCCGGCCGCCGACGCGCTGGCGGGCGCCGCACACCGCGCGGCGGACCACGACGACGTACGCCGCTACCTGCTCTCCCGGCTCGCGGAAAGCTCGCAGCTGACCGAAAGCTCCCAGTCCAAGGAAGGTGACCGGGCATGACGGACCCGATCAAGGTGCTGGCCTCGGGCGACCACTTCATCGCCCCCCAGCTCTTCGTCGACGCGCTCAAGGAAGCGGCCCCCGGCACCGCGCTGGACTTCCGTACCCAGACCACCCCCTGGCCGCACACCCCCTTCGGCCCCGTCGGCAACGTCAAGGAGGCCAGCGGCACCGAGGACGAGCTGCTCGCAGCGCTCGGCGACGCGGAGGTGGCGCTGATCCAGATGGCGCCGTTCACCGACCGCGTCATCCGCGAGGCCCCGAACCTGAAGCTGATCGCCGTGGCCCGCGGCGGCCCGGTCAACGTCGATGTGCCCGCCGCCACCCGCGCCGGCATCCCCGTCACCTTCACCCCCGGCCGCAACGCGGCAGCCGCCGCCGAGTTCGCCCTCGGACTGATGCTCGCCGCGCTGCGCCGTATCCCGGCCTCCGACGCGGAACTGAAGAAGGGCACCTGGCGGGGCGACTACTACGCCATCGAGAACGCGGGCATCGAGCTGGACGGCACCACCGTCGGACTCGTCGGATACGGCGCCATCGGCGCGATCGTCGCGCGGGTGCTGCGTGCCTTCGGCTCCAGGGTGCTGGTCGCCGACCCCTACGCCGATCCGGCCAAGGCCGCCGCGGACGGGGTGGAGTTGGTGGCGCTGGAGGAGCTGCTGCGCCGCAGCTCGGTCGTCAGCCTGCACGCCCGCGTCACGCCCGAGACCCGGCACATGCTGAACGCCGACAACCTCAAGCTGCTCCCCAAGGGCGCGGTGCTCGTCAACTCGGCGCGCGGCGAACTGATGGACTACGGTCCGTTGCCCGCGATGCTGGAGTCCGGCCATCTGGGCGCGCTGGCGCTGGATGTGTACGACGTCGAGCCGCCGCCCGCCGACTGGCCGCTGCACCGCGCTCCGCACGTCATCACCACCCCGCACCTGGCGGGCGCCACCCGGCAGACCGCCGACCGCGCCGCGGCCATCACGGCGGCCCAGGCAGCCGCCCATCTGCGCGGCGAGCGACCCGAGTTCGTGGTCAACCCGGAGGTGTTCGAGACCACGGGGACCGCCGGGGGAGGGCAGCAGTCATGATCGTCGGGGTCGATGTCGGCACCTCGGTCACCAAGGCCCAGCTCATCGCGCGCGACGGGCGCACCAGCCCGGCGCACGAGGCCCGCAGCACGCTGTACACGCTGCCGGGCAACCGCGTCGAGCAGGACATGGACGAGGTCATCGGCACCGTCGTCACCGTCGTACGGGCCGCCGTCGCCGATGCCGCACAACTCGACCCGAACGAGCCCATCGAGGCCCTCGCACTGACCGGCCAGGGCGACGGCCTGTGGCTGCGGGACGCCGGCGGCCGTCCGGTGGGCCGGGCGCTGTCCTGGATGGACGGCCGCGCGGCCCCCGTCCTGGACAGGTGGGCCGCCGACGGCACGGCCCGGGAGGTCTACCGCCGCACCGGAGCCGGTATGTTCCCGGGCGCCGCCGGACCCCTCCTCGCCCACCTGGCCGAACACGAGCCCGAGCGGTTGGCCGCGGCCGATGTGGCCGGGTACTGCGTCGACGCCATCGCCCAGCGCTTCACCGGTGAGCGCACGGTGGACGCCTCGGACGCATCGGTGCCGTTCTTGGACGTGGCCCGGCGTACGTACGACGACGAGGCACTTCAGCTGTGCGGGCTGGGCCGGTGGCGCGGACTGCTGGCCGAACCCGCACCGCCCGGTGCGCTGTTCGGACTGCTGCCCAAGGTCGCCGCCGAGCTGGGACTGCCCGTCGGACTGCCCGTCAGCGCCGGTCCCTTCGACATCCCGGCGTGCGGCTTCGGCTCGGGCCTCGAACAGGTCGGCGAGGGCAACCTCATCGTCGGTACGACGCTGGCCTGCCAGGTGCTGAGCGACGACCCCGCGCCGGGTGCCGGGGACGAGGCGGCCGGCATGATCCTGGCCACCCCGTTCGAGGACCGGTATCTGCGGGTCATGCCCGCCATGATCGGCACGGCCGGGCTGGACTGGCTGCTGGGCATGCTCGGCGTACGCATCGAGGAGCTCGACGCGCTGCTGGCCCAGTCCCCGTACGGCGCCGCCGGGGTGACTGCGCTGCCGTTCCTGTCCACCAGCGGCGAGCGGGCCCCCTTCGTGGACGCCCGCGCCCGCGGCCGGCTCGACGGGCTCTCGCCCCTGACCGGCCGCGCCGACCTGGTGCGTGCCCTGTGCGAAGCCGTCGCCTACTCGGCCCGGCACTGCCTGGAGACCCTCGGCGTCGCCGGGACCGTCACCGCCTGCGGCGGGGGAGCGCGTTCCGGAGAATGGGGGCGCATCTTCGCCGGCGTCCTGGGACGGGATGTCCATGTGCGGGAGGACGCCGTGGGCATCCGCGGCGCCGCGCGGATCGCCTGGCGCGCGCTGGGCGCGGACGCTGAAGGTTCCGCCGTCGGCGGCTCCCTGGGAGGGGGCCGTGTCGCCCGCGCCGACGACGTTGCGGTCGCCTTCTACGAGGACGGCTACCACCGGTACCTCGACACCTTGGAAAGAGCCCGCCAGTCCTGGTGACCCGTCCCGGTCCCTTTCCGGACTCCGTCCGGTCCCGGCAACACACACTGCTGGAGTCCCCTATGACCCGCGTATTCAACGACCCTGCCCGCTTTGCCGAGGACATGGTCCAAGGCTTCACCGCGGCCCACCCCGAACACGTCCGCGCGGTGCCCGGCGGCGTGGTCAGAGCCCACCGCCCCACCACAGCGAAGGTCGCCGTGCTGACGGGCGGCGGCTCCGGCCACTATCCCGCCTTCTGCGGCGTGGTCGGCAAGGGGTTCGCCGACGGCTCGGTCATCGGCAACGTCTTCACCTCCCCGTCCGCCGCGCAGGCGTACTCCGTGGCGGCGGAAGCCGAGACGGGGGCAGGCGTGCTGTTCATGTTCGGCAACTACGCGGGCGACGTCATGAACTTCGGCCAGGCAGCCCAGCGGCTGACCGCCGACGGCATACCGGCCCGCTGCTTCGCCGTCACCGACGACATCGCCAGCGCCCCCACAGCGGAGGCGGACCGGCGGCGCGGCATCGCGGGCGGCTTCACCGTCTACAAGACGGCCTCCGCCGCCGCCGAGGAGGGCGCGGACCTGGACGAGGTGGTCAGGATCGCGGAGCACACCAACGCCCGGACCCGCTCGCTCGGCGTGGCCTTCGCGGGGTGCACACTGCCTGGTCAGCGGGAGCCGCTGTTCACCGTGCCGGAAGGCAAGCTGGGCCTCGGCCTGGGCATTCACGGCGAGCCCGGCGTGAGCGAGAGCGAGCTGACGACCGCCGAGGACCTGGCCCGCACCCTGGTGGCGGAGCTGCTGGCCGAGCGGCCCGAGGAGGCCGCGGACAGCCGCCGGGTGGCGGTCCTCCTCAACGGCCTGGGCGCCACCAAGTACGAGGAGCTGTACGTCCTGTGGGCGTCCGTGGCACGACTGCTCGACGAGGCGGGACTGGATCTGGTGCGCCCCGAGGTGGGTGAGCTGGTCACCTCGCTGGACATGGCGGGCTGCTCGCTGACCGTCACCTGGCTGGACGACGAGCTGGAACGGCTCTGGCTCGCCCCCGCCGACACCCCCGCCTACCGCCGCGGCGAGGTCGCCCCGCAAGATCCGTCCGCGAGCGGGGCGGTGGCCGCACCCCGTACGGCCACAGTCATCACCCCTCAGACCGGTGACGTTTCCGCCGGTCCCGCCACCGGTGGGGCGATCGCCACCACGGCCACCGTCGTACGGGCCTTCCGTACCGTCCGCACCCTCCTCCACCAGGAGGAAGAGGCCCTCGGCCGGCTCGACGCCGTCGCCGGGGACGGGGATCACGGCCGCGGCATGTGCAAAGGCGTGGACGCGGCGCTGGCCGCCGCCGAGAAGGCGCAGGCCACAGACGCTGCGCCGGCCGCACTGCTCGGTGCTGCCGGGGACGCCTGGGCCGCCGAGGCGGGAGGCACCTCCGGAGCGCTGTGGGGTGCGGCACTGCGCGCGTTCGGCTCAGCGCTCCCCGCCGACCGCGCCCCGGGGCCCGCGGAACTGGCCGCCGGCGCCCAAGCCGCGCTGGAGGCCGTCACCGCGCTCGGCAAGGCGGAGCCCGGCGACAAGACCCTGGTCGACGCACTCGCCCCGTTCGTGACCGCTTTCGGAGAACGGCTGGAGGCGGGCAGTGCACCAGCCCGAGCGCTGGCCGACGCGGCCGATATGGCCCGTACCGCCGCCGAGGCCACCGCGGAGCTGCGCCCCAAGCTGGGCCGCGCCCGGCCGCTCGCCGAACGCAGCATCGGCACCCCGGACCCGGGCGCCACCTCGCTGGCGCTGGTCCTGAGCACGGTGGCGGACACCGTGAGTGCCGCGGACTGACCTCTTCTCCACCCCCGCCACCAGGAGGAACGCACCATGAGCAGCACCCCCGCAGCGCCGCGGCAGCCCTTCCGTATCGTCGTGGGCTGCGACGACGCGGGTCTCGACTACAAGGAAGCCCTCAAGAAGGACCTGCTCGGCGACGCCCGGGTCGCGGAGGTCACCGATGTCGGCGTCGACAGCGGAGGGGCCGACAAGGACCGGGCCTATCCGCACGTAGCCGTCGAGGCGGCCCGCTGCGTCGCCGACGGGGAGGCCGACCGCGCGCTGCTGATCTGCGGCACCGGTCTGGGCGTCGCCATCAGCGCGAACAAGGTCCCCGGCATCCGCGCCGTCACCGCACACGACAGCTACTCCGTACAGCGCTCCGTACTCAGCAACAACGCTCAGGTCCTCTGCTTCGGCCAGCGCGTCATCGGTCTGGAGCTGGCCCGCACCCTGCTGGACGAGTGGCTGGACCAGCATTTCGACGAGGGCTCCGCCTCGGCGGCCAAGGTCGCCGCGATAACGGGCTACGAGCACAACTGCTGACCCCGCCGGGCCGGAAACAGCGCCTGGGAACGGCACCAAACGGCACCGGGAAACGGACGGGAAACAGCACCGAGGAAAAGGCACCGAACGGCGCCCCCGGAAAAGGCAGGAGCCCCCGCCGAAGCGGGGGCTCCTTGGATACTGCAGAGTCAGGGACTACTGCGCGGTGACATTCTCCGCCTGCGGACCCTTGGGGCCCTGCGTGACATCGAACGACACCATCTGGTTCTCCTCAAGAGAGCGGAAACCGGATGCGTTGATCGCGGAGTAGTGGACGAAGACATCGGGACCGCCGCCGTCCTGGGCGATGAAACCGAAGCCCTTTTCAGCGTTGAACCACTTAACGGTTCCGGTAGCCATAAGCCCTCCTTGGGCCTATAAGGGTGTCCCTGCTCCCAGAACCCACAAAGAAGCCTGAAAACGACGAGAGCCCGCGGTCACATGCTCCGCAGGCTCTGTACTGCAAGGGAAACCAAACTGCAACTTGGCTCTGAGCCTAGCACGGTGGGGCCGGGGGTGGAAGAGCTGCGGATCATGTCCAACAGCCCTCCCGGAGGACCCCGCGTGGCGGGGTACAGACCGGGGCGTACTCTCCGGAGAGTGACTGCGAAACCGAGGCATGTGCGCACCCGCCCCCGCGTCGCGCACATCCAGTTCCTCAACTGTCTGCCGCTGTACTGGGGTCTGGTCCATACCCACACCCTGCTGGACCTGGACCTGACCAGGGACACCCCCGAGAAGCTCAGCGAGATGATCATCGACGGGCGGCTCGACATGGGGCCCGTCACCCTGGTGGAGTTCCTGCGCAACGCGGACGACCTGGTGGCCCTCCCGGACATCGCGGTGGGCTGCGACGGCGACGTCATGTCGTGCGAGATCGTCTCCCGCGTCCCCCTCGACCAGCTGGACGGCGCCCGGGTGGCCCTCGGCTCGACCTCGCGAACCTCCGTACGCCTCGCCGAACTGCTGCTCACGGAGCGCTATGGCGTCCAGCCGGACTTCTACAGCTGCCCGCCCGACCTGGAGCGGATGATGAAGGAGGCGGACGCCGCCGTCGTCATCGGTGACGTGGGGCTGCGCGCCTATCTGCGGCAGCTGCCCGAGGAGGACCTCCAGGTGCACGACTTGGGGCGGTTGTGGAAGGAGTGGACGGGACTGCCGTTCGTCTTCGCCGTCTGGGCCGTACGCCGCGACTTCCTGCGGCAGGCTCCGGAGACGGTGCACGAGACGCACCGGGCGTTCCTGGCCTCCCGCGACCTGGCCATGGAGCAGGTCGACCAGGTCGCCGAGCACGCCGCGCGCTACGAGATCTTCGAGCCGAAGGTGCTGGAGCGGTACTTCACCACCCTCGACTTCCGGTTCGGTCAGCGGCAGCTGGAGGGCGTCGCCGAGTTCGCCCGCCGTACCGGCGCGACGACCGGTTTCCCGCCCGACGTCCGGGTGGAGATGCTCAGCCCCGAGCCCCGCACCTGAGCCCCCCGGCGGCACTCGGGCGACCCTCGGGGACACTCCGAAGATCGGCCGAAAGCCCCTGGCGTAGGCTGGTCCGGCGCCGCTGTGCTGTGGTAAGCGGCGAGATGCAGCGAATTTTTGAAATGCAGTGAATGTGCGAAGTGCGACCTTTGGAGGGACGCCACGGTGACAGCGCACGTGTCGGAAGCCGACCTGCTCTCCGCCCTCGACCGCGCCGCCACCGGAGGGCGCGTCACGCCCGAAGAGGCGCTCGACCTCTACCGGTACGCGCCCCTGCACGCGCTGGGCGCCGCTGCGGACAAGGCGCGCCGCCGCCGGTACGCCGGGACCGAGCACATCGCCACGTACATCATCGAGCGCAACATCAACTACACCAACTCGTGCGTGACGGCCTGCAAGTTCTGCGCCTTCTACGCCTCGCCCAAGAGCGACAAGGTGTGGACCCGGGACCTGGACGACATCCTGCGCCGCTGCGCGGAGACGGTGGAACTGGGCGGCACCCAGATCATGTTCCAGGGCGGCCACCACCCGGACTTCGGGGTGGAGTACTACGAGGAGCACTTCGCCGCCATCAAGAAGGCGTTCCCGCAGCTGGTCATCCACTCGCTGGGCGCCAGCGAGGTCGAGCACATGGCGCGGATCTCCGGAGTGTCGCCGAAGGAGGCGATCGAGCGCATTCACGCGGCAGGTCTCGACTCCTTCGCGGGCGCCGGCGCCGAGCTGTTGCCCGAGCGGCCGCGTAAGGCCATCGCGCCGCTCAAGGAGTCGGGCGAGCGGTGGCTGGAGATCATGGAGATCGCCCACAACCTCGGTGTGGAGTCCACCTCCACCATGCTGATGGGCACGGGCGAGACCAACGCCGAGCGCATCGAGCACCTGCGGATGATTCGTGATGTGCAGGACCGCACCGGCGGCTTCCGCGCCTTCATCCCGTACACCTACCAGCCGGAGAACAACCATCTGAAGGGGCAGACGCAGGCGACCGTCTTCGAGTACCTGCGGATGATCGCCATCGCGCGGATCTTCCTCGACAACGTCGCCCACATCCAGGGCTCCTGGCTGACCACCGGCAAGGACCTCGGACAGCTCTCGCTGCACTACGGCGCCGACGACCTCGGCTCGGTGATGCTGGAGGAGAACGTCGTCTCCTCGGCGGGCGCCAAGCACCGCTCCAACCGGATGGAGCTGATCGACCTCATCCGCAAGGCGGGCCGCGTCCCGGCGCAGCGGGCCACGACGTACGAGCACCTCGTGGTGCACGACGACCCGGCGAACGACCCCGTGGACGACAAGGTCGTCTCGCACCTCTCCTCCACCGCCATCGAGGGTGGCACCGCCCACCCCGAGCTGGCCCTCATCGACGCGAACTGACGGGCGGGCAACCGACTATGAGCCGCGCATCCCTGGAGAAGCAGCCGCACGAGGTCGCTGCCATGTTCGACGACGTGGCGGCCAAGTACGACCTCACAAACGACGTGCTCACGCTCGGCCAGGCCCGGCTGTGGCGGCGCGCCGTCGCCGCCGCCGTCGACGCCCGGCCCGGCGAGAAGGTGCTCGACCTGGCGGCGGGCACCGGCACCTCCTCGCTGCCGTTCGTGGAGGGCGGCGCCTTCACCGTGCCGTGCGACTTCTCGCTCGGCATGCTGCGCAAGGGCAAGGAGCGTCATCCCTGGATGCCGTTCACCGCCGGGGACGCCACCCGACTGCCCTTCGCCGACGGCACGTTCGACGCGGTGACGATCTCCTACGGGCTGCGCAACATCAGCGCGGTGGACGCTGCCCTCGCGGAGATGCGGCGCGTCACCCGACCCGGCGGACGGGTGGTGATCTGCGAGTTCAGCCAGCCCACTTGGGCGCCCTTCCGCACCGTCTACACCCAGTATCTGATGCGAGCGCTGCCGTCCATCGCACGGCAGGTCAGCAGCAACCCCGACGCCTACGTCTACCTCGCGGAGTCCATCCGCGAGTGGCCGAACCAGCCGCAACTGGCGGCCCGCCTCCAGGATGCGGGCTGGACCCGGGTCGCCTGGCGCAATCTGACGGGCGGCATCGTCGCCCTGCACCGCGGCTTCCGTCCGAGCGGTCCGACGGGTCCGACTGACTGACGGAGCGTCAATTCGAGGAGTAGTTGGCCAAGTCCGGTTGCGCTTGGATAAATCTCCTTCCCCCAAGGGGCGTTCGGCGGAACGATGTAGCCCGTCCCCACGTACCGTACGCACACACGCGGTGCCCCTGTGTGCCGCTTCGTCCCCTCTCCTCGGCTTCCCCGAAGGCCGAACGCAACCGCATCGGAGCGCCATGTCGTCCCCGCCGCCGCCGTCATCGTCGCCGTGCCCGCAATGTGGAGCCGATTCCCCCGCCGAGGCCCGCTTCTGCATGTCCTGCGGCGCCCCGACGGCACCTGCGGCCCCGCCTGAGCCCGCGGCCCCGCCTGAGCCCGCGGCCCCGCCTGAGCCCGCGGCCCCGCCCGCACCGGCGGGCCCGCCCGAGCCTGCGGCCCCGCCCGCACCGGCGGGCCCGCCCGAGCTCGCGGCCCCGCCCGGGCCCGCGGCCCCGCCCGCACCGGCGGGCCCGCCCCCGCCCGCCGCGCCGCCTGAGCACGCCGCGCCGCCCGAGCACGCGCCCCCGCCCACGTACGTACCGACCCAGACCGCGCAGCCTGCGCAACCCGGCTACGCGCCGCCTCCGCCCGCTCCTCCCCAGCCCGCTCGGCCCAGCCCGGTCGGGATGTTTCTGGCGCGGACCCTCAAGGGCGACTGGCTCGGCGCACTGCGCGTCGCCGGCTGGCCGTTGGGGTTGCTGTTCCTGGGGGCCTGCCTGCTCGGCATCTGGTCCGACGAGGACATCGACGACCTCGACATCGGCTGGGGCACCCGGATGCGGGTCGCACTTGCCGCACTGCTCCAGGGCATCGGCGGCGGATTCGGCGTCTCGGCCGATCCCGATTCCCAGACCCAGGGTGCACGCGTGGCGGGCGATGCGTCGGTCTCCGGACTGCCGCTGCTGGCGACTGCCGTATGGATCGGCGCCCTCGTCGTCGCGGCCCGCTTCGAGCGGCGCCGACTGGCACCGGCGACCCCCTCGGCCGGATTCGAGGCCGCGCTGCGGATCGGCGCAGTGTGCGGACTCGGAGGGCTCGCGCTGGGGCTGTACGCCTCTCCCTCGTACGAGGGCCTGGAGTTGGAGTCCTCGCCCGGACTCACCCTTCTGTGGGCGTTCCTGCTCTCCACCTTCGTCGCGGCGCTCGTGCTGACCCGGGGCGGGACCGACGCCTGGCTGGCCGCGCGCCCCGGCCCGCGCGCCGTGATGGGCGCGCTGCGGACGGCGGGGCTCGCACTGGCGGGTGTGATCGCGCTGGCCTCCGTGGTGATGTTCGTCGTCCTGCTGGCCAGTGAGGACGACGTCAGCGCCGGTGACGTATGGGGGCTGGTCGCGCTGCTGCCCAACGTCGGCACGTTCGGCCTCGCGCTGGCCTGGGGTGCGCCCATCGACGTGAAGTGGGACATCAGCCAGTGGGACGCGGGGCGCGAGTCGTTCGGCTACGGAGAGTTGAGCGACCTGGTCAACGGCGACTGGGCGGTCGTCGGCGCGCTGGCCGGCGGGCTGGCGTGCGCTCTGCTGCTGGGCACGCTGGTGGCGCGGCGCAGCGTCGACCGCCGCGAACAACTGCTCGCTGCCGGGTTCTTCGTCCTCGGGCTGCTGCTGGTCGCCGGGCTGGCCGGGGCCAGCTTCGACGCCGGGTTCCGCGAGTCGACCGCCGACATCGGCGACGGCAGCGGGGGCGGCCTTCCAGACGACTACGGCGGCAACTACGACGACGACTACGGAAGCGACTACGGCGGCGATTACGGCGGCGAATTCGGGTCCGGCGACCGCTTCTACGCCCACGGTGAGATCGCGGCCGGTATCGCCGAGCTGCTGCTGTTCGCGCTGCTGTGGTCCTACGGCGGCACGCTGCTGGTCCCCTTCCTGCGTGCCCAGTTCGGCAAGGGCGGCCCCGGCGGGACCGGCCTCGGCGGCACGGGCCTGGGTGCGGGCGCGTACGGCGCAGTCCCTCACGGTGCGGGCACCCACGGCATACCGGCCGCTCCGCCGGTGTCACCCCCTCCCGCCGCGCCACCCGCGCAGGGTGACCAACCCGGCGCCGCGTACCCCGCGACCGACACCGCACCAGGCCCCGATGTCCAGAGCCCGGGTGGGGGCGGCGGCCCGGTGCCGCCCCCGCAGCGCAGGCGCGGGCTCCTGTGGGCGGGCCTCATCCTCGCCGCATTCCTGGTAGGCGGCGCCGGGGCCGGAGGTGCCTTCTATCTTGCGGGCGACGACGCCAAGGGCGACAGCAAGCCGGCGGCGAAAGAGCCCGCCAAGGCGTCCACGAAGGAGAAGGAGAAGGAGCCCGCCGACGAGAGCCCCGAAGGGCCGAGCCCCGCACCGTCGGACAGCTCCGACAGCCCCGACGACTCCGATCCGGACGCGCAGTCGGGCGGCTCCCCCGGCACCCCGGAGACCACCGAGCTGCCCGACGGCTTCACCACGGCGGACGACCCCAAGGGCTTCTCCGTCGGAGTGATGGAGGGCTGGCAGCGCCGGGCGAAGGGCACCCAGGTCGACTACGAGGCTCCTACCGGGGGCGACTATCTGCGCGTCGGCATCATCGAGAACGCGGGCCAGTCCTCGTACGACAACTTCCGCACCCTGGAGAAGGGCGCCCGCAAACGGGACGGCTACCGGCGCCTCGAACTGACGGAGAACACCTTCCGGGGACGGCCGGGCGCCCGCTGGGAGTTCGTCTACACCTCGGACGAATCGGGCCGCACCATCCACGCCATCGACCAGGCGTACGTCGGCGAGGACGGTACGGAGTACAGCCTCTACGCCGAGAGCCGCTATGACGAGTGGGACCCGGACCGGGAACAGGTCTTCAGCACCGCGCTGCGCACCTGGGACGAGAACGGCACCTGACGGACGGCGGGGGAGGGACCGGAACGCGGCGCGGTCCCGGCCCCCGCATAGACTGGCGAGGTCAGCCGAACCAGCCAGCATGCGGGAGTCCTCGTGGCCGACCCCCAACCGAAGGCGCACTCCGAGTCCGAGGTGCAGCCCCAGCCGGAGGCGGCCGCTTCCGAGCGGGTCGCCGATGTGATCGTTGTCGGCGCCGGGCCCGCGGGCTCCACGACCGCGTACCACCTGGCCCGCAGCGGCCTCGATGTGCTGCTGCTGGAGAAAACGGCGTTCCCGCGCGAGAAGGTGTGCGGCGACGGCCTCACTCCGCGCGCCACCAAGCAACTGGTGGCCATGGGCATCGACATCTCCGAAGAGGCGGGCTGGCTGCGTAACAAGGGGCTGCGCATCATCGGCGGCGGCCACCGCCTCCAGCTGCCGTGGCCGGAGCTGGCCAGCTACCCGGACTACGGGCTCGTCCGCAAGCGCGACGACTTCGACGAACAGCTCGCCCGCCAGGCGCAGAAGGCCGGAGCCCGGCTGCACGAGCGCTGCAACGTGACGGACCCGATCCTGGACGAGAGGACCGGCCGGCTCACCGGCGTGCACGCCAAGCTGGGCGAGGAGAAGACCCCGGTCACCTTCCATGCGCCGATCGTGGTGGCCGCGGACGGCAACTCCACCCGGCTCTCGCTGAAGATGGGCCTGCACCGCCGTGAGGACCGCCCGATGGGCGTCGCGGTCCGTACGTACTTCACCTCGCCCCGGCACGACGACGACTATCTGGAGTCCTGGCTGGAGCTGTGGGACCGGCGCGGCGAGCAGGACCGGCTGCTGCCCGGCTACGGCTGGATCTTCGGCATGGGCGACGGCACCTCCAACGTCGGCCTCGGTGTCCTCAACACCTCCGCCGCCTTCAAGGAGCTCGACTGGCGCGAGATCCTCAAGGCGTGGTGCGCCTCGATGCCGGAGGAGTGGGGCTACACCCCGGACAACATGACGGGCCCCATCCGCGGCGCCGCGCTGCCGATGGCGTTCAACCGGCAGCCGCACTACACGCGCGGTCTGCTGCTGGTCGGTGACGCGGGCGGCCTGGTGAACCCGTTCAACGGGGAGGGCATCGCGTACGCGATGGAGTCCGGTGTCATCGCCGCCGAGACCATCGTCCAGGCACATGCGCGGGCGACCGAGGCCCAACGGGAGCTGGCCCTGCGCCGCTACCCGAAGGTCCTCAAGGACACCTACGGCGGCTATTACACGATGGGCCGCGCGTTCGTGAAGCTCATCGGCAACCCGAAGGTCATGAAGCTCGCCACCGAGCGCGGCCTCTCGCACCCGGTGCTGATGCGCTTCACCCTCAAAATGCTCGCCAACCTTACCGACCCCACCGGCGGCGACGCCATGGACCGCATCATCAACGGCCTCGCCAAGGTGACCCCCAGGGCCTGACGCCGCACCGACCGACACACGACGAGGGCCCCGCCGGAACGGCGGGGCCCTCATACGTTGCGGCTGCGGCCTAGAGCACTCGTACCGCGCCGGTGGGCTGGTCGTAGTTCATGGGGCGCTCCACGATCCCGGTGGAGGAGTTCTGGGCGCCGATGAACTTGCCGCCGCCCGAGTAGACGGCCACGTGGTAGGCGCTGCCCGCGCTGCCCCAGTAGAGGATGTCGCCCGGCTGGAGGTTGTCCAGGGAGACGGGGGTGCCGGTGGTGGACTGCGGCTGCGAGGTGCGCGGCAGGTTGACGCCGACCTGCTTGAAGGCCGCCTGCGTCAGACCCGAGCAGTCGTACGCGGAGGGGCCGGTGGCGCCCAGGACGTAGGACTTGCCGATCTGGGCCCGCAGGAAGTTCAGCAGGGTGGCCACGTTCCCGCCCTGGGGCGCGGAGGCTTCCGGGAGGGAGGCGCGGTCGGCGGAGCGGGAGGCGCGCTCCGTCGTCTGTGCTGCTGCCTTACGGGCGGCTTCGGCCTTGCGCTTGGCCTCTGCCTTGCGCTTCGCCTCGGCCTCGGCCTTCTCCTTGTTCTCCTTGGCCTGCTTCTTGGCCTCGGACGCCGCGTCGTCCTGGGCCTCCTGGAGGCTGTACTGCTCGGCGGAGTTGTGGAGGGACTCGGCAGCGAGGGTGCTCGAGTCGGCCGTGGAGAGGGTGGGCATCTCGACGGTCTCGGCCGGTGCGGTCTTGTCGGCCGCGAGGGCCGGCGTCGCCGCAGCGGTGAGGGCGATGGTGCCCATGACGCCGCCCGTCATACCCGCACGCAGCGCCGTATTCATCTTGCTGGAGCGGGGCTTTCGGTGGCTGGGTATCTGAGCTTTCGGGGACATGAGGGAATGCCTAGCAGGCTCCAAACACTTCCCTCAACAATCGTGCGATGCGCCACAGTCGCCCCGTGCACGGCCACTTGAGCCCTACAGCTATCGCTCGGAGGCCCTTCTCCGACGCGATCATTGCCCAACTACGGGGCCGTGACCACGCAGTTGTCCGCATTGCCGGAATCCCTTGTGTGCTTACCACGGAGAAATGGTGAGCGCAAAGAAGGCAGCGGCTGCCGGAAATGTGTGTGGCGCAGCTCACATTTTCGCCCGGGGCTCGAACTCAACTCTTCGTGCAAAGCGGGCGTTGGGTGCTTATCGCCCATCCTGCTCGGTCACGGGCAGGACTCGGCCGGATCGCGCGGGGGTCTCGGGGTTTGTGCCGGGCTTCACGAGCGCACGAGCCCCAGTGGTTCGCGCATAGCAGGTGAAACCGTCCAGCGCGAATTTGCCAATGCAGCCACGTGCTTGGTAAGCGACCCGCCCGCAAGGGGTGTGAGCACGCCTGTATGTCACCTCGGGTGATCATCCTGGGGCTTTGCGTATGAAGATTACTGCTCATCGGATCGGATGATTGGCCGTCAGGTGGTGGAGATCACAAACTAGTTGCCGCCCCCCGTGTCGCAGATCACAGAGGGGCGGGCTTAAGATGCCTGCGAACAGGGCTTGTGAACTGCCTCACATAAGAGCGATCTTCGTGGGGGTGCGCAGCGGCCCAGCGGTCTGCCGGCAGTCAGAGTCGACGCCTGGAAGGAGACGGGAGCGGTGAACGTCTACACACCAATCCTCGTACTGGGAGCGATCGCGGCCGCGTTCACGGTCTTCTCCGTGGTCGTGGCCTCGATCGTCGGCCCCAAGCGCTACAACCGGGCAAAGCTGGAGGCGTACGAGTGCGGCATCGAGCCCACGCCGCAGCCGGCCGGAGGCGGCCGCTTCCCGGTGAAGTACTACCTGACGGCGATGCTCTTCATCATCTTCGACATCGAAATCGTCTTCCTCTACCCGTGGGCCGTCCATTTCGACTCACTCGGGATGTTCGGGCTCGTCGAAATGCTGGTCTTCGTCGCCCTCATCGGTATCGCGTACGCCTACGACTGGCGGCGCGGCGGCCTGGAATGGGACTAGGGGCAGGATAAGCAATGGGACTTGAAGAGAAACTGCCGAGTGGATTTCTGCTCACCACGGTCGAGAAGATGGCCGGTGCGGCGCGTAAATCATCCATGTTCCCGGCGACGTTCGGGCTCGCCTGCTGCGCCATCGAGATGATGACGACCGGCGCAGGGCGCTACGACCTCGCCCGGTTCGGCATGGAGGTCTTCCGCGGCTCGCCGCGCCAGGCCGACCTGATGATCGTGGCGGGCCGGGTCAGCCAGAAGATGGCGCCGGTGCTGCGGCAGGTCTACGACCAGATGCCGAACCCCAAATGGGTCATCTCGATGGGCGTGTGCGCCTCGTCCGGCGGCATGTTCAACAACTACGCCATCGTGCAGGGCGTCGACCATGTCGTTCCCGTCGATATCTATTTGCCCGGCTGCCCCCCACGCCCCGAAATGTTGCTCGATTCTATTCTCAAACTGCACGAGAAGATTTTGAATTCCAAGCTCGGCGTCAATCAGAAGGAAGCGGCTCGCGAGGCGGAGGAGGCGGCCATGAAGGCCGTACCGACGATCGAGATGAAGGGGCTGCTGCGATGACGGAGAAGACCGGGAACGGCCCCGGCGAGCCCAAGCGTCCCAAGGGGCCCAACGAGAACGACCCCGACCAGCGGGCCGAGGAGTCGCTGCCCGTCCCGCAGGGAGACCCGGGCGAGGTCATCGATGTCCGCCGCGGCATGTTCGGCGCCCGCAACGGCGGCGACACCTCCGGCTACGGCGGCCTGGTACGCACCGTACGGCTGCCGGGCGCGACGCCCCGGCCGTACGGGGGATGGTTCGACGAGGTCGCCGACGAGCTCGAAGGGGCGCTGGAGGAGCAGGGGCTGGACCCCGAGCAGGTCATCGAGCGGACGGTGGTCGACCGCGGCGAGCTGACCTTCCATATCGCCCGCGCACATCTGTCCCGCGTGGCCCGCACCCTGCGCGACGACCCCGCGCTGCGCTTCGAGCTGTGCACCGGGGTCAGCGGCGTCCACTACCCGGGCGACAAGGGCCGGGAGCTGCACGCCGTCTACCACCTGCGCTCGATCACCCACAACCGGCTGATCCGGATGGAGGTCAGCGCGCCCGACGCGGACCCGCATGTCCCCTCGATCGTCGATATCTATCCGACGAACGACTGGCACGAGCGCGAGACGTACGACTTCTTCGGGCTGATCTTCGACGGCCACCCCGCGCTGACGCGGATCATAATGCCGGACGACTGGCAGGGCTTTCCGCAGCGCAAGGACTATCCGCTCGGCGGTATTCCCGTCGAGTACAAGGGCGCCCAGATTCCCGCTCCTGACCAGCGGAGGTCGTACACCTAAATGGCTTCTACAACCCACGCACCCGCAGGCATTCGGGAGACCACCGAAGGCACCGTCTACGACGTGACCGGAGGGGACTGGGACGAGCTGGCCGCGCACGCCGCCAAGAGCGACGACGAGCGGATCATCGTCAACATGGGCCCCCAGCACCCCTCCACACACGGGGTGCTCCGGCTGATCCTGGAGATCGACGGCGAGACGGTCACCGAGGCCCGCTGCGGCATCGGCTACCTGCACACCGGCATCGAGAAGAACCTCGAGTACCGGACCTGGACCCAGGGCACCACGTTCGTCACGCGGATGGACTATCTGACGCCGTTCTTCAACGAGACGGCGTACTGCCTGGCCGTGGAGCGGCTGCTGGGCATCGAGGACGAGGTGCCCGACCGCGCCAACGTCATCCGTGTGCTGCTGATGGAGCTCAACCGGCTCTCCTCGCATCTGGTGGCCATCGCCACCGGCGGTATGGAGCTGGGTGCCACCACCGTCATGATCTTCGGCTTCCGGGACCGCGAGCTGATCCTCGACCTGTACGAGCTGATCACCGGGCTGCGGATGAACCACGCCTACATCCGTCCCGGCGGGCTCTCGCAGGACATTCCGCCGGGGACCGTGGACGCGCTGCGCGAGTTCCTCAAGAAGATGCGCAAGAACCTGCCGGAGTACGACGCGCTCGCCACCGGCAATCCCGTCTTCAAGGCCCGGCTGCAGGACATCGGCTATCTCGACCTGGCCGGCTGTATGGCGCTGGGCGCCACGGGTCCGATCCTGCGCTCGGCCGGACTGCCGCACGATCTGCGTAAAGCCCAGCCCTACTGCGGTTACGAGACCTACGACTTCGACATCCCGACCGTCGACACCTGCGACTCCTACGGGCGGTTCCTGGTGCGCCTGGAGGAGATGCGCCAGTCACTGCGGATCATCGAGCAGTGTGTGGACCGGCTGGAGCCGGGCCCGGTGATGGTCGCCGACAAGAAGATCGCCTGGCCCGCGCAGCTCGCCCTGGGCCCGGACGGGCTCGGCAACTCCCTCGACCACATCAAGAACATCATGGGCACCTCCATGGAGGCGTTGATCCACCACTTCAAGCTGGTGACCGAGGGCTTCCGGGTCCCGCCGGGCGAGGCGTACGCGGCGGTCGAGTCGCCCAAGGGGGAGCTCGGTGTGCATGTGGTCAGCGACGGCGGCACCCGCCCCTACCGGGTGCACTTCCGCGACCCCTCCTTCACCAACCTGCAATCCATGGCGGCGATGTGCGAGGGCGGCATGGTCGCGGACGTCATCGTCGCCGTCGCGTCCATCGACCCCGTGATGGGAGGCGTCGACCGGTGACAAGCGTCGAGATGGGCATCCCCGAGATGCCCGCGCCCGACTACCCCGCCGAGGTACGCGAGCGGCTGGAGGCGGACGCCCGCGACATCATCGCCCGCTACCCGGACAGCCGCTCCGCGCTGCTGCCGCTGCTGCACCTGGTGCAGTCCGAGGAGGGCCATGTCACCCGCACCGGGCAGCGCTTCTGCGCGGAGGTACTGGACCTGACCACGGCCGAGGTCAATGCCGTCGCCACGTTCTACTCCATGTACCGCCGCAAGGCGTCCGGCGACTATCAGGTCGGGGTGTGCACCAACACGCTGTGCGCGGTGATGGGCGGCGACGCCATCTACGCGTCGCTGCGCGAACACCTGGGTGTGGGGGACGGGGAGACCACCGAGGACGGCAAGATCACGCTGGAGCACGTGGAGTGCAACGCGGCCTGCGACTTCGCGCCGGTCGTGATGGTCAACTGGGAGTTCTTCGACAACCAGACCCCCGAGAGCGCCCGCGCCCTCGTCGACGATCTGCGTGCGGGCCGCGAGGCCACCCCCACCCGTGGCGCCCCGCTGTGCACCTTCAAGGAGACCGCACGGGTGCTGGCGGGCTTCCCCGACCAGCGGCCCGGCGCGGTGGAAGCCTCCGGCAGCGCCGGCCCCGCCTCGCTGGCCGGGCTGCGGCTGGCCAAGGGAGAGAGCACCCCTGGCGTCGTCGCTCCCCGCGACGCGGCATCCGACGAGGAGGGGAAGTGACGACGGTGGCACCTCACGACGGCGGGCAGGACGAAAGGTCCCCGCACCCGGGGCAGGGCAGCGCCGACCCGCAGAAGCTGCTGACCCCCGTACTGTCCGCGCACTGGGACGAGTCCGACTCCTACACGCTGGCCGGCTACCGGCGGCACGGCGGCTACCAGGCGCTGCGCAAGGCGCTCGACATGGATCCCGACGACCTGATCGCCTACGTCAAGGAGGCGGGGCTGCGCGGCCGTGGCGGCGCAGGCTTCCCCACCGGGATGAAGTGGCAGTTCATTCCGCAGGGCGACGGCAAGCCGCACTATCTCGTCGTCAACGCCGACGAGTCGGAGCCCGGCACCTGCAAGGACATCCCCCTCCTCTTCGCCAACCCGCACTCCCTCATCGAGGGCATCGTGATCGCCTGCCATGCGATCCGCTCGAACCACGCCTTCATCTATCTGCGCGGCGAGGTCGTGCCCGTGCTGCGCCGCCTCCATCTGGCCGTACGCGAGGCGTACGAGGCGGGCTATCTCGGACCGGATGCGCTCGGCCCCGGCAAGGGCCTCGAACTCACCGTGCACGCGGGCGCCGGCGCCTATATCTGCGGCGAGGAGACCGCACTTCTGGACTCGCTCGAAGGGCGCCGCGGCCAGCCGCGGCTGCGTCCCCCCTTCCCGGCCGTCGCCGGCCTGTACGCGTGCCCCACAGTGGTGAACAACGTCGAGTCCATCGCCTCGGTTCCTGCACTCGTGGACAGGGGCAAGGACTGGTTCCGCTCGCTGGCCCTGGGCAGCGAGCGGTCGCCCGGCTTCACGCTCTACTCCCTCAGCGGCCACGTCGCACGACCCGGCCAGTACGAGGCGCCGCTGGGCATCACCCTGCGCCAGCTCCTCGACATGAGCGGCGGCATGCGGCCGGGGCACCGGCTGAAGTTCTGGACACCCGGCGGCTCCTCCACCCCGCTGCTCACCGACGAGCACCTGGACGTCCCCCTCGACTACGAGGGCGTCGGCAACGCCGGCTCCATGCTCGGCACCAAGGCGCTGCAGTGCTTCGACGAGACCACCTGCGTGGTGCGGGCCGTCACCCGCTGGACCGAGTTCTACGCACACGAGTCCTGCGGCAAGTGCACCCCCTGCCGCGAGGGCACCTACTGGCTCGTCCAGCTGATGCGGGACATCGAGGCGGGCAAGGCGAGCCCCTCCGATCTGGACAAGATCGCCGACATCGCCGACAACATCAACGGCAAGTCCTTCTGCGCCCTCGGCGACGGCGCGGCATCCCCGATCTTCTCCTCGTTGCAGTACTTCCGCGACGAGTACGAAGCCCACCTCGCGGGCCGCGGCTGCCCCTTCGACCCCGAGAAGTCCACCGCGTGGGCTGATGGCCCAGGCTCCGCTCACCTGGAGGTGAACGCGTGACCGTCACGACTGCTGGCACCTCCCAAGGGGGAGGGGAGGTCGCCCCGCCGCCCGAAGACCTCGTGTCGCTGACCATCGACGGCGCCCAGATCTCCGTACCCAAGGGCACGCTGGTCATCCGCGCGGCCGAGCAGCTCGGCATCGAGATCCCCCGCTTCTGCGACCACCCGCTGCTCGACCCGGCGGGCGCCTGCCGGCAGTGCATCGTCGAGGTGGAGGGCCAGCGCAAGCCGATGGCGTCCTGCACCATCCAGTGCACCGACGGCATGGTCGTCAAGACCCATCTCACCTCCCCGGTGGCGAGCAAGGCCCAGCGCGGCGTGATGGAGCTGCTGCTCATCAACCACCCGCTGGACTGCCCCGTCTGCGACAAGGGCGGCGAGTGCCCGCTGCAGAACCAGGCGATGTCGCACGGGAACGCCGACTCCCGCTTCGAGGGCAGGAAGCGCACCTTCGAAAAGCCCGTCGCCGTCTCCACCCAGGTGCTGCTGGACCGGGAGCGCTGCGTGCTGTGTGCGCGCTGCACCCGCTTCTCCAACCAGGTCGCGGGCGACCCGATGATCGAGCTGCTGGAGCGGGGCGCGCTGCAGCAGGTCGGCACCGGTGAGGACCAGCCCTTCCAGTCGTACTTCTCCGGGAACACCATCCAGATCTGCCCGGTCGGCGCGCTCACCTCGGCCGCCTACCGGTTCCGTTCCCGCCCCTTCGACCTGGTCTCCTCGCCCGGTGTCTGCGAGCACTGCGCGGGCGGCTGCGCCATCCGGCACGACCACCGGCGCGGCAAGGTGATGCGGCGGCTGGCCGAGGACGACCCCGAGGTCAACGAGGAGTGGCTGTGCGACAAGGGCCGCTTCGCGTTCCGCTACGCGCAGCGACCCGACCGGCTGCACACGCCGCTGGTCCGCGGTGAGGACGGCGAACTGGCGCCCGCCAGCTGGCCCGAGGCGCTGGACGCCGCAGCCCGTGGACTCGCCGGGGCGCAGGGCCGCGCGGGCGTGCTGACCGGCGGCCGGGTCACCGTCGAGGACGCCTACGCGTACGCCAAGTTCGCGCGGGTCGCGCTGCGCACCAACGACATCGACTTCCGTGCCCGGCCGCACTCGGCCGAGGAAGCCTCCTTCCTCGCCTCCCATGTGGCGGGCCACGGCCGCGATCTGGACTCCTCGGGAGTCACCTACACGGCACTGGAGGCCGCGCCCGCCGTGCTGCTGGCCGGACTCGAGGCCGAGGAGGAGGCGCCCGGCGTCTTTCTGCGGCTGCGCAAGGCGTGGCGTAAGCACGGGCAGCGCACCTTCGCGCTGGCGAGCCACGCCACCCGCGGACTGGAGAAGGCGGGCGGCACGCTGCTGGCCGCCGCGCCCGGCACCGAGACGGAGTGGCTGGACGCGCTCGCGGGCGGCGTCGGGCTGGACGAGCTGGGGGCCGCGGCAGCCGAGGCGCTGCGCGGCGAGGGCTCGTTGATCCTGGTCGGCGAGCGGCTGGCCACCGTGCCGGGTGCGCTCACCGCCGCCGTACGCACCGCGGTCGCCACCGGCGCCACGCTGGTGTGGGTGCCGCGGCGCGCGGGCGAGCGGGGTGCCGTGGAGGCCGGCTGTCTGCCGGGGCTGCTGCCCGGGGCACGGTCGGTGGATGACGCGGAGGCGCGTGCGGAGGTCGCCCGCGCCTGGGGCGTCGCCGAGCTCCCCGCGCAGCCCGGCCGGGACACTACGCAGATCATCGAGGCCGCAGCCGAGGGCGAGCTGGCCGCGCTGGTCGTCGGCGGCGTCGGCGTCGAGGACCTGCCCGATCCGGCGCGGGCCCGGCAGGCGCTGAAGGCCGTCGGCTTCCTGGTCAGCCTGGAGCTGCGGCCCGGTGCCGTGACGCAGCTGGCCGATGTGGTGCTGCCGGTCTCCGCCACCGTGGAGAAGTCCGGCACCTTCCTCAACTGGGAGGGCAGGCTGCGGTCGTTCGAGGCGGCGATAAAGCCCGACCAGATGACGCGCCGCCACGCCCAGCCCGACGCGCGGGTGCTCAACATGCTCGCGGACGCGCTCGATGTGCACCTCGGGCTGCCGGACGTCGGCATGGTGCGCGGCGAGCTCGACCGGCTCGGCCACCGCCAGGGCGGCCCCCGGCCGGCGGCCGTCCCGGAGGCCCGCACCGCGCCGCAGCCGAAGGCGGGCGAGGCCGTGCTGTCCGGGCACCGGCTGCTGCTCGACCAGGGCCGGCTCCAGGAGGGCGACGAGGCGCTGGCCGGTACCCGGCATCCGGCGGCAGCGCGGCTGTCGGCCGCGACGGCGGACGAGGTCGGCGTCAAGGACGGCGACCAACTGGCCGTCAGCGGGCCGCGCGGCGAGGTGCGGCTGCCGCTCCAGGTCACCGCGATGCCCGACCGCGTCGTATGGCTGCCGCTCAACTCGCACGGCTCCGGCGTACCGGCCGACACCGGTGCGCTGCCCGGCGATGTGGTGCGCATCGGCCCGGCCGGTGCCGCCGTGCGGGAAACCACGCAGGAGGTGGGTGCATGAGCGCCGCGACGCTGAGTTCCGAAGTGCTGGGAGGCGGGGCGCCGGGCCCGGGGAAGCTGGGGCTGGCCGCCGAGGATCTGTCGATGTTCGGCACGGACCCCTTCTGGCTGGTCGCGCTGAAGGCGGTCTTCTGCTTCGCGTTCCTGATGGTGACGGTGCTGGTCTCCATCGTCTTCGAGCGGAAGATCGTCGGCTGGATGCAGCTGCGCATCGGGCCCAACCGGCACGGTCCCTGGGGCATGCTCCAGTCGCTCGCCGACGGTGTGAAGCTGATGCTCAAGGAGGACATCACCGTCAAGGGCAGCGACAAGCTCGTCTATCTGCTGGCCCCGGTGATCGGCGCCGTGCCCGCCTTCATGGCGATCGCGGTCATCCCGTTCGGGCCCGCTGACAACGAGATCTCGATCTTCGGGCACCGTACGGCGATGCAGCTGACGGACATGCCCGTCGCCGTCCTGTTCATCCTGGCCACCTCCTCCATCGCCGCCTACGGCGTGGTGCTGGCCGGCTGGTCGTCCGGTTCGACCTACCCGCTGCTGGGCGGGGTGCGGGCCACGGCGCAGATCGTCAGCTACGAGCTCGCGATGGGCCTCAGCTTCGCCGCGGTCTTCCTCTACTCCGGCTCGATGTCCACCTCGACCATCGTGGGGGAGCAGGCTGACGGCTGGTTCGCCTATCTGCTGCCGGTCTCCTTCCTGATCTATCTGATCTCGATGGTCGGCGAGGCACACCGCGCGCCCTTCGACATGCCGGAGTCCGAGGGCGACCTGGTCGCGGGCTTCCAGACCGAGTACAGCTCGATCAAGTTCGCGATGTTCATGCTGACCGAGTACATCCACGTGGTGACGGTCTCCGCGCTCGCGGTCACCCTCTTCCTGGGGGGCTGGCGGGCTCCGGCGCCGATCTCCACCTGGTGGGAGGGGGCCAACCACGGCTGGTGGCCGATCCTGTGGTTCAGCGCCAAGCTCGTCGTGCTGATCTTCTTCTTCATCTGGATCCGCGGCACGCTGCCGAGGGTGCGCTACGACCAGTTCATGAAGCTCGGCTGGAAGGTCCTCATCCCGGTCGCGCTGGTGTGGCTGATGCTCGTGGCCACCGTCCGCGCCATGCGCAACGAAGGCTGGGACTACAGCGAGGTCGTCTACTGGGTCGCCGGGACCGCACTGGCGCTGCTGCTGATCACCTTCGTCGTGGACTTCTTCCGCGGCGGCGAGGAGGAGGAAGAGCCCCCGGCAGCGGAGAAACCGTTCGACCCCATGGCCGGCGGCTACCCCGTACCGCCGCTGCCAGGACAGACACTGCCACCGGTGCCACGGCGGCCCTCGCGTGCCGACCGGGACCGCGAGCCGGTCGGTGCCCAGGCGGGCGGGCCGGCCACCGCTAATGACGGAACCACCGAGAGCAAGGGGGCTGACGGTGCCTGAGAACCCCGTGGCCGGCTTCGGCGTGACCTTCAAGGACATGTTCAAGAAGCGGCTGACCGAGCAGTACCCCGAGTACAAGAAGCCGACGGCGCCCCGCTTCCACGGCCGCCACCAGCTCAACCGGCACCCGGACGGGCTGGAGAAGTGCATCGGCTGCGAACTGTGTGCCTGGGCCTGTCCCGCCGATGCGATCTACGTAGAGGGCGCCGACAACACCGACGAGGAGCGCTACTCGCCCGGCGAGCGCTACGGCCGCGTCTACCAGATCAACTATCTGCGCTGCATCCTGTGCGGCCTGTGCGTCGAGGCGTGCCCCACCAGGGCGCTGACCATGACGAACGAGTACGAACTGGCCGACGACAGCCGTGAGTCCCTCATCTACACCAAGGAGGAGCTGCTCGCCGGCCTGGAAGAGGGCATGGTCGACTCGCCGCACGCCATCTACCCCGGGATGACGGAGAAGGACTACTACCGGGGCCTGGTGAGCGAGGTCGCGCCCGGCACGGTGCGGCAGACCCCCACCGACACCGGGGCGCCGCAGGAGTCCGCGGACACCTTCGGCGCCGACGAACCGGCCGCAGCGGGGGATGCCACCTTCGACGCTGCACCGCACGGCCCCATGACGCACGGGACCGTGACCAGCAGCGGGGAGGGGGAACGATGAGCGCGCTCGCCGCCCCGATGACCGAGCTGGCGGCCACCGCCACCTCCACCGGTGAGGCCCTCCAGTTCTGGGTGCTGGGCACCATCGCCGTGCTGGGCGGACTGGGCACCGTACTGATGCGCCGCGCCGTGCACAGTGCGCTGTGCCTGGCCGGGACCATGATCATCCTGGCGTTGTTCTATCTCGCCAACGGCGCCTATTTTCTCGGCGTCGTCCAGATCGTCGTCTACACCGGCGCGGTCATGATGCTGTTCCTGTTCGTGCTGATGCTCGTCGGCGTCAGCGCGGCCGACTCCCTCAAGGAGACCCTCAAGGGCCAGCGCTGGCTGGCGGTCGGCTGCGGGCTCGGGCTCGGCATCCTGCTGATCGCGGGTATCGGCCAGGTCCCGGTGGGCAGCTTCAACGGTCTGGAAGCGGCCAACGCGCAGGGCAACGTTCCGGCGCTCGCCTCGCTGCTGTTCACCAAGTACGTGGTCGCCTTCGAGGTCGTCGGCGCCCTGCTGACCGTCTCCGCGGTCGGTGCCACGCTGCTCACCCACCGCGAGCGCGTCGAGAAGATCAAGTCCCAGCGCGAGCAGGCCATCGAGCGGGTACGTGGCGGCAAGCAGCTCCCGCCGCTGCCCGCGCCCGGCGTCTACGCCCGGCACAACGCGGTGGACCGCCCCGCGCTGCTGCCCGACGGTTCGCCTTCCGAGCTCAGCGTCAACCCCACCCTGCGCAACCGCGGCCAGATCCGCGAGGTCAGCGCCGAGCAGCTGGCCCGGCTGGCCGCGATCGAGCAGCGCACCGCCGAATACCACGGCGGGTCCGCCTACCCCGGCCCCAAGGACCCCGGTGAACGCGCCCTCGAACGGGACGCCGCGGCGGACCGTTCCAAGGACCGGCCCACCGACGAAGGCCGTCCGGGGGACGAGGAACGAGCCACCGAACGCGGGACCGAGCGCGAGGAGGCCGCCAAGTGAGCCCGATCAACTACGTCTATCTGGCAGCGCTGCTGTTCACCATCGGCGCCGCCGGAGTCCTCATCCGGCGCAACGCCATCGTGGTGTTCATGTGCATCGAGCTGATGCTGAACGCCGCCAACCTCACGCTGGTCGCCTTCTCCCGGATGCACGGCAATCTCGACGGCCAGATCATGGCGTTCTTCGTCATGGTCGTCGCTGCCGCCGAGGTCGTGGTCGGGCTGGCGATCATCGTCATGCTCTACCGCGCCCGCCACTCGGCCTCGGTCGACGACGCCAGCCTGATGAAGCTGTAAGGGGTACGAACCAGTGGAGTCAATGATCGGACTGCTCGTCGGGGTACCCCTGCTCGGTGCCGCCGTGCTGCTGTGCGGCGGGCGGCGCCTGGACCGTTCCGGGCACTGGGTGGGGACGCTGCTGGCCGCGGTGTCCTTCGCCATCGGTGCGGGGCTGTTCTTCTCCATGCTGGGGAAGAGTGCCGAGCACCGGGCCATGCACACGAAACTGTTCTCCTGGGTGCCGGTGGAGGGCTTCCAGGCCGATGTCGCCTTCCAGCTCGACCAGTTGTCGATGACGTTCGTCCTGCTGATCACCGGCGTGGGCACGCTCATCCACCTCTACTCGGTCGGCTACATGGAGCACGACCCGGGGCGTCGGCGCTTCTTCGGCTACCTCAATCTGTTCCTGGCAGCGATGCTGCTGCTCGTCCTCGCCGACAACTATCTGCTGCTCTACGTCGGCTGGGAGGGCGTGGGTCTCGCCTCGTACCTGCTGATCGGGTTCTGGCAGCACAAACCGACCGCGGCCACCGCGGCGAAGAAGGCGTTCCTGGTCAACCGGGTCGGTGACGCGGGCCTGGCGATCGCCATCTTCCTGATGTTCACCACCTTCGGGTCCTTCGCCTTCGCGCCGGTGCTGTCGAACGCGACGGAAGCGGGCGAGGGCAAGCTGACGGCCGTCGGGCTGATGCTGCTGCTGGCGGCGTGCGGCAAGTCGGCGCAGGTGCCGCTCCAGTCCTGGCTCGGCGACGCGATGGAGGGCCCGACCCCGGTCTCGGCCCTCATCCACGCGGCGACGATGGTGACCGCCGGCGTCTACCTGATCACCCGCTCCGGCGCCATCTTCAACGGGGCTCCGGACGCGCAACTGGTGGTGGTCGTGGTCGGCGCGGTCACGCTGCTGTTCGGTGCGATCGTCGGTTGTGCGAAGGACGACATCAAGAAGGCCCTGGCGGGCTCGACCATGTCGCAGATCGGCTACATGATCCTGGCCGCCGGGCTGGGCCCGATCGGCTACGCCTTCGCCATCATGCACCTGGTCACCCACGGCTTCTTCAAGGCCGGGCTCTTCCTCGGCGCCGGTTCGGTGATGCACGGCATG
Organism: Streptomyces sp. 3N207; assembly: GCF_052246355.1. Classification (NCBI taxonomy): domain Bacteria; kingdom Bacillati; phylum Actinomycetota; class Actinomycetes; order Kitasatosporales; family Streptomycetaceae; genus Streptomyces; species Streptomyces sp. 3N207. The sequence goes on along the minus strand of NZ_JBQQBV010000001.1, from coordinate 602,067 downwards.
AACGACGAGGTCGACATGCGGCGCTACGGAGGGCTGCGCAAGTACATGCCCGTCACCTTCGTCACGTTCGGGCTGGGTTACCTGGCCATCATCGGCTTCCCGGGACTGTCCGGGTTCTTCTCCAAGGACCAGATCATCGAGGCCGCCTTCGCCAAGGGCGGCACCGAGGGCTGGATCCTGGGTGCGGTCACCCTGCTGGGCGCGGCGATCACTGCGTACTACATGACGCGGGTGATGCTGATGACCTTCTTCGGCGAGGAGCGCTGGCGCAAGGCGCCCACCCCCTCCCCTGACCAGCCGAGCGTGGAGCCCGCCGCCGAGACCCGCGGCGAGCACGCTGAACCGCACCCGCACGAGTCCCCGAAGGTCATGACGATCCCGATGATCGTGCTGGCCCTCGGTTCCGTCTTTGCGGGCGGCATCTTCAAGGCGGGCGAGTCCTTCGTCAACTGGCTGGAGCCGGTGACGGCGTTCGAGCACGGTCACTCGCCGGTCTCGGCCGCCACGGTGACGACGGCGACAGTCGTGGCGCTGGTCATCGGCGTGGGAGCCGCCTGGTTCCAGTACGGGCGCAAGCCGGTGCCGGTCGTGGCACCACGCGGCAATCTGCTCACCAGGGCCGCCCGCCGCGATCTGCTCCAGGACGACTTCAACCATGTGGTGCTGGTCAGCGGCGGTACGCATCTGACCCGCAGCCTGGTCTACGTCGACCACAAGGTCGTCGACGGCGCGGTCAACGGCACGGCCGCCACCTTCGGCGGGCTGTCCGGGCGGCTGCGGCGGCTCCAGAACGGTTTCGCCCGCTCCTACGCGGTCTCGATGTTCGGCGGCGCGGCAGTGCTGATCGCCGCGACCCTGCTGATGAGGGCGGTCTGAGCTATGTCATTTCCTCTGCTGACGGTCACGGCAGCGCTGCCCGCCGTCGGGGCCGTTGTCACCGCCGCCGTACCGGCGGCCAAGCGCACCGCCGCGAAGTGGCTGGCGCTGCTGTTCTCGCTGGCCACGCTGGTGCTGGCCGGTGTGGTGCTGGCCCGCTTCGACCCGGACGGCGCCCGCTACCAGCTGACCGAATCCCACGCCTGGATCTCCGACTTCGGGGTCCGCTACGAGCTGGGCGTCGACGGGATCGGCGCCGCGCTGATTGCGCTGACGGCGCTGCTGATCCCGTTCGTCATCGGCGCCGGCTGGCACGATGCCGACCCCGACCCCGACGAGCGGGTCACCAGCCGCTGGCGGCCCACCCAGGGCTTCTTCGCGCTGATCCTGGCCGTCGAGGCGATGGTGCTGATCTCCTTCGCCGCCACCGATGTCTTCCTCTTCTACATCTTCTTCGAGGCCATGCTCATCCCGATGTACTTCCTCATCGGCGGCTTCGGGGACCGGGCGCACGCGGCCGGTGAGGAAGAGGGCGCCAAGCAGCGGTCGTACGCGGCGGTGAAGTTCCTGCTCTACAACCTGGCCGGCGGACTGATCATGCTGGCCGCCGTCATCGGGCTGTTCGTCGTCAGCTCGGACAGCCTGGGCGAGGGCACCTTCTCGCTGCCGGAACTGCTCAGGGCACGGGCGAGCGGCGAGCTGACGATGTCGATGACCACCGAACGGCTGCTGTTCCTCGGCTTCTTCGTCGCTTTCGCCATCAAGGCCCCGCTGTGGCCGCTGCACACCTGGCTGCCCAACGCGATGGGGGAGGCCACGGCGCCGATCGCGGTGCTCATCACGGCGGTCGTCGACAAGGTCGGCACCTTCGCGATGCTCCGCTTCTGCCTGGGCCTGTTCCCGGGCGCCAGCGACTGGGCCACCCCCGTGGTGCTCGGCCTGGCGCTGGTCAGCGTGTTGTACGGGGCGCTGCTGGCGGTCGGCCAGCGGGACATCAAGCGGCTGGTGGCGTACGCCTCCATCTCGCACTTCGGCTTCATCATTCTGGGCATCTTCGCGATGACCAGCCAGGGCCAGGGCGGTGCCACGCTCTACATGGTCTTCCACGGCATCTCGACAGCCGCGCTGATGCTGGTGGCGGGCTTCCTCATCTCGCGCCGCGGCTCGCGTCTGATCGCGGACTACGGCGGAGTGCAGAAGGTCGCACCCGTGCTGGCGGGCACCTTCCTGGTGGGCGGCCTGGCGACGCTCTCGCTGCCGGGACTGGCGCCGTTCGTCAGCGAGTTCCTGGTGCTGGTGGGCACCTACAGCCGCTATCCGGTGGCCGGAATCGTGGCCACCGCCGGGATAATCCTCGCGGCGCTGTACGTGCTGGTCCTCTACCAGCGGACGATGACGGGCCCGGTCCGCAAGCCGGAGATCGAGAGGATGCCGGACCTGAAGGTGCGGGAGCTGGCCGTGGTGGCGCCGCTGGTGGCGCTGCTGATCTTCCTCGGCGTCTTCCCCAAGCCGCTCAGCGAGATCGTGAACCCAGCGGTGGAGCACACCCTTTCGGACGTACAGAAGAAGGATCCCAAGCCGCAGCATCCCGTCGCCGACCACACCGCGTGGTTCGACTACAAGCCGGCTGGACACGGCGGAGGTGACCACGAGTGACAGGCATCGCAGACCTGGCGTCGGCGGGAGGTGCTCCCGGGGCATCCGGCGTCCCCAGCCTGTGGACAGTCGCGGCCGACGCGGGCGAGAAGCTCCAGGCCCCCAGCATCGAGTACGGCAAGCTCTCCCCGGTGCTGATCGTGCTCGGCGCCGCCGCGCTCGGCGTGGTGATCGACGCGTTCGCGCCGCGCAAGGCCCGCTACGGCGCTCAGCTGTTCGTCGCGCTGGCGGGGCTGGCCGCCGCGTTCGCCGCCGTCATCGGCCTGGCGGCCAGCGGCGTCGGCAGCACCAAGGCACAGATCGCCGGTATGGGCGCGCTCGCCATCGACGGGCCGACGCTCTTCCTGCAGGGCACCCTGCTGCTGGTGGGCATCGTGGGGGCCTTCACCTTCGCCGAGCGCAGGCTGGAGCCGTCCGCGCACGGCAGCCGGGTGGACTCCTTCGCCGCGCAGCCCGCCTCGGTGCCCGGCGGTGACGGCGAGCAGCAGGCCGTCAAAGCGGGCTGGACGACCACCGAGGTCTTCCCGCTGCTGATGTTCGCGGTCGGCGGCATGATGCTCTTCCCCGCCGCCAACGACCTGCTGACCCTCTTCATCGCGCTGGAGGTCTTCTCCCTCCCGCTGTACCTGCTGTGCGCGCTGGCCCGCCGCAGGCGGCTGCTGTCCCAGGAGGCGGCGGTCAAGTACTTCCTGCTGGGCGCGTTCTCCTCGGCGTTCCTGCTGTTCGGCACCGCGCTGCTGTACGGCTATGCGGGCACCGTCAACTACTCGGCCATCGCCCGGGTGGTCTCCGGCGCCGACGCCGTCAGCGACCCCGTGCTGGCCGACACGACGGGCAACGACGCGCTGCTGCTGATCGGCGGCGCGCTGGTGGTGATGGGGCTGCTCTTCAAGGTCGGCGCCGTCCCGTTCCACATGTGGACCCCGGACGTGTACCAGGGCGCACCCACGCCGGTGACCGGCTTCATGGCCGCGGCCACCAAGGTGGCAGCCTTCGGCGCGCTGCTGCGGCTGCTGTACGTGGTGCTGCCGGGGCTGCGCTGGGACTGGCGCCCTGTGATGTGGGGCGTGGCGATCCTGACGATGCTCGGCGGCGCCGTGGTGGCCATCACCCAGACGGACATCAAGCGGCTGCTGGCCTACTCCTCCATCGCACACGCCGGCTTCCTGCTGGCAGGTGTCATCGCCACATCGGAGGACGGCATCTCCTCGGTGCTGTTCTATCTGGGCGCCTATTCGTTCGTGACGCTGGGCGCCTTCGCGGTGGTCACTCTGGTGCGGGACGCGGGCGGCGAAGCGACGCATCTGTCCAAGTGGGCGGGGCTGGGGCGGCGGTCGCCGTTGCTGGCCGCGGTATTCGCAGTCTTCCTGCTGGCGTTCGCGGGTATCCCTCTAACGTCCGGTTTCGCGGGGAAGTTCGCGGTGTTCAAGGCGGCGGCCGAAGGCGGAGCGGGCGCGCTGGTCGTGGTCGGTGTGATCGCCTCGGCCATCGCGGCCTTCTTCTACCTGCGGGTCATCGTCCTGATGTTCTTCAGCGAGCCGCAGGCCGACGGGCCGAGCGTGGCGGTACCGAGCGTCATGACGACCTCCGCCATCGCGCTCGGCGTGGTGGTCACGGTCGTGCTCGGTGTGGCGCCGCAGTACTTCCTGGATCTGGCGGGTCAAGCGGGGGTGTTCGTACGGTGATTGCTCAAGGGGCCATGCAACGCACCCGACCGGCTTGCCGTTCCGCGTCGTAGATGTCGGTCGCAATGCTCACCAAGAGGCCGCCAGAGACCCACGAGAGGGACTCTGGCGGCCTCTTGTGAGGTAACGGTGACAACAAGTGCGCTGAAACGGTAGGAATTTCTGGCATGGGTTGTGTGATTCTCCGCCGTGAGAACGGCGGTTACGAGGGGAAGCAAGGCGGGATCTTCACCGAGGGGGTATCCGCCGAGTCGGTGGGTGCGAAGGGACTGTGTTTGCACGTTCTGCACATCCCTGCGAACTCCCGGGGTGAGCCCCATCTGCACGCGGGCCACGAGTCGGCGATATACGTCGTCAGCGGCGCGCACGAGATCTGGCACGGGGAGGACCTCTCGAACCGCGACACCCTCCACCCGGGCGACATGGTCTACGTCCCGGCGAACATGCCGCACATGCCGGTCACCGGCGAGGAACCCGTCACCGTCGTGGTGGCGCGCACCGATCCCAACGAGCAGGAGTCGGTGCATCTGCTCTCGCCGCGCGATCCCTGAAGAGAGGCTCGCGACAGAAAAGTTCCCCCAGGTTAGCGCAGACGTGGTCCCCGCAGTTCTGGGTCCTTCGTGGGCACGCTGCCACAACCCTCCGGGGCTTTCGCCGCGCACACCCGCAAGTCCCGGGGGCGCGGCGCGCCACGTCACACCCTCGGGCTCAGTTCCCGGGGTACTCCCGCACCTTGCCGGGCTCCTCGGTGACCTTCTTGAGCTTGTCCTTGAGGCCGGGTACGTCACCCAGCTCGCGGGGGTCCTTGGGCAGCTTCGCGGGCGCCTTCGCGATCTTGGTGTAGGTGTCGGTGCTGCCGCCGTTCCAGGCGATCTTCAGCGTCTTGGCCGACACCTTCTCGACCTTGCCGTTGGTGCGCTCCTCGCCGACGCCGGCGGGGCACTTGAGCATGAGGGATTTGTCGGCGCCCGACTTCATGATGTGGCCGTCGCACATCTTCTTGTCCCGCAGCAGGGACACCGCGTCGCCGACGACGGTCAGCGTCAGCTTCTCGCCTTCAGCCTGCCCCGACCACACGCCGGGCAGCTCCGCCTTGCCCGCGGGCTGCTCGCTCGGGGTGGGCCCGGCCGACTTCTTCCCGTCCGCCTTGGACTTCTCGTCCTTCTTGCCGTCGTCGCTGCTGCCGCAGCCGCTCACCAGGAGCGCGATCGCCGCCGCCGCGGCCATTGCCCCCGTCATCCGCGCTGACGTGCGCACTTCCCCTCCTCGTTTGCCGTGCCCCGGTTCGTTCGTTCCGCAGGGTCACGACAACCTAGCAGGGCAGTGTGGCCGCCCGGTCGGGCCGGTCCCGGACGCGGCCCGGGCGCAGGTCGGCGCCCGAGTGCGAAGTGGCGGCGGGCCTTCCTCCACAGACCCGGCCACCGATGTCAGCGGCGCCGCCTATCGTGGCGGGCATGCTTCAGGAGAGTGCCGAGGGATCCGGCGGGGCGTCCGAGACGGCGGCGCTGCGCGTACTGCGCAGGGTCTTCGGCTACGACGCGTTCCGCGGCCAGCAGGAAGCCGCCATCGAGCACGTCATCCGCGGTGGTGACGCGGTCGTGCTGATGCCGACCGGCGGCGGCAAGTCACTCTGCTATCAGATCCCGGCCCTGGTCAGACCGGGTACGGGCGTCGTGATCTCTCCCCTCATCGCTCTGATGCAGGACCAGGTGGACGCGCTGCGGGCGCTGGGCGTACGCGCCGGGTTCATCAACTCCACGCTCGACTTCGACCAGCGGCGGGTGGTGGAGGCCGAGTTCCTGGCGGGCGAGCTGGACCTGCTCTACATCGCCCCCGAGCGGCTGCGCCTGGAGGCGACGACGGGGCTGCTGGAGCGCGGCAAGGTGTCGGTCTTCGCGATCGACGAGGCGCACTGTGTCGCTCAATGGGGTCACGATTTCCGCCCCGACTATCTGAACCTGTCGCTGCTCGGCGAGCGCTGGCCCGACGTTCCGCGTATCGCGCTGACGGCCACCGCGACCCGCGCCACCCACCGCGAGATCGTCCAGCGGCTCGGGCTGGACGGGGCGCGTGACTTCGTCGCCAGCTTCGACCGGCCCAATGTCCAGTACCGCATCGTGCCCAAGCGCGACCCGAAGAAGCAGCTGCTGCGCTTCCTCAAGGACGAGCACCAGGGCGACGCGGGCATCGTCTACTGCCTGTCGCGGAACGCGGTCGAGCGCACTGCCCGGTTCCTGTGCGACAACGGCATCGAGGCGGTGCCGTACCACGCGGGGCTGGACGCGGGCACCCGTGCCGCGCATCAGTCGCGTTTTCTGCGTGAGGAGGGCCTGGTCGTGGTGGCCACCATCGCCTTCGGCATGGGCATCGACAAGCCGGACGTGCGCTTCGTCGCCCACCTCGACCTGCCCAAGTCGGTCGAGGGCTACTACCAGGAGACCGGCCGCGCCGGGCGCGACGGCCAGCCGTCGACCGCCTGGCTCGCCTACGGCCTCCAGGACGTCGTCCAGCAGCGCAAGCTGATCGAGAACGGCGAGGGCGATCCGGCCTTCCAGCGCCGGGCACGAACGCATCTGGACGCGATGCTCTCGCTGTGCGAGACGGTCCGCTGCCGGCGCGGGCAGCTGCTCGCCTACTTCGGCCAGCAGCCCGAGGAGGGCGCCGCGGACACCTCGTGCGGCAACTGCGACACCTGTCTGACCCCGCCCGAATCGTGGGACGGGACCGTACCTGCGCAGAAGGTGCTCTCCGCCGTCGTACGGCTCAAGAGGGAGCGTGGCCAGAAGTTCGGTTCGGGCCAGCTGGTGGACATCCTGCTGGGCCGCAGAACCGCCAAGGTCATCCAGTTCGACCACGACGCGCTGTCGGTCTTCGGTATCGGCACCGAGCTGGGCGAGGCCGAATGGCGCGGCGTCATCCGCCAGTTGATCGCCCAGGGCCTGCTGGAGATCGAGGGCGAGCACGGCACGCTGGTGCTCACCGACGCGAGCGCCACAGCGCTGCGCGGCGAGCGGGAGGTGCGGCTGCGCAAGGACCCGGCGCCGGTGAAGGCGCCCCGCCAGCGCGAAGCCGAGGGTACGCGCTCGCGGGGCGGGGCCGGGAAGAGCGCCGCCCCCGTGGACCTCCCCGAGGAGGCCCAGCCGGTCTTCGAGACCCTCCGCGCCTGGCGCACCGAGCAGGCGCGGGAACAGGGCGTCCCGCCGTACTTCGTCTTCCACGACGCGACGCTCCGCGAGATCGCCGTCCGCCGCCCTGGCACCCTCGCGGAGCTCGGTGACGTCGCAGGCGTCGGCGAGAGGAAGCTCGCGACTTACGGGGAGGGGGTGCTGGCCGCACTCGCGGGCTAAGCCCTCCCGGGGGGCTGCGCTTGCCCACCCTGCGCCCCTGGCGCAGACTGCCCAAGCGCAGCAAGGAGGAGAGCGACCGCGCCCCGTCAGGGGCGCGGGGAACTGCGCGACAAGCCACAACACACCCGTAGGCCGCGGACGACGGACAGGGGCACCCCCTCCCCGGCACAGGGAGAGGGGGCACCCATCAGGCGTCGCCCTCACTTATGCGCTGGGCTCCACCCTCCCGCGCACCTCTCCCAGTCCGACCCGGCCCCCGCCAGGCCCCGGCGCCCAAGCGGTCAGCGTCACCTCGTCACCGTCTGCCAGAAAGGCCCGCTCGCCCTCAGGAAGGGCGAGCGGCTCGCGCCCGCCCCAGGTCAGCTCCAGCAGGGAGCCGCGCTGCCTGTGCTCGGGGCCGCTCACGGTGCCGGACGCATACAGGTCACCCGTACGCAGCGAAGCACCGTTCACCGTCAAATGCGCCAGCTGCTGCGCCGCCGTCCAGTACATCGCGGCGAACGGCGGCTCCGCGATGACGTGCCCGTTCAGCTCCACCGTGATCCGCAGGTCGAACCCGCCGGGCTCGATCCCCTCCGCCGAGTCGTCCAGATACGGCAGCAGCGGGAAGTCCCGCTGCGGGGGCGCCACCCGGGCGGCGTCCAGTGCCTCCAGCGGGGTGACCCACGGCGAGACGGAGGTGGCGAAGGACTTGCCCAGGAAGGGCCCCAGCGGCACGTACTCCCATGCCTGGAGGTCCCGCGCCGACCAGTCGTTCAGCAGCGTCACCCCGAACACATGGTCGCGGAACCCGGCCAGCCCCACCGGGCGGCCCAGCTCGCTCGGGGTGCCGACGACGAAGCCGACCTCCGCCTCGATGTCCAGCCGCTGCGAGGGGCCGAAGACGGGCAGCGGCTCCTTCGGGGGCTTGCGCTGCCCCTGGGGGCGCACCACGGGCGTGCCGGAGACGACGACGGTGCCCGCACGCCCGTGGTAACCGATCGGGAGGTGCTTCCAGTTGGGGGTGAGTGCGTCACCGTCGGGGCGGAAGATCCGGCCGACGTTGGTGGCGTGGTGCTCGCTGGCGTAGAAGTCGACGTAGTCGGCGACCTCGAACGGGAGATGGAGCTGTACGCCGGACAGCGGCAGCAGATGGCGTGCCGTGGTCTCGCGGTGCGCGTCGTCGGTCAGCCAGCCGTGCAGTTGGCTGCGCACCTCCTGCCAGACGGGCCGGCCGGCGGCCAGCAGCGGGTTGAGCGAGGGCGCTCGCAGCACGTCGGCATGGGCGGAGCCGAACGTGGCGGCGGCCGAACCCAGGTCGAGCACGTCGTCGCCGAACCGGACACCGAGCCGGCGGTGGCCGGGCCGGTCCGGGGTGCTGAAGAGGCCATACGGAAGGTTGTCCGGGCCGAAGAGGGCACTGTCACGGGCACTGTCACTCATGAGGGTCAGGTTATGTGCCGGGTGCCTGCCCTGGCGCTACCCGTTTCCGCGAAAGACCGGTCTCTGCGGGGGAGTCGGCCGGCCCCGCCGCACGGAGTCCGTCGGCGCTTCCGGTCGGAGCCCGACGGCTTCTCCCGCGTCGGGTTTCTCCGTATAACGCGCCCGATGCGCGACTTGCCCCAGGTCCGGGATATACCGGCATGGCGCGACAAGAGTGGTCTGCTGGGCGGGCGCCGACCGTGATCGTTATGTGACCGGTTACGCTGCCACAGGAGGGTGCACTCGTGGGACGGGTGACATCCGGCCAGGAAGATGTGAATCGGACACCAGCAGCAGACACCACCAGCGAAGCAGACACACCAGCGGCGGCGCCGCCGGCGCCACCAGCACCACCAGCAGCACCACCAGCGACACCGGTAGACGCCGAGAAGACCCGCTACCCGTTCGTTCCACGTACGCAGACAGGAGTACCCCTCGTGACCGTCGTCGGGCCCTTCGGGCTGAGCGTGCGGGACCAGGCTGTCGAAGCCGATGTCCTGGCCGGGTTGGCGGCCGTCGAGGAGGGCCTCATCGAGGCCACCAAGAGCGACGTGCCCTTCATAACGGAGGCGGCGCAGCACCTCGTGCGGGCCGGCGGCAAACGGTTTCGGCCACTGCTGGTGATGCTCGGCGCCCAGTTCGGCGATCCGCACGCGCCCGGCGTCGTCCCCGCCGCGGTGGTCGTCGAGCTGACCCACCTCGCCACGCTCTACCACGACGACGTGATGGACGAGGCCGATGTGCGGCGCGGGGTGCCCAGCGCCAACGCCAACTGGGACAACTCGGTCGCCGTCCTCACCGGTGACTTCCTCTTCTCCCGGGCCTCGCACATACTGGCCGACCTCGGCCCGGAAGCGGTCCGAATCCAGGCCCAGGCGTTCGAACGGCTGGTCACCGGCCAGATCTTGGAGACCGCGGGCCCTGCCGACGGCCACGACGCCATCGACCACTACCTCGAAGTGATCGCGGGCAAGACCGGCTCGCTGATCGCCGTCGCGGGCCGCTTCGGCGCCATGATGTCCGGCGCCGACGAGCGGACCGTCTCGGTGCTCACCCAGTACGGCGAGCGCATCGGTGTCGCCTTCCAGCTCGCCGACGACGTCCTCGACATCGCCAGCGACGAGCACGAGTCCGGCAAGACCCCGGGCACCGACCTGCGGGAGGGCATCGCCACCCTGCCGGTGCTCTATCTGCGCGCGCGTGCGGCGAGCCCGGACGCGACCCGCGAGGACCGTGAGCTGTGCGCCCTGCTCGACGGGGACCTCACCGACGACGGGCGGCTCACCGAGGCGCTGGCCGCGCTGCGCGCCCACCCCGCGCTGGAGCAGGCCCGCCGCGCCACCGTCCGGTACGCCGACGAGGCCCGCGAGATGCTGGCTCCGCTGCCCGACAACCCCGCCAAGGCCGCGCTGTCCGGCCTGTGCACAGCGGTGGTGGACCGGGCGGGCTGACGCCGGTAGGTCCGTAGGCATGTAGGTCCCTGGCCCCGTAGGCTCGTATGCCCGTGGGCATGTAGGTCCGTAGTCATCGTCGCCTCGTACGGCTTGTCTCGTACGGCTTGCATTGTGCTCTTTGCCTCGTGCCCTTGTGCGTCCGTTCTCCGGTGCTGCGGGCGAACTTCGATGTGTCCGTGACGAGATGAGCCCCGAGTGGCCCTCGCATCCGACCAACCCGAAGGCGGAGGGGCGTCATCCCGAGGGAGTAGCGGAATGTGCCTCCGTCGGCTGACGCGGTATAGCGCGGGATTTGATGCCATGGAAGCACCCACCCCACACCGATTCGGGTGAGAATGGCGGCGAGGGGTGGACGAGTGCGACCCATGGAGCCGCCGCCGAGCACGGAGGTAGGACAGACAGATGGCACAGATCCAACCGAGGAACCCCCGGCACAAGGCGGCCCGGTACGGCGTACCGGTCGCCGTTGCCGGGGTCGCCGCCGCGACCGTCGGCCTGGTGCCCGCGCTCGCCAGCTCCGGCGATCCTGACCTGCCGAAGGTCAGCGCGGAGGAGCTGGTCGCCAAGGTGGCCAAGTCCGACGTCGACCACATGTCCGGCACAGTCAAAGTGAGCACCGACCTCGGCCTGCCCTCCCTGCCCGGAGGCGGGGGCGGCAGTGGGGGCGGCGGCTTCGGAGGCGGGCCGCACGCTTCCGGTGAGGGTGAGGGTGGAGGTGAAGGCAAGGACAGCAAGGGAGACGCCTCCCCGAGCAAGAAGCTGTCCGAGCTGGCCTCCGGGGAGCACACGCTCCGCTTCGCCGCGGACGGTCCCGACAAACAGCGCGTCTCGATCATGGAGAACGCGGCCGAGTACAGCCTCGTCCACAACGGGCGCGACCTGTGGGCGTACGACAGCGGCAGCAACACCGCCTGGCACAAGAAGGCGCCCAAGGACGCGCATCCCACGGACGCGCACGGCAAGTCCGCCCAGCGGTGGAAGGGCGAGAAGCCCGACGCGGTCACCCCGCAGCAGGCTGCGAAGCAGGCGCTCAAGGCGGTCGGCAAGTCCACCTCCGTGACCGTCGACGGGACCGCGAAGGTTGCCGGGCGCGACGCCTACCAGCTGGTCATCAAGCCCAAGGGCGCGTCGGACTCCACCGTCGAATCTGTTCGCATAGCCGTGGACGCGGACAACGGCGTGCCGCTCAGGTTCACCCTCAACCCGAAGGACGGTGACAAGCCTGCCGTCGATGTGGCGTACACGAAGGTGGACTTCGGCAAGCCCGACGCGAGCAGCTTCGACTTCACCCCGCCCAAGGGCACCAAGGTCACCGAGGCCAAGCCGCACGAGTCGGCCGGCGGCAGCGACCGACGTGGCCCCGAGGGGCTCGACGGGCTCTCGGGCTCGGGTCTGGAGGTCGTCAACAAGTCCGCGAGCGACTGGAACAAGGTCGCCAGGCTCGACACCGGGATGCCCGGCGGGCTCGGCGGTCAGAAGTCCGGCGATGCCGACTCCACGAAGCTGCTGGACCGCTTCACCGACGAGGTCAAGGGCGACTTCGGCACCGGACGGGTCTTCAGCACCCGCCTGGTGAACGCCCTGATGACCGACGACGGCAAGGTCTACGTCGGAGCCGTCACCAAGGACGGCCTGATCAAGGCCGCCAACCAGGACAGGGCTGCCAAGTAGCAGCGGCCATGGAGTAGCACGGCTGGAGTAGTAGCGCAGCCACGTGGCAGCGGCAGCCAGTAGCAGCCACGTGGCGGCAGTCAGCTGGCACGGCGCCCGACCGGGCGGCGGCCGACGAGGAAGGACAGGGAAGGGGGCCTATGACGGAGCCGACCGCCGTAACGGGGGATGACAGCGCGGTGATCTCGACCCAAGGGCTCACCAAGCGCTACCGCGGCGGTCAGCTCGCCGTCGACTCCCTCGATCTGTCCGTCCCGCGCGGCAGCGTCTTCGGCTTCCTCGGGCCCAACGGCTCGGGCAAGACCACCACCATCCGGATGCTGCTCGGCCTCATCGAACCCACCGGCGGCACAGCTCATCTGCTGGGCGAGCCGATGCCGGGCTCGGTCCGGCGGGTGCTGCCCAGGGTGGGCGCCCTCATCGAGGGTCCGGCGCTCTACGGGTTCCTCTCCGGGCGGGAGAACCTGCTGCGCTACGACGCGGCCGACCCCCGTACCCGCCCGGCCCGGGTGGACCGGGCGCTGGAACGCGTGGGGCTCGCGGCAGCCGCGGGCAAGAAGGCGCGGGCCTACTCGCTGGGCATGAAGCAGCGCCTGGGCCTGGCCGCCGCGCTGCTCCAGCCGCGCGAGCTGCTCGTCCTGGACGAGCCGACCAACGGGCTCGACCCGCAGGGCATGCGGGAGATCCGTTCGCTGGTACGGGAGTTGGCGGGCGACGGCAGCACCGTCTTCCTCTCCTCCCATCTGCTGGACGAGATCGAACAGGTCTGCACCCATACGGCCGTCATGCACCGCGGCCGGCTCGTCACCCAGGGAACCGTCGCCCAGATGTCGGCGGGCGCCCGCGGCAGGCTGGCCGTCACCACCCCCGATCCGGGCGAGGCCGCCCGGGTGCTGAAGGAGCACGGGGTGGCCGACCTGATCACCGACGGGGAAGAGCTGACCGGCGACCCGCCGCCGGGCGATCTCGCCGAGCTCAACGCGGCGCTCGTCCGGGCCGGCGTCCGGGTCCGCGCCTTCGGCGTGCAGCGTGCTTCGCTGGAGGACGTGTTCGTCTCACTCACCGGGGAGGGCTTCGATGTCGCAGGCTGAGACGGCTGAGACGGCTGAGACGGCTGAGACGGCTGAGACGGCTGAGACGGCGGAGTCGGCTGGGACGGTGGAGTCGGCTGGGACGGCGTACGGCGAACGCTCGGTGGTGGCCCCTCGCGCCGTCGGCGCGCTGTGGTCGTTGGGGCTGTTCCGCAGCGAACTGCTCGTCACCTTCCGGCGGTGGCGCACCCTGGCGCTGCTGGCCGTGCTGGCGGCCGTGCCGGTGCTGGTGGGCATCGCGGTGAAGGTCGAGACCAGCGACGGCGGCTCGGTCGGCGACGGTGGGGGAGAGGGCCCGGCGTTCATCTCCCAGATCACCAACAACGGGCTGTTCCTGGTCTTCACCTCGCTGGCCGCCACGCTGCCGTTCTTCTTGCCGATGACGGTCGGCGTGGTGGCAGGGGACGCCGTGGCGGGAGAGGCCAGTGCGGGCACCTTGCGCTATCTCCTGGTGGCTCCGGCAGGCCGTACCCGGCTGCTGCTGGCGAAGCTGACCACGGTGGTGGTCTTCTGTCTGGCGGCGACCCTGACGGTGGCCGTCTCCGCGCTGGTGACCGGTGCGCTGCTCTTCCCCACCGGAGAGGTCACCCTGCTGTCCGGCACCACCGTCTCCTTCGGCGAGGGGCTGCTCCGCGCCTTGGCCATCGCCGCGGTGGTCGCCCTCAGCCTGCTCGGTCTGGCGGCACTCGGCCTGTTCGTGTCGACCCTCACCAACAGCGGTATCGCCGCCATGGCCGCCACGGTGGGACTGCTGATCACGGTGCAGATCATCAACACCATCCCGCAGCTGGACGAGTTCCACCCGTTCCTGTTCCCCAACTACTGGCTGAGCTTCGCCGACGTGTTGCGGGACCCGGTCTACTGGGACGACATCCTGAAGAACCTGGGCCTCCAGGCCCTGTACGCAGCCGTTTTCGGCTCCGCGGCCTGGGCCCGGTTCAACAACCGCGATGTGACGGCATAGGGCGTGTCCTGACGGATCTTGCCCGGCCCCTCTCCCGATCCGGCACGGGGTGCCTCTTACCGTTCGGCCGGCCCCGCGACGGGCGACTCCGCGGCAGCGGCCTCCGCGGCACTGGCGGCCTCCTCGCGGGCGCGCTCGGCGGCGGCCCGCAACTCGACCCGACCCCGCCGCGCCGTACGGAGGGCGTCCCAGGTGAGGATCGTGAGGGCCACCCACACCAGGCCGAACCCGGCCCACCGCTCCGGCGGCATCTCCTCGTGGAAGACAGTGAGGCCCAGGACGAACATGAAGGCCGGGGCCAGATACTGGAGCAGCCCGATGGTGGACAGCGGGAGCCGCACGGCGGCGCTGCCGAAGAAGATCAGCGGCAGTGCGGTGGCCACCCCGGCGCAGGCCAGCAGCAGCGCATTGCCGAGCCCGCCGGACGTGAACGACGACTCGCCACGCGAGCCGAGGTAGATCAGGAAGCCGAGCGCGGGCAGGAACTGCACCGCGGTCTCCGCGCTGAAGCCCTCCACACCGTCCAGCTTCACATGTTTCTTGATCAGCCCGTACGTCGCGAAGCTGAACGCCAGGCAGAGGGAGAGCCAGGGCAGCTTGCCGTAGGCGACGGTCATCACGACCACAGCGGTGGCACCGATAGCGACGGCCGCCCACTGCGCGACGCGCAGCCGCTCCCGTAGCAGCAGAACGCCGAAGGCTATGGAGACCAGGGGGTTGATGAAGTAGCCGAGGGAGGATTCGAGCACCCGGTCGGCGGCGACGGCCCAGATGAAGAGCCCCCAGTTGAGGGAGATGACGGCCGAGGCCAGCACCACCATTCCCAGCTTCTTCGGCTGGCGCACCAACGCGCTCACCCATGACCAGCGGCGCAGCAGCGCGACGATCACCAGCGCTGTCGGCAGCGACCAGAGCATGCGGTGGGCGAGCACCTCTCCGGCACCGGTGTCGGAGAGCGCGTGCCAGTACAGAGGCAGCAGGCCCCACATCCCGTACGCCGCGAAGCCGAACAGCAGCCCCGTGCGCTGTGTACTCGGTGTCTGCATGACCCTCCCTGCCTTCTGTCCCGACTGCCCCGGCTGCCTCGGCTGTTCCGACTGCCTCGGCTGTTCCGACTGTCCCGGATGTGATGTGCACCGGCTCCTCGAAAGGTAACGGAGGCACCCTCACTTGTCATTCCCGTTCCCATTTATGGTCCTGTCGCCCGGCAGCCGGCTTCGGAGAGGACCGACGACGCACAAGACGACGCACGAGACCGGGACGACGCACACGGGCCCGGCACCCAGAGGTGCCGGGCCCGTGTCATGGGCGAGGCGTCAGCCGACGACTGTCCAGGTGTCGTTGCCGTGCAGCAGCGCGGACAGGTCGCCCTTGCCGTTCTGTTCGACGGCGCGTTCCAACTGGTCGGCCATCTCCGTGTCGTAGACCGGACGCCGCACGTCACGCAGCACCCCGATGGGGGTGTGATGCAGCGTGTCCGGGTCGGCCAGCCGGGAGAGGGCGAACGCGTTGGTCGGCGAGGCGGCCTGGGCGTCGTGCACCAGCACCTCGGCGGTGCCCTCTTCGCGGACGTCCACGATCCGCAGATCGCCGGTGGCCCGGTCGCGGACCACGCCCTGGGAGCCGAGGCCGTCCTCCGCGGGGGCGCCGAAGCGGATCGGCTCACCCTGCTCCAGCCGGATCACGGCCTCCTGCGCCTGCTCATTCTCCTTGAGGGCATCGAAAGCGCCGTCGTTGAAGATGTTGCAGTTCTGGTAGATCTCCACCAGCGCCGAGCCCGGGTGGTCGGCGGCGGCCCGCAGCACGCTGGTGAGGTGCTTGCGGTCCGAGTCGACCGTACGGGCCACGAACGACGCCTCGGCGCCCAGCGCCAGCGACACCGGATTGAACGGCGCGTCCAGCGAACCCATCGGCGTCGACTTGGTGATCTTCCCGGCCTCCGACGTCGGGCTGTACTGGCCCTTGGTCAGCCCGTAGATCCGGTTGTTGAACAGCAGGATCTTCAGGTTCACATTGCGCCGCAGCGCGTGGATCAGATGGTTGCCGCCGATGGAGAGCGCGTCCCCGTCACCGGTCACCACCCACACGCTCAGATCACGCCGCGAGGCCGCCAGCCCGGTGGCGATCGCCGGGGCGCGACCGTGGATGGAGTGCATCCCGTAGGTGTTCATGTAGTACGGGAAGCGGGAGGAGCAGCCGATACCGGAGACGAAGACGATGTTCTCCTTCGCCAGCCCCAGCTCCGGCATGAACCCCTGGACGGCCGCCAGTACGGCGTAGTCGCCGCAGCCGGGGCACCAGCGCACCTCCTGGTCGGACTTGAAGTCCTTCATCGACTGCTTGCCGACCGCCTTGGGCACCAGCGACAGCGCCTCGGACGTGGGAGCCGATGTGGGGGACGCGGGGGAACCGTTCTGCTGGGCCCGGGCGGTCTCCGGAGCGAGACCGGAGGACGTCTCAGCCATGTGTGATGGCCTCCTTGAGTGCGGTCGCGAGCTGCTCGGCCTTGAAGGGCAGGCCGCGGACCTGCGTATACGACTGTGCGTCGACCAGGTATCGGGCGCGGATCAGAGTGGCGAGCTGGCCGAGGTTCATCTCCGGGATGACGACCTTCTCGTAGCGCCGCAGCACCTCACCGAGATTCTGCGGGAACGGGTTGAGGTGCCGCAGATGCGCCTGCGCGATCTCGTCCCCGGCCTTGCGGATCCGCCGCACGGCGGCGGTGATGGGCCCGTACGTCGAACCCCAGCCCAGCACCAGCAGCCGGGCGTTCCCGCCGGGATCGCTGACCTCCACGTCCGGCACCTCGACGCCGTCCACCTTGGCCTGGCGGGTACGGACCATGAAGTCGTGGTTGGCCGGGTCGTAGGAGATGTTGCCGGTGCCGTCCTGCTTCTCGATGCCGCCGATGCGGTGTTCGAGCCCCGGCGTGCCCGGCACCGCCCACGGCCGGGCCAGGGTGTGCGGGTCGCGCTTGTACGGCCAGAAGACCTCGGTGCCGTCGTCCAGCTCGTGGTTGGGCCCGGAGGCGAACTGCGTCCGCAGATCGGGCAGCTCGTCCACCTCGGGGATCCGCCAGGGCTCGGACCCGTTGGCCAGGTAACCGTCCGAAAGGAGGAACACCGGCGTCCGGTAGGTGAGCGCGATCCGGGCCGCGTCCAGCGCCGCCGTGAAGCAGTCGGCCGGGGTGGCGGGCGCCACGATCGGCACCGGCGCCTCGCCGTTGCGCCCGTACATCGCCTGGAGCAGGTCGGCCTGCTCCGTCTTGGTCGGCAGTCCCGTGGAAGGGCCGCCGCGTTGGATGTCGATGATCAGCAGCGGCAGCTCCAGCGAGACCGCCAGGCCGATCGTCTCCGACTTGAGCGCCACGCCGGGCCCCGAAGTGGTGGTGACCGCCAGCGAGCCCCCGAAGGCTGCACCGAGCGCAGCACCGATGCCCGCGATCTCGTCCTCGGCCTGGAAGGAGCGCACCCCGAAGTTCTTGTGCTTGCTCAGCTCGTGCAGCACATCGGAGGCCGGGGTGATCGGGTACGAGCCGAGGAAGAGCGGCAGGTCCGCTTGCTGAGACGCGGCGATCAGTCCGTAAGACAGCGCGAGGTTGCCGGAAATGTTCCGGTACGTCCCCGGAGGGAAGGCGCTGGAAGCGGGCGCGACCTCGTAGGAGACCGCGAAGTCCTCCGTCGTCTCGCCGAAGTTCCACCCGGCGCGGAACGCCGTGATGTTCGCCTCGGCCACCGTCGGCTTCTTCGCGAACTTCGACCGCAGGAACGCCTCGGTCTGCTCGGTCGGCCTGTTGTACATCCACGACAGCAGGCCCAGCGCGAACATGTTCTTCGACCGCCCGGCCTCCTTGCGGCCCAGGTCGTATTCCTTGAGTGCCTCGACGGTCAGTGTCGTCAGCGGGACCGGATGCACGCTGTAGCCGTCCAGCGAGCCGTCCTCCAGCGGACTGGCGTCGTAGCCGACCTTCGCCATCGCCCGCTTGGTGAACTCATCCGTGTTCACGATGATCTCGGCGCCCCGCGGCACGTCCGCGATGTTCGCCTTCAGCGCCGCCGGGTTCATCGCGACCAGCACGTTCGGCGCGTCACCCGGGGTGAGGATGTCGTGGTCGGCGAAGTGCAGCTGGAAGCTGGAGACGCCCGGCAGGGTGCCCGCGGGGGCACGGATCTCCGCCGGGAAGTTCGGCAGCGTCGACAGGTCGTTGCCGAACGAGGCCGTCTCGGATGTGAAGCGGTCTCCGGTGAGCTGCATACCGTCGCCGGAGTCTCCCGCGAACCGGATGATGACCCGGTCCAGGCGCCGGACCTCCTTGTCCTGTCCGCTGTCCTGGCCCCCCACGGGGCCGGACTGATGCCCGGCTGGGCTACTGACCTGACTGGTCACGTTGGATCGGACCTCCCTCAAGGCGGCGGCTCGCCTGCCATCGTACGTCGCTAAGGGTTGCCTTCCCGCGGCTGTTCCCATCGTGGACAGATTTCTGAGACACCTAAGGCACCAGAGCTACCTGAGGCGTCTGTGCGCGCCTTAGGACCCACGGTCCGCCCCTCCCCTGGAGGGCTCCTCAAACCAGCCCTGCCGCAGTCACCCCCCGTAAAGCGCCCTCACTGCTCGCCTCTATTCCCCGTTATGCCCCGGCGTCCCGAGCCGTCCCTCGCCGCCCCCCCGGGCGTGGCTTGCCCGAGCCGCGGAGAGCCTGCGGAGAATCGCCAGCAGCTCATGCAGCCCCCGAAAGCTCCGCGGCGCCTCCACGGAAGCTCAGTGGCGGCTCCATGGCGACTCAGCGGCGGCCAGGCTGGAGATCCATGGCAGCTCGGGAATAGAGAGCTCGGCAGAGCTTTCACGAGTTCAGATACGCCAGCACAGCCAGCACCCTGCGGTGATCCGCATCACTCTGGGACAGCCCCAGCTTTACGAAGATGCTGCTGACGTGCTTCTCCACAGCTCCCGGGCTGATCACCAACCGGCCGGCGATCGCGGAGTTCGTCCGACCCTCCGCCATCAGAGCCAGGACCTCCCGCTCCCGAGGAGTGAGCCCCGCCAGCACGTCCTGCTTCCGACTGCGCCCCAGCAGCTGGGCAACCACCTCCGGGTCCAGGGCGGTGCCGCCCCCCGCCACCCGCGCTACCGCCTCCACGAATTCCCGCACCTCGGCCACCCGGTCCTTGAGCAGATAGCCCACCCCCCGGCTCGATCCGGCCAGCAGCTCCGTCGCGTACTGCTCCTCCACGTACTGCGACAGCACCAGCACCCCCACCGCCGGATGCTCCGCGCGCAGCCGGACCGCGGCCCGTACCCCCTCGTCCGTGTGCGTCGGCGGCATCCGGACATCCGCCACCACCACATCGGGTGCCTCCCCCCGGGAGGCAAGCTCGCCCACGATCTTCACCAGCGCCTCGCCGTCCCCCACCCCGGCGACCACCTCGTGCCCCCGGTCCGTCAGCAGCCGGGTCAGTCCCTCCCGCAGCAGAACGGAGTCCTCAGCGATCACCACCCGCACCCCGTGCTCCCCGTGCTCCCCGTGCTTCACGTTCTCCCCCACTTGCTCCCCCACCTGTGCTGCCCTTCGCCCTGGCTCTCGCTGTCTCGGGCTTCGAGCATTCCAGAACGGTCACCGCCAGGGCAGCTCCGCTGTCACCGTCGTCGGTCCGCCGCTCGGGGAACGCACGGCCAGCAGCCCGTCCACCGCCCGCAGTCGGTCGGCCAGTCCCGCGAGCCCGGAGCTGTCCTCGACCTGGACGCCCCCCTTGCCGTCGTCCGTCACCTGTATGAGCAGCCGCTGCTCGCTGCGCCACATCTCCACCGACCCGTGACGCGCCGCGCTGTGCTTGCTGATGTTTTGCAGCAGCTCCGAGACGGTGAAGTAGGCGATGCCCTCGATCGCGGCGGCCGGTCGCTGTGCCAGCTCGACCGTGACAGAGACCGGCACGGCGCAGCGGGCTGCGAGCGCGGAGAGCGCCGGGCCGAGACCCCTGTCGGTCAGTATCGCCGGGTGGATGCCCCGGGCCAGGTCCCGTAGCTCCTGCAGGGCGAGCTTCACCTCGCCGTGCGCTTCATCGATAACAGCCGCCACGGCCTGCGGGTCCGGGTCCGGATCGTCCAGCAGCCTCTCCTTCGCCAGCCCCAGCCCCATGGCCAGCGAGACCAGGCGCGCCTGTGCACCGTCGTGCAGATTCCGCTCGATCCTGCGCAGATCCGCTGCTGCCGTATCCACCACGACCCCCCGGTCCGTCTCGAGCTGGGACACTCGCGTAGCCAGCCACGACGGCCCCAGCAACCCGCTGACCAGCAGTTTGTCCACTTGCACCAGCCCGCGAATCAGCCAGGGCGTCAGCAGAGCGATCACCACCCCCAATCCCAGGACGAACGCCTGCTCGGCACCACCGTCCAGCACCGTGCTGCTCTGCTGCGGGGTCGAGGCGGATGTGATGCCGTCGCGGCCGATCCGGAGCGCGGGAACGTCCACCGAGTCGGGGGAGAGCCACTGCCACAGCGGATAGGTGACCATCGACCAGCCGGCACACCAGGCCAGCAGCCCCACACCGCAGCTGAAGAATGACCAGGGCAGGTGCAGCAGCGCGTAGAGCAGGTGCCGCCACGTGGCCCCGCTGCGCAACAGCGCCCATATCCAGGACATCAGCCCGCTCGACCTCCGAAGCGTCCGCACCGGCTCCGGCTCGCCCACCTCAAGACCCAGCAGCGCCCGCGCCCGCCCGCGCTCCAGATGCCCCAGCGCCCGGCACCCGGCCAGCCCGGCCGCCAGCACTGGCAGCCCCACAAAGGTGATCAGCAGCGCGGAGCCCAGTATGAGCGTGCCGAAGGCGTAGCAGAAAGCGACGCCCGCCAGCGGCAGCCCCGATACGACATACGCCAGCTCGCGCATCGACCGCCGGGCCAGCGGAGCCCGCAGGAGGACGAGCCACCAGGGGTGACGCGGCGCCGGAGCCGCAGGAGTGATGGAGCAAGCATTGCCAGTCATGGATCAAGCATCGACTGCCGAGGCGCCGAGGGAAATCGCGTGAGCTGGAGTCTTGATACGGGGGTTATCCCTACCTCGAGACCGGTGCCGGTGGACTTGCTGGGGCCGCGCCTCTCTCTTCTTGTCTCTCTTCTTGCCCGCGTGAGGTCGGGCCGCGATCGATGCGATGGCCCGCAACGTCGCCGCGTCGACCGTGCCATCGCCGCGTTGCCCGCGACGACCCCGCGTCGTGGGCCATGGCCGTGTGGCGGCTGGACGGTGATCTTGGCGAGGGGCCGGCGGTGAAGCCCAGAGTGTGACGTGGCTGTCCTCAGCGAGTCCGGCAGGGCCTACACTCCGTGCGTACAGATCGTCGAACGTATAACACCGACACAGGACGGGGCAGGCGTGCCGGACTACTTCCACGGCTATTCAGTCGTCGGGCTGGTAGCCGTCGTCGGTGTGCTCTTCGTCTGCGTGGCCTTCGCCGCAGGTCGGCTGCTGCGGCCGGTGGTTCCCACGCCCGAGAAGATGCTGACGTACGAGTGCGGGGTCGACCCCGTCGGCGAGGGCTGGGCACACACGCAGATCCGTTACTACGTCTACGCGTTCCTGTATGTCATCTTCGCCGTCGACGCGGTCTTCCTCTTCCCCTGGGCGACGGTGTTTGCCGCGCCCGGCTACGGCGGGACCACGCTCGCGGAGATGTTCGTCTTTCTCGGCTTCCTGGCCGTCGGCCTGCTGTACGCGTACAAGAAGGGCGTCCTGGAATGGACGTAACGAACACCCCGACTCCCGCAGCAACACCGCGAGCCGAGGGACGCCCCCAGCTCGGCCTGCTCTCGCGGCTGGCTCCCGAACCGATGAAGGTGGTCCTCAACTGGGGCCGCCGCTACAGCCTCTGGGTCTTCAATTTCGGCCTGGCCTGCTGCGCCATCGAGTTCATCGCCGCTTCCATGGCACGGCACGACTTCATCCGGCTCGGTGTCATCCCCTTCGCGCCCGGCCCCCGGCAGGCCGACCTGATGGTGGTCTCCGGCACGGTCACCGACAAGATGGCCCCTGCCGTCAAGCGGCTGTACGAGCAGATGCCGGAGCCCAAGTACGTCATCTCCTTCGGCGCCTGCTCCAACTGCGGCGGCCCCTACTGGGATTCGTACGCGGTCACCAAGGGCGTCGACCAGATCATCCCCGTCGATGTCTATGTGCCCGGCTGCCCGCCCCGGCCCGAGGCACTGCTGCAAGGCGTACTGAAGCTCCAGGAGAAGATCGCCGCCGAGTCCACCGCGGACCGCTACGGGAGCGGTGCGGACGGCGCCCCCTCCGCCGGCACCCCCTCCGCCGGGGCCCTCACCAGCGGCCTGGTCGCCCCACCGACGGCGTCGCCGCCGGCACCGGACGAGGGCCCGGACGGTGACGCCGAGGAGGACGGACGGTGACCGAGCCGCCCCAGTGCCCAGGCTGGCTGCCGCGCCCTGCCGACGAACTGTTCGGTGAGGGTGCGACTGCCGAGGACGCCTACGGGCTGCTCACCGTCGACGTACCCGCCGACGCCTGGATCCCCGCGCTGACCGCAGCCCGCGACGAGCTGGGCTGCACCTACTTCGACTGGCTCAGCGCCGTCGACGAGCCGGGCACCGGCTTCCGGATCTGCGCCCATCTGGTGGCGCTGCCCACCCCGGGCAGCGGCGTGCGCCGCTTCGTTCTGCGTACGACGGTTCCGCACGAGGCCGCAGCGCTGCCCACCGCCACCGGCGTCTACGCCGGTGCGGCCTGGCACGAGCGCGAAACCCACGAGATGTTCGGCGTCGACTTCCCGGGCCACCCCCATCTCGTACCCCTGCTGCTGCCCGACTCCTTCGAGGGGCACCCCTTGCGCAAGGACTTCGTCCTCGCAGCCCGCGTCGTCAAGGCGTGGCCGGGTGCGAAGGAGCCCGGTGAGTCGGGGCACGGCGGCCCCAAGCGCCGCCAGATGCTCCCTCCCGGCGTTCCCGACCCGAACGAGTGGGGCCCCCTCAAGGGACAGCTCCCCCCGGCCCCCACCCGCGAACGCTCCCGCCGCGCCGCCGGCGAAACCCCGCGCCGCACTCGCAGCGCGAGCGCCGGTTCGGCGTCTCAGCAGGATGCGGACGCAGCAGCGGCCACCCCGCGCAGGCCACGCCGAGCCCGCAGCGCCGACAGCGGCTCGGCCTCACAACGCGCGGCGGAGGCGGAGAAGCCCGCGTCGACGGAGGAGCCTGCACCGGCACAGAAGCCTGCCCCCGCGGAGGAGTCCGCCCCCGCGGAAAAGGCTGCCCCGGCAGAAGAGTCCGCCCCCGCGGAGAAGCCCGCACCGAAGGATGAGCGCCCGGCGGCTGAGAAGGGCCGCACCATGGGCGAGCGCCCGGAGACCGGCATCCGACCCGAGACGCCGCGCTCCACCGACGCCCCGTGGCACCACGCCCCGCCGACCGGCGACGACGGGACCGGCCCCGACAGCCGGGCCCCGGAAAGCACTCCGGAGAACGCCCCGGAGGCCGGTCAGGACGACAACCGGGACACCGACCAAGGCCCCCGGAACGCCGACCAAGGCCCCCGGAACGCAGAGCGAGGCGACCGGAACGCAGGACGAGGCGACCGGGACGTGGACCAAGACGCCACCGGCGACGGCAACCGAGCCGACAGCGACAGCCCCGCCGACGGCGACAACCCAGCCGACAGCAACAACCCAGCCGGTGACGCCGACCGAACCGGTGGCAACAACCGAACCGGTGGCAACAACCGAACCGGTGGCAACAACCGAACCGGTGGCAACAACCGGAGCCAGAGCCAGAGACCGAACGGCGAGCAGGGGGACGGAGCCTGATGGACGCCCTCGATGTCACCGTCCGCATTCTCGCCGTGCTGCTCGCCTTCCTCGTGCTGCCGCTCCTGGTGGGGCAGACCGAGCACAAGGTCATGGCCCATATGCAAGGACGCGTCGGCCCGATGTACGCGGGCGGCTTCCACGGATGGGCCCAACTGGTGGCCGACGGGGTGAAGTTCGCCCAGAAGGAGGACATCGTCCCCGACGGCGCCGACCGGCGCGTCTTCCAGCTGGCGCCCGCCCTCGCGCTGATCCCGTACCTCCTCGTCCTGGTCGCGATCCCGGTCGCCCCCGGCGGGGGAGTCGCGCAGGCGCTGGACACCGGGATCTTCTTCGTGCTGGCCGTGATGGGCATCGGCATCCTCGGCTCGCTGATGGGCGGCTGGGCGTCGGCCAACAAGTTCTCCCTCCTCGGTGGCCTGCGTACCGCAGCCCAGCTGATGGCGTACGAGCTGCCGATGCTGCTCGCCGCCGCTTCCGTCGCCATGGCCGCCGGCACCCTCTCCCTTCCCGGGATCCTGGGGGTGTGGGAGTGGTGGTGGCTGCCGTGGCAGCTGGTCGGGGCCGTCGTCTTCTTCACCGCGGGTCTGGCCGAGTTGCAGCGTCCGCCCTTCGACGCGCCGATCGCCGACTCCGAGATCATCTTCGGCGCGTACACCGAATACACCGGACTGCGCTTCGCGCTCTTCCTCCTCGCCGAGTACGCGGGCATCGTCGTACTCTCCGCGCTCACCGCCGTGCTCTTCCTCGGTGGCTGGCACGGTCCCTTCGCCGACGGTTTGGGCTGGCTGTGGATGCTTCTCAAGACCGGCATCCTCGCCTTCGGCGTGATCTGGCTCCGAGTCAGCTACCCCCGGCTGCGCGAGGACCAGATCCAGCGGCTGGCCTGGACGGCGCTCGTCCCGCTCTCCCTCTTCCAGATCGCACTCACCGGTGTCGTCAAGGTGGTGATGTAGCCGTGTCCCACGCCCACTCCGAGGGCGCCCACTCCGCGGGCACGCCGGCCGAGCGGCCCGGCTCGAAACGCGGAGTGTTCGGCTCCGGGCTGGCCAAGGGTCTGGCCGTCACCCTTCGCACGATGACCCGGCGCTCCGTCACCGAGCACTACCCGGACGTACAGCCCGAACTGCCGCCCCGCAGCCGGGGCGTCATCGGTCTGTTCGAGGAGAACTGCACGGTCTGCATGCTCTGTGCCCGCGAGTGCCCGGACTGGTGCATCTACATCGACTCCCACAAGGAGACGGTGCCTCCCGCCGCGCCGGGCGGACGCGAGCGCAGCCGCAACGTCCTGGACCGGTTCGCGATCGACTTCGCCCTGTGCATGTACTGCGGTATCTGCATCGAGGTGTGTCCTTTCGACGCGCTGTTCTGGTCGCCCGAGTTCGAGTACGCGGAGACCGATATCCGTGAGCTGACCCACGAGCGGGACAAGCTCCGCGAGTGGATGTGGACCGTGCCGGAACCGCCACCGTTGGACGAGGCCGCCGAGGAGGCCAAGGAGCTGGCGGCAGCCCGCAAGGCCGCCGACAAGGCAGCCCAGGCCGCCGCGACCGACATGCTCGCCGCCCACCGGGAGCAGCCGGCGCAGGAGACCGCCGAGGCCCCCGACCGGAAGCCCACGCAGCGCCCCGGCCAGGACGCGCAGGGCGGTGCCGAGTGAGCACCCTTCTCACGCAGCCCCTCGCCGCCGGTCACCCCGGCTTCCTCTCACCCTCCGGGGTCGAGATCGTCTTCGTCCTCGTCGGGATCGTCACCCTCGGCGCCGCCCTGGTGACCGTGGCCACCAGGCAGCTCGTGCACGCCGCGCTGTGGCTGGTGGTCGCGCTCGGCGGGATTGCCGTCGAATACCTCCTGCTGACCGCGGAGTTCATCGCCTGGGTGCAGGTGCTGATCTACGTCGGCTCCGTCGTCGTCCTCATCCTCTTCGGCCTCATGCTCACCAAGGCCCCTATCGGGCGCTCACCCGACGCCGATTCCGGCAACCGCTGGATTGCGCTCACCGTCTCCCTCGCGGCGGCGGCGACCCTCGTCACCGTCGTCGTCGACGCCTTCCGCTCCACCTGGATCAACCTTCAGCAGCCCACCGGTCCTGGCGTGGGCTCCTCCGAGGTGACCGGCACGGCCCTCTTCCGGCACTGGGTGCTGCCCTTCGAGGCACTGTCCGTCCTCCTCCTCGCCGCGCTCATCGGCGCCATCGTCCTCTCCAGGCGGAACGACGCCGGCGATTCCCGCACCAGGCAGGACAGCGCCGGTGACGCGCTCCCCGGACAGAACAAGGCCGGTGAGCGCTGATGCATCTGGCCTATCCCGCCGTCCTCGCCGTCCTCCTCTTCTGCGTCGGCCTCTACGGCGTCCTCGCGCGCAGGAACGCCATCCTCGTCCTGATGGCCGTCGAGCTGATGCTCAACGCCGTCAACCTCAACCTCGTCGCCTTCGACGTCTGGCTCCGCGACACCCTGCATGCGGGCCAGGCGCTCACCCTCTTCACCATCGCGATCGCCGCGGCCGAGATCGGCATCGGTCTGGCGATCGTCCTGCTCGTCTACCGCAACCGCGGCAGCTCCGACATCGACAGACTCAGGGACCTCCGCGAGAGCGGCGGCCCACCAGGGGGCGACTCCAGCGGCGGTTCACGCGATGAGAAGAGTGTGGCACCCGCCACTGACAACGACGCCGAGAGCGGCTCTGACCAGCAGGTTCAGGGTCCGGCCGCAGGGAGGCGGCACGCGTGAGCACCACGACCCTCGCAGCGCTCGTCCCCGTCCTGCCGGCGCTCGGCGCCCTCGCCGGGCTACTCCTCGGCCGTCGCGCCCCGGGCTTCGTACGCCCGTTCGCGGTGCTGCCCACGCTTGCCGCTGCGGCCCTCGCCATCGCCGTCGCGGTCCGCCAGGGCGGCGGTACACCGCTGCGCGCTGCCACCGAGCTGGCGCCCACCGGCAACGAGGCGCTGCCGATCCAGCTTGCGCTCAACCTCGACGGGTTCGCGGTGCTCGTCGCGGTCCTCGTCGGCGTCGTCGCCACCTGCGTACAGCTTTACTCGACCGGCTATCTGCGCGACGACCCCCGCTACTCCTCGTACGCTGCGCTGGTCTCGCTCTTCACGGCCGCGATGTTTCTCGTCGTCTACAGCGACGACCTGATCGTGCTGCTCGTCGGCTGGGAAATCATGGGCATCTGCTCGTACTTCCTGGTCGGTCACTACTGGGAGACCCCGGCCGCACGCGCCGCCTCCCTCAAGGCGTTCCTCGTCACCAAGCTGGGTGATGTGCCGTTCCTCATCGGCATTCTGGCGCTGGCCTCCGAGACGGGCAGCTTCCGCATCAGCACCGTCGTCACCCGGCTCACCTCCAGCCTCTCCGGCTTCGAGCTGACGCACCCCACGCTGATCGCGCTGCTGCTGCTCGCCGGAGTCGCGGGCAAGTCGGCGCAGCTGCCGCTGCACTCGTGGCTGCCGGACGCGATGGCGGGCCCTACGCCGGTCTCCGCGCTGATCCACGCGGCAACGATGGTCGCGGCGGGCATCTACTTCGTGGCCCGGCTGCTGCCCGTCTTCACCGCCTCCACGGTCGCACTGGTTGTCCTTGCGGTGCTGGCAGCGCTCACCATGACCGGTGCGGCACTCGCCGCGCTCGCCCAGGACGACATCAAGCGCGTACTCGCCTACTCGACCATCAGTCAGCTCGCCTACATGGCCGCGGCGCTGGCTGTTGCCGACCGGGGTGCTGCTGTTTTCCACCTGCTCACCCATGGCGCGTTCAAGGCGCTGCTCTTCCTCGGCGCCGGAGTTGTCATCCACACCGCCGGCACCAACTCGCTGACGGTGATGGCACGTACGAGCAACATCGCCAAGCGTGCGCCCGACGCCTACTGGACGATGACCATCGCCCTGCTGGCGCTGGCCGCCGTCCCGCCGTTCTCGGGGTTCTTCTCCAAGGAAGCCGTGCTGGCAGCGGCCGAACATGCTGCCTTCGGCGACGCGCACGCCCCGTTCGAGGGAGCGCACGCCGCCCCCGCGAGCGCCGGATGGATCGTCCTTGCCGCGGGTCTGGTCACCGCGCTGCTGACCGCCGCCTACGCGGCCCGGCTGTGGCTGCTGGCTTTCCGCGGTGCCTCCGCAGTGGCACCGCTCGCCGTCAGGAGCGAGAAGGCCGCCGAACACGTACCCGAGCGGGTGCCGCAACAGGCCCCCGAGACAGAGCTCGCCAACCCCGGTCCGGTGCACCGACCCGCGCATGAGCCGGCCGACCGCGACGCTCACGCTCACCAGCCCGCGCCCGCGGTCATGACCGTCGTCCTCTGGGTACTCGCGCTGCCGTCCCTGGTGCTCGGACTCTCTTTTCTCGTACTGCCCGACTGGCTCGACGGTGCGTCCCTCAGCCCCACGCTGACCACCTCGGTGCTCGCCACCGGCGTGACTTTGGTGGGCGGCCTTCTCACCTACGCGACCTGGCGGCACAGCAGTGCCCTCGCAGCGCTGCACCCGGAACACGACGCCGACCCCGGCGTGCTGCTTCTCGGACCGCTGCACAGGCACGCGGCAGCTGGTTTCCACCTGGACGCGCTCTACAGCGCCACTGTCGTACGTCCCGTCCAGGGCGCGGCCCGGCTGGTGCGCTTCTTGGACCGCGAGGTCGTCGACGCCTATGTGGCAGGTGCCGGGCGCGGTTCGCGACTGCTGGGCGCGGCTGTCCGGCGCGCCCAGACGGGCAACGTGCAGACCTACCTCGGAGCTCTGCTGACGGGCTCACTGATGCTCGCTGTCATCGCCGTAGTGGCCATGACCGGAAACGGAGGGGCGTGACGTGATCCCGCTCGACGACACCGTCATGCAGGCGCTCCTCGTCGCCGTCGTCGTCCTGCCGCTGCTCGGAGCGCTCGCCGCGCTGCTGCCCGCACCGCCCGGGCTGCGCGGCCGCGGCCCGGACCAGGCGGTGCTGCGGCACGGTGTGACCGTCACCGGCGCCGTACTCGCCCTGACCGTCCTGCTGGCCCTCGGATTCGACCACGACCGCCCTGGCACCATGCAGGCCGAGTCAAGCGTCAGCTGGATCCCCGCACTGGGTGTGCGGCTGCACTTCGGGACCGACGGTGTCTCCTTGCCGCTGCTCGTCCTCACCGCACTGCTGACATTCCTGTGCGCGCTCTACAGCTACGCCAGAATGCCGCAGGGACCGAGCCCCAAGGCGTTCGTCGCCCTGCTGCTCCTGCTGGAGTGCGGCACGCTCGCCACGTTCGCGGTGCTCGACCTGATGCTGTTCTTCCTGGCGTTCGAGATGGTGCTCATCCCGATGTACTTCCTCATCGCCCGGTGGGGCGGTGAGGGCAGGGGCCCGGCAGCGTGGAAGTTCATCCTGTACACATTGCTCGGCTCCGTGGTGATGCTGCTCGGACTGCTGGTGCTCGGCCTGAACGCCGGCACGTTCGACATGGTGCGGCTCGCCCACGCCCACGGTGCGGGCCTCAGCCACACCACCCAGCTGATCGCCGCCCTGGCCATCGGTGTCGGACTGGCCGTCAAGGCACCCATGTGGCCGCTGCACAGCTGGCTCCCGGACGCCCACACGGCAGCGCCCACCGTGGGCTCCGTGCTGCTGGCAGGCGTGCTGCTGAAAATGGGCACCTATGGGTTCGTACGCATCCTGCTGCCCGCCGTTCCGGACGGTGCGCACACTTTCGCTCCGTACCTGGCGGCGTTCGCCGTCGCCGGGATCATCTACGGATCGCTCGTCTGTCTCGCCCTCGCGCGGAAGGGCGCCAAGGGTGACCTCAAGAGGCTGATCGCATACTCCTCCGTCGGCCATATGGGCTTCGTCCTGCTGGGCATCGCCACGCTCACCCAAACAGGCGTCAATGGCGCCCTCTACGCGAACCTCGCGCACGGCCTCATCACCGGCCTGTTGTTCTTCCTTGTCGGCGCACTGAAGGACCGCACGGGCACCAGTGACCTCGACACCCTGGCCGGTACGACCGGAGGCGCGCTCTACGGCAGGGCACCACGGCTGGGCGGGCTGCTCGCCTTCGGCGCCGTCGCCTCCCTGGGGCTGCCCGGACTGGCCGGGTTCTGGGGCGAGTTGCTGGCGCTGCTGGGCGCCTACCACCCCGCCGCCGGGCTCAGCAGGCCCGCCTTCATGGTGTTCCTGGCGCTCGGCGCTCTCGGCACCCTGCTGACCGCCGCGTACCTGCTGCTCGTCGTACGCCGCGTCTGCATGGGCGACCCGGCCGAGGACCGTCCGGAACGCCTCGCCGCGGTGCCGGACGTGCGCCCGTACGAGTTCGCTGCCTGGACGCCCCTGGTCGTCCTCACCGTCGTCGCCGGACTGTGGCCCGGGGCCCTCCTCGGGCTGATGGACCCGGCCGTGCAGAGCCTCCTGCCAGGAGTGGCCCGATGACAGTGCTCACCGCCCCACAGGGCGTGTACCACCTCGCCCAGTCCGCTCACAGCGTCGACCTCGCCAAGGGCGCCGACCTCGTCCAGAGCATCGACTGGGCCGCCATTGCGCCGCCCACGATCGCCGCTGTCGCCGCGTTGGTCGTCCTGGTGGCCGACTTGTTCCTGGCCGAGCGACACAAGGGGCTGCTCGGCCGGCTGTCCGCCGCCGCGCTCGCGCTCGCCGGGCTGGCACTCGTACCTCTCGTCGGCGAGGACCGCGCCACCTTCTGCCTCACCTCCGGCACGCGCGCGTGCAGCTACATCGCCGACCCGTTCACCCTCACCGTTCAGCTCCTCGTACTGGGCGGCGCCTTTGTGACGGCGCTGTTGTCGATGACCGCTGTACGCCAGGAACGGCTGCCCGCGGGGGAGTTCTGGTTCCTGCTGCTCTCCTCGGCGTCCGGCGCCGCCCTGCTGCCCGCCTCACGTGACCTCACAACGCTCGTCGTCGCCCTGGAGGTCGCCTCCCTCCCGGCGTTCGCCCTGGTCGGTCTGCGGCGTGGAGAGCGGCTCTCGTCCGAGGCTGCGCTGAAGCTCTTCCTGTCGTCCGTCGCCGCCACAGCAGTGATGCTGTTGGGCGTCAGCTTCGTCTACGCCGCCACCGGCAGCATGCACCTGAGCACGGTCGCCCAGGCTCTGCCCGATGTCGACAGCAGGCTGAGCACCCTCGCCGCCACAGGCGTGGCGCTCACCCTTGTCGGCTTCGCCTTCAAGACGGCTGCCGCGCCGTTCCACTTCTGGGTTCCGGACACCTACGTGGGTGCACCGGTGCCGGTCGCCGCATATCTGTCGGTCATCGGCAAGGCGGCGGGCTTCTCAGGGCTGATCCTGGTAACCGTGCGGGCCTTCCCTTCGTACGCGGACGCCTGGGGGCCCGCGCTCGCGGTGCTCGCCGCACTGACCATGAGTGTCGGCAACCTCGGTGCGCTGCGCCAGCGCCCCGACCGCGCGCACAGTGCCGTCCGTCTGCTCGCGTGGTCGTCGGTCGGACAGGCGGGCTATCTGCTCGTCCCGATCGCCGCCGCCGGGTACACGGAGGAGCCCGACCAGGCAGTCGGTGCGACGCTCGCCTACGCGCTGATGTACGCCGTGGTGAACCTCGGCGCCTTCGCCGTCGTCGCCGCTCGCCAGCAGCCCGGAGCGGACGGCCGTCTCGACGACTACCGGGGCCTGGTCCGGACGCATCCGCTGGCCGCTGCTGCACTGGCGTTCTTCCTGCTGTGCCTGGCAGGACTGCCGCCCGGGATCGTCGGCCTGTTCGCGAAGGTCACCGTTTTCCAGGCGGCCGTGGACGCGGGGCTGGGCTGGCTCGCCGTCGTCATGGCCCTCAACGTCGTGATCGCGCTCGTCTACTATCTCACCTGGACGGCGCTGCTCTTCCGCCCCGCCACCGGCCAGGAGGCTGTCGCCCCGGCCCGTCCGCGGCTCTCCGCCCCGCTGACCGCGACCGTCGCACTGACCGGCGTGCTCGCCCTGGCCGCATCCGGCGCACCGCAGCTGGTTCTCCGGTTCGCCGGCACAGCGCTGTTCTGACCGGAATATGACCGGAATGTGCCGGGGGAACTGAGGACGCCCACTCTCCGTTGACGAAAAGGGAGGGTCCACTGGACGGGGCTGCTGAGGGCGGAAGGTCTGCCTGGGTCAGGGCTCCGCAGCACCATCTGGAGGGCGAACCGTGCACCGCCGGCACAACGGGCTGAGGACAGCTCTGCTCCTGGGAGGGCTGTCCGCTCTCATCATCGTCATCGGGAGTTTCTTCGGCACCACGGGCCTGGTCCTCGCGCTGCTGATCGCGCTGGGCACCAACGCCTACGCGTACTGGAACAGCGACAAGATCGCGCTACGCGCCATGCGTGCCCGACCGGTCAGCGAGTTCGAGGCCCCGCTGTTGTACCGCATGGTCCGCGAGCTGTCCACGGCCGCACGGCAGCCCATGCCACGCCTCTACATCTCGCCCACCCAGGCCCCCAACGCCTTCGCGACCGGCCGCAACCCGCGCAACGCGGCCGTGTGCTGCACGGACGGCATCCTGCGCATCCTGGACGAGCGTGAGCTGCGCGGCGTCCTCGGCCACGAGCTGAGCCATGTCTACAACCGGGACATCCTGATCTCCTCCATCGCGGGCGCCCTCGCCTCTGTGGTGCTCTTCCTCGTCAACTTCGCCTGGCTGATCCCCATAGGGCGCTCCGACGACGACGAGGGACCGGGCCTGGTCGGCATGCTGCTGATCATGCTGCTGGGCCCGCTCGCCGCCGCCCTCATCCAGCTCGCCGTCTCCCGCTCCCGTGAGTACGAGGCGGATGCTTCCGGGGCGCAGCTCACCGGCGACCCTCTCGCGCTCGCCTCGGCGCTGCGCAAGCTGGAGGCGGGTACGGCGCAACTGCCGCTGCCGCCTGAGCCACGGCTCGAGACTGCGAGCCACCTGATGATCGCCAACCCGTTCCGCAAGGGCGAGGGCGGAATGACGAAACTTTTCTCCACCCACCCGCCGATGGCGGAGCGTGTCGCCAGGCTGGAGAAGATGGCAGGCTGGCGAGGGTGAAGACCCTCCTCAACCTCATCTGGCTGATTTTCTCCGGGCTTTGGATGGCCCTCGGCTACGTCTTCGCCGGGCTCATCTGCTGCGTGCTCATCATCACGATCCCCTGGGGCCTGGCGTGCTTCCGCATCGCCGCATACGCCCTGTGGCCGTTCGGCAGGACGGTGGTGCAGCGCAGGGACGCGGGTGCGGCATCCGGCGCCGGCAACATCGTCTGGCTCGTCCTCGCGGGAATCTGGCTCACGCTCGGCCACATCACCCTGGGTGCGGCGCTCTGCGTGACCATCATCGGCATCCCCTTCGGACTCGCCCACTTCAAAATGGTCCCGGTCTCGCTGATGCCGCTCGGCCGCGAGATCGTCTCCACCAGCGCCCCGGCGGCCTACCCGGGATACCGCTGGTGAGTGCTCACCCATGGACGCTGGTGAGTGCTTACCCATGAATGGTGGTGAGTGCTCACTCACGCTCGCCGGTAAGCACTCACCCACTCCCGGCGGTAAGAACTCACCTCCGCTCGGCCGCGCTCCAGGACGGTGCGCTCCAAGGCAGCGAGCTCCGGGGCGGAGCCGAGCGGGTCGGTGACGGTTCGCGCACCTCGACCGCGGTGCGCGAACCTCAGCGGAAGTTCACGTACTGCAAAGCGAAGTCGAAGTCCTTGCCCTTCAGCAGACTGATGACCTCTTGCAGGCTGTCCCGACTCTTGGAGGTCACCCGCAGCTCGTCACCCTGCACCTGAGCCTTGACGCCCTTGGGCCCCTCTTCCCGGATCACCTTCGCGACCTTCTTCGCGTTGTCCTGGGAGATGCCTTCCTGGAGCGACG
The DNA here is from genome assembly GCF_052246355.1 of Streptomyces sp. 3N207. Lineage (NCBI taxonomy): Bacteria > Bacillati > Actinomycetota > Actinomycetes > Kitasatosporales > Streptomycetaceae > Streptomyces > Streptomyces sp. 3N207. The sequence continues at coordinate 568,269 of NZ_JBQQBV010000001.1, read as the reverse complement.
CGGAGATGCGGTACTCCTTGCCGGATGCCTGCGGCTCCCCGGCGTCCAGCGCCTTCAGCGAGATGCCGCGCTTGATCAGCTTGGACTGGAAGATGTCGAGCACGGCCTTCACCCGCTCCTCCGAGTTCGCCCGCATCTCGATCCGCTCGCCCGACCACGCGATGGAAGCGTCCACACCCTTGAAGTCGTAGCGCTGGGAGATCTCCTTCGCGGCCTGGTTCAGCGCGTTGTCGACCTCCTGCCGCTCGACCTTCGAGACGATGTCGAAACTGGAGTCGGCCATGGTGAGTTGGCTCCTCGTACATAGATCCGGCAGAAAACGGCCCGAGGGCCGTGCGCAAAGCCTAGCCACCCGCGACGGCCACCCGACTCCGACGGCGAGGGGCGTCGCGGCGGAGTATTACGGAGGCGACCAGGAACCGCCCGGGGGCCGTCCGGTGGATCCGCACGGCGGGTCGTACGCGACTGATCAATCGGGTGGCGAACCACCCCCGGCCATCGGGTATGGTTTACACCGTTGCCACGGCGCACTGCCCCGAGCGGGGTGCCGAGCAGCAATCCCAGGCGGTGTGCCCGAGCGGCCAAAGGGAGCAGACTGTAAATCTGCCGGCTCAGCCTTCCTAGGTTCGAATCCTAGCGCCGCCACAGCAGAGAGCGGCCCCCTCGCAGCAGTGCGAGGGGGCCGCTTTTTCGCTGTCGGCTCAGTGGCCGTCCGGGCTCTTCCGGAGGCGCTGTCGGCGCCTCCGGAAGGGTGGCTGGCGGCCCCTGCGGGAGGGTCAGTTGCCGGTCACTCCGGCTACCTCGTCGATCGCCTCGGGGATCGGCATCCGGCCGCCCACCAGCTCCAGCGTCAGTCCGGAGGTACGCGGCTCGTCCAGCAGGGCCACCAGGACCGCTGCCACGTCGTCCCTCGTCACCTCGGCGCGGCCGGTTTCGGGGGCCAGGTGGACGCGGCCGGTGCCAGGGTCGTCGGTCAGCCGGCCGGGGCGCAGCACCGTCCAGTCGAGGCCGTCCCGGGCCCGCAAGTTGTCGTCGGCGGCTCCCTTGGCGCGCAGATAGTCCGCGAAGATCGGATCCATGCCCTCGGGCGTCCCCTGCAAGGAGGCGTCGGCGTGCATGGCGGAGACCATCAGATAGCGCCGTACGCCCGCCGCCTCCGCAGCGTCCGCGAACAGGACGGCTGCCTTGTGGTCCACCGTCTCCTTGCGTGCGCTGCCGCTGCCCGGCCCGGCGCCGGCCGCGAAGACGGCCGCGTCGGCGCCCTCCAGATGCCGCGCGACCTCCTCGACACTCGCCGTCTCCAGGTCGCACACGACGGGTTCGGCGCCCGCCGCCAAGAGGTCGCTCGCCTGCTCAGGGCGGCGCACGATGCCCGCCGCCCTGTCCCCGCGCCCGGCGAGCAGCCGCTCCAGCCGCAGCGCGATCTGACCGTGTCCACCAGCGATAACTGTGCGCATGCCTCGACCGTACGCCCACCACGACAGTCACCGGCGCACCCTGGCCCGCCAGGACGAGAGGCCACCCGCACCGCACAGGCACCGCCTGCCCGGCGAGTCACCCCTGGGACTGGCGTGGCAGTCCCAACTCGCGTACTCCGACCAGGTCGCAGTACTCGCGTACGGCACTGGTGCGCGCCACCACGCGCCCCCGGTGGACGACGATCCGGCTGTAGGCGAGTGAGAGCGCCCCCGCCAGCTCGTTTCCACGGACAGCGAGCAACTCGGCGGGAAAGCCGGCTTCGACGCGTACTTCGGGCAATCCCATCGCGGCTCGTGCGCGCATGCTGATCGCCTCATAGGCGCTGTACGGGCGGGCCTCCCCGTGGGAGGCGAGCAGATACGCGGCCTCCAGCGGGTCGCCCCGGCCGACCTGGTTGGCGGCGTCCCGCAGGGCTCCGCTGCCCGCGGCGACCGCAACCCCGGCCGCCGTGAGCACCCGTACGGGTGCCGTCCGGGAGGGCACGGTGGGGGTGGGGCGCTCCAGAACGCCACAGTTGCCCTGCGGCAGACACACCACCGTCACCCCCGCGGCAGCCAGTTGGCCCGCCGCGCGCTGCGCGACCTGGTGCGGCAGCCGGGCGAGGCCGCCGCACGGGCCGATCGTGACGCCGGGCCGCAGCCCGCCCACCGCAGCGGCGAGCCGGGCGAGGCGCGCCGGGTCGCTGCCGTCGGTGTGCAGGTCGACCGGGCAACCGTGTTCGGCGGCGACCTCCAGCACGGCCTCCACATAGCCACCCGGATCAGGGTCCAGGTCGGGGCAGCCGCCGACCGCCGCCGCGCCCATCTTCACCGCGTCCCGCAGTATCGACAGCCCCTCCGCGCCCGCGGCACCGGTCAGCAGCCGGGGTACGGCGACGGCGCTCAGGTCCACCAGACCGCGCAGCGCCCTGCGCGCCTGGAGCACCGCCGACAGGGAGCGCAGCCCGGCGACGTCACCGACGTGCACATGGGTGCGCAGCGCGGTGGCGCCCTGACTGAGCTGCAGGAGCGCCGCTTCGGTCGTGCGCCGCTGTACGTCCTCCGCCGCGGGGTCGGCGGTGTCGCCGTGTCGGCTGTCTCCGTGCCGACTGTCGCCGCCCCGACCGAGATCGGGGCGGCCGGGGGGTTCGGCTGTCAGTGCGGTGTCGTAGTGCGCGTGGGGCTCGGCGGGCGCGGGGAGCAGCAAATAGCCCGACAGGTCGATACGCGTGGCGCTGTCCTGCCCGGTCCCGAGGCTGCCGGCCGTGCCGACGGCCTCGATGCGTTCGCCGACGAGTCGTACGTCCACGGTGCGGCCGTCCGCGAGCCGTGCGCCGCACAGCACGAGAGAGCGTGCCGGGCGGGCGGAATGCCGGGCGGCGGCGTCGCGGAAATCCCGCCCCGCCTTTCCCGGTTCCTGCGGCTCGCTGTCGGTCATCTGGCTCCCACGTCGCATCTGGGACGAGCGTAGGACGCCCGGTGACCGGCGGCGGGGAGGAGGCGAATAGTCGTACTGGTGTGGTGCCGGAGCCGATTGAGACGGCCGGTGCCAGGTACTCGTACGAGTGCGTGATCGGCCCGGTCCGGGACAAGATCAGGGCGTGCCGACGGCACGAATACCGATTTCACGTTTGGCGGCGGGACGTGTAATGTCTTCACCGCTCGCCCCAATAGCTCAGTCGGCAGAGCGTCTCCATGGTAAGGAGAAGGTCAACGGTTCGATTCCGTTTTGGGGCTCTGATGTGAGAGATCTTCCGCCGGGAGGTCGCCGCATCGTGGCGGTGTAGCTCAGTCGGTAGAGCAAGCGGCTCATAATCGCTGTGTCACCGGTTCAAGTCCGGTCACCGCTACTTCACCGACAGTAGCCGGTTGTGGGGTCGGTCCTCCGATCGGCTACTCTTTCTGCGTTAAAACCCGTCCGTTCGTCAAGGAGCACTCACGTGGCTGCCACAGACGTCCGCCCGAAGATCACGCTGGCCTGCGTGGAGTGCAAGGAGCGGAACTACATCACTAAGAAGAACCGGCGCAACAACCCGGACAGGCTTGAGATGAAGAAGTTCTGCCCGCGCGACAACCGGCACACCGTGCACCGCGAGACGCGCTGATTCCTCTCATGCTCTGAGGCCGTCCCCGCCAGTCGGGGTCGGCCTCGTGCTGTGTCCGGCTCCCCTGACCGGCTCCGGGAAACCGGACGTGGCCCGGCTTCAGGGAGCCGGACATCGCCTGGCTCCAGAGCCGGACGCCCGCGAAGCCGTACCCGCCGTGAAACCGCCACACTGCCGCAGGAGGCGCCGCCGATGGCACTCGATCAGTCCTTCGTGGGACGGACGTACCCGCCCAGCAGGCCGTACGAGGTCGGCAGGGAGAAGATCCGCGAGTTCGCGGAGGCCATCGGTGACGACAATCCCGCCTACACGGACGTCGAGGCGGCCAGGGCGCTCGGCTACCCGGACGTGATCGCGCCACCCACCTTCGTCTTCTCCGTCACCTTCCAGGAGGCGGCCGGCGTGGTGCGGGACCCGAAGCTGGGCCTGGACTACTCGCGGGTGGTGCATGGGGACCAGCGGTTCGCCTACCACCGCCCCGTCCGCGCCGGGGACCTGCTCTCGGTCACGTCCACGATCGAGTCCATCAAGTCCCTGGCCGGCAACGAGGTCCTCGACGTCCGCGGCGAGGTCCAGGACGCGGCGGGGCAGCCGGTGGTGACCGTGCACACCAAGCTGGTGGCGCGTGCGGTCGAAGCGGTCGAAGGGGAGTGACGGAAATGACAGCGCAGGTCGCCTACGCGGACGTGGAAGTGGGCACTGAGCTGCCTTCCCGCAGCTTCCCCGTGGACCGTGCCCGGCTGGTCCGTTACGCCGGGGCGTCCGGGGACTTCAATCCCATTCACTGGAATGAGAGTTTCGCCAAGGACGTCGGCCTGCCCGACGTCATCGCACACGGCATGTTCACCATGGCCGAGGCCGCCCGGGTGATCACCGACTGGACGGGCGACCCCGGTGCGCTGCTGCAGTACGGCGTGCGCTTCACCAAGCCGGTTGTCGTCCCGGACGACGACAAGGGCGCGGTCATCGAGGTGGCGGCGAAGGTCGCCAAGAAGCTGGACGACGAGGCCCGTACGGTCCAGGTCGATCTGACGGTCACCAGTGCGGGCACCAAGGTGCTGGGCATGTCCCGCGCGGTGGTCAAGCTCGCCTGACCCCGCCGACCGCCTTCGGGCGCCCGCCCGGCCGGCCGGCGGACACCGCCTGGGCAGGGGAGCGGCTGAGAGCCTCCCGTCCGGCCTCCGGCAGAGCGGCGTGCGCTTCCCCCGTACTCTGGAGCGCGTGCAGGAACTCTACGTTGACTCCGGTGTCCCTCTGGTCTCGCTCGCCCCGCTGACGACGCTGCGCCTCGGTGGGCCCGCCCAGCGGCTGGTCACAGCGACCACCGACGACGAGGTGATCGCGGCGGTCCGCGAGGCCGACGCCAGCGGCACTCCGCTGCTGATCATCGCGGGCGGCAGCAATCTCGTCATCGCCGACAAGGGCTTCGAGGGAACGGTCCTGCACATCGCGACCAGCGGTTTCTCGCTCTCCGGCACCGGCTTGGAGCTGGCGGCGGGGGAGAACTGGTCCAACGCCGTGGCCCGTACCGTCGAGGCGGGGCTGGCGGGTATCGAGTGCCTGGCCGGTATCCCGGGCTCCGCGGGCGCCACGCCGATCCAGAACGTGGGCGCGTACGGCCAGGAGGTCTCCAGCACGCTCACCGAGGTCGTCGCCTACGACCGGCAGACCGGCGAGACGGTCACCCTCACCAACGCCGAGTGCGGCTTCTCCTATCGGCACAGCCGCTTCAAGGCCGACCCCGCGCGCCATGTCGTGCTGCGGGTGCGCTTCGCGCTGGAGGACGCGGAGGGCCTCTCCGCGCCGATCAAGTACGGGGAGACGGCCCGAATCCTCGGCGTCGAGGCGGGCGACCGGGTGCCGGCCGCCACCGCACGCAAGGCCGTGCTGCGGCTGCGTGCAGGGAAGGGCATGGTGCTCGACCCCGACGACCACGACACCTGGTCGGCCGGGTCCTTCTTCACCAATCCGATCCTGGACGACGCGGAGTTCGCCGCCTTCGTCGACCGGGTCCGGGACCGGCTCGGGCCCGAGGTGGCGCCCCCGGCCTTCCCTGCGGGGGAGGGGAGGACCAAGACCTCGGCGGCCTGGCTCATCGACAAGGCGGGCTTCACCAAGGGGTACGGCCAGGGTCCGGCCCGCATCTCCACCAAGCACACCCTGGCGCTCACCAACCGGGGCTCCGCCACCACCGCCGACCTGCTCGCGCTCGCCCGGGAGGTGCGTGAGGGAGTGCACGCCGCCTTCGGCGTCACCCTCGTCAACGAGCCGGTGATGGTGGGCTGCGCGCTGTAGGACAGCCTGTCCTGGCGCACGTTGGTGCACGCCAGAGCTCAGTTCGCGATCCCGAAGACCTTCCGCTCGGTGGCCGGGTCGTCCACCATGCCCAGCATCGCGGCCGCCAGATCGGTGCGTGTGATGCGCAGCCGCCGCGGTACGGCCGTACCCTCGCGCCGCTGCCATTCGCCGGTGCCGGGCCGGTCCGTGAGCTGCGGTGGGCGTACGACGGTCCACAGGAGCGCGCTGTTACGGATCTCGTCCTCCATCAGGGCCAGGTCCGCGTAGATGTTCCTGAACGCGCGCCGCACCAAGGGCAGCACGACCGCGCGGTGGAGGCGGCTTTCGTCGCGCGGCTGGGTGCCGACCGGAGCCGCGCTGACCGCCAGGTAGCGCTCCACTCCCTCCGCCTCCAGGGCACGCAGAATGGCGCGGGTCCCGGTCGAGGCGATGCCCGCGGCCTTGTTGGAGGGGGCGCCGAGCCCGGACAGCGCAGCGTCGGCACCGGCGACCAGGGGACGCAGCGCCTCAGTGTCCGTGACGTCGGCGGTGGCGATCTCCAGCAGTTCATGCCGTACCGGCAGCCGGTCGGGGTCGCGCACCACGGCCGTCACCTTGTGGCCCGCTTCCAGGGCCTGCTGTACGAGTTGCTGTCCGGTGCCGCCGGTCGCGCCGAAGACTGTGTAACGCATGCCGCTGTGCCTCTCGTCGAAAGGTCCACCGAGGAAGTGAGGTGGGTGAGTACTCACTCACCGATACAGTGGGTGAATGCCCACTCACAAGTCAACCCAGCAGGTCCGGCCCACCCGTGAACGCATCATCGACGCTGCTGAGCATCTGCTGCGCACCATCGGCCTCGCCCGTACGACCACGAAAGAGATCGCCCGTGAGGCGGGCTGCTCGGAAGCCGCGCTCTACAAGCACTTTTCCGGCAAGGAGGAGATCTTCGTCCGCGTCCTGCACGACCGGCTGCCGCGCCTCAATCCGCTGCTGAACGAGCTCGCCCAGGAGGCGGGGCGGCGCGGCCTGGAGTCCAACCTCACCGAGATCGCCGAGCACGCCGCCCTCTTCTACGAGCAGAGCGTCCCCATCGCGGCGTCCCTCTTCGCCGAACCGGCCCTCAAGCGGCGTCACTTCGAAGGCGTACGCGAGCTCGGTGTCGGCCCCCGCACGCCGCTGACCACCCTCGCCGCCTACCTGCGCGCCGAGCAGAAACGAGGCGCAGTACGGCCCGATGCCGACGTCGACGCCGCTGCCGCGCTGCTGCTGGGTGCCTGCTCGCAGCGCGCCTTCCTGTACGACTTCGCCGCAGGAGATCGCCCAGAGCAGCTACTGGGCGACTTCGTACGCAGTCTTGTCCGCACCCTGCTGCACGGTCTGGCCCCGGCCGGTACAGACCTTCCAGAAGCGCGTTAGGCCGGATCGGCCGCCAGCCAGGCGTCGATATCGGCCAGCATCTCGTCCCGTACGTCCTGCGGCATCGAGGCGCCCCGCACCGACTGCCGGGCCAGTTCCGCCAGCTCCGCGTCGGAGAATCCGTGCTTACGGCGCACCAGTTCGTACTGCGCCACCAGCCGGGAGCCGAACAGCAGCGGGTCGTCGGCGCCGAGTGCCATCGGCACGCCGGCGTCCCACAGCGTCCGTACCGGCACGTCCTCCGCCTTGTCGTACACGCCCAGCGCCACGTTGGAGCTGGGGCAGACCTCGCAGGTGACCTGCCGTTCGGCCAGCCGCGCCAGCAGCCAGGGGTCCTCGGCGGCGCGCACGCCGTGGCCGACCCGGGTGGCGCGCAGATCGTCCAGGCAGTCCCGCACGCTGCTCGGTCCCGACAGCTCGCCCCCGTGCGGCGCCGCAAGCAGGCCACCCTCCCGCGCAATGGTGAAGGCGCGGTCGAAATCCCGGGCGAAGCCGCGCCGTTCGTCGTTGGAGAGCCCGAATCCGACGACGCCGCGGTCCCGGAAGCGCACCGCCAGCCGGGCCAGCGTGCGGGCGTCCAGCGGGTGCTTCATCCGGTTCGCCGCCACCAGTACGCGGATGCCGAGACCGGTCTGCCGGGAAGCCGTCTCCACCGCGTCCAGGATGATCTCCAGAGCGGGTGTGAGCCCGCCGAGCCGTGGCGCGTACGAGGTGGGGTCGACCTGGATCTCCAGCCAGCGCGAACCGTCCCGTACGTCCTCCTGCGCCGCCTCCCGTACCAGTCGCTGAATGTCTTCCGGCTCGCGCAGACAGGACCGTGCGATGTCATACAGCCGCTGGAACCGGAACCAGCCGCGCTCGTCGGTCGCCCGCAGCTTCGGAGGCTCGCCCCCGCCCAGCGCGTCCGGCAGATGCACGCCGTACTTGTCGGCCAGTTCGAGCAGGGTGGAGGGGCGCATCGACCCGGTGAAGTGCAGGTGCAGATGAGCTTTCGGCAGCGTACGCAGGTCCCGCTCCCCGGAAGAGTGCAACATCCCAAGATCCTGCCGCATCCGGGCGCCGGAGAGGTAGCCGGTTGCTGGAAGCCGGTTCCCGTCAGGGGACGTCCCGAAAACGCGAGCGGGCCCGGGGGCAGTGCCCTCGAGCCCGCTTCGTTCGCTCCGTAGTAGCGGCCGCGTCAGTCCCGTGCCTCGGCGAGCAGCTTCTGGATCCGCGAGATGCCCTCCACCAGGTCCTCGTCGCCCAGTGCGTAGGACAGTCGCAGATAGCCGGGGGTGCCGAAGGCTTCACCCGGTACGACGGCGACCTCGACCTCCTCCAGGATCAGCGCGGCCAGCTCGACCGTGGTGGCGGGCCGCTTGCCGCGGATCTCCTTGCCCAGCAGCGCCTTGACCGACGGGTAGGCGTAGAAAGCGCCCTCGGGCTCCGGGCAGAGCACGCCGTCGATGTCGTTGAGCATCTTCACGATGGTGCCGCGGCGCCGGTCGAATGCCTTGCGCATCTCCGCCACGGCTACCAGATCGCCGGAGACGGCGGCCAGCGCGGCGGCCTGCGAGACATTGCTGACGTTGGACGTGGCGTGTGACTGGAGGTTCGTCGCGCCCTTGATCACGTCCTGCGGGCCGATCAGCCACCCCACGCGCCAGCCGGTCATGGCGTAGGTCTTGGCCACGCCGTTGACGACCACGCACTTGTCGCGCAGCTCGGGCACGACAGCCGGCAGCGAGGTGAACTCGGCGTCGCCGTAGACCAGGTGCTCGTAGATCTCGTCGGTGAGCACCCACAGCCCCTGCTCCAGCGCCCAGCGGCCGATCTCCTCGACCTGTGCGCGCGGGTAGACGGCGCCGGTCGGGTTGGAGGGCGAGACGAACAGCAGCACCTTGGTCTTCTCGGTGCGTGCGGCCTCCAACTGCTCGACCGAGACCCGGTACCCGGTCGTCTCGTCCGCCACGACCTCGACTGGGACGCCGCCCGCGAGCCGGATGGACTCGGGGTAGGTGGTCCAGTAGGGCGCGGGCACGATGACCTCGTCGCCCGGGTCGAGCAGCGCGGCGAACGCCTCGTAGATCGCCTGCTTACCGCCGTTGGTGACGAGGACCTGGGAAGCGTCGATCTCGTAGCCGGAGTCGCGGAGCGTCTTGTCGACGAGGGCGGACTTGAGTTCGGGGAGTCCACCCGCGGGGGAGTAGCGGTGGTTCTTCGGGTCGCGCGCCGCCTTCACGGCCGCCTCGACGATGTAGTCGGGGGTCGGGAAGTCGGGCTCGCCGGCGCCGAACCCGATCACGGGGCGCCCGGCGGCCTTCAGCGCCTTGGCCTTGGCATCCACGGCCAGCGTCGCGGACTCGGAGATCGCGCTGATACGGGCCGACAGACGTCGCTCGGACGGGGACTGTGCAGGGGGAGTCGCTGCGGTCATACAGGCATGTTCCCAGACCCGGCACTCGCGGGGCACCGGGGTTTGGCGGCGACCGGATCACACTCCGCGATGGCGGGCGGGGCGGATCCTGTTCGACGCCCGGCCGTGGAGCACGTACACTCTCACGTCGTTGGCCTTCAACCGTCACTCACAGCGTGCTCTTGGCGCGCACTCCATGCAGTGGCGTGGATGCGGTAGGTTGAGGGAGATACAAAGGGTCGTAGCTCAATTGGTAGAGCACTGGTCTCCAAAACCAGCGGTTGGGGGTTCGAGTCCCTCCGGCCCTGCTACACACACGTCGCCAAGGTGTGTGCTTGCGTACGTAGAATGCACTGAATTGCACCGCCGTGCGGCCGGGCCGGACGCCGCAGGGCAACGACCCGGATCAGGTGAGGACGAGTGACGGAGATCACGGACACCACCGAGGTCCCCGAGCCCGGAGGGTCGTCCGAAGGCAAGAAGCCCCGAAAGGGCGGAAAGCGGGCGAAGAAGGGGCCGATGGCCAGGCTCGCGCTTTTCTACCGCCAGATCGTCGCGGAGCTTCGGAAGGTCGTCTGGCCGACGCGGCAGCAGCTCTCCACGTACACGAGCGTGGTGATCGTCTTTGTCATCATCATCATCGCTTTGGTGTTCGTGATTGACTATGGGCTGGCCGAAGTCATGAAACACGTCTTCGGCTGACCCTCCGCGCAGAGCCCCCTCCGCGGGGCTTTCCGCATGTTCGACCCCTTGAAGCCAGGAAGAAGCAGCCACCGTGTCTGAGCCGAACATGAACGATGCCGTCGAGCCCGCAGAGGGTGATGACACGGCGCGCGACATCGTCGAGGCGGCGGACAGCAGCGTCGACCGGGCGGAAGCCGCCGAGGCCGCTGCCGGTGAGCCCGCCGAGGAGGCCGCCGTCCACGAGGAAGGCGAGCCCGCAGCCGAGACCGCCGAGTCTGCCGACGAGGCGCAGGCCGAGGCCGAAGAGGCTGCTGAGGGCGAAGAGGCCGAGGAGGAGCAGGTCGACCCCGTCGCCCAGCTCCGCGACGAGCTGCGCCATCTGCCCGGCGAGTGGTACGTGATCCACACCTACGCCGGCTACGAGAACCGCGTGAAGACCAACCTGGAGCAGCGCGCCGTCTCGCTCAACGTCGAGGACTTCATCTTCCAGGCCGAGGTGCCGCAGGAGGAGGTCGTCCAGATCAAGAACGGCGACCGCCGTACCGTGCGGCAGAACAAGCTGCCCGGCTATGTGCTGGTCCGGATGGATCTGACCAACGAGTCGTGGGGCGTCGTCCGTAACACCCCGGGCGTCACCGGCTTCGTCGGCAACGCCTACGACCCGTACCCGCTGACCCTCGACGAGATCGTCAAGATGCTCGCCCCGGAGGCCGAGGAGAAGGCCGCCAAGGCCGCTGCGGCCGACGAGGAGGGGAAGCCTGCGGGCGGCCCGGGCCGCAAGGTCGAGGTCCAGGTCCTCGACTTCGAGGTCGGCGACTCGGTCACCGTCACCGACGGCCCGTTCGCCACCCTCCAGGCGACCATCAACGAGATCAACGCCGACTCGAAGAAGGTCAAGGGCCTTGTCGAGATCTTCGGCCGCGAGACCCCGGTCGAGCTGAGCTTCGACCAGATCCAGAAGAACTGACTGTCCCGGCCTTCGGCCGGGCAGTACCCCGCTTCCGGACAGGTCAGGAAGGCGCTTGCGCCCTTCCTGACCTGCTCGGTTTCAAGCCGCGTAACGGTACGGGCTATCGTTGTGCGGTATGCCTCCGCCCGGGTGACGGGCGGAGGGCGAATCACCTCTCACCAGGACCCGGAGAGAACATGCCTCCCAAGAAGAAGAAGGTCGCGGGGCTGATCAAGCTCCAGATCCAGGCCGGTGCAGCCAACCCGGCTCCGCCGGTCGGTCCGGCGCTGGGTCAGCACGGCGTCAACATCATGGAGTTCTGCAAGGCGTACAACGCGGCGACCGAGTCGCAGCGTGGCTGGGTGATCCCGGTGGAGATCACGGTCTACGAGGACCGCTCCTTCACCTTCATCACCAAGACGCCGCCGGCCTCGAAGATGATCCTCAAGGCCGCCGGCGTGGAGAAGGGCTCCGGCACCCCGCACACCAACAAGGTCGCCAAGATCACCCGCGACCAGGTGCGCGAGATCGCCACGACCAAGATGCCCGACCTCAACGCCAACGACCTGGACCAGGCGGAGAAGATCATCGCCGGTACCGCCCGTTCCATGGGTGTGACCGTCGAGGGCTGAGCCCCCGGCACCGGCACCTCCCCATCCCCGTGGCAGGGCCAAGCGCTGGCCCGTACCACGACTCCATACCGTCAGGAGCAGCAGTGAAGCGCAGCAAGACTCTCCGCGAAGCGGACGCGAAGATCGACAGGACGCGTCAGTACGCGCCTCTGGAGGCCGTCCGTCTCGCCAAGGAGACCTCCACGAAGAACTTCGACGCGACCGTCGAGGTCGCCATGCGCCTGGGCGTCGACCCGCGCAAGGCCGACCAGATGGTCCGCGGCACCGTCAACCTCCCGCACGGCACCGGTAAGACCGCCCGGGTCCTGGTCTTCGCGACCGGCGACCGTGCTGCGGCGGCGGAGGCCGCGGGGGCCGACATCGTCGGCTCCGACGAGCTCATCGAGGAGGTCGCAGGCGGCCGTCTCGACTTCGACGCTGTCGTCGCCACCCCGGACCTGATGGGCAAGGTCGGCCGCCTCGGCCGCGTGCTCGGTCCGCGTGGTCTGATGCCGAACCCGAAGACCGGTACCGTCACCCCCGACGTGGCCAAGGCCGTGGGCGACATCAAGGGCGGCAAGATCGAGTTCCGCGTCGACAAGCACTCCAACCTGCACTTCATCATCGGCAAGGCGTCCTTCGACGAGCAGCAGCTCGTCGAGAACTACGCCGCAGCCCTTGAGGAGATCACCAGGCTGAAGCCCGCGGCGGCGAAGGGCCGGTACATCAAGAAGGCTTCCGTCGCCACCACGATGGGCCCCGGCATCCCGGTCGACCCGAACCGCACCCGCAACCTCCTCGTCGAGGAGGACCCGGCCGCGGTCTGATCCGCGACCGGCGCGCAGCCGGCCGAAGGCCGGTGCCCGCTCCCTGACGGGGGTGGGCACCGGCCTTCGCCGTCTTTCCGGGCCACAGCTCCACCGGCCCAGGCGTCTTCGGCTCCGACGGCTCTGTGCGGCCGTGGAACCCGTCCCGGTGCGTACGTCGTCTCCCCCGTTGCATAAGGTGCGGATAAGCCGATGAACGGGGGCCCGTCGGGCCCGCCCACAACGAGGGGGAGTCCATGCGGAGGACCAGGATGGCGGCAGCTGCCGCGGGCATCGCGCTGATGGCGAGCCTGACGGCGTGCGGCAGCGAGAAGGCGGACGGCGGTGGCAGTGGGGGCGGCGACTCCAAGGGCGGCGGCTCGACCGCCCAGAACGCCATGACGGCCCTGAAGAAGGCATCGACGGCCACCGACAAGCAGAACTCCGCCAAGGTCGAAGGCGTCAACAAGCAGACGTCCCAGGGCAAGACCATGGAAACCAGCATGGAAGGCGCCTTCGACTGGTCCGGCGGCGGCATGAAGGGCGAGGCCGACCTCACCATGGCCGGCGGCGCCCAGTCCGCCGAGGCCCGCTACCTGCCCGACGCGATGTACGTCCACCCCTCCACCGGCGGCGCCCCCGGCGGCAAGAAGTGGATGAAGTACGACTACGACGCGCTGGCCAAGCAGGGCGGCGCCTCGGGCGCCATGCTCAAGGACCAGATGCAGAACAACAACCCGGCGCGCTCGGTACAGCTCGTCCTGGCCTCGGGCAAGGTCAAGGCGCTCGGTTCCGAGACGGTGCGTGGCAAGAAGACCACGCACTACTCCGGCACGATCTCCGTCTCCGAGCTGACCCGGATGCAGTCGAAGGATCTCTCGGAGAAAGACCTTCAGGCGCTGGAGCAGCAGTTCAAGCAGCAGGGGCTGAAGAAGGAGAAGATCGATCTGTGGGTCGATGAGAACGACCTGCTGGTCAAGAAGCACGAGGTCGCCAAGAGCACCGACGGCGCCACGGGCATCGACGCCACCAACTACTACACGGACTACGGCACCCCCGTGAACGTGACCGCTCCGCCCGCCGGCGAGACATCGGACGCCGCGGAGCTGATGAAGAGCGGCGGCGGCCTCAGCTGACCCCGCGGTGCACTCTCAGCGGGCCCGGGACCGGATTTGCCGGTCCCGGGCCCGTTCGCGTAGTCTCCATACGAAGCCAAAGACCGCTGGTCGTCGTCGTGCGCGCACAGAGTGCCGACGGCCGAAGGATCCGCTCGCTGCGGACGACCCGCGCAGGTGACTGAGGAAGAACTCCCGAGGCGCTGTAAGCGCTTCGGTCGAGTCGACGCCCCATGCGCCTGCGCTGGGGCGTTTGTCGTGTTCAGCCCCTTCCGAGCGGTCCTCATCACCCGGAAGGAGGCCGAGGCCCATGGCGAGGGAACAGGTCGCTCCCGACAAGATCGCAGCCGTCAACGAGATCACGGACAAGTTCCGTGGCTCCAACGCCGCTGTGGTCACCGCGTACACCGGACTCTCCGTGGCCCAGCTCAAGGAGCTGCGCCGTGCGCTCGGTGACAACGCTCAGTACCGAGTGGTGAAGAACACGCTGACCAAGATCGCGGCCAACGAGGCCGGGATCAACGAGCTCGACGAGTTCCTGACGGGCTCCTCGGCTGTCGCCTTCGTGACCGGTGACCCGGTCGAGGCGGCGAAGGGTCTCCGTGACTTCGCCAAGGACAACCCCGCCCTCGTGATCAAGGGCGGCATCGTCGACGGCGCGCTGTACGGCGCCGACGACCTCAAGAAGCTCGCGGACCTCGAGTCCCGTGAGGTGCTGCTCGCCAAGCTGGCCGGTGGCATGAAGGCGTCCATGGCCAAGGCCGCGGCGACCTTCCAGGCCCCGCTCTCGAAGTTCGTCCGCACCGCGGACGCGCTTCGTAGCAAGGTCGAAGAGCAGGGCGGTGCCGACACCACGGCTCCCGCCGAGGCCGAGTCCGAGTAACCGGCGCAGTCGGTGCCCGCGACAGCGGGTGACCGGCCGTAACCGGTGACCGGCCGAACTCGGTCACAGCGGGCCGTAAGCCCGCCGACATATTGATCCGGCACCAGCCGACTGAAGTGGAAGGACCACCAACCATGGCGAAGCTCAGCCAGGACGAACTGCTTGCCCAGTTCGAGGAGATGACCCTCATCGAGCTGTCGGACTTCGTGAAGAAGTTCGAGGAGAAGTTCGACGTCGAGGCCGCCGCCCCGGCCGCCGCCGTCGTCGCCGCCCCGGGTGGCCCGGTTGCCGCCGAGGCCGAGCCCGAGCAGGACGAGTTCGACGTCGTCCTGACCGGCGCCGGCGACAAGAAGATCCAGGTCATCAAGGTCGTGCGTGAGCTGACCTCGCTGGGTCTGAAGGAGGCCAAGGAGCTCGTGGACGGCACCCCGAAGCCGGTCCTCGAGAAGGTCGCCAAGGACGCCGCCGACAAGGCCAAGGAGTCCCTCGAGGGCGCAGGCGCCTCCGTCGAGGTCAAGTGACGCCGACCCCGATGAGCCACCGGCTCGCGGAGTCATCGCGGTAGACCGCGGGCTACCTCACGTGGGTAGCTGTGCAGCGCAGGGCGATCACCCAGACGGGTGGTCGCCCTTCGCCGTTGCTGGACGGTCGCGCCCTGGGTGGACGACGGCGGGTATGGTGATCTTCGTTGCTCCTGGGGGCCTTGACGAACGGCACGCAGCGCGCAATTCTCGGGACGCGTCGTCACATCGATCCGAACTCCGAGGCATGGATCGACGGCGAAGCGGGAAGTGTTGCGGCAGGCACGACGAACCGCAGCAGAGCACGTCCGCCCCGGCGTATCGAGGCCGCCGGGGACGGGGGCGGAACGAGAAGAACAACCGCAGGAGGTGGAGACCGGGGCGTGAGCCGGTTTCCCGTAATCCTTTCTGGACATCAGTGGGCCTTGTGGCTACACTGACCCTTTGCGCTGCCTATTAGCTGCCCCCTGCCCGTCACCAGGGGCACCGGTATGCGTGTAGAGAGTCCGAGCCCTCGGAAGGACCCCCTCTTGGCCGCCTCGCGCACTGCCTCGACTGCCAATTCGAACAACGGCGCCAGCACTGCCCCGCTGCGTATCTCTTTTGCGAAGATCAAGGAGCCCCTCGAGGTTCCGAACCTTCTCGCGCTCCAGACCGAGAGCTTTGACTGGCTGCTCGGCAATGACGCCTGGAAGGCTCGCGTCGAGGCCGCGCTGGACAGTGGACAGGACGTCCCCACCAAGTCCGGTCTGGAAGAGATCTTCGAGGAGATCTCCCCGATCGAGGACTTCTCCGGGTCGATGTCGCTGACCTTCCGCGATCACCGCTTCGAGCCCCCCAAGAACTCGATCGACGAGTGCAAGGAGCGCGACTTCACGTACGCGGCTCCGCTCTTCGTCACGGCCGAGTTCACCAACAACGAGACCGGTGAGATCAAGTCCCAGACGGTCTTCATGGGCGACTTCCCGCTCATGACCAACAAGGGCACCTTCGTGATCAACGGCACCGAGCGTGTCGTCGTCACCCAGCTCGTCCGGTCCCCGGGTGTCTACTTCGACTCCTCCATCGACAAGACCTCCGACAAGGACATCTACTCCGCCAAGATCATCCCGTCCCGCGGTGCCTGGCTGGAGATGGAGATCGACAAGCGCGACATGGTCGGTGTCCGTATCGACCGTAAGCGTAAGCAGTCCGTGACCGTTCTGCTCAAGGCGCTCGGCTGGACCACCGAGCAGATCCTCGAGGAGTTCGGCCAGTACGAGTCCATGCGCGCCACCCTGGAGAAGGACCACACCCAGGGTCAGGACGACGCGCTGCTCGACATCTACCGCAAGCTGCGTCCGGGTGAGCCCCCGACCCGTGAGGCTGCGCAGACGCTGCTGGAGAACCTCTACTTCAACCCGAAGCGGTACGACCTGGCCAAGGTCGGCCGGTACAAGGTCAACAAGAAGCTCGGCGGTGACGAGCCGCTGGACTCCGGCGTGCTCACCACGGCCGACATCATCGCCACGATCAAGTACCTGGTGAAGCTGCACGCGGGCGAGACCGAGTCGCAGTCCGCCGAGGGCGACACGATCGTCATCGAGACCGACGACATCGACCACTTCGGCAACCGCCGGCTGCGCAACGTGGGCGAGCTGATCCAGAACCAGGTCCGTACGGGTCTCGCCCGTATGGAGCGCGTCGTCCGTGAGCGGATGACCACGCAGGACGTCGAGGCGATCACGCCGCAGACGCTGATCAACATCCGGCCGGTCGTCGCCTCCATCAAGGAGTTCTTCGGCACCAGCCAGCTGTCCCAGTTCATGGACCAGACGAACCCGATCTCCGGGCTCACCCACAAGCGCCGTCTCAACGCGCTCGGCCCGGGTGGTCTGAGCCGTGAGCGGGCGGGCTTCGAGGTCCGTGACGTGCACCCCTCGCACTACGGCCGGATGTGCCCGATCGAGACGCCGGAAGGACCGAACATCGGTCTGATCGGTTCGCTCGCCTCGTACGGCCGCGTGAACCCCTTCGGCTTCGTCGAGACGCCGTACCGGAAGGTGGTCGACGGAGTCGTCACCGACGAGGTGCACTACCTCACGGCAGACGAGGAAGACCGCTTCGTGATCGCCCAGGCGAACGCGCCCCTCACCGAGGAGATGCGGTTCGCCGAGGACCGGGTGCTGGTCCGCCGCCGTGGCGGCGAGGTCGACCTGATCCCGGGTGACGACGTGGACTACATGGACGTCTCGCCGCGCCAGATGGTGTCGGTCGCGACGGCCATGATCCCCTTCCTCGAGCACGACGACGCCAACCGCGCGCTGATGGGGTCGAACATGATGCGGCAGGCCGTGCCGCTCATCAAGGCCGAGGCGCCGCTGGTCGGCACCGGCATGGAGTACCGCTGCGCGGTCGACGCCGGGGATGTCATCAAGGCCGAGAAGGACGGTGTTGTCCAGGAGGTCTCCGCGGACTACATCACGGTGGCCAACGACGACGGTACGTACACCACCTACCGCGTCGCCAAGTTCACCCGCTCCAACCAGGGCACCTCCTTCAACCAGAAGGTGCTCGTGGACGAGGGCTCCCGTGTCATCGAGGGCCAGGTGCTGGCCGACGGTCCGTCCACCGACGAAGGTGAGATGGCGCTCGGCAAGAACCTGCTCGTGGCCTTCATGCCGTGGGAGGGCTACAACTACGAGGACGCGATCATCCTCAGCCAGCGGCTGGTGCAGGACGACGTCCTCTCCTCGATCCACATCGAGGAGCACGAGGTTGACGCCCGTGACACCAAGCTCGGCCCCGAGGAGATCACCCGGGACATCCCGAACGTCTCCGAGGAGGTCCTGGCCGACCTCGACGAGCGCGGCATCATCCGCATCGGCGCCGAGGTCGAGGCGGGCGACATCCTCGTCGGCAAGGTCACCCCGAAGGGTGAGACCGAGCTGACCCCCGAGGAGCGGCTGCTGCGCGCGATCTTCGGTGAGAAGGCGCGCGAGGTCCGTGACACCTCGCTGAAGGTGCCGCACGGCGAGACCGGCAAGGTCATCGGCGTCCGCGTCTTCGACCGCGAGGAGGGCGACGAGCTGCCTCCGGGCGTCAACCAGCTGGTGCGCGTCTACGTCGCACAGAAGCGCAAGATCACCGACGGTGACAAGCTCGCTGGCCGGCACGGCAACAAGGGCGTCATCTCGAAGATCCTGCCGGTCGAGGACATGCCGTTCCTGGAGGACGGCACCCCGGTCGATGTGATCCTCAACCCGCTGGGTGTCCCCTCCCGGATGAACCCCGGTCAGGTCCTGGAGATCCACCTGGGCTGGCTGGCCTCCCAGGGCTGGAAGGTCGAGGGCTCCGAGGAGTGGATGCAGCGCCTCCAGGCGATCGGTGCGGACGATGTGGCGCCGAAGACCAACGTGGCGACGCCGGTCTTCGACGGTGCCCGCGAGGACGAGATCGCGGGTCTCTTCGAGTCCACGCTCCCGAACCGCGACGGCGACCGGATGGTCCAGCCGTCCGGCAAGGCCCACCTGTTCGACGGCCGCTCCGGCGAGCCGTTCCCGGACCCGATCTCGGTCGGGTACATGTACATCCTCAAGCTGCACCACCTGGTCGACGACAAGCTGCACGCTCGCTCGACCGGCCCGTACTCCATGATCACCCAGCAGCCGCTGGGTGGTAAGGCCCAGTTCGGTGGCCAGCGCTTCGGTGAGATGGAGGTGTGGGCCCTGGAGGCGTACGGCGCCGCGTACGCGCTGCAGGAGCTGCTGACCATCAAGTCCGACGACGTCACCGGCCGCGTGAAGGTCTACGAGGCCATCGTCAAGGGCGAGAACATCCCGGAGCCGGGCATCCCCGAGTCCTTCAAGGTGCTCATCAAGGAGATGCAGTCGCTCTGTCTCAACGTCGAGGTGCTGTCCTCGGACGGCATGTCGATCGAGATGCGCGACACCGACGAGGACGTCTTCCGCGCGGCGGAGGAGCTCGGAATCGACCTGTCCCGGCGCGAGCCGAGCAGCGTCGAAGAGGTCTGACGGAGTCGGCCGGGGCGCGCGCCCCGCGTCCCGGCCCTCCCCGCGACCCGTTCAGACCATTGACATACGACCCTGAGAGGGATTGACGAGAGTGCTCGACGTCAACTTCTTCGACGAACTGCGAATTGGCCTTGCCACCGCTGACGACATCCGTCAGTGGTCGCACGGCGAGGTCAAGAAGCCGGAGACCATCAACTACCGCACCCTCAAGCCCGAGAAGGACGGACTCTTCTGCGAGAAGATCTTCGGTCCGACCCGGGACTGGGAGTGCTACTGCGGCAAGTACAAGCGCGTCCGCTTCAAGGGCATCATCTGTGAGCGCTGCGGCGTCGAGGTGACCCGCGCCAAGGTGCGCCGTGAGCGGATGGGCCACATCGAGCTTGCCGCTCCCGTGACCCACATCTGGTACTTCAAGGGTGTTCCCTCCCGCCTGGGCTACCTGCTCGACCTGGCGCCCAAGGACCTGGAGAAGGTCATCTACTTCGCGGCGTACATGATCACGTACGTCGACGAGGAGCGCCGCACCCGCGACCTGCCCTCCCTGGAGGCGCATGTCGGCGTGGAGCGCCAGCAGATCGAGCAGCGCCGTGACGCCGACCTCGAGGCCCGCGCCAAGAAGCAGGAGAGCGACCTGGCCGAGCTGGAGGCCGAGGGCGCCAAGGCGGACGTGCGCCGCAAGGTGCGCGAGGGCGCCGAGCGTGAGATGAAGCAGATCCGCGACCGCGCCCAGCGTGAGCTGGACCGGCTGGACGAGGTCTGGAGCCGCTTCAAGAACCTCAAGGTGCAGGACCTGGAGGGCGACGAGCTGCTCTACCGCGAGCTGCGCGACCGCTTCGGGACCTACTTCGACGGCTCCATGGGCGCTGCCGCGCTGCAGAAGCGCCTGGAGACCTTCGATCTGGAGGAGGAGGCCGAGCGGCTCCGCGAGATCATCCGCACCGGCAAGGGCCAGAAGAAGACCCGTGCGCTGAAGCGGCTCAAGGTCGTCTCCGCGTTCCTGCAGACCAGCAACAGCCCCAAGGGCATGGTGCTGGACTGCGTGCCGGTCATCCCGCCGGACCTGCGTCCGATGGTGCAGCTGGACGGTGGCCGCTTCGCGACCTCCGACTTGAACGACCTGTACCGCCGTGTCATCAACCGCAACAACCGCCTGAAGCGGCTTCTCGACCTCGGCGCGCCCGAGATCATCGTCAACAACGAGAAGCGGATGCTCCAGGAGGCCGTCGACGCGCTGTTCGACAACGGCCGCCGTGGCCGTCCGGTCACCGGTCCGGGCAACCGTCCGCTGAAGTCCCTCAGCGACATGCTCAAGGGCAAGCAGGGCCGCTTCCGGCAGAACCTGCTGGGTAAGCGCGTCGACTACTCGGCCCGTTCCGTCATCGTCGTCGGTCCGCAGCTCAAGCTGCACCAGTGCGGTCTGCCCAAGGCGATGGCGCTGGAGCTGTTCAAGCCGTTCGTGATGAAGCGGCTGGTGGACCTCAACCACGCGCAGAACATCAAGAGCGCCAAGCGCATGGTCGAGCGCGGCCGCACGGTCGTCTACGACGTGCTGGAAGAGGTCATCGCGGAGCACCCGGTGCTGCTCAACCGGGCACCGACGCTGCACCGTCTCGGCATCCAGGCGTTCGAGCCGCAGCTGGTCGAGGGCAAGGCCATTCAGATCCACCCGCTCGTGTGCACCGCGTTCAACGCGGACTTCGACGGTGACCAGATGGCCGTGCACCTGCCGCTGTCCGCGGAGGCGCAGGCCGAGGCCCGCATCCTGATGCTGTCCTCGAACAACATCCTCAAGCCGGCCGACGGCCGGCCGGTGACGATGCCGACGCAGGACATGGTCCTGGGTCTGTTCTTCCTCACCACGGACGAGGAGCAGCGCGTCACCAAGGGCGACGGCCGCTCGTTCAACTCCACCGCGGAAGCGATCATGGCGTTCGACGCCGGGGAGCTGTCGCTCCAGGCGAAGATCGACATCCGCTTCCCGGCCGGTACCACCCCGCCGCTGGGCTGGACCCCGCCGGCGCCGGAGGAGGGCGAGCCGGAGTGGCAGCCGGGCGACCCGTTCCGACTGCACACCTCGCTGGGCCGGGCGCTCTTCAACGAGCTGCTGCCCGAGGAGTACCCGTTCGTCGACTACACGGTGGGCAAGAAGCAGCTCTCCCAGATCGTCAACGACCTGGCCGAGCGCTACCCCAAGGTCGTCGTCGCCGCGGCGCTCGACAACCTGAAGTCGGCCGGTTACTTCTGGGCGACCCGCTCGGGTGTGACCATCGCGATCACGGACGTTGTCGTCCCGGACGCCAAGCCGCAGATCATCGCCGGTTACGAGGCGCAGGACGAGAAGGTCCAGAAGCAGTACGAGCGCGGACTGATCACCAAGGACGAGCGCACGCAGGAGCTCATCGCCATTTGGACCAAGGCGACCAACGAGGTCTCCGAGGCGATGAACGAGAACTTCCCGAAGACGAACCCGATCTTCATGATGGTGGACTCGGGCGCCCGAGGGAACATGATGCAGATGCGTCAGATCGCCGGTATGCGCGGTCTGGTGTCGAACGCGAAGAACGAGACCATCCCGCGGCCCATCAAGGCGTCGTTCCGTGAGGGTCTCTCCGTGCTGGAGTACTTCATCTCCACGCACGGTGCCCGTAAGGGTCTCGCCGACACCGCCCTGCGTACCGCGGACTCGGGCTACCTGACCCGTCGTCTGGTCGACGTCTCGCAGGATGTGATCATCCGCGAGGAGGACTGCGGCACCGAGCGCGGCCTCAAGCTGCGGATCGCCTCCAAGGGCGAGGACGGCGTGCTGCGCAAGGCGGAGGACGTCGAGACCAGCGTGTACGCGCGCTGCCTCGCCGAGGACATCGTCGTGGACGGCATGGTGCTGGCCCCAGCCGGTACCGACCTGGGCGACGTGCTCATCGACGAGCTGGTCCGGCACGGTGTGGAGATCGTCAAGACGCGGTCCATCCTCACCTGTGAGTCGCACGTGGGCACTTGCGCCATGTGCTACGGCCGCTCGCTGGCCACCGGCAAGCTGGTCGACATCGGTGAGGCCGTCGGCATCATCGCCGCCCAGTCGATCGGTGAGCCCGGCACTCAGCTGACGATGCGTACCTTCCACACCGGTGGTGTGGCCGGTGACGACATCACCCAGGGTCTGCCGCGTGTGGTCGAGCTGTTCGAGGCCCGTACGCCCAAGGGCGTCGCGCCGATCTCGGAGTCGGCGGGCCGGGTCCGGATCGAGGAGACGGAGAAGACCAAGAAGGTCATCGTCACCCCCGACGACGGCTCGGACGAGACCTCCTACAGCGTCTCCAAGCGCGCCCGGCTGCTGGTGGGCGAGGGCGAACACGTCGCCGTCGGCCAGCGGCTGACCGTCGGTACGGAGAACCCGCACGACGTGCTCCGTATCCTCGGCCAGCGCGCGGTTCAGGTGCACCTGGTGGGCGAGGTCCAGAAGGTCTACAACTCGCAGGGTGTGTCGATCCACGACAAGCACATCGAGATCATCATCCGGCAGATGCTGCGCCGTGTGACGATCATCGAGTCCGGCGACGCCGAGCTGCTGCCGGGCGAGCTGGTGGAGCGCACCAAGTTCGAGGGTGAGAACCGGCGTGTGGTGCAGGAGGGCGGCCACCCGGCCTCCGGCCGTCCGCAGCTGATGGGCATCACCAAGGCGTCGCTGGCCACCGAGTCGTGGCTGTCGGCGGCGTCCTTCCAGGAGACGACCAGGGTCCTGACCGACGCGGCGATCAACGCCAAGTCGGACTCCCTGATCGGCCTCAAGGAGAACGTCATCATCGGTAAGCTCATCCCGGCCGGTACGGGCCTGTCCCGCTACCGCAACATCCGGGTCGAGCCCACCGAGGAGGCGAAGGCCGCGATGTACTCGGCCGTCGGTTACGACGACATCGACTACTCGCCCTTCGGCACCGGCTCCGGCCAGGCAGTTCCGCTTGAGGACTACGACTACGGGCCCTACAACGCCTGAGTCCGATCCAACGCCACGGGGCGGTCACCCACTACGGGTGGCCGCCCCGCGGTCGTATCGGGGCTCGGAATCGCGATGGATCCGTGCGGGGGTGAACCAGCCACGGAGTGCCCGCGTCATGGATGATGGAGGGAACGGCAAGCGAGCTGGGAGGTGGGGGCCGGTGGCGTTCGGACCGTGGAATCCTGGAGGTGCCCCGGACCAGGGACACAGCCCTGGTCTTGTCCCGAGCCAGGGGCAGCAGAAGCCTGGCGCAGTTCCGATCCAGAGTCAGCAGGTCGGTTCGATGCGTGCCTCGCATACCGACCGGGAGCGGGCGATCGACGTGCTGAAGGCCGGCTTCAGTGAGGGCCGGCTGGGCCAGGACGAGTACGAGCAGCGGCTGGCGCGCGCCTCGCAGGCGCAGACGTACGCGGAGCTGAGCATGCTCATCGCGGATCTGCCGCAGGGGCCGGTGCCGGTTCCGGCGCCGCAGCCCGCCTATCCGCAGGTGCCGCGCACGTTTCTGCCCACGCCTCCGCCGCGTACCAACGGCTCGGCGATCGGGGCGCTGGTCTGCGGGGTCCTGACGCCGATGTACGGGCTGACGGCGATCCCCGCGGTGATTCTGGGGCACAAGGCGAAGGCGGAGATCCGGCGGTCGGGAGAGCAGGGCGAGGGACTGGCCATGGCAGGGCTGGTGCTGGGCTGGCTGGCCATCGGCACCATCCTGGCGATCATCTTCGGAGTGATCGTGGCATCGAGCTGACGCCGCCCGTCGGCGGCCTCCGTCGGCGCCCTGTTTCTCGCAGGTCGGGGGCGCTATGGTGGCCGGTCCATTTGTTTTGACCCCAGCCGATGAGGTAGGTACCCTCAGTCTCTGTGCCTGGGGTGTCCCCTGCGCTGTTCCCGCCCGCGATTGCGGGCCTACGCGCAGCCGGAGACACCGGACTCTGCTGCTTCTCACCATGGAGAAGCTTCCGCCTCTGCGGAGATCTCTCAATGGATTTCTCCCGGAGGGGACCGCAGTCTTCGACACACCCGACCTCGTGGGTCGGGGATGGCCCAGGTTAGCTTTATCGAGACTGGCACACAGAAACCGGAGAAACGGTGCCTACGATCCAGCAGCTGGTCCGCAAGGGCCGGCAGGACAAGGTCGAGAAGAACAAGACGCCCGCACTTGAGGGTTCGCCCCAGCGCCGAGGCGTCTGCACGCGCGTGTTCACGACCACCCCGAAGAAGCCGAACTCGGCCCTGCGCAAGGTCGCCCGTGTGCGCCTGACCAGCGGGATCGAGGTGACCGCCTACATTCCGGGTGAGGGTCACAACCTGCAGGAGCACTCCATCGTGCTCGTGCGCGGTGGCCGTGTGAAGGACCTGCCGGGTGTTCGCTACAAGATCATCCGCGGCTCCCTCGACACGCAGGGCGTCAAGAACCGCAAGCAGGCTCGCAGCCGCTACGGCGCCAAGAAGGAGAAGTAAGAATGCCTCGTAAGGGCCCTGCCCCGAAGCGCCCGGTCATCATCGACCCGGTCTACGGCTCTCCTCTGGTGACCTCCCTCATCAACAAGGTGCTGCTGAACGGTAAGCGCTCCACCGCCGAGCGCATCGTCTACGGCGCCATGGAGGGGCTGCGCGAGAAGACCGGCAACGACCCGGTCATCACGCTCAAGCGCGCGCTCGAGAACGTCAAGCCGACCCTCGAGGTCCGCTCCCGCCGCGTCGGTGGCGCCACCTACCAGGTTCCGGTCGAGGTCCGCCCCGGCCGTTCCTCCACTCTCGCGCTGCGCTGGATCGTGGGGTACTCCCGCGCCCGCCGCGAGAAGACCATGACCGAGCGTCTGATGAACGAGCTGCTCGATGCCTCCAACGGGCTCGGCGCCGCCGTGAAGAAGCGCGAGGACACGCACAAGATGGCCGAGTCCAACAAGGCCTTCGCGCACTACCGCTGGTAGTCGCTACCCCCATCGAGACCGAGAGAAGACTGAAGCCTTATGGCTACCACTTCACTTGACCTTGCCAAGGTCCGCAACATCGGGATCATGGCGCACATCGACGCGGGCAAGACGACGACCACCGAGCGGATCCTCTTCTACACCGGTCGCAGCTACAAGATCGGTGAGGTCCACGACGGCGCTGCCACGATGGACTGGATGGAGCAGGAGCAGGAGCGCGGCATCACGATCACGTCCGCCGCGACGACCACTCACTGGCCGCTCAACGGCGTCGACTACACCATCAACATCATCGACACCCCGGGCCACGTCGACTTCACCGTCGAGGTGGAGCGTGCGCTGCGCGTGCTCGACGGTGCCGTGACGGTGTTCGACGGTGTCGCCGGTGTGGAGCCGCAGTCCGAAACGGTGTGGCGGCAGGCCGACCGCTACGGCGTTCCGCGCATCTGCTTCGTCAACAAGCTCGACCGTACCGGTGCGGAGTTCCACCGCTGCGTCGACATGATCAGCGACCGCCTGGGTGCGATCCCGCTGGTCATGCAGCTGCCGATCGGCACCGAGGCGGACTTCAAGGGCGTCGTCGACCTGGTGTCGATGAAGGCCCTCGTCTGGTCGCCCGAGGCCAAGATGGGCGAGATGTACGACACCGTCGACATCCCGGACACCCACGCCGAGGCGGCCGAGGAGTGGCGCGGCAAGCTGCTCGAAGCCGTCGCGGAGAACGACGAAGAGATGATGGAGCTGTACCTGGAGGGCCAGGAGCCCACCGAGGAGCAGCTCATCGCGGCGATCCGCCGGGTCACGCTGGCCTCCACGGGCGCCGAGGGCACCATCACGGTGACCCCGGTGTTCTGCGGCACCGCGTTCAAGAACAAGGGCGTGCAGCCCCTGCTCGACGCGATTGCCCGCTACCTGCCGGCCCCGATCGATGTCGAGGCCGTCGAGGGCCAGTCCCCGAAGGACGCCGAGGAGATCATCACGCGTCGTCCGACCGAGGAAGAGCCGATGTCGGCGCTGGCGTTCAAGATTGCCAGCGACCCGCACCTCGGCAAGCTGACCTTCCTGCGCGTCTACTCGGGCCGCCTGAACACCGGCACCCAGGTGCTGAACTCGGTGAAGGGCCGCAAGGAGCGCATCGGCAAGATCTACCGGATGCACGCGAACAAGCGTGAGGAGATCGACTCGGTGGGTGCCGGCGACATCGTCGCCGTCATGGGTCTGAAGCAGACCACCACCGGTGAGACCCTCTGTGACGCGGGCAACCCGGTGATCCTGGAGTCGATGGACTTCCCGGCCCCGGTCATCGAGGTCGCCATCGAGCCCAAGTCGAAGGGCGACCAGGAGAAGCTGGGCGTCGCGATCCAGCGGCTGGCCGAGGAGGACCCGTCCTTCCAGGTCAAGACGAACGAGGACACCGGCCAGACGATCATCGCGGGCATGGGCGAGCTGCACCTGGACGTGCTGGTCGACCGTATGAAGCGCGAGTTCAAGGTCGAGGCCAACGTCGGTAAGCCGCAGGTGGCCTACCGCGAGTCGCTCCGCAAGAAGGTCGAGAAGGTCGACTACACCCACAAGAAGCAGACCGGTGGTTCCGGTCAGTTCGCGAAGGTGCAGATCGACGTCGAGCCGCTCGAGGGCGACGGCTACGAGTTCGTCAACCAGGTCACCGGTGGCCGTATCCCGCGGGAGTACATCCCGTCCGTGGACGCGGGCTGCCAGGAGGCCATGGAGTTCGGTGTGCTGGCGGGCTACCCGCTGACCGGCGTCCGTGTGACGCTGCTCGACGGTGCCTACCACGACGTCGACTCCTCCGAGATGGCGTTCAAGATCGCCGGTTCCATGGCGTTCAAGGAGGCCGCCCGGAGGGCGAACCCGGCCCTGCTGGAGCCGCTGATGAAGGTCGAGGTGACGACGCCCGAGGACTACATGGGCGACGTGATCGGCGACATCAACTCGCGGCGCGGCCAGGTCCAGTCGATGGACGACCGCGGCAACGCGAAGCTCGTCACCGGCCTGGTACCGCTGTCGGAGATGTTCGGCTACGTCGGGGACCTGCGCAGCAAGACCTCCGGCCGTGCCACGTACTCCATGCAGTTCGACTCCTACGGTGAGGTTCCCCGGAACGTCGCCGAGGAGGTCATCGCGAAGGCCAGGGGCGAGTAATCCACTCGTCCAGGGGCGAGTCGCAGTACTCGCTCAGGGGCGAGTAGGACATTCGTGCTCACCCCTTAGGCTGGAGCAAAGGCATTCGGGGCACTCCGGCACAGATCGCTCGGTCATCGATGCGGACTGTGCCGGGGGCGCCTCGGCCGCCGGCCCACCCAAGCGAACAGGTCAAGGGCATCCCCCTCGGGGTCCTGGCCGGTTCGGTACGACCACCTGAACCCCTCCGCAAAATGTGGAGGGTGTACAGCACCAGTCCACAGGAGGACCCCAGTGGCGAAGGCGAAGTTCGAGCGGACTAAGCCGCACGTCAACATCGGCACCATCGGTCACATCGACCACGGCAAGACCACTCTTACCGCGGCGATCACCAAGGTGCTGCACGACGCGTACCCGGACCTGAACGAGGCTTCGGCGTTCGAAAACATCGACAAGGCTCCCGAGGAGCGCCAGCGCGGTATCACCATCTCCATCGCGCACGTCGAGTACCAGACGGAGAACCGTCACTACGCCCACGTTGACTGCCCGGGTCACGCGGACTACATCAAGAACATGATCACCGGTGCGGCGCAGATGGACGGCGCCATCCTCGTGGTCGCCGCCACCGACGGCCCGATGCCGCAGACCAAGGAGCACGTGCTCCTGGCCCGCCAGGTCGGTGTTCCGTACATCGTCGTCGCCCTGAACAAGGCCGACATGGTGGACGACGAGGAGATCATGGAGCTCGTCGAGCTCGAGGTCCGTGAGCTGCTCTCCGAGTACGAGTTCCCGGGCGACGAGGTTCCGGTCGTCAAGGTCTCCGCGCTCAAGGCCCTCGAGGGCGACAAGGAGTGGGGCGACTCCGTCGTCAAGCTGATGCAGGCTGTCGACGACGCGATCCCGCAGCCGGAGCGCGACGTCGAGAAGCCGTTCCTCATGCCGATCGAGGACGTCTTCACGATCACCGGTCGCGGTACGGTCGTCACCGGCCGTATCGAGCGCGGTGTTCTGAAGGTCAACGAGAACGTCGACATCATCGGCATCAAGGAAGAGAAGACCTCGACCACCGTCACCGGTATCGAGATGTTCCGCAAGCTCCTTGACGAGGGCCAGGCCGGTGAGAACGTCGGTCTGCTGCTCCGCGGCATCAAGCGCGAGGACGTCGAGCGCGGCCAGGTCATCATCAAGCCGGGCTCGGTCACCCCGCACACGGAGTTCGAGGCGCAGGCGTACATCCTGTCGAAGGACGAGGGTGGCCGCCACACCCCGTTCTTCAACAACTACCGCCCGCAGTTCTACTTCCGTACCACCGACGTGACCGGCGTGGTGACCCTCCCCGAGGGCACCGAGATGGTCATGCCGGGCGACAACACCGAGATGAGCGTCCAGCTCATCCAGCCCGTCGCCATGGAAGAGGGCCTCAAGTTCGCCATCCGTGAGGGTGGCCGGACCGTGGGCGCCGGCCAGGTCACCAAGATCATCAAGTGACCTAGCGCGTCCAGCGCTCTTCAGCTTCGGCTGAGAAGAGGGCCCGTACGGCTGTGATGCCGTGCGGGCCCTCTTTCGTGTGCCGTTCGGGGTCCTACCATGGACGGGTCGGCGCGCACCTCGCTGCGGTGGGGGCGCGACCCTTCTTTCCCGTACGGAGTGAACTGTGCTGCGCACCATGTTCAAGTCCAAGATCCACCGGGCCACTGTCACCCAGGCCGATCTGCACTACGTCGGCTCGGTGACGATCGACGCCGAGCTGATGGCGGGAGCGGATCTGCTGCCGGGCGAGCTGGTCCACATCGTCGACATCACCAACGGGGCCCGGCTGGAGACCTACGTCATCGAGGGTGAGCCGGGCTCCGGCGTCATCGGCATCAACGGCGCGGCGGCGCATCTCGTCCACCCCGGGGACCTGGTGATCCTGATCAGCTACGCACAGGTGGACGACGCGGAGGCACGTTCGATGAAGCCGCGCGTGGTGCACGTGGACGCGGAGAACCGCATCGTGGGGCTGGGGGCCGACGCGGGGCAGCCGGTGCCGGGCTCGGACACGGCGCGGAGCCCGCAGGCTGTGGCGGCGCGCTGATCAGTTGCTGTCCCGGTCGAGGGCCGCGTAGACCGTGTACGCCCGCGCCATGGCCTGAGGGCCGGAGCTGAGCGCGTGCATCATTCCGTGCAGCCAGCCCCGGGCACTGCTGTCGAGGCTGGAGCCCAGCAGGGCCAGCAGCTCGCGCTCCTTCGCCGCCATCGCGGGCTCGGGACCGGGCAGCCGGGTGGAGAAGCGTGCCATGTCGTGGAACAGCGCGGCGAGTTCGGGCGAGACCGGCGCTTCGGCAGGCAGCCTGCCGCTTTCCTCCGCCTGGTGCAGCAGCTGCGCCAGGCGGGTGCGCCGCTGCCGGATGGCCTCCTCCTGGCGTGCCAGATCCGCGTCCAGTTCGGCGAGCACCTGGGCCAGCTCCTTCTCGGCGAGCTCTCCGTCCGCATGCCGCCAGGAGAAACGTTGTCGCTGCGACAAGGTCAATCGACGGTGCCCGGAAGTGGTACGGGTGCGATACGGGCGCGCCTGTGCGGGGCACGACGCTAGGAGGCGTAGCGGGGCAGGCCCTCGGTGGAGATGGTCCAGTCGCCGATGGTGACGTCCTCGCCGTAGACGAAGTCCTTACGGGTGGCATAGCGAGGGCCGGCGGGGGTGGGGTGAATGTCGGAGAGGACGGCGCCTTCGCCGGTACGGGGATCGAAGACCACGTAGACCGGGACCCCCAGCAGCGGATAGTCACGCATCTTGCCCGTCCAGTCGTTGTCCGGGTTGGAGCGGGAGACGACTTCGATGGCGGCGACGAGGGTACGCGGGTCGAATGGCCCCTCGACCTCCATGTCGTCCTCGGAGATCACCATGATGTCCGGATGACGCACGACGCCGTGCTGTGCGTCCTCCACGTCAGGTGTGCCGGTATGGGCGAGCAGCCCGTCCGGCATCACCTTCTCCAGGCGACGGCTGACGCGCGCCGCCGTCAGTTCGTGTGGTCCCCCCGGCGACATCATGTCGTGAACGATGCCTTCCCTGGTGATCTCCAGCTTGCCGGGCACACTGCTCTGCATGCGCTCGACGATGTCCCGCATCGCCTGATACTGGACGGCGTCGTGCCCCGCATGGTGTGGAGTGATCGTCACGGCGCTCGCTCCCTTCTGCGATGACCGGAGGCCAGGCCACTCATGCTAGCCGCGCACCGGCGACCGCAGCCCGTGACTGTTGTGGCCTTCCGCCCTTCGCCCGTGTGGATGAAGGGAGGCTGGTGGGGCTTGGTCCGGTGCTTCGCGGGTTCTTTCAAGGGACTGATGTCGTGGGGCGCCGGGGCCCGGTGTGCCGCGATCCGGTGAGCGCGGTAGCGGGCATGAGGGAGATTTCCGCCCAGACGGTCTTGCAGGGCGATGGTCCGTGCGCCACGCCCCACCGATCGGCCAGCGCCTCGACGAGCACCAGCCCGCGCCCCGACTCCGCGTCGGCGGGCGGAGGTTGCGGCGGTGCGGTGTCCGGAGCACGCTCTCTGCGGGTGTCCGTCACCTCGATACGGAGTGCGCCGGGGTCCTCCGCCGTACGGACCCTGAGCCGGAAACTCCGTCCCGGCACCCGTCCGTGCAGTGCCGCATTCGCGGCCAGTTCGGCGACGACGTGCGCGGCGGTCTCCGTCGGCAGCCCACGCGAGCCGAGCTCGGCGACGGTCAGTAGCCGCGCGAGGCGCGCCCCGCGCCGGGTGGAGGACAGCAGAACGGTGAAGTCCAGTGCGGCGCCTGGGAGATGGGTCGGCTGAGCAGTGCTGGTCTCGTTGGTCACCTCACCCAGCGTGGCCGCCCGTGCGCGCACTGGACAGGTCCTCCGAGCGCACGGGCGGAGGCTGTCCGGGAGCGCGGACGGGATAGTACGGCTTGTACGCCGTAACCGGAGCAGTTTTATGAATTCTGTGACAAACCATGGCCGGTCATTCCTACGGTATGCGTACCGAATGCGGACGGAGGCGGTATGCATGGTTGAACACGACGACGAATGGGAGGCGGGGCTGGAGGACGATTCCAGCGCCGTACTCCGGGCTGTCAGTCGCCAGATCAAGCTCTGGCGCGAGGCAGCCGGGATGACCCAGCCCGAACTGGGCGCTGCCATTGGATACGGCGACGAGATGGTCTCCGCGGTGGAACGCGGAAAGCGCCTACCCAAGCCGGAGTTCCTGGACAACTCGGATGAGGTCCTTGGTGCGGGCGGCAAGATCTCCGCGATGAAGGAGGACGTGAAGCAGGCCCGGTACCCGAAGAAGGTGCGGGATTTGGCCAAGTTGGAGGCCAAGGCGGTGGAGGTGGGTGCCTATAGCAATCACAACGTTGAGGGCTTGCTGCAGACGGAGGGGTACGCCCGCGCTTTGTACGGCATGCGTCGCCCGGCCTTCAGCGAGGACGAGATCGAGCGCCTCGTGGTCGCTCGGATGGCTCGCCAGGAGATCTTCGAGCGGCGCCCTGCACCCACCATGACGTTTGTCTTGGAAGAGGTGACGCTACGAAGGCCGCTTGGCGGCAGAATGGTGCTGCGGCAACAGCTCGAACACCTGCTTGAGGTCGGTCAGTTGCGTCACGTGGTGCTGCAGGT
Organism: Streptomyces sp. 3N207; assembly: GCF_052246355.1. Classification (NCBI taxonomy): domain Bacteria; kingdom Bacillati; phylum Actinomycetota; class Actinomycetes; order Kitasatosporales; family Streptomycetaceae; genus Streptomyces; species Streptomyces sp. 3N207. Next base: position 536,346 of record NZ_JBQQBV010000001.1, on the reverse strand, counting down.
GATGCCGACTCAGTGTGAAGACCACGGCAGCATGGGTGGTCAGTTCGAGGTCCTGAAGCTCAGCTCAGGGGAGACGTTGGCGCACTGGGAAGCCCACTTGTACAACCGCCTGGTCTCGGCGCCGAAGGAGGTCCAGGTGCTGGAGACGCGCTATGGGATTATCCGTTCCCAGGCGCTCGCGCCGCGTGAGTCGTTGGCCTTCATCGAAAAAGTGCTGGGAGAGACATGACCCTGAAGCTGTCCACCGGAGACGATGTCACCCTGGAGTGGACCAAGAGCAGCTACAGCAGCAACGACGGCCCACAGTGCGTCGAGGTGGCTGCCACGCCCGGCACCGTCCACATCCGCGACTCGAAGGACAAGCAGGGCCCTCAGCTCGCTGTCACCGCCTCCACCTGGGCCGACTTCGTGTCGTACGCCGCCGATCGCTGATGCCGACCCCGCCGTGCCCCCGTCTCGCCGAGGTGGGGGGCACAGGGCTGCCCCCAAGAGTCACCGCCCTGGGCGGTGACTCTCAAGTTCCACGCAGGCGCCGCGCGTTGTCGATGTCCCCTTGGAGTGCGCTGAGCCGGGGAGGTTCGCGGTCGGCGTCCAGGACCACGACGTGGAGTGTGTCGCCTACCTGGGGCGGGGCGGCGTTCTGGTCCCACCAGGAGGGGTGCTTCACCGGGTCGATGAAACCGGTGGCGCCGTCCACCGTGACCTTCGCACCGACGGGGGCCACTCCGACGACCGTCACCACGAGTTCCTGATGGTTGTGGAAAGTCATGAGGGTTCCCCGAAAATGGATATCCAATTACGCTCTTGAGTCAGCTCGTTGAACCTGTCGAGTTTGTCCACGGGTATCTCGAACTCCAGGCGGGGTGCGTACAGGCCTGTGGTCCCACTCCGCAGGGCAATGCGTGGCGTTGTCCCGATCGAGGTATTGGGAGATCCCGGGCAGCTTGTCGAGCACACCACAGCGATCGGCTGCTTATGAATGGCCTGGTGCCTTCATGCGTGTCAGGGAGATTTTCTCCTCGTGGTCAATAATGATCACGTCCATGCCGTTGGGATTCAGAGCGATGATGGCCACGTCGTCCGACGACGGATACCAAAGGTCATCGATCACTTCGACGAATTTCCCGTAGGAAGCGCGGGCGGCGAGACCGTCCGACAGCCACACGCCCAGAACTTCGGCGTCAATGTCCACGTTTTGCGCAAGGAGCCAGCTCTGTAGATCCTCCGCAAGGAAATGGGATGCGTCTGCGCTGACTTCGGCGTTCTGTTGAATCTCTGGTACTCGCGCAAGGTCGTCACCGAGGAGGTGAACTGCTTCCTCAAAGGCTGATCGACTTGGCGAAGTGCCGATTTCTGCCAGGGTTTCCTTGAGTCTGGGAGGCATTCCTAATTTCCTTCTACTATGTTTCCGTGTGAATCCTGCCAAGGGGCCCATCCGATGTGGCGGGAACCAGGCGTCGATACGTCTTCGGGGAACCAGTCATGGCCGAAGACTCCTCCCTTGCCCTTCTTCCCTGTCGACCAATCCCAATAGTTCACGTGATGGTCAGTGTTGTCGATCCGCCATCCACGCATTTTGTCTGCACTCTGTTCCCCGATCAAAGTGCCAGTGCCCTCACCGGTCTTTGGGTTGTAGTCGTACATCTTCAGGGAATCCGGCCCCAGGTCCCCGCCCGCATGCCGCCGGGCAGCCTCGATTGCTCTGTCGTAGTTCGACCAGGAGAAATCTTGCCTGTTGGTTTTCTCGATGTTTTCGATTCTCGGGTCGTCCGGCAGATCCCCACCAGGGGGGCAGTCTATGGGCGCCAGCCCCAGCGGATCGGATACTGAGTACGGGTTGTGGACGTAGGACGTCGGGTTCGGTGAGGGGCTGAGACCGAGGGGGTCGGTCGTCAGATAACGCGCGGCTGCAGGGTCGTAATACCGGAAGTAGTTGTAATGCAGGCCGGTTTCTGGGTCGTAATACTGGCCGGGGAACCGCAGCGGCGTGTAAGAGGTGCTGTCACTGTGCCAGGTGGTGGTTCCCCAAAGGGTGGATCGGGTGTGCCAGCCTATGTCGCCTTGTTCATCGACGAGCTCGGTCGGAGTTCCCACCAGGTCGGTGACTATCGCGTAGAAACGGGAATGAAGCTCCCGCTGCGTCACATCGTCCAGTATGCGCTCGGTCTGGGCGAGCGGCACGACCCCCTCGTGCTCCCACGTGAGAGTCACCGGGTGGGAGAGACTGCCGGCGGTCGTGGTCTCTTCCATGAGGGTGGGGCCGTCCCAGGTGAAGGTGACGGTTTCGGCCTTTTCCTGGCCTGCCATACGATGCTTCGCCGTGCGGCGGCCCAAGGGGTCGTACTCGTAGCGCCAGGTCGTGCTGTCCGGGGTGACGACCTGGGTGAGGCGGTCTTCTGCGTCCCAGGTGTAGTACCAGGTGTCCGGCTTTTTCGTCAGGCGGGACTTTTGGCGGAGAGTGGTGCGGCCCGCTTCGTCGTGTTCGTAGCGGACTTTGCCCGCTGACGTGATCCTCGTGCCGGCGTAGGTCCGAGGGCCTATCGCCTCCGGAGCGGCGTGCTTTGTCGGCCAGACGGCCTCGGTCTGGTTGCCCGCTTCGTCGTAGGCGTAGCGCTCGGTCCACCTTCGGGCGTGGACTGCTGTGACTCGGCCGGTCGCGTCCAGGTCGAAGGTGGCCCGGCCGGAGAGCAGGTCCTCCATGGCTGTGAGGTAGCCGTCCGGGCGGTACTCGTACTCCCTGCGCTGGATTGTCGACTGATTGGACAGCGACTGTGTTTGCAGGCGGCCCGCCGGGTCCCATACCTGCGCCAGGGTGAGTCCACCGTCGCCTATGTGGCGTTCCGTTTCGCGGCCTGCCGCGTCGTGGGTGAAGTCGAGTGTGTGGCCGGAGGCCGTCAGGCTCGTGCGGTTGCCCGCCTCGTCGTAGGTGCTGGTGGATACGGCGCCGGTGGGGGTGACGCGTCGGGTGCGGCGGCCCAGTGCGTCGTAGGTGTGTGTGACTGCGCGGCCGTTGACCAGTTCCGTTTTGATGCGGCCGAGCTTGTCGCGTTGGTAGCGGAGTTCGGCGTCGGGGCCGACTGCTTCCAGCAGGCGCCCTGCTGGGTCGTAGGCGTATGTCGTTGCCTTGCCCGCCGCGTCCTTGCGTACGGTGCGGCCCAGTGCGTCGCGCTCGTACGTGATCTCCTCGTCCAGGGGCGTCACGCGCCGCGACAACTGGCCGGCCGCGTCCAGCTCATACCGCTGCGTACGGTCGTCGAAGTCCGTCTCCGCGATCAGTCGCCCCGCAGGGTCGTAGGTGTAGTCCCAGGTCAGACCCTGCGGGTTGGTGACGCGGGTCAAATGCAGTTCGGGGTCGTACGCGAATTCGTAGCGCACTCCGTCCGGGCCGGTTCGGGCTTCGAGCATGTCGAAGTGGGTGTATTCGTAGCGTGTTTCGCCGCCGGCTGCGTCGATGTGGCGGGTGCAGTTGCCCTCGCCGTCCCACTCCCAGTGCTCAGTTGCACCATCCGGCCTGGAGCTGGAGGCCAAACGGCCCTCGGTCGTCCAGGTCAACTCCGTCTGCGCGCCAAGCGGGTCCACCACCCGGACCGGGCGGCCGAATGCATCGCGCTCGTAGCGGGTCGTGCCGCCCAGCGGGTCGGTGATCTCCACCGGGAGACCGGACGTGTCGCAACGGACCCGCGTCGTCGCGCCGAGCGCGTCCGTCACCGTCGCCAGGTGGCCGCGGCCGTCGTAGGTATAGCGAGTTGTGTGGCCTGCGGGGTCGGTGAGGCTGGTGCGGTTGCCGTGCTCGTCCCACTCCTGCCGCCAGATCGCGCCGCCGGGGTCCCTCGTCATGACGGGGAAGCCGGAGCCGTTGCGTTCGATGGTGGTGTTCGTGCCGTCGGGGCGGGTGACGCTCGCCAGACGGCTCGCTTCGTCGTACGTGAACGTTGTGCGCCGGCCCAGGGCGTCGGTGTGGGAGAGCGGGCGGTTGTACGGGTCTCGTTCGGTGCGGGTGCGGTGGCCCAGGGGGTCGATCTCCCCGACGACGAGGCCTTGGTCGTCGAACAGGGTTCGGGTTGTGTGGCCCGCGGCTGACGTCAGTGTCGTGACCTTGTGGCCGGTCGCCTCGTCGATGCCGTCGTAGTCGATACGGACCTGCATATGACCGGCCGTGCCGCCCTCGGCGATGACGCGGTGGAGGTTGTCGTAGACGTAGTCGTAGCGGCGGTCGTTGGTGTCGGTCCAGGACACCACCCGCTGCTCGTCGTCGTATTCGAAGCGCAAAGGCAGGCCGGAGGAGTTGGTGACCTCCGTCAGGTTGCCGTCCGTGTAGCCGTAGCGCATCACCGTCGTGTCGGCGTCCGCTCCTGCGAGGGTCAGCGCCGTGACGCGGTTGTCCTCGACGGTCAGCTTCACCACGTAGCCGCCGCTGTGGACCAAGCGCGTGGGGACGCCCGTCTGCTCGTCGTACTCGAAGGTGGTGCTGTGGCCGTTGCGGTCGGTGATCTGTTCGAGCCGGGCGGTCCCGTCGTCCGAAGCGCCGCTCTGCGGGGGTGCGAAGTGCCGTACCCACCCCGACCGCTCCGTCAGCGTGTAGCCGCCGTCCGGTGTGCGCTCCAGCGGCATGCGGGATGAGCCCGCTGACGGGAGGGTGGGGACGCCGGGAGCTGGATGCGGATAGGACAGCAGGCGGCCGTCCTCGGCGACGAAGACGACGCCCTCGGCGTCGATCTCGAGTCGCTGGTCCACCGTCGACGACCACGAGGGACCGAACCAGTGGCCCAGCCGGTAGCCGGACTCGACGCGGCGGGTGAAGGTCAGCGGCAGGGAACCGGGCAGGGACAGGTCGGTCTGGGGGACGTACATCTTCCCCGTGGCGAGGTCGACCGGGTCGGTCTTGCCGGAGGGAATCTCGTCGCCGTGCCTGGCGGCCTGGCTCGGGCCCTTCTCGTCGAGCACCCTCCGTGCTTCCGTCGCCTCTTTCGCCAGCTTTCCGGCCCGGCCGGCCTTGGTGGCCATGCCGATGCCTTTGGTGCCGATCAGTTCGGGGAGGAGGCGGCCGATGCCCTCGGAGGGGTCCTTTTTGAAGGTCTCCCACATTTGTTTGCCGGTGCCGACGGGGTCGTTGGCGACGCGGGCGATGCCGGTGACGGTGGAGTTGAGGTTGGTGACGTACTCCGCCGGGTGCGTGACGTTGTAGGGGTCGAGCGGGTTGATGCCCCGTACGAAGTTGTTGAGGCCCGCCAGGCCCTTGACGACGCCGCCGGTGAGGTGGGTGGCGTCCAGCTGGAGCCCTTGGAGGCCGTCGCCGGCCTGGTCCCAGTAGTCGGGTTTGGGCGGGGCTGCATCGCGGGCTGCCTTGACGGCGGTCTGCGCGATGCCGGCAGCCGTGTTGCGCTGGGAGCGGGCCCTGGAGAGCTGCTCTTCGGCCTCGTCCTTCTTGTCGTCCTTGTATTTGGCGACGGCCTCGCGGGCCTGGGACTGGGCGCGTTCGACGGTGTGGGCGAAGTCCTCCAGTGCTCCGGCGGCCTTCTCGCACGCGTCGGCGGCCTTGGCCCACTTGGCCGGCTCCAGGCCGACCTTCTCCCAGAAGGCGTCCGCCGCCTTCCCCTTCAACGTCCCCTTGGGCAGCTTTTTCAGGCCGTTGGCGACGTTGTCGAACGCGGTCTGGAAGTCCTTCAGATGCTTGGCCGTCGAACGGATCCTGCCCGGGCTGCCGAAGATCAGCTTCTTCGGGTCCTCGGTCTCGTCCAGCTGGAACTCGGACGTCTCGGCGCCCATGGCGTTCGCCGCCGAGCGGGACTTGTCCCGTACCCAGTCCCCGCCGCTCTCCCAGCCGACGTCGTCCAGCCGGTCGGCGCTCCAGTTGCCGGCGCCCTCGACGGCGTCACCGGCGCCCTCGACCAGGTCCTCGCCCTTCTCCTCGATGGAGTCGGGTACGAAATCCCGCCAGCCCATCAGCCCTGACCCCCCTGCTGTTGCTGCTGTGCTGCCGCCCGCTCCTCAGGGGAGGGGCCGAAGTACTCGTCCCGCTTCGCTTCCACCTGTTCGTCGCTGACACCGGTGGCGTCCTGCGCCATGTCCATGTACATGCCGCCCCGGCCCTTGGTGGTCAGCTCCCGGCCGGTGTCCTGCCAGTCCTGTTTGATGTCCTGGCCCGCCTTCTCCCAGGACTCTCCGCTCCAGTCCGGCGCGTCCGGCGTGAGGATGTCGCCGTAGCCCTGCTTGGCGACCTCCTCCTCGGTGGCGTGCGGATTGCCGGTGTACGAGACCGAGTTCAGGGCGACCTTGAGCGTTCCCGCCCGGTACTGGTCCTCCTCGTGTGCCATCCCCGCGGACAGGCCGAGCTTCTGGGCCAGCGCGTTGGCGTTCTGCACCAGGGCGCGTACGCCCCACTCCCACTTCTCGCAGAAGTCCTCGAAATCCGTCGCCAGCCCGGGGTGGCCCATCTCCATCCCGGTCAGGGACAGCTCCTCGAAGCCTGCGCCCTGTAACGACGACGTTGCCGAGCTACCGGACTGCTTCAGTTCGTCGATGGCGCCTTTGAGTCCCTTCTCGATCAGGTCGAGAGACTCTTTGTTCCACTTGACGCCGTCGCCCTTGTCGTCACCCATCAGGCGCCCTCCCCCTTGTCGGCACCACCTACGGCCACCTCGTCCGGCACGATCCCGGGCACGGGCGGAAAGAGCATGGAGCCGTCCTCATCCGCGATGTCGACGGCGACACCCGTCGGCCCGTCGAGCTCGGGCACGACGGCGTCCAGCAGCCGGGCGCCCAGAACGGACGTGTACTCCCAGGGCTCACCCGCTGCGCCCCCACCGCTCTCCCGGGCGAACCGCGCCAGCGCCGCCTCGTCCGTGAACGCGAGGATCCAGCGCACCCCGCCGAAGCTGCGCGTCAGCAGCTGATCGGCGTTCGGGCCCAGGGTCGGCACCAGCACCGCTGCACGCCGGAACTCGCCCAGCAACGTGCCGGGGTCCCCGGTCCCGGCACGCATCGCGGCAATCTCTTCCGGAAGCTCCATCTCCGGTCCCCCCTTTTTGCGACCGGTCCTTCACTCAAACAGGTACGGCACCGTCACGCAATGCCACCTCAGGGCACCGGTTAGTGATCGTCCGGACATTGCTGCACGTCACCGGGGGTGTGGCCGACAGAGGGCCGGTCCGTGCGCACCAGCCGCGAGTGTGCTAGTGGCCCGATTGGCGACCGCTCTCACCTCTATGGCACACTGTCCAGGTTGCTCGGTTGAGTGCCGATGCTGCGCGCCTCCCGCCGGGAGGACCGGAAGCGAGTCCCAGGTATTCGTCGCCCCTCATCAGGGGCGGAAGTACGGGAATCTTCCGGGAAGCGTAGGAGGGGCTTCCAGCCAGGCACCCGGTGGGTTTCCTCCCCCGGCTCCTCCTCTCACGGAACCCCTGAGGTCCGCGAGCCTCCGGGTTCGCTACGGCCCCCAGGGGCGTGCTCATGCGGATCCGTACGAGAAGGAAGCCGACACGCCCGACCGCGTGGGTCGAGCGAAAGGTTGGGGGCTGCGAAATCAACGGGGTCCAGAGCGTTACGAGAGACAGGACTACGAAGTAGCCATGGCGGGACAGAAGATCCGCATCAGGCTCAAGGCCTACGACCACGAGGTCATCGACAACTCGGCGAAGAAGATCGTCGAGACGGTGACGCGTACTGGCGCGTCGGTCGCCGGCCCGGTGCCGCTGCCCACAGAGAAGAACGTGTACTGCGTCATCAAGTCGCCGCACAAGTACAAGGACTCGCGCGAGCACTTCGAGATGCGCACCCACAAGCGTCTGATCGACATCCTCGACCCGACCCCCAAGACCGTTGACTCGCTGATGCGCCTGGACCTCCCGGCCGGCGTCGACATCGAGATCAAGCTCTGAGGGGTGTCGTAGAGATGGCTAAGCAGATCAAGGGCGTCCTGGGCGAGAAGCTCGGCATGACCCAGGTCTGGGACGACAACAACCGCGTTGTCCCCGTGACCGTCGTCAAGGCCGGGCCGAACGTCGTGACCCAGGTCCGCACCGCAGACAAGGACGGCTACGAGGCCGTCCAGATCGCCTTCGGCGAGATCGACCCGCGCAAGGTGAACAAGCCCCTCAAGGGCCACTTCTCCAAGGCCGATGTCACCCCCCGCCGCCACCTGGTGGAGATCCGCACCTCCGACGCGTCCGAGTACACGCTCGGCCAGGAGCTGAACGCGGACACCTTCGAGGCCGGCGTCAAGGTGGATGTGACCGGCAAGTCGAAGGGCAAGGGCTTCGCCGGCGGTATGAAGCGCCATGGCTTCCACGGCGGCAAGGCTTCGCACGGTGCCCACCGCGTGCACCGCAAGCCGGGCGCCATCGGTGGCTGCGCCACCCCGGGCCGTGTCTTCAAGGGCACCCGCATGGCCGGCCGGATGGGCAACGAGCGGGTCACCACCCAGAACCTGACCGTCCACGCCGTTGACGCGGAGAAGGGCCTGCTGCTCATCAAGGGCGCAGTCCCCGGTCCGAACGGCGGCCTCGTCCTGGTCCGTACCGCGGCCAAGGGGGCCTGAGGAACCGATGAGCACCATTGACATCCTTTCGCCGGCCGGCGACAAGACCGGGACCGTCGAGCTCCCTGCGGAGATCTTCGACACGCAGGTCAGCGTTCCGCTGATCCACCAGGTCGTCGTCGCCCAGCTGGCCGCTGCCCGACAGGGCACGCACAAGACCAAGACCCGCGGCGAGGTCCGCGGCGGCGGCAAGAAGCCGTACCGCCAGAAGGGCACCGGGCGCGCCCGTCAGGGCTCGACCCGTGCGCCGCAGTTCGCCGGCGGTGGCGTCGTGCACGGCCCCGTGCCGCGCGACTACTCGCAGCGGACCCCGAAGAAGATGAAGGCCGCCGCCCTGCGCGGTGCCCTCTCCGACCGGGCCCGCCACGGCCGCGTCCACGTCGTCTCCGGCGTGGTCGAGGGTGACGTCTCGACCAAGGCCGCGAAGACCCTGTTCGGCAAGATCAGCGAGCGCAAGAACCTGCTGCTGGTCGCCGAGCGCACCGACGAGGCCGCCTGGCTGTCCGCCCGCAACCTGCCCCAGGTGCACATCCTGGAGCCGGGCCAGCTCAACACCTACGACGTGCTCGTCTCGGACGACGTGGTCTTCACCCAGGCCGCGCTCGAGTCCTTCGTTGCTGGCCCGCAGGCCCACACCGAAGGGAGCGACGCCTGATGGCTACGCGACACCCGAGCATTGCCTCCAAGGCAGCGAAGGCAGCGAAGGCCGCCCGCGTCGCCAAGGCCGCCCGCCGGGCGGCCGACGGTCCGGGCCCGGTCGCGCCGGCCGACCCGAGCAAGATCTTCTCCGACCCGCGTGACCTGCTGCTGCGGCCGGTCGTCTCGGAGAAGAGCTACGCGCTGCTGGACGAGAACAAGTACACGTTCATCGTCGACCCGCGTGCGAACAAGACCCAGATCAAGCAGGCCGTCGAAGAGGTCTTCTCGGTCAAGGTCGCCGGGGTCAACACGATCAACCGCCAGGGCAAGCGCAAGCGCACCCGCACCGGTTACGGCAAGCGCGCCGACACCAAGCGCGCCATCGTGACCCTTGTCGAGGGCGACCGTATCGACATCTTCGGCGGCCCGGCCTCCTGACGGGGGCCAGGTCGTTCAGAAGTCCTGAATCTTCCGAGGACTGAGAAATGGGAATCCGCAAGTACAAGCCGACGACTCCGGGCCGTCGCGGCTCATCCGTCGCCGACTTCGTCGAGATCACGCGGTCCACGCCGGAGAAGTCGCTGGTCCGCCCGCTGCACAGCAAGGGCGGCCGTAACAACGCCGGTCGTGTGACAGCACGCCACCAGGGCGGTGGCCACAAGCGCGCCTACCGCGTGATCGACTTCCGTCGGCACGACAAGGACGGCGTGCCGGCCAAGGTCGCGCACATCGAGTACGACCCGAACCGCACCGCGCGCATCGCGCTGCTGCACTACGTGGACGGCGAGAAGCGTTACATCCTCGCCCCCCGCGGCATCCAGCAGGGCGACCGCGTCGAGAACGGCCAGGGCGCCGACATCAAGCCGGGCAACAACCTGCCGCTGCGCTACATCCCGGTCGGTACCACGATCCACGCGATCGAGCTGAAGCCGGGCGGCGGCGCCAAGTTCGCCCGCTCCGCCGGTGCTTCGGTGCAGCTGCTGGCGAAGGAGGGCCGGATGGCCCACCTTCGTATGCCGTCCGGTGAGATCCGGCTGGTCGACGTCCGCTGCCGCGCCACTGTCGGCGAGGTCGGCAACGCCGAGCAGTCGAACATCAACTGGGGCAAGGCCGGCCGTATGCGCTGGAAGGGCGTCCGCCCGACCGTCCGCGGTGTGGTCATGAACCCGATCGACCACCCGCACGGTGGTGGTGAGGGGCGTACCTCCGGTGGCCGCCACCCGGTCTCGCCGTGGGGTCAGAAGGAGGGGCGTACGCGCTCGCCGAAGAAGGCCAGCAACAAGTACATCGTCCGCCGCCGCAAGACGAACAAGAAGCGCTAGGAGGCGGGTTTAGATGCCGCGCAGTCTCAAGAAGGGGCCCTTCGTCGACGACCACCTCGCCAAGAAGGTGGACGTCCAGAACGACGCGGGCACCAAGAACGTCATCAAGACCTGGTCTCGCCGCTCGATGATCGTCCCGGCCATGCTGGGCCACACGATCGCGGTGCACGACGGCCGCAAGCACGTCCCGGTGTTCGTCACCGAGTCGATGGTCGGCCACAAGCTCGGCGAGTTCGCGCCGACCCGCACCTTCCGCGGCCACGTGAAGGACGACCGCAAGTCGCGTCGTCGCTGAACGGCTGGGTGCGAAGACTATGACTGACACCGAAGGGACAACCATGGAAGCCAGGGCCTCAGCGCGCTACGTGCGCGTCACGCCCATGAAGGCCCGCCGGGTGGTGGACCTTGTTCGTGGCATGAACGCCACGGAGGCTCAGGCGGTCCTGCGTTTCGCCCCGCAGGCCGCGAGCGTGCCGGTGGGCAAGGTGCTCGACAGCGCCATCGCCAACGCCGCGCACAACTACGACCACTCGGACGTCGACAGCCTCTACATCTCCGAGGCTTACGTCGACGAGGGCCCGACCCTGAAGCGGTTCCGGCCGCGCGCCCAGGGCCGCGCCTACCGGATCCGTAAGCGGACGAGCCACATCACCGTGGTCGTGAGCAGCAAGGAAGGAACCCGGTAATGGGCCAGAAGGTAAACCCGCACGGGTTCCGGCTCGGCGTCACCACCGACTTCAAGTCGCGGTGGTACGCCGACAAGCTCTACAAGGACTACGTCAAGGAAGACGTCTCGATCCGCCGCATGCTCACCCAGGGCATGGAGCGGGCGGGCATCTCCAAGGTGGAGATCGAGCGCACGCGTGACCGCGTCCGCGTCGACGTCCACACCGCCCGCCCGGGCATCGTCATCGGCCGCCGCGGCGCCGAGGCCGACCGGCTGCGCGGCAACCTGGAGAAGCTCACCGGCAAGCAGATCCAGTTCAACATCCTCGAGGTGAAGAACCCCGAGACGGATGCGCAGCTCGTCGCCCAGGCGGTCGCCGAGCAGCTGTCCTCCCGGGTCTCCTTCCGCCGCGCCATGCGCAAGAGCATGCAGACGGCGATGAAGGCCGGTGCCAAGGGCATCAAGATCCAGTGCGGCGGCCGTCTCGGCGGTGCCGAGATGTCGCGCTCGGAGTTCTACCGCGAGGGCCGGGTTCCGCTGCACACGCTGCGCGCCAACGTCGACTACGGCTTCTTCGAGGCCCGTACGACCTTCGGCCGCATCGGTGTGAAGGTGTGGATCTACAAGGGCGACGTCAAGAACATCGCCGAGGTGCGTGCCGAGAACGCCGCGGCCCGCGCGGGCAACCGCCCGTCGCGTGGCGGTGGCGGCAACGACCGTCCCCGTGGTCGGGGCGGCGAGCGCCGCGGCCGTAAGCCGCAGCAGCAGGGCCAGGGTGGCGCCGAGACTCCCAAGCCGGAGTCCGCCGCGCCCGCCGGTGCCGCTGCCGAGCCGAGCGCTTCAGGAAAGGAGAGCTGACCCATGCTGATCCCGCGCAGGGTCAAGCACCGCAAGCAGCACCACCCGAAGCGCACGGGTATGGCCAAGGGCGGTACCGAGGTCGCGTTCGGTGAGTACGGCATCCAGGCTGTGACCGGTGCCTACGTGACGAACCGGCAGATCGAGGCCGCTCGTATCTCCATGACTCGTCACATCAAGCGTGGCGGCAAGGTGTGGATCAACATCTACCCGGACCGTCCGCTGACCAAGAAGCCTGCCGAGACCCGCATGGGTTCCGGTAAGGGTTCGCCGGAGTGGTGGATCGCGAACGTCAAGCCGGGGCGCGTGATGTTCGAGCTGTCCTACCCGAACGAGAAGATTGCTCGTGAGGCGCTCACCCGCGCTGCTCACAAGCTTCCGATGAAGTGCCGCATCGTGCGGCGCGAGGCAGGTGACGCGTGATGGCGGCCGGAACCAAGGCGTCCGAGCTGCGCGAGCTGGGTGACGAGGAGCTTGTCTCCAAGCTCCGCGAAGCCAAGGAAGAGCTGTTCAACCTCCGCTTCCAGGCGGCGACCGGACAGCTTGAGAACCACGGCCGGCTCAAGGCCGTCCGCAAGGACATCGCCCGGATCTACACCCTGATGCGTGAGCGCGAGCTGGGCATCGAGACGGTGGAGAGCGCCTGATGAGCGAGACGAATGTGACTACTGCAAATAAGAGCGGCTCCGCCGCGGACAAGCAGGAGCGCGGCTTCCGCAAGACCCGACAGGGTCTTGTCGTCAGCGACAAGATGGACAAGACCGTCGTCGTCGCCGTCGAGGACCGCGTCACGCACGCGCTGTACGGCAAGGTCATCCGCCGTACCAACAAGCTCAAGGCACACGACGAGCAGAACGCTGCCGGCGTCGGCGACCGCGTCCTCCTGATGGAGACCCGGCCGCTGTCCGCCACCAAGCGCTGGCGCATCGTCGAAATCCTCGAGAAGGCCAAGTAGGCAATTCCCGCAAGGGGATTCCAGGAAATGCTGCCTGGAGCCCGTCCTGGGCTCTCAGGTTCGTTCCGCCAGGCTCGGCAGGGATCGTGAGATCCCTGCCGGGAACCGGCAGACATACAGGAGATAGACGTGATCCAGCAGGAGTCCCGGCTTCGCGTCGCCGACAACACGGGTGCGAAGGAGATTCTCACCATCCGTGTACTCGGCGGCTCGGGCCGGCGCTACGCGGGCATCGGTGACGTCGTCGTCGCTACCGTCAAGGACGCGATCCCCGGCGGGAACGTGAAGAAGGGCGACATCGTCAAGGCCGTCATCGTGCGCACCGTCAAGGAGCGCCGCCGCCCGGACGGCTCGTACATCCGGTTCGACGAGAACGCCGCCGTCATTCTCAAGAACGACGGCGACCCTCGCGGCACCCGCATCTTCGGTCCTGTGGGCCGTGAGCTGCGCGAGAAGAAGTTCATGAAGATCATCTCGCTCGCGCCGGAGGTGCTGTGACCATGAAGATCAAGAAGGGCGACCTGGTTCAGGTCATCACCGGCAAGGACAAGGGCAAGCAGGGCAAGGTCATCGTGGCCTACCCGCGCGAGGACCGGGTCCTGGTCGAGGGTGTCAACCGGGTCAAGAAGCACACCAAGGCCGGTCAGACGGCCCGCGGTTCGAAGACCGGCGGCATCGTGACGACCGAGGCCCCGATCCACGTCAGCAACGTTCAGCTGATCGTGGAGAAGGACGGCAAGAAGGTCGTGACCCGCGTCGGGTACCGCTTCGACGACGAAGGCAACAAGATCCGCGTTGCCAAGCGGACCGGTGAGGACATCTGATGACTGCCACCACCACCGAGGCCCCGCGCCTCAAGCAGCGCTACCGCGCCGAGATCCAGGGCAAGCTGCAGGACGAGTTCTCCTACGACAACGTCATGCGGATCCCCGGGCTGACCAAGATCGTGGTCAACATGGGTGTGGGCGACGCCGCCCGCGACTCCAAGCTGATCGAGGGTGCCATCAAGGACCTCGCCACGATCACCGGCCAGAAGCCCGCCGTCACCAAGGCCCGCAAGTCCATCGCGCAGTTCAAGCTGCGTGAGGGGCAGCCGATCGGCGCTCACGTGACGCTGCGCGGCGACCGGATGTGGGAGTTCCTGGACCGCCTGCTGTCCCTCGCACTGCCGCGCATCCGCGACTTCCGCGGTCTGTCGCCCAAGCAGTTCGACGGCAGGGGCAACTACACCTTCGGTCTCACGGAACAGGCCATGTTCCACGAGATCGACCAGGACAAGATCGACCGGGTCCGGGGCATGGACATCACCGTGGTCACCACGGCGACCAACGACGACGAGGGTCGTGCCCTGCTTCGTCACCTCGGCTTCCCGTTCAAGGAGAACTGATCATGGCGAAGAAGGCTCTGATCTCGAAGGCCAGCCGCAAGCCGAAGTTCTCGGTGCGTGCCTACACACGCTGCCAGCGCTGCGGTCGTCCGCACTCCGTCTACCGCAAGTTCGGCCTGTGCCGCGTGTGCCTTCGCCAGATGGCGCACCGTGGCGAGCTGCCGGGCGTGACCAAGAGCTCCTGGTAGTCCCTTCGGGGATCAGCCAGGACTCTCGGTAAGCTGAAAAGTCGCTTACTACGCCGTAGGTCCCCCGCGACGCACCCGTCCCGTCGTCGGCCGCAAGGCCGGCGGACGGGGAGAAGGACGACGCATACAGGGAAACCCCGGCGAGAGAGGCCGAAGGCCATCACATGACCATGACCGATCCCATCGCAGACATGCTGACGCGTCTGCGTAACGCGAACTCGGCGTACCACGACACCGTGGAGATGCCGCACAGCAAGATCAAGTCGCACATCGCGGAGATCCTCCAGCAGGAGGGCTACATCACCGGCTGGAAGACCGAGGACGCCAAGGTCGGCAAGAACCTCGTTCTCGAGCTGAAGTTCGGCCCGAACCGCGAGCGCTCGATCGCCGGCATCAAGCGGATCTCGAAGCCGGGTCTGCGGGTCTACGCAAAGTCCACCAACCTGCCGAAGGTGCTCGGCGGCCTGGGCGTGGCGATCATCTCCACGTCGCACGGTCTGCTGACCGACAAGCAGGCACAGAAGAAGGGCGTGGGTGGGGAAGTCCTCGCCTACGTCTGGTAACGGAAGGGAACGGAGGTAAAGCAATGTCGCGTATCGGCAAGCTCCCCATCCAGGTTCCCGCCGGTGTGGACGTCACCATCGATGGCCAGACGGTCGCGGTGAAGGGCCCGAAGGGCTCCCTCGCGCACACCGTTGCCGCGCCCATCGAGATCGCCAAGGGCGAGGACGGCGCGCTCGTCGTCACCCGTCCGAACGACGAGAGCCGGAACAGGGCCCTGCACGGTCTGTCCCGCACGCTGGTGGCGAACATGATCACTGGCGTGACCCAGGGGTTCACCAAGGACCTCGAGATCAGCGGCGTCGGCTACCGCGTCCAGGCCAAGGGCTCCAACCTGGAGTTCTCGCTGGGCTACAGCCACCCGATCCTGGTGGAGGCCCCCGAGGGGATCTCCTTCAAGGTCGAGTCTCCGACCAAGTTCACGGTCGAGGGCATCGACAAGCAGCGGGTCGGCGAGGTCGCCGCGAAGATCCGCAAGCTGCGGAAGCCCGACCCCTACAAGGCCAAGGGCGTGAAGTACGCGGGCGAGGTCATCCGCCGCAAGGTCGGAAAGGCTGGTAAGTAAGCCATGGCATACGGCGTGAAGATCGCCAAGGGCGACGCCTACAAGCGTGCCGCTGCCAAGCGTCGTCACATCCGCATCCGCAAGAAGGTCTCGGGAACCCCCGAGCGCCCCCGCCTTGTGGTGACGCGCACCAACCGTGGTATCACCGCTCAGGTGATCGACGACATCGCGGGCCACACGCTGGCCTCGGCGTCGCACCTGGACAGCTCGGTCCGCGGTGGTGAGGGTGACAAGAGCGCGCAGGCCAAGCAGGTCGGCGCACTGGTCGCCGAGCGCGCCAAGGCCGCGGGCATCGAGGCCGTCGTGTTCGACCGCGGTGGCAACAGGTACGCAGGGCGGATTGCCGCTCTGGCTGACGCCGCCCGCGAGGCCGGGCTCAAGTTCTGAGCCCCGGTTCCGTGAGCTAGCGGACAAAGAGAGAGGTAATTCCAATGGCTGGACCCCAGCGCCGCGGTGGTGGCGCCGGTGGCGGCGAGCGGCGGGACCGTAAGGGCCGGGACGGCGGCGCTGCCGCCGAGAAGACCGCGTACGTTGAGCGCGTTGTCGCGATCAACCGCGTCGCCAAGGTTGTGAAGGGTGGTCGTCGCTTCAGCTTCACCGCGCTGGTCGTGGTGGGCGACGGTGACGGCACCGTGGGTGTCGGATACGGCAAGGCCAAGGAGGTGCCGGCCGCCATCGCCAAGGGCGTTGAAGAGGCCAAGAAGCACTTCTTCAAGGTCCCGCGTATCCAGGGCACCATTCCGCACCCGATCCAGGGTGAGGAGGCAGCGGGTGTCGTGCTGCTCAAGCCGGCTTCGCCCGGTACCGGTGTTATCGCCGGTGGCCCGGTGCGTGCCGTGCTGGAGTGCGCGGGCATCCACGACGTGCTGAGCAAGTCGCTCGGCTCGTCCAACCCGATCAACATCGTGCACGCCACGCGTGCGGCTCTGCAGGGGCTTCAGCGTCCCGAGGAGATCGCCGCCCGTCGTGGTCTGCCGCTCGAGGACGTGGCACCCGCCGCTCTGCTGCGGGCGCGTGCAGGGGTGAGCGCGTAATGGCTCGCCTGAAGATCACGCAGACCCGTTCCGTTATCGGGACCAAGCAGAACCACCGTGACACGCTGCGGACCCTCGGTCTCAAGCGCGTCAACGATGTGGCCGTCCGCGAGGACAGCGCCGTCGTGCGCGGTCAGGTGCACACCGTGCGCCACCTCGTGACGGTCGAGGAGGTCGACTGAGATGGCTGACTCTCAGGGCGAAAACCCGCTGAAGGTCCACAACCTCCGTCCTGCCCCGGGTGCCAAGACCGCCAAGACCCGCGTGGGTCGTGGTGAGGCGTCCAAGGGCAAGACCGCGGGTCGTGGCACCAAGGGCACCAAGGCCCGGTACCAGGTTCCGGAGCGCTTCGAGGGTGGGCAGATGCCGCTGCACATGCGGCTGCCCAAGCTCAAGGGCTTCAACAACCCCGCCCACAAGCAGTTCCAGGTGGTGAACCTGGAGAAGCTGGCTGCGCTCTACCCCGAGGGTGGCGAGGTCACGGTGGCCGATCTGGTCGCCAAGGGCGCTGTGCGCAAGAACGAGCTGGTCAAGGTGCTCGGCGATGGCGACATCTCGGTGGCGCTGACGGTGACCGTCGACAAGGTCTCCGGCTCCGCCAAGGAGAAAATCACCGCTGCCGGCGGCACCGTCACCGAACTCCTCTGAGTTCGTTGACCAGGTGAACGACAGGCCGGGGATGTCCCAACGGGACATCCCCGGTTGGTCGTTTGCACAGCTGGTCGTTTCTCGGTGGTGCACCGGCCGGTAAGGTGGCACCACGTTGATAACTGTCGATCCTCAAGACCGTCACCTCTCGCGCCAGTAGATCGCGGGGGGCGCAGGAGGCACCGTGCTCACCGCGTTCGCCCGGGCGTTCCAGACGCCCGACCTGCGCAAGAAGCTGCTCTTCACGCTCGGCATCATGGTGCTCTTCCGAATCGGAGCGCACGTTCCCGTGCCGGGCGTCAGCTATGAGAACGTCCAAGCCTGTATGGACGAGGCCAAGGGCGCGCAGGGCCTGTTCGGCCTGGTCAATATGTTCAGCGGTGGCGCGCTGCTGCAGATCACCATCTTCGCGCTCGGGATCATGCCGTACATCACGGCGAGCATCATCCTGCAACTGCTGGTCGTGGTCATTCCGCGGCTGGAGGCGCTGAAGAAGGAAGGGCAGGCCGGACAGGGGAAGATCACGCAGTACACGCGTTATCTGACCGTCGCCCTCGCCATCCTTCAGGCCACCGGCCTGGTCGCCACCGCACGCAGTGGCAGCCTGTTCCAGAACTGCAGCGTCGGCAGCCAGATCATCCCCGACCAGTCGATCTTCACCACTATCGTGATGGTCATCACGATGACGGCCGGCTGTGGCCTGATCATGTGGCTGGGTGAGCTGATCACCGACCGCGGAATCGGCAACGGCATGTCGATCCTGATGTTCGTCTCCATCGCGGCCGGTTTCCCCGGCGCCCTGTGGGCCATCAAGAAGCAGGGCAAGCTGGCGGACGGCTGGATCGAGTTCGGCGCCGTCATCCTCTGCGGTCTGGCGATGGTCGCCCTCGTGGTCTTCGTCGAGCAGGCGCAGCGCCGTATTCCGGTGCAGTACGCGAAGCGGATGATCGGCCGGCGGAGTTACGGCGGAACGTCGACCTACATTCCGCTCAAGGTCAATCAGGCCGGTGTGATTCCCGTCATCTTCGCCTCGTCGCTGCTCTACATTCCTGCCCTGATTGTTCAGTTCAGTGGCTCCCAGGCGGGCTGGGCGCAGTGGATTCAGGCCCACTTCGTGAAGGGTGATCACCCCCTTTACATTGCGACCTACTTCCTGCTGATTGTCTTCTTCGCCTTCTTCTACGTGGCTATCTCCTTCAACCCCGAAGAAGTTGCCGACAACATGAAGAAGTATGGTGGCTTCATCCCGGGCATCCGGGCTGGTCGTCCCACCGCGGAGTATCTGAGCTACGTGCTGAACCGCATCACGTGGCCCGGCTCTCTGTACCTGGGCCTGATCGCACTGGTGCCGACCGTCGCGCTGATCTTGTTCAACGCCAACCAGAACTTCCCGTTCGGCGGAACGAGCATCCTGATCATCGTGGGCGTCGGTCTGGAAACCGTGAAGCAGATCGAGAGCCAGCTTCAGCAGCGCCATTACGAAGGGTTCCTCCGCTGATGCGTATCGTCCTCGTCGGGCCGCCTGGTGCGGGCAAGGGAACACAGGCGGCGTTCCTCGCCAAGAACCTCGCGATCCCCCACATCGCCACCGGCGACCTCTTCCGCGCCAACATCAGCCAGGGCACCCCGCTCGGGCAGAAGGCGCAGGAGTACATGCGGGCCGGCCAGCTGGTACCCGACGAGGTCACCATCGGGATGGCCAGGAGCCGGATGGAGGAGCCGGACGCTGCGGCCGGATTCCTGCTCGACGGCTTCCCGCGGAACATCGCCCAGGCCCAGGCGCTGGACGGCTATCTGGACGAGACCGGCCAGAAGCTGGACGCGGTGCTGGACCTGGAGGTCCCCGAGGACGAGGTCGTCAAGCGGATCGCCGGACGGCGCATCTGCCGCAACGACAGCAGCCATGTCTTCCACGTCGAGTACAGCCCGGCCAAGACCGAGGGCGTCTGCGACGTGTGTGGCGGCGAGCTCTACCAGCGCGAGGACGACCGCGAGGAAACCGTGCGCAAGCGGCTCGAGGTCTACCACAGCGAGACCGAGCCGATCATCGACCACTACAAGGCGCAGGGGCTCGTGACCACGATCTCCGCGCTGGGTGCGGTCAGCGAGGTGACGGAGCGCGCCATGCAGGCGCTCGAGAGGGAGTAACCGAGCGTCGGGGCGCGGGCGCCTTGTGATGCGGCCCGGACCCTGGGGCGCGGTGGCTGACCGCCGTCGCGGCCGGTCATAGCTTGTGGAGGGGTCGGGCTGACGCCCGGCCCCTCCACGCGTCCCCGCACTCCTAAGGGACGCGGGGAACTGCTCCCCCAGCCTCCGGCCGGGAGGGCTGCCCTCGCGGTCGGGGCGCCCCGCAGGGGCTGGCAGACTGGTGGGAGTACTCAGTCAGCGGGAGGCCCGAGCGGCCAGCGGAGAGGCGGACGTCGGCATGGTCGAGATCAAGACCCCGGAGCAGATCGCGAAGATGCGCGAGGCAGGGCTGGTCGTCGCCGCCATGCACGAGGCATGCGCCGAGGCCGCGGTGCCGGGCGCGACGACCAAGGACCTGGACGAGGTCGCCGCGAAGGTACTGGCCGACCATGGGGCGAAGCCGAACTTCCTCGGCTACGGCGGCTTCCCCGGCAACATCTGCACCTCGGTGAACGATGTCGTCGTCCACGGCATCCCCAGCAAGGACACCGTCCTCAAGGCCGGTGACCTGCTGTCCATCGACGCCGGAGCGATCATCGACGGCTGGCACGGGGACGCCGCGCTGACCGTCTTCGTGGGCGAAGGCCACTCCGCTGAGCTGCACGAGCTCAGCCGGGTGACTCAGGAGTCGATGTGGGCCGGGATCGCCGCCATGCGCAAGGGCAACCGGCTGGTCGACATCTCCAAGGCCATCGAGAGCTACATCCGGCGACAGCCGCGCCCGGCGGGCGGTAAGTACGGGATCATCGAGGACTACGGCGGCCACGGGATCGGCTCCCAGATGCACATGGACCCCCACCTGCTGAACTACGTCGAGCGGCGGCGGGGCAAGGGGCCGAAGCTGGTGCCGGGGATGTGCCTGGCCATTGAGCCCATGGTGAGCCTGGGCACGCCTCGTACGCACGTGCTGTCGGATGACTGGACGGTCAAGACGAACGACGGCACCTGGTCGTCGCACTGGGAGCACTCCGTCGCGCTGACCGAGCAGGGTCCGCTGGTGCTGACCGCGCGTGACGGTGGCCGCGCCAAGCTCGCGGAGCTCGGTATCGAGGCCGCACCGGACCCGCTGGGCTGAATTCGTCCCCGTTCCGGCTTCGATCCGGGCTCGGCGGATTAACCCCGTCGCCGGACGGGGA
Organism: Streptomyces sp. 3N207; assembly: GCF_052246355.1. Taxonomy (NCBI): domain Bacteria; kingdom Bacillati; phylum Actinomycetota; class Actinomycetes; order Kitasatosporales; family Streptomycetaceae; genus Streptomyces; species Streptomyces sp. 3N207. The sequence goes on along the minus strand of NZ_JBQQBV010000001.1, from coordinate 515,663 downwards.
GACTCCCCGATTCGTCTATTCGGGAGCGGTGTCGTAGACTGGCTCGTCGGCCCAGGTGTACCCGTATGCCTCGGGCCTCCCAGGTAGCCGATCCCGGAAGGTGAAGCGCTCAAGCATGGCCAAAAAACAAGGGGCCATCGAGATCGAGGGCACCGTCGTCGAGTCTCTCCCGAACGCGATGTTCAAGGTTGAGCTCCAGAACGGGCACCAGGTCCTCGCGCATATCAGCGGCAAGATGCGGATGCACTACATCCGTATCCTTCCCGACGACCGGGTCGTGGTGGAGCTGTCTCCTTACGACCTGACGCGCGGACGGATCGTCTACCGCTACAAGTAGATCGACAGATCGTGCCGGCTTCCCGCTCCCGTGGGGAGATGGCCAGACCCGGAGAACCTCACACCATGAAGGTCAAGCCGAGCGTCAAGAAGATCTGCGACAAGTGCAAGGTGATCCGCCGCCACGGCCGGGTCATGGTCATTTGCGAGAACCTGCGCCACAAGCAGCGCCAGGGCTGACTTAACGACCTGCCTTTCGCAGTTCCTTCGCGCGACGCGAGCAACAGTTGCATAAGCAGGGCCCGACACCGCTGACGGTGTCGACACCCCCGGTCGGAGGCCGGGGACCCTCCCCCGAGCTCTTCGAGCAGGGGGTACCCCCACGGGGGAATGGGAACGGCACTGCTTCAGACCTCCGACGGAATCATCAGGAGCCACATCCATGGCACGCCTCGCTGGCGTCGACCTCCCGCGCGAGAAGCGCGTCGAGGTCGCCCTCACCTACGTCTTCGGCATCGGCCGCACCCTTGCCCAGCAGACCCTGCGCGAGACCGGGGTCAACCCGGACACCCGCGTGCGGGAACTGGGCGAGGAGGAGCTGGTCAAGCTCCGCGAGTACGTGGACAACAACCTTCGGGTAGAGGGTGACCTCCGCCGTGAGATTCAGGCCGACATCCGCCGCAAGGTGGAGATCGGCTGCTACGAGGGTCTGCGCCACCGGCGCGGTCTCCCGGTCCACGGCCAGCGCACCAAGACCAACGCCCGCACCCGTAAGGGCCCGCGTCGCGCCATCGCCGGCAAGAAGAAGCCGGGCAAGAAGTAGTCCACACCGGACACGCTGCAAGCGGTCCGCGTTGTAGGACCGACCACCTCACGGGAGTTATCTCTATATGCCTCCGAAGGGCCGTACGGCCGGCGCCAAGAAGGTGCGCCGCAAGGAGAAGAAGAACGTCGCCCACGGGCACGCTCACATCAAGAGCACGTTCAACAACACCATCGTCTCGATCACTGACCCCACCGGCAACGTGATCTCCTGGGCCTCCGCCGGCCACGTCGGCTTCAAGGGCTCGCGGAAGTCGACGCCGTTCGCCGCGCAGATGGCCGCCGAGAACGCGGCGCGCCGCGCGCAGGAGCACGGCATGCGGAAGGTGGACGTCTTCGTCAAGGGTCCCGGCTCCGGCCGTGAGACCGCGATCCGCTCCCTCCAGGCCACCGGCCTCGAGGTCGGCTCCATCCAGGACGTCACCCCCACCCCGCACAACGGCTGCCGCCCGCCGAAGCGTCGCCGGGTCTGAGAACTGAAGTAGGAGATCACCACACATGGCGCGTTACACCGGGGCCGACTGCAAGCGTTGCCGTCGGGAGAAGCAGAAGCTCTTCCTCAAGGGAGCTAAGTGCGAGAGCGCGAAGTGCCCGATCGAGATCCGTCCTTACCCCCCGGGTGAGCACGGGCGCGGGCGCACCAAGGACTCCGAGTACCTGCTGCAGAAGCGTGAGAAGCAGAAGGCCGCCCGTATCTACGGCGTGCTGGAGAAGCAGTTCCGCGGGTACTTCAACGAGGCCAACCGCCAGCAGGGCAAGACGGGTGAAAACCTGCTGCGCATTCTTGAAACCCGTCTGGACAACGTCGTGTACCGGGCCGGCTTCGCCAAGTCCCGTGACCACGCACGTCAGCTGGTCAAGCACGGCCACATCGCGCTGAACGGTCGCAAGACCGACATCCCTTCGGCGCGGGTGTCCGTCAACGACATCATCGAGGTCCGCGAGTCCTCCCGTAACATGACCCCCTTCCAGGTGGCTGCTGCGGAGGCCGGCGAGAAGACCGTTCCGGCGTGGCTGGAGGCCATCCCGTCGAAGCTGCGGATCCTCGTCCACTCGATGCCCGAGCGCCAGGTGATCGACACCCAGGTGCAGGAGCAGCTGATTGTGGAGCTGTACTCGAAGTAGTCGGGTTCGGCTTGCAGAAGGGTGGGGCGGTCTCGGCTGTGTTTCGGCCGGGCCGCCCGTACCCTTGCAGTACCGGCATCAAATAGCGGTTGCCGAAGACTGGAGGAAACCTCTCATGCTGATCGCTCAGCGCCCTTCCCTGACCGAAGAGGTCGTCGACGAGTTCCGCTCCCGGTTCGTGATCGAACCGCTGGAGCCGGGGTTCGGCTACACCCTCGGTAACTCCCTGCGTCGTACGCTCCTCTCCTCGATCCCCGGCGCTGCTGTGACCAGCATCCGGATCGACGGTGTCCTGCACGAGTTCTCGACCGTGCCGGGCGTCAAGGAAGACGTCACCGACCTGATCCTCAACATCAAGTCCCTCGTCGTCTCCTCGGAGCACGACGAGCCGGTCGTGATGTACCTGCGCAAGCAGGGCCCGGGCCTGGTCACCGCCGCGGACATCGCGCCGCCGGCCGGTGTCGAGGTGCACAACCCGGACCTGGTCCTCGCCACCCTGAACGGCAAGGGCAAGCTGGAGATGGAGCTGACCGTCGAGCGCGGTCGCGGCTACGTCTCCGCCGTGCAGAACAAGCAGGTGGGCCAGGAGATCGGCCGGGTCCCGGTCGACTCCATCTACTCGCCGGTTCTCAAGGTCACCTACAAGGTCGAGGCGACCCGTGTCGAGCAGCGCACCGACTTCGACAAGCTGATCGTCGACGTCGAGACCAAGCAGGCCATGCGGCCCCGTGACGCCATGGCGTCCGCGGGTAAGACGCTGGTCGAGCTGTTCGGCCTGGCGCGCGAGCTCAACGTCGACGCCGAGGGCATCGACATGGGCCCGTCGCCGACGGACGCTGCGCTCGCGGCCGATCTGGCGCTGCCGATCGAGGAGCTGGAGCTGACGGTCCGCTCCTACAACTGCCTCAAGCGCGAGGGCATCCACTCGGTGGGCGAGCTGGTGGCCCGCTCCGAGGCGGACCTGCTGGACATCCGCAACTTCGGTGCGAAGTCCATCGACGAGGTCAAGGCGAAGCTGGCCGGCATGGGCCTGGCCCTCAAGGACAGCCCGCCCGGATTCGACCCGACCGCTGCGGCGGACGCCTTCGGCGCGGATGACGACGCGGACGCCGGGTTCGTCGAGACCGAGCAGTACTGAGTCCGTACTGATCGACGGGGGCTCCGCCCGGGGCCCCCGTAAGCCCCGGTACCTGATACGGCCGGGACTGCCGCCGGTGCCTGATACGGCCGGTGCAGTGACAACGAAGGAGAGACACCATGCCGAAGCCCACCAAGGGTCCCCGTCTGGGCGGCAGCGCCGCGCACCAGAAGGCGATGCTGGGCAACCTGGCGACCGCGCTGTTCGAGCACGGCCGCATCACGACGACCGAGGCGAAGGCCCGCCGCCTGCGTCCGGTCGCCGAGCGTCTGATCACCAAGGCGAAGAAGGGCGACCTTCACAACCGCCGCCAGGTCATGCGCACGATCCTGGACAAGAGCGTCGTCCACACGCTCTTCACCGAGATCGGTCCCCGGTACGAGAACCGTCCCGGTGGCTACACCCGCATCACCAAGATCGGCCCGCGTCGTGGCGACAACGCCCCGATGGCGGTCATCGAGCTGGTGGAGCCGCTGACGGTGCAGCAGCAGGCCGTCGGCGAGGCCGAGGCCGCGACCAAGCGCACCGCCAAGGATGCCGCTGGTGACGAGGCTGCCGCCGAGCTGAAGAAGGAGTCGGCCGAGGAGTCCGCCGAGGACGCCGAGGGCGAGTCCAAGGAAGCCTGACGCCTGACGTCGGAGACATGTGAGCGGGTCCGTTCCCTGAGGGGGCGGGCCCGTTCCGTTCGAGTGGAGGATGTCGCCGTGGTGCGGATTCGGTTGGACCTGGCCTATGACGGGCGGGAGTTTTCCGGGTGGGCGCGGCAGCGCGGGCAGCGGACGGTCCAGGGCGAGATCGAGGACGCGCTGCGGGTGGTGCTGCGGCGGGAGGAGACGCCGGAGCTGACCGTCGCGGGGCGTACCGACGCGGGGGTGCACGCGCGGGGGCAGGTCGCCCATGTGGATCTGCCGGCTGAGGTGTGGGCCGAGCACGGCGAGCACCTGCTGCGCCGCCTGGCGGGGCGGCTCCCGATGGACGTACGGGTGTGGCGCCTGTCCGAGGCGCCCGCGCACTTCGACGCGCGCTTCTCGGCGGTCTGGCGTCGCTACGCGTACCGCGTCACCGATCACCCCGGCGGGGTCGATCCGCTGCTGCGTGGCCATGTGCTGTGGCACAACTGGGCGCTGGACGTCGATGCGATGAACGAGGCGGCGCGGGGGCTGCTGGGTGAGCACGACTTCGCCGCGTACTGCAAGAAGCGCGAGGGTGCGACGACGATCCGCAGGCTCCAGCGGCTGGAGTGGGTGCGCCGCCCGGACGGCGTGCTGGAGGCGACTGTGCAGGCGGACGCGTTCTGCCACAACATGGTCCGCTCCCTGGTGGGCGCCATGCTCTTCGTGGGGGACGGCCACCGCCCGCCGGAGTGGCCCGCGAAGGTGCTGGCCGCGGGCGTCCGGGACTCGGCCGTCCACGTCGTACGCCCCCACGGCCTCACTCTGGAAGAGGTCGCCTACCCGGCGGACCACGAGTTGGAGGCCCGCAATCTGGCCTCCCGCAACAAGCGGACGCTGCCGACGCTGCCGGGCTGCTGCTGACCGAGCCGCCGTGGGTCGGCCGTTGGGGTCCTCCTCCTACTTCGCAGCTGCCTCCGACTGGTCCTTGCCGCGTTTGAGTACGCGGGCATAGGCGTAGTTGGAGCCGTCGAGGGCGGCCTGCTGGGCTTTCTTGTCGCCTGCGTCGGAGGGCTCGCCGTTGGTGCGGCCGGCGATGGTGAAGTAGGCGTAGCGGCCGAGGGAGTTGGCCGTGGTGCGGCAGGTGACGGTGCGGCAGAAGTCGGGGACGCCGCCGCCGGGGAGGGCGACCAGGTTGGGCTGGTACTCCTTCTTGACCTTCTCGGCGGTCTTGGTGTCCTTGAAGACCGCGATGCCCACGGTGACGGCGAGGCCGTCGTGGGTGTAGGTGGCGCGGTAGACAGCGGTGCAGTTGTTACGGGTCAGCACCGGGCCTAGGCCCGCGTGGGCCGCGTCTGCGCAGTTCTTGCTCGTACCGGTCTTGGCCAGCTTGTAGGGGTGGCCGTTGATGGTGACGCGCTTGGTGGGGTACAGCGTCTTCGCGCTGAGCGGCGCCTTGTCCCGCTTGGCGTCCGAGATGAAGTCCCGGGGCGGCGGCGGGGGCGGCGGCTCGTCCTTGAAGGTGGGCTTCGGCGGGTCGTCCGTGGGCGACACCTCCTTGGCGGGGGGCAAGGAGTCCGAGGGTTTGTCGGAAGCACCCTGCGAGCCGTCCTCGTTGACGACGGCCACCGCGACGATGCCTGCAATGGCGGCGGTGGCCAGTGCTCCGCCGCCCGCCATCAGCCAGCGTCGACGCCGGGCACGGCTGCGTTCGGCCTGCTCCGCGAGTGCTGCCCAGTCGGGTCCGGAGCCCTCAGGGCCCCCGGGGTTCCAGCCCCCGGGGTTCCCGCCGGAGTTCCAGTCGGGTCCGCCTTGGGAACCCCAACCGGGTCCCCCCTGCCCAAAGCTCATGAGCGCATCTTATTGCGCCCGATATTCGCTTGGCTCAGGCGTCGTCGGAACGTGACGATTGCGGGCATGGGACATGTCGAAGTCGCGCATCTGGAGTTCTACCTGCCCGACGGAAGAGCGCTCTTCGACGATGCGTCGCTGCGGGTGGGCGAGGGCGCCTCGGTGGCGCTGGTGGGGGCGAACGGGGCGGGCAAGACGACGCTGCTGCGGCTGATCGCGGGGGAGCTGAAACCGGACGCCGGAACGGTGACGGTCAGCGGCGGACTGGGGGTGATGCCGCAGTTCGTGGGGAGCGTGCGGGACGGGAGCACGGTGCGGGACCTGCTGGTCTCGGTGGCGCATCCGCGGATCCGTTCGGCGGCGCGGGCCGTGGACGATGCCGAGCACGCGGTCATGACCGTCGACGACGAGGCGGCGCAGCTCCAGTACGCGCAGGCGCTCGCCGACTGGGCGGAGGCGCGCGGGTACGAGGCGGAGACGCTGTGGGACATGTGTACGGTCGCCGCGCTGGGCGTCCCGTACGAGAAGGCGCAGTGGCGGCAGGTGCGCACCCTTTCGGGTGGCGAGCAGAAGCGGCTCGTACTGGAGTCGCTGCTGCGCGGCACCGACGAGGTGCTGCTGCTGGACGAGCCGGACAACTATCTGGACGTCCCCGGCAAGCGGTGGCTGGAGGAGCGGCTGCGCGAGACGAACAAGACGGTGCTGTTCATCTCCCACGACCGCGAGCTGCTGGCCCGTGCCGCTGACCGGATCGTCAGCGTGGAGCCGGGGGCAGCGGGCAGCGACGTATGGGTGCACGGGGGCGGTTTCGCGACGTACCACGAGGCGCGTCAGGAACGGTTCGCGCGGTTCGAGGAGCTGCGGCGGCGCTGGGACGAGGAGCACGCGAAGCTCAAACGGCTGGTCGCCATGTACAAGCAGAAGGCCGCCTTCAACTCCGACATGGCCTCCCGCCTGCAGGCGGCCCGCACCCGGCTGCAGAAGTTCGAGGAGGCGGGCCCGCCGCTGGAACCGCCGCGCGAGCAGGACATCCGGATGCGGCTGCGGGGCGGCCGTACGGGGGTACGCGCGATCACCTGCGAGGGGCTGGAGCTGACGGGGCTGATGCGCCCCTTCGACCTGGAGGTCTTCTACGGGGAGCGGGTCGCGGTGCTCGGCTCCAACGGCTCCGGCAAGTCCCACTTCCTGCGGCTGCTGGCGGGTGGCGAGGTCGCTCATACGGGTGGCTGGAAGCTGGGCGCCCGTGTGGTGCCCGGGCACTTCGCCCAGACCCATTCCCACCCCGAGCTGGAGGGCCGCAGCCTCCTGGACATCCTCTGGAAGGAGCACGCCCACGACCGCGGCGCCGCGATGTCCGCCCTACGGCGTTACGAGCTCACCCGCCAGGCCCAGCTCCCCTTCGACCGCCTGTCCGGCGGCCAACAGGCCCGCTTCCAGATCCTGTTGCTGGAGCTGGCCGGGGCGACGGCGCTTTTGCTGGACGAGCCGACGGACAACCTGGATCTCGAGTCGGCGGAGGCGCTGCAGGAGGGGTTGGAGGCGTTCGAGGGGACGGTGCTGGCGGTGACGCATGATCGCTGGTTTGCCCGTGCCTTTGATCGTTTTCTGGTGTTCGGTGCTGATGGGCGGGTGCGGGAGGTTGCGGAGCCGGTGTGGGGTGAGGGGCGGGTGGTGCGGGCTCGGTGAGGGGAGGGCCGTTTTGACCCTTGCGGGTGAGTGTCGGTATCCTGCTGGTTCGTTGTGTGTATTGGCTTGCCTGTTCTCACGTGGGGGGCTACTACACCGGCCTACCGGTCGATGACCAGCGATCAGCATGCGGATGCGTCACCGCATGCGATCTTGCCTGTCGTGATCTGCCTGGTTGGCCCTGTCAGGACCCAATCACTGAAGAAGCGAAGGCTACGACCGTGCGTACGTACAGCCCCAAGCCTGGCGACATTCAGCGCCAGTGGCACGTCATCGACGCCCAGGACGTCGTCCTCGGCCGTCTGGCCTCCCAGGCCGCCACCCTCCTGCGGGGTAAGCACAAGCCCGTGTACGCGCCTCACGTCGACACTGGTGACTTCGTCATCATCATCAACGCCGACAAGGTGCACCTCTCGGGCAACAAGCGGACCCAGAAGATGGCGTACCGCCACTCCGGCTACCCGGGTGGCCTGCGGTCCGTCCGCTACGACGAGCTGCTGGAGAAGAACCCGGAGAAGGCCGTGGAGAAGGCCGTCAAGGGCATGCTCCCCAAGAACACCCTGGGCCGTCAGATGCTCTCGAAGCTGAAGGTCTACGCGGGCGACCAGCACCCTCACGGTGCTCAGCAGCCCGTGCCGTTCGAGATCAGCCAGGTCGCGCAGTAAGTCCGGCCACCCCCTACGACTGAAGAGAAGCTGAGGAGAATCGTGGCCGAGACCACCGCTGAGACCCCCGTCGAGGGTGTCGAGGAGTACACGACCGAGACCCCCGAGGCCCCGGAGGAGTACACCTCCGAGTCCCTCGCCTCCCGTTTCGGCGACCCGCAGCCGGCCGCCGGCACCGGTCGCCGTAAGAACGCCATCGCCCGCGTCCGGATCATCCCCGGCTCGGGTCAGTGGAAGATCAACGGTCGCACCCTCGAGGGCTACTTCCCGAACAAGGTGCACCAGCAGGAAGTCAACGAGCCGTTCAAGGTCCTGGAGCTGGACGACCGCTACGACGTGGTCGCCCGTATCTCCGGCGGCGGCATCTCGGGTCAGGCCGGTGCCCTGCGCCTCGGCGTGGCCCGCGCGCTGAACGAGGCGGACGTGGACAACAACCGCGGCCCGCTCAAGAAGGCCGGTTTCCTCACGCGTGACGCCCGTGCGGTCGAGCGCAAGAAGGCCGGTCTGAAGAAGGCCCGTAAGGGCACGCAGTACAGCAAGCGCTGATCTGGCGCTCACTGGAGCGGAAAGACTGCAGCCCGGATGCCCCGTCGGCACCTCACCTCGGTGCCGGCGGGGCATCGGTCGTTCGGGCCGCCGTGCGGCGTCCGGCCCGACACCCGGTCTTGTGACGGCGGCGCACATGCCGTCACGCTGACAACGGGGCGTATACCTGGTGTGCCGGGCTTTCCCAGGCCCGCCCGGTGAATGCCCGGAGAACGCCCCCAGAACTCGGAGGAACGACTGTGGCACGACTCTTCGGTACCGACGGCGTACGTGGTGTCGCCAACGAGGGGCTGACGGCCGAGCTGGCGCTCGGTCTGTCGGTCGCGGCGGCACACGTGCTGACCGAGGCGAAGGCGGGAGCGGACGTGGAGGCGGAGGCGAGCGCTCCCGGCGGCTCACGGCCGGTCGCCGTCGTCGGGCGGGATCCGCGGGCCTCCGGCGAGTTCCTGGAGGCCGCTGTCGTGGCCGGGCTGGCCAGTGCGGGGGTCGACGTGCTGCGGGTCGGCGTGCTGCCGACGCCCGCCGTCGCCTATCTGACCGGGTCCCTCGGTGCCGACCTGGGCGTGATGCTGTCGGCCAGCCACAACCCGATGCCCGACAACGGCATCAAGTTCTTCGCGCGCGGCGGCCACAAGCTCGCCGACGAGCTGGAGGACCGTATCGAGGCCCTCCACCGCGAGCACACCGCCGGCGAGCCGTGGGCGCGGCCCACCGGGGCCGGGGTCGGCCGGGTCAGGGACTACGACGAGGGCTTCGACAACTATGTCGCCCACCTGGTCGGCGTGCTGCCGAACCGGCTCGACGGGCTGAAGATCGTCATCGACGGGGCACACGGCGCGGCGGCCCGTGTCTCGCCCGAGGCGTTCGCCCGGGCGGGTGCCGACGTGATCACCATCGGTACCGACCCCGACGGCCTCAACATCAACGACGACTGCGGCTCCACCCATCTCGACGGCCTGCGGGACGCCGTCGTACGGCACGGTGCGGATCTCGGGGTCGCGCACGACGGCGACGCCGACCGGTGCCTGGCCGTCGACGCGGACGGCCGCGAGGTCGACGGCGACCAGATTCTCGCCGTCCTCGCGCTCGCCATGAAGGAGGCCGGGCAGCTGCGCAAGGACACCGTTGTCGCGACGGTGATGTCCAATCTCGGCTTCACTCTCGCCATGGAGCGGGCAGGCGTCGGCCTGGTGCAGACCGCGGTCGGGGACCGTTATGTGCTGGAGGAGATGAAGCGCGGCGGATTCTCGCTCGGTGGCGAGCAGTCCGGGCATGTGATCGTGCTCGACCACGCCACCACGGGCGACGGGACCCTGACCGGTCTGATGCTGGCGGCGCGGGTCGCCGCGACGGGCAAGCCGCTGGGGGAGCTGGCCGGAGTGATGGAGCGGCTGCCGCAGGTGCTGGTGAACGTGCCGGACGTGGACAGGTCGCGGGTGGGGACCGCGCCCGAGCTGGTCTCCGCCGTCGCGGAGGCGGAACGGGAGCTGGGGGAGACCGGGCGCGTGCTGCTGCGGCCCTCCGGGACGGAGCCGCTGGTGCGGGTGATGGTGGAGGCCGCGGACATCGAGCATGCGCAGGCGGTTGCGGGGCGGCTCGCGGATGTGGTGAAGCGCGCGCTGGGGTGACGCCGGTGCCGAGCGCCCTCGCCGGCCGGGGCGCGCGTGGCTGCGCGGGCCTGACGGGGTGGGGGCGCCTACAGCTTTCTGAGTGACAGCCGCTGCACCTTGTGGTCGGGGCCCTTGTGGAGTTGGAGGGTGGCCCGGCCACGGGTGGGGGCGATGTTCTGGCGGAGGTTGGGCTCGTTGATGGTGCGCCAGGTGTTGCGCGCGTAGTCGAGGGCTTCTTCCTCGGAGACCGATGTGAAGCGGTGGAAGTACGAGCGCGGGTCCTGGAACGCGGTCTCGCGCAGCTTGCGGAACCGCTCCAGGTACCAGCGCTCGATGTCGGCGGTACGGGCGTCCACGTAGACGGAGAAGTCGAAGTAGTCGGCGACGGCCAGCCGGGTGCGGCCGTCCTTGCCGGGCAGCGCGGGCTGGAGGACGTTGAGGCCCTCGACGATGAGGATGTCCGGCCGGTGCACGGTCAGCCGCTCGCCCGGGACGATGTCGTAGACCAGGTGTGAGTAGACCGGGGCCGTCACCTCCGGTTTGCCCGCCTTGATGTCGGCGACGAAGCGGGTCAGCGCGCGGCGGTCGTACGACTCGGGGAAGCCCTTGCGGGACATCAGGCCGCGCCGCTCCAGCTCGGCCTTGGGCAGCAGGAAACCGTCCGTGGTCACGCGCTCCACACGCGGGTGCTCCGGCCAGCGGGCGAGCAGCGCCTGGAGCAGCCGGGAGACCGTGGACTTGCCGACGGCGACGCTGCCCGCGACGCCGATCACGAACGGGATGCCGCGCTGCGGGGCGTGCCGACCCGGGCGGCTCGGATCGTCGAGGAAGGTGTTGAGCGTCCTGCGCAGCTCGTGGGTGGCTCCGACGTACAGGTTGAGCAGCCGGGAGAGCGGCAGGTAGATGTCCCGCACCTCGTCGAGGTCGATGACGTCGCCGAGCCCGCGCAGCGCCTCGACCTCGGCGGCGGTCAGGGGGAGCGGGGTGCGCTCGCGCAGGGCGCTCCACTCCGAGCGGCTGAGATCGACGTAGGGCTTCGTGGACACGGTGCCATTCTGCGCGGGCGGCGCGGGGCGCTCACCTCCGGGGCGGCTGACCCCCGGTAACCCGGGACGGGGCGGTGAGCCTGCCTGATGGTGCCCCCCTTTGTCGACCGGTCGGACAATCTGCGAACAAAAGGTGTACGTGGTGTGCCGATTGGGGCTATGTTCCGCCCATGTCGTACCCCCTTAGTCGCATACGTCGCCCCCGCATCCGGCGAACCTTCCGGGTCGACCCGTTGGCGGGCCATGCAGGTCACATCTACAGCGATCTGGCCGACGGGCTCCCGGACGAGGATCTGACCGAGGACCTGACCGACTCGCTGGAGCTGTACGTGATGGGCAGCAAGCCGCGGTGCGAGGAGTCGGAGTATCTGGAGCTGATGCAGGAGGCCATAGAGCGGATGGCGCAGGGTGAGTGATCCGGCGGGAGCCGGATTCCTGCGCTGACGTTCCGCGTACTCTCACCTCGTCGGTGACGTGCCGGCGACGAGACGGCGGACGAGGTGTGCGGAAGTGAGACAGCCATGATCATCGGGGTGGGGATCGACGTCGCGGAGATCGACCGCTTCGCCACCTCCCTGGCGCGTACGCCCAGCATGGCGGACCGGCTCTTCGTCGACCGGGAGCTGTGGCTGCCCAGCGGGGAGCGGCGCGGGATCGCCTCGCTCGCGGCCCGGTTCGCCGCGAAGGAGGCGCTGGCCAAGGCGTTGGGCGCGCCCAGTGGGCTGCGCTGGACCGACGCCGAGGTGTGCACGGCCGACTCGGGCCAGCCGTATCTGCGCGTACGCGGCACGGTGGCCGAGCGCGCCGCCGAACTGGGCGTACGCGGCTGGCATGTGTCCCTCTCGCACGATGCGGGGGTGGCCTCGGCCGTCGTCGTCGCGGAGAGCTGATCCGCCACGGCCCCGGCCCCGGGGCGCGGCCGGGTGAGGCGGACGCCACACTGGGGGCATGAGGACTGGTTACGGCGTGGAGACCGTGCGTGCCGCCGAGCAGGCGCTGATGGCACGGCTGCCCGAGGGCGCGCTGATGCGGCAGGCCGCGGCCGGGCTGGCGGCGGCGTGCGGACGGCTGCTGGGCCGGACGTACGGGGTGCGGGTGGTGCTCCTCGTCGGCAGCGGCGACAACGGTGGGGACGCGCTGTACGCGGGCGCCCGGCTGGCGCGGCGCGGCGCCGGGGTGACCGCCGTGCTGCTGGCGCCCGAACGTGTGCACGAGGGCGGGCTGGCCGCGCTGCGGGCTGCCGGGGGACGGGTGCGGGTGGCGCCGGGCGCCGTGGTGGAGGGCGTCGCGGAGCCGGTCGGCGATGTTATCGCGGGCGCCGACCTTGTGGTGGACGGCATCGTCGGGATCGGCGGCAAGGGCGGACTGCGGCCTGCGGCAGTGGAGTTGGCCGATCTGGTACGGGAGGCCGGGGTGCCGGTCGTCGCCGTCGATCTGCCCAGCGGGGTGGACGCCGACACGGGCGAGGTCCCGGGCCCGGCGCTGGCGGCACAGGCGACGGTCACCTTCGGCGCGTACAAGCCGGGGCTGCTGATCGACCCGGCGAGGGAGTGCGCGGGTGCCGTCCGGCTGGTCGACATCGGTCTCGGCCCGTATCTGCCCGGGACCCCTGAGGTGGAGGCCCTCCAGCACGCCGACGTGGCCCGGCTGCTGCCCAGGCCGCAGGCGGAGAGCGACAAGTACCGGCGCGGTGTCGTCGGTGTCGTCGCAGGCTCCGGGCGCTATCCGGGGGCCGCGGTGCTGGCCGTCTCCGGCGCGCTGCGCAGCGGCGCGGGCGCCGTGCGCTATGTGGGGCCCGGCGCTGAGGCGGTCGTCGGCCGTTACCCGGAGACGCTCGTCTCCGAGGGCCCGCCCGGTCATGCCGGCCGGGTCCAGGCGTGGGCCGTCGGTCCGGGCCTGGGCGACGAACCGGCGGCGCGGCATGCCGTCGACGAGGTGCTGGACTCCGACGTACCGGTGCTCGTGGACGCGGACGGGCTGCGGCTGATGGACATGGACGCCGTACGCACCCGGACCGCGCCCACCCTGCTGACCCCGCACGCCGGTGAGGCCGCGGCGCTGCTCGGGGTGGCACGCGAGGAGGTGGAGTCCGGGCGGCTGGTGGCGGTACGGCGGCTGACGGAGCAGACCGGGGCCACCGTGCTGCTCAAGGGCTCCACGACACTGGTCGCCGAGCCGCCACGGGCCGGCTCCCCGCCTTCCCCCGTACGGGTGAACGCCACCGGGACCGGATGGCTGGCGACGGCGGGCAGCGGCGACGTACTGACCGGGCTGGCGGGCGGGTTGCTGGCGGCGGGCCTGTCCGCGCGCGACGCGGCCTCGGCCGCCGCCTATCTGCACGGTTTCGCCGGCCGCCTCGCCACCGACCCGCCCGCCGCAACGGACGTCGCTGCGGCGCTGGCCACGGCATGGCAGGACGTGCTCCGGGGCACCTGAGCACTCCGGGGGCGTGCTCCAGCCGGGTCCGGCGGCGCGGGCGGAACTCATCGCCGGGCGCTGCCCGGAAGCCGGAGGACCCCGGTGGCCTACTCGCTCACGGGTTTCCGCTCCTGGAGGGGGGCGAGCACCGGGCGCAGCGGCTTGCCGAACCAGTGATCGGCGTAGGGCGAGTCGTTGAACGGTGCGATCTCCTCGTACCCGTGCCGTGCGTACAGCCGCCTGGCCTCCACCAGATCGCGCCGGGTGTCCAGCCGCACGGACCTCGCGCCCATGTCGAGCGCGGCGCACTCGGCGGTGCGGATCAGCAGTCCGCCGAGGCCGCCTTTGCGGGCGTGCGGGGCCACCCAGACGCGGCGTATCTCGGCGGTCGTCTCCGCCACCATGAGGACGGCGGTGCAGCCGGCGACGGCGCCGTCGGCGTGGGCGCGGGCCAGCAGGAACGCACCCTTGGGCGGGACGAGTCCGTCATCCGGCTCCGCGACCAGCGCGGCATCGATCTCCTGCTCGGTCGCGGGGCGCTCGTAGTAGCGGCCGACGATCTCGTCCAGATAGGCGCGGATGGTGGCGACGGAGTCCGGGGCGGTCACAGGCTCGGGTTTGATGGTCCAGGTCACAGCGCCATTGTGCGAGTGCGGGCAACCGGTTTTCGGGGCGCTGTCAGTGGCCGGTGTCACACTCCTCGCATGGCTGACGAACACGCTGTGGACGGCGCACCGGTCGCCTTCGCCGCGCAATGGGCGGACGACACTCGGGAGCCGCTGCCCCTGGTGGGGGACGAGCGCGAACTGCTGACCCGCTATATCGACTGGTACCGCGAGACGCTGCTGCTCAAGTGCACAGGTGTGCCGCCCGAAGCGCTCTCGGAGCGTACGGTCCCGCCGTCCGGTATGAGCCTGCACGGGCTGCTGCGGCATTTGGCGGGGGTGGAGCGCTGGTGGTTCCGCATCCAGTTCGCGGGGGAGGAACTGCCGCTGCTGTACTACTCGGACGACGATCCCGACCAGGACTTCGACGCACTGGACGGTGACCCCGCCGAGGCGCTGACCGTATGGCGCGCCGAGTGCGAGCGCTCCCGCGAGATCGTGGCTGCCGCGGAGCTGGACGCGACGGGGACGCACGCCCGCACCGGCCGCCCCTTCTCGCTGCGCCGGGCGCTGATCCACATGATCGCGGAGTACGCCCAGCACTGCGGTCACGCCGATCTGATGCGCGAGCGGATAGACGGGGCGACGGGCCACTGAGAGCGCGAGGGACCACTTGAGGGGCCGCATCGGATCCGGCACCTGCGACACTGAACCGGTGAACGACGTGTACCAGCACCCTGGCGGCGACATCCAGGCCGAAGACTTCGGCAGGGCCCAGGCAAAGATCGATCTCGGCGCTCTGCGGGACAACGTACGGACGCTGCGCGGGTATGCGCCGCGGGCCGAGCTGATGGCCGTCGTCAAGTCGGACGGATACGGACACGGGGCCGTGCCGTGCGCCCGCGCGGCGCGGCAGGCGGGGGCCGGCTGGCTGGGCACCGCCACCCCCGAGGAGGCGATCGCGCTGCGGGACGCCGGGGACCGGGGCCGCCTTCTGTGCTGGCTGTGGACGCCGGGCGGCCCGTGGCGGGAGGCGATCGAGCGGGACATCGATGTCTCGGCGAGCGGCAACTGGGCGCTGGACGAGATCGTGACGGCAGCGCGCGCCGCCGGGCGCCCCGCGCGCGTGCATCTGAAGGCCGACACCGGGCTGGGCCGCAACGGCTGCCAGCCCGCCGACTGGTCGCAGCTGGTGGCCGCCGCGCGCGCCGCGGAGGCGGAGGGCGCGCTGAAGGTCACCGGCATCTGGTCGCACTTCGCCTGCGCCGACGAACCGGGCCACCCGGCCAATGCCGCGCAGCTCGACGCCTTCCGGGAGGCCGTCGCCGTCGCCGAGCGCGCCGGGCTCGACCCCGAGGTGCGGCACCAGGCGAACTCGCCGGCGACGCTCACTCTGCCCGAGTCCCACTTCGACCTCGTACGACCCGGCGTCTCCGTCTACGGCCTCTCCCCGTCCCCCGAGGTCGGCACGGCGGACAGCCTCGGACTGCGCCCGGCGATGACGCTCAGTGCCTCGCTCGCGCTGGTCAAGCGGGTGCCCGGCGGCCATGGAGTCAGCTACGGGCACGCCTACACCACTCCCGGGGAGACGACCCTCGGGCTGGTGCCGGTCGGTTACGGCGACGGCCTTCCCCGGCATGCGTCCGGCGCCGGTCCGGTGCTGGTGGCGGGCAAGTGGCGGACGGTGGCCGGCCGGGTGGCCATGGACCAGTTCGTCGTCGACCTCGGCGGCGACCACGCGGCGGCGGGCGACCGTGTCGTCCTCTTCGGCCCCGGAGACCTGGGCGAACCCACTGCCGAGGACTGGGCCCGCGCGGCAGGCACCATCTCCTACGAGATCGTCACCCGGATCAGCGCCCGGGTGCCCCGGGTATACGCCAATGAGCAGGCCGACCGGTAGCCGCGACCGGTAGGTGGTACGGGACCGGGCGAACGGGACGGACGGGGGCGGTCATGAGCGACGACAGCAAGGTCCAGAGGCACACGCAACGCGCACAACCCGCACAGCAGTCACCACCCGCACAGCAGGCACCGCAGTCGGCGCAACGCGCGCAGCAGGCGCTGCAGGCCGTCGGCGCCGTGCAGACCGCCCGCAGCGCCTGGCGTACGGCAGCAGCAGCCGCCGAGGGCGCTGCGGATCTGTCCTCCCGATCCCCGCAGTCCTCGCGGGCTGCCGGTGGTGCGGACTGGACGCGCCGGGCGGGCGTCGCGGGTGCGGCCCTCGGCGTCGTCGCGGCCGGTGTCGCCCTCGAACGGCTCACGGTCCACCGCGCCGTACGCCGTAAGGCCCGGCTGGCGCTGGATGCCGCGGGTCCCTACGGCACGCTGCGCGGCACCCCCGGCCGGGCCCTCGCTGAGGACGGCACGGAGCTGTACTACGAGATCGACGAACCCGCCGACTTCCCGCTGCCACCCGCATCGGCCGACGCCGCGGCGGCAGTCACCGGCTCCGGCGACGGCCTGGGCGGTCCCGAGGTGAGCCCCGTACCCCTCACCGAACCGTTGTCCGAGGCGGGCGACGGCACGGACGGCGACGGCGCGGAAGCCGGGGGCCCCGGCCCGATGGCCGGGTACTGGGCGCGGCTGCTGGGGCTGCTGCGCGGGCGGAGCCGGAGCGCCGCGGCGCCGCTCACCGTGGTGTTCTCGCACGGCTACTGCCTCAGCCAGGACGTGTGGCACTTCCAGCGGGCCGCGCTGCGCGGTGCGGTGCGGTGCGTGTACTGGGATCAGCGCAGCCACGGCCGCTCGGCGCGGGCGCCCGCCGGGGAGCCGGTCTCCATCGATCTGCTGGGCCGCGATCTGAAGGCCGTGCTCGACGCCGCAGCACCCGAGGGCCCTGTGGTGCTGGTGGGGCATTCGATGGGCGGCATGACGGTGATGGCGCTGGCCGAGCAGTTTCCGGAGTACGTGGCCGAGCGCGTCGCGGGCGTGGCGCTCCTCGGCACCAGCGCGGGCGGCCTCGCAGAGGTGACCTACGGCCTTCCTGCCGCCGGGGTGCGGGCCGTGCGGCGGGTGGTGCCCGGGGTGCTGCGGGCGCTGGCCGGGCAGTCAGAACTGGTCGAGCGTGGGCGCCGGGCGACCGCCGATCTGTTCGCGGGGGTGGTGAAGCGGTACTCCTTCGGCAGCCCGCGCGAGGTGGACCCGGGGGTGGCGCGGTTCGCGGAGCGCCTGATCGAGTCGGTGCCGGTAGACGTCGTCGCGGAGTTCTATCCGGCTTTCGCGGAGCACGAGAAGACCACCGCGCTGGCCGCCTTCGACGGGCGGTCCGTGCTGGTGCTGGCCGGCGACCGCGATCTGATGACGCCGAGCGAGCACAGCGAGCAGATCGCGGCGGCGCTTCCGGACGCCGCGTTCGTGATTCTGGAGGCGACCGGTCACCTGGCCATGCTGGAGCGTCCCGAGCCGGTCAACGAGCACTTGGCCCGGTTGCTGGCGCGTACCATCCGGACGCATGGAAGCACCGCACCACCAGCATCCTGTCCCGCCTCCACAGGCTCCGTCCGACGGCCCTTCCGGCGGTGACGGCGGCCTCCCGGTCGATCCCGCAGGCAGCACCGGTTCCGGCACCCGGCACGAGGTCACCGTCACCGTGCGCACAGCCGAGGCGATGCGCGAGCTCGGCGTACGGCTCGCCCGGCTGCTGCGGGCCGGGGACCTTGTCCTGCTGACGGGTGAACTCGGCGCCGGGAAGACGACGTTGGCGCGCGGCCTGGGCGAGGGGCTGGGCGTGCGCGGCGCCGTGACCTCGCCCACCTTCGTCATCGCCCGTGTCCATCCCTCGCTGACGGACGGCCCGCCGCTCGTCCATGTGGACGCCTACCGGCTCGGCGGCGGCCTGGAGGAGATGGAGGACCTCGACCTGGACGTCTCGTTGCCCGAGTCGGTGGTCGTCGTGGAGTGGGGCGAGGGCAAGGTGGAGGAGCTGACGGAGGAGAGGCTGCACGTCGTCATCTCCCGCGCGTTGGGGGAGAGCTCGCAGGAGGGTGCCGACGATTCGCGGACCGTCACCTTTGTGGGCGTGGGGGAGCGCTGGGCGGAGGAGGACCTGGCGGCTCTGGCGTAGGCAGGCACGGCGCGGGGTGCCGTTCGCTGCTCCGCTGTTCCGACATGGTGTCGGCAAGATGTTGCGCGTTCTGTGCGGGCCATGGTCCCATGGGAGGTGAGAGCGCGGTTAGGTATGCCTAAGTGCCGCCGTGCCGACGCCCCTGGAGGAGCCATGACCGCACAGAAGCCGGAGCGAGCGCCGCATACGCGGCCGCGTGTGCCCGCGCGGGACGAGGCGGCGTCCGCGGATGGAAGCACCGACCGTGCTCCGCACGGCACCACCCCGCCCATGAGTGAGCTGCTCGCGTCCTGCGCGGCCGCGGCCGCCGTGTCCAGACCTCCGTCCGACGCGGAGGAGTCCGACTCCGAGCGTTAGCTTGCGTACCCCGCGTGGGCGCTGCGCTTGCCAGCCCTGCTCCCCCAAGCTCTTCGAGCAGGGGGTACCCCCAGGCGCAGACCTCCCAAGCACAGCAGGGGAGGTGCGCCCCGAAGGGGCGCGGGGAACTGCGCGACCAGCCACAACGCACCCGCAGCCTGCGGACCGCGAGCAGGGGCACCCCGTGCCTAGCGGAGCACCACCACGCGGGTGCCGATGGGCGCGTGGAGCCAGAGCGCTTCGCCGTCCTCGCGCTTCTCGCGGATGCCGCCGGTCTTGCGGGCGGTGTCCGGAGTCGGCGTCGAGCCGTGCAGTGCCGCGCTGAAACCGATCGTGACGCCGTCGACGCTGGCGAACCGTACGACGTTCTCGACCGGGACCCCGTCCGAGCCCGTCACATGGGAGGCGCGCGAGGTGACCTTGTAGGTGCCCGGTGGCGGGCTGACGGTGCTGGGGGAGACCCCGTAGGTCCTGGTGACCTTGCCGTTCTTGCCGACCAGCCACACCCGCTGCTGCTTGAGCGCGTAGACGACCCGGTGGCCCTGTCCGCTGGCGGCGGGCAGCGCGGTGTCCTTCCGCGCGGGCGCGCGGCCCTTCCCGTCGGAGGCGCCGGGCGAGGGCTTGGCCGTGTTGGCGTCGGACGGCTTTCCGGCCCGCTCCTGGGCGGCCGACGCCTGGTACGCGAAGAAACCGATCACGGCGAGGGCCACTGCCGTCAGCCCGGCCACGATCACTCCGGCGCTGCCGCTGCTGCTGCGTGCCACCGTGCGCTGCCACCTCTCGTGCCTGCGTGCCTGACCGGTGATTGACGGTAGCAGCAGGCGTACCGCGTACGGCTCGATACGCCCGGTCGGCCCGGAGTACCCCCAGGCCAGGGGAGTAGCCGGGGCGGGTGGCCGGGGGGCGGCTGAGGGGAGAACTTGGAGTAACAGCCGTGCCTGTGTTCGCATAAGGCGATGACCCCCCACGGTTCCTCGACAAACTCCACAACCTCCATACCGAAAATCCCCGAACCTCAGGCCCATCAGGTTCCCGAGGGCTACGGGGGCCACCCGGGTCATCAGGGCGACGCTCACCGTCCGGCCAACCCGTACGACGAGCTGGCCGCGCTGGCCCCGCCGGCCGACACAGCGCCCATGGGCGGGCCCACCCCGAACCCGTACGAGGCGCTGGCGGACGGCGGGGACGGCACGCACGGGGACTCCGACGACCCGTACGAGGGCGGACTGCGCGGTTTCGGCCTGCGCTCCGACTACGACGAGCCCGCGTACGAGGACCGGATGCCGTATCTGCGTGCCGTCCGCCGGCGCCGCCGCTCCCGCTTCTCGCGCACCGTCAAGCTGGGCATCGCCTGCTGCGCGCTGCTGGCCTTTCTCGGGATCGGTGACCGCTGGGCCGCGCTCTACGCCGAGGGCAAGGCGGCCGAGAAGGTGCAGGACTCGCTGCATCTGCACGCCCGCCCGGAGGTGCACATCAACGGCTTCCCCTTCCTCACCCAGGTCGCGCGGGGCCGACTGGACCAGGTGGAAGTGGCAATCCCCGATGTACCCGCGGGCCGGGTGTCGGTCGCACAGGTCAGCGGAACCGTCAACGATGTGAAGATCATCGGCGATGCGCCGTCCTCCGTGCGGGGCGCGGTGCTCGGCCGGATGAAGGGCGATGTCCTGCTCGACTTCGACGACCTGGACCGCGAGCTGGGCACCTCCCATGTGAAGTTCACCCCGGCCGGCAAGCGCACCGTACTGGCCGCGGGGGAGCTGCCCGTCGCGGGTTCCGAGGTCAAGGTGCATGCCCGCGCCCGCGTGGAACGGACCGGCGACCACGGCGTGGGCACCACGGTGGACGAGATGCGGCTGGTCGTCCCCAAGATGTTCAGCTTCACGCCCGGCACCGGCAAGCAGGCGGGCCTGCGGCTGTCCCGCCCACTTGCCGAGCGCATCCAGCACGACCGGGAGAAGGCGCGGGCGCTGTTCGGAGTGCGCTCGATCGCCAAGCGGTTCGGTATGACGCCGGAACGTGCCCGGCAGGTGCGGCACAGCGACCGGCAGCTGCACCGGGTGACGGGTTCGCCGCGGTTCACGGACAAGGTGATGCGGCTCAACCTGCTCGACGTCGTCGTCCAGCACCCGCAGCTGCTGAAGAAGATGGGGATCGACCCGGCGCTGATCGAGGCCCTCAAGAAGATCGAGGAGCCGAAGCTCGCCGACAAGCTCGCCCTCCACCTCAAGCTGCCCAAGCTGCCCGGCGATGTCCGGCTGCGCGGCGTTTCCGTCGCCAAGGAGGGCATCCGCGCGGAGCTGACCGGCGTCAACGTGCCGTTCGGCAAGGCAGCCACGAACGAGGGCAAGTAGCGGCCGTACAGCTCACCGGGCAGCGGCGCGTGCAGCCACACGAAAGGGGCAGCGGGCCCGCACGGGTGAGGGTGTGCCGCGTGGGCGCCGTAGGCTGGTCGGGTGTTGATGCTCGCGCTGGATACCGCCACACCCGCTGTCGCCGTCGCGCTCCACGACGCCGAGGGCGACCGCACGCTCGCCACCGCCCACAAGGTCGACGCCCGCCGCCACGGCGAACTGCTGCTGCCCTGTGTCGATGCGGTGCTCAGTGCGGCGGGCCGGAAACTCGCCGAGGTCACGGACGTGGTCGTCGGCGTCGGCCCCGGGCCCTACACCGGGCTGCGGGTCGGCCTGGCGACGGCCGAGGCGTTCGCCGCGGCGCTGGGCCAGCGGGTGCACGGGGTGTGCACGCTGGACGGCATCGCGTACGCCTCCGGGCTGACGGAGCCGTTCGTCGTCGCGACGGACGCGCGCCGCAAGGAGGTCTACTGGGCGCGGTACGCCGATGCGCGTACCCGGGTGACCGACCCGGCCGTGGCCAGGGCCGCCGACATCGAGGCCGCCGACCAGCAGATCGGCGAGCTGCCGGCCGTCGGCGCGGGAGCGGTGCTGTACGAGTCCGTCTTCCGCGGCGTACGACGCGATCTGCCGACCGACCAGTCGGCATCGGCACTCGCCCGGCTCGCGGCCGAACGGCTGGCGCGCGGCGAGGAGCTGCTGCCGCCCCGCCCGCTGTATCTGCGGCGGCCGGACGCGCAGGTGCCCGCGGGCTACAAGGTGGTCACGCCGAGGTGAGCGCGGCAGAGCCGGCCGGGGACGCGTACGACCCGGTCAGCAGACCGACGGGGGTCACGCTGCGCGAGATGCGCTGGTGGGACATCGAGCCGGTGCTCGCCCTCGAACAGCAGCTCTTCCCCGAGGACGCCTGGTCGGCGGGGATGTTCTGGTCGGAGTTGGCGCACGCCCGCGGACCGGACGCTACCCGCCGCTATCTGGTCGCCGAAGAGCCGGACGGCTCCCTCGTCGGGTACGGCGGACTGGCGGCGATCGGCGGCACCGGCGACATCCAGACCATCGGCGTCCTGCCCACCCACCGGGGCACCGGGCTCGGCTCCCGGCTGCTGCGCGCGCTGCTGCGGGCAGCGACCGACTTCGAGTGCGCGGAGGTGCTGCTGGAGGTGCGGGTGGACAACGCACCGGCGCAGCGCCTCTACGAGCGCTTCGGCTTCGAGCCCATCGGCATACGGCGCGGCTACTACCAGCCCGCGAACGTCGACGCGCTGGTGATGCGGCTGGCCGACCCGGCGGCGTACGCCGCCGACACCCCCGGGGACACCCCCGCGAACACCCTTCCGAACACGCACCAAGGATCGAAGAGCCATGGCTGACGAACCGCTCGTTCTCGGCATCGAGACCTCCTGCGACGAGACCGGCGTCGGGATCGTGCGCGGGCACACGCTGCTGGCCGACGCCGTCGCCTCCAGCGTGGACACCCACGCACGGTTCGGCGGCGTCGTGCCGGAGATCGCCAGCCGGGCGCATCTGGAGGCGATGGTCCCGACGATCGAGCGCGCGCTGAAAGAGGCCGGGATCGCCGCCACCGACCTCGACGGCATCGCCGTCACCGCGGGCCCGGGGCTCGCCGGGGCGCTGCTCGTCGGCGTCTCGGCGGCGAAGGCGTACGCGTACGCGCTGGGCAAGCCGCTCTACGGCGTCAACCACCTCGCCTCGCACATCTGCGTCGACCAGCTCGAACACGGGGCGCTGCCCGAGCCGACGATGGCGCTCCTGGTCTCCGGCGGTCACTCCTCGCTGCTGCTGGCGCCCGACATCACCTCCGACGTACGGCCGCTGGGCTCAACCATCGACGACGCGGCGGGCGAGGCGTTCGACAAGGTCGCGCGCGTGCTCAACCTGGGCTTCCCCGGCGGACCGGTCATCGACAAGTACGCCAGGGAGGGCGACCCGGACGCCATCGCCTTCCCGCGCGGCCTGACCGGTCCGCGTGACGCGCCGTACGACTTCTCCTTCTCCGGCCTCAAGACCGCCGTGGCCCGCTGGATCGAGGCGAAGCGGAACGCGGGCGAGGAGGTGCCCGTCGCCCATGTCGCCGCCTCCTTCCAGGAAGCCGTCACCGATGTGCTCACCCGCAAGGCCGTCCGGGCCTGCCGCGACGAGGGCGTCGACCACCTGATGATCGGCGGCGGAGTCGCCGCCAACTCGCGGCTGCGTGCCATGGCCGAGGAGCGCTGCACCGCCGCGGGCATCACCCTGCGGGTGCCCCGCCCCAAGCTGTGCACCGACAACGGCGCGATGGTGGCGGCGCTCGGCGCCGAGATGGTCGCCCGCAACCGCACCACCTCCGCCTGGGACCTGCCCGCCGACTCCTCGCTCCCGGTGACGGAGCCGCATGTACCGGACCCGTCGGCGGTCGCGGTCGCGCCCGGCGACTCCCACTCGCATGACCACGCCCACTCCCACGACCACGTCCACGAGCTGAGCAGGAAGAACCTCTACAGCTGATGCCGACCGTCGCCCTCATGTGGGAGGCCAAGGCCACCCCGGGCCGCGCCCCCGACCTCCTCGCCTGGGCCCGCGCCCAGACCTTGCCCCCCTCCGGCGTCCCCTGCGAGCGCCGCGAACACTTCACCGCACCGGGCGACCGGGTACTGGTCATCACCTGGTGGCCGGGCGGTTACGACGCCGACGTGCCCGAACTCCCCGACCCGCCCGAGGAGTTGACGGCCCGGCCGGTGCACAGGTGGCGGTTCGAGCGGGTGTAACGAGTGAGCTGGGTATGTTCACGGTGAGTTACGCGGCAGGATGGGCGGGGTCGGGAAGGTTGGCTGTCGCTGGGGGCCGGTATGCGCAGGAGGGTTGCGGGAGGCGCGCGGTGGTGGGCGCGGGCCGGGGCGGTGCTGCTCGTCGGCGTGCTGGGGCTCGGCGGAGCTGCGGGGTCCGCTGCGGCGGCCGAGGACACACCGGCGACGCCCGCCGCGTATCTGGCGGAGCAGCTGCGTAGGAGTCCCGTCTATCTTTCCGACCAGCTTCCGCGCACCAACCCCCTCTCCGCCCGGCCCGCCGTCGTCAAGGAGGCGAAACGGACTGGCGTGCCGACCTATGTGCTGGTGCTGCCCGGGACCGGAACCGTGGACGGGGACGGGCTGCTGGCGGCGGTGCACGACCGGCTCGGGAAGGACGGGCTGTACCTGCTGTTCGGCGGGGACGGCGGGAGCCCGGAGGTGGGGACGTTCGGCGTGGACGTCCCGGCCCGGGACGCCGCCATGGCGACCACCTTCGAACTGCCCTACGACGCGGGCACGCTGGTCACCTTCCGGCACTTCGTGGACGTGCTGCGATCCGGCGATGCGGCCCAGCGCGCCGAGAAGGGGGCGGACGCCAGCCGGGCCGGCGAGGAGCCGGACAACCTGTACACCAGCAGCACCGACCGCGAGAACCAGGGCTTCCTCACCGGCATCCTGCTGACCGGAGTGCCGGTGCTCATCGTCGCCGTCGGCTGGTACGTGCGCCGGTGGCGGGGCGGGAAGGGGCCGGGGCTCCGGCTGCTGGTGCCCGTCGCCGCCGGGGTGGCGCTCACCATCGGCGTCGGTGCGCCGCTCGTCTTCGACGACACCCGCTCGGACGGCGATCCGGTGCCCACCGCCGCCGATATGAAGGCCAGGACCGTCCGGGTCGCCCACGGGCTGCGCTCCGAGCCGGTCTACGCCGACCCGCTCGCGGCGGGGCTGCTGAGCCGTGCCGAGCTGGCCCGGCTGCGGAAGCACGCGGAGCGGCTGGACGTGCCGGTGCACGTTGTGGTCGTCCCCCTCGATACGACGGACGAGTCGGGCGGCGACGGCGAACTCCTCGCCAAGCGGCTGCACAGCCGGCTGGGATCCGGAGGCGACGGCATCTACGTGGTCGCGGACGCCGCCGAGGACGGCGAGCTGGAGGTCGTCAACTACGGCGCCAAGGTGGACAGCGCAAAGCTGTACGACGCGACGGAAGACCTGCGCTTCGGCGAGGACAGGGCGGGCAAGGACGACGAAGGGCTGTATCCCCGGCTGGACGAAGCCCTGCGGATCATCGACCGGGCGCCCTCCGGCCCGCGCAGCGGCCCCTATCTGGACCCGCTCGCCGCCGAGGACCCGGTGGCGGAGGACAAGTTGCCCTCCCTCTACTCCGGGGACTTCGGACCCGGAGCGCTGCTGGGCGCTGTGGGCGCACTGGCAGCGCTCGGGGTGACGGCGGCCGGGCTGGGTGCCGCGCGGCGCGCAGGTCTCGGCGCTCCGCAGGCCACCGCCCGCGGGTCCGCCGCCCGCCGGTCCGCCGCCTCCTCGGACGACACGGCTCCGCAGGCCCCCGCCCGTCCCTCGGCCGGCTGGCTGCGCAGGACGGCACGGCGCGAACTGGACGAGCTGAACGACGAGTTCGAGCGGCTGTCCACCGAGCTGCCGGACGCCGTACGCACCCGTGCCTGGGACTGCCTGGACGCCGCGACCCTGCTCCTCGACCAGGAGGGCGACAACCGGGTGGACGCCGACGCCGACGCGCCCACGCTCGCGGCCGGGCTCGCGCTGATCCGTACCGGCCGCGCGGTGCTCGCCGACCGGGCCACAGCCACCGCAGCGCAGCTCCGGCTGTGCACCCTCAACCCGCTGCACGGGCCCTGGGCCGCCTCCAGAAAGCTGACGCTTCCCGGCGAAGGCGGTGGGGCGAGGTCCCGACCGGTGTGCGCCGAGTGCCGTGCCGCGCTCGACGGACACGGGGAGGCGTCGTCCGCGTTCTCCGGCTCACGGACGGCCCGGTCCGCGCGGACGGCCCGGACAGCGGGTGTCGTCGCCGAGCGGCTGCTGTGTCTGCGCGCCCCCGGCGCCGGCCGCTCCGCGCCGTACGAGCCTTACCACCGGGTCCCGGGCCCACTCGATGCCACGCAGGGCACCGGCCGGGGCCAGGGTCCGACCGCCGAACAGATCGTCCGCCGAGTACGGGAGCAGCTAGGTGTCCACTGAACCGAGCGCCGCACCCGGCGCCCCCTCTGCCCGCCCCGCCCGGCTCCGCGCAGCCGTACTCGCGGCACTGCTCGGTGCGGTGCTGCTGGTGCTCGGTACGGCAGGTCCGGCCGGTGCCGCCGAGGACAGGCCCGGCGAGCGGATCGCCGACGGGCTCCGCAAGTCACCGGTCTACGTCGACCCGTCGTACCGGCAGGCGTTCCCGGCCGACCAACAGCGCCGGCTGGCGAAGAAGATCAAGGCGTCGGGCATCCCGGTCCGGGTCATCGTGGTCCCGTTCATCTCCGGGGACGCCTGGGGCGGCGAGCCGGAGAAGATGGTCGACGTCGTACGCGACCGGCTCGGGGAGAGCCTGCACAAGGAAGCCGTCTATATGACCCTCAGCAGTACAGAGGGCTTCCTGAACGGCTACGAGTTCCCGCGCGACGGTAAGCACCAGGCGTCCTCGGGCGTGTCGGCCGTCGGCTACCAGGAGGACATGGCGGACAAGAGCCTCTACGCCAAGTTCTCCCGCGCGCTGGAGATCGTGAAGTCGGGCGACGGAAACAAGCAGTACGAGGAGGCCATCAAGGACTCAAAGGGCAGCGACCGCCCGTCGGCGGACGAGGACGGCGAGGACGGCGAGGGCGGCCCCTCCCCGCTGCTGCTCGCGGCGCTGATCGTCCCGGCGCTGGCCGTACTCGTCGTCGCCGTGCTGACCATACGGGCCCGCCGCTCGCGCACCTCCGTCCGGGTGCCGTTCACCTCACCGCGTTCCGTCTTCGCGACGGCGCGCAAGGCGGGCGTACGCGATCTGCGCAAGCGCGCCCAGCGCGAACTCCTCGCGTACAACGAGGAACTGCTCGCCCACGAGCCCGGCGACTCCGCCGCCGACGGTGACGAGGCCGCCGACACCGACCTGCTCCAGCTCTCCCTCGACGCCTACTCCGCCGCCGGCACGGTGCTGGACAACGCGCGGGACATACCCGACCTCGCGGGCGTTCTCGCGCTCCTCCACGAGGGCCGGGAGGCGCTGCGGCGCTCCGAGTCCGCCGACGGCGCCGCCGCAGCGCTGCCGCTGTGCTTCTTCCACCCGCTGCACGGGCCCGCTGCGGAGCGCGTCCGCTGGCGCCCGCTGGGCCGCCGCGAGTCGCTGGACGTCGCGGCCTGCGGGGACTGTGCCGCCGCTGTGGCAGCGCGTCGCGCACCGGAAGTCCTCACCCAGGCCCACGAGGACCGCCGGATCCCGTACTTCGAGGTCCCGCCCGAGCACAGCCTGTGGGCCGCCACCGGCTACGGCTCCCTCACCGAGGACACCCTGACCGAACGCGTCCTCCGCGGGGACTTCACCCGTACCCGGTAGGGCCCCCGTTGGTCCGGTGCGGGGCTGCTCCTGACCGACGCTCGCGGGCTGCGGGTTGCGTCGTGGCTTGTCGCGCAGTTCCCCGCGCCCCTGCGGGGCGCGTCCCTCCATGCCGGTGTCACCGCAGCGGGTGGCCCAGCAGCATGCTCGGGGCACCGGCGACGCGGGTCAGGAAGACGGTGCAGGAGCCGGCGGCCGACTTCGGGTCCAGCTTCAGCTTCCGGCGCAGCTCTTCCGGTTCGACCGCGGAGCCACGCTTCTTGACGGTGACGACACCGACGCCGCGTTCCCGCAGAAGCGCCCGGAGCTTCTTGACGTTGAACGGCAGTACGTCGGTGAGCTCGTACCCGGACGCGTACGGCGTCGGGTGCTCCGCGTCCGTCGTCACGTACGCGATCGTGGCGTCGATCAGCCGCCCCGCCACCTGCTCCGCCAGCTCGGCGACCAGGTGGGCGCGGATGACCGCACCGTCCGGCTCGTAGAGGTACCGGCCCACCGGCCCCACCTCCGGGTCGGGCAGCCCGCGTCCGGCCAGCGTGTCACCGGCGGGCAGCAGCGTCGCCCGCACCCCACCCGGCTTCCGCGCGCCGAACCACAGCACCGCTTCCTTGACGTCCCCGCCGTACGAGACCCACTCGGCCTCCGCCTCCGGCGGCACCGCCTCGTGCGGGATACCTGGCGCCACCTTCAACGCGGCCAGCGGCGCCGCGCGGGCCGTCTCCACGGCCCAGCTGAGCGGCGGGGAGTACGCCTCGGGATCGAAGACGCGACCGCGGCCCGTGCGGCGCGCCGGGTCGGCGAAGAGCGCGTCGTAGCCGTCGGTGGCCACCTCGGTGACATCGGCGCAGCGCACCTCCACGAGGTCCGCCAGCCTCAGCGCCTCGGCGTTGGCACGGGCCACCGCACACGTCAGCGGCGAGCGGTCCACCGCCAGTACGCGGATGCCCTCCCGGGCGAGGGCGAGCGCGTCGGCGCCGATGCCGCAGCACAGGTCCACCGCGGAACGGACGCCGAGCTCCCGCATCCGCCGGGCCCGGTGCGCCGCCACAGGGGCGCGGGTGGCCTGTTCGAGACCGTCCGGGGTGAAGTAGAGGGCGTGCGCCTGGTCCTGGCCGAACTTCGCCTCCGCGCGGCTGCGCAGCCGGCCCTGCGCCAGCGCCGCCGAGACGAGCGCGGGCTCGTACCGCTGCCGCAGCCGCGTGGCCACGGCCAGCTCCCGCGCGGGCTCGACGCCCCGCACCTGACGCAGCAGCTCCTGCCCCTCCTCGGAGAGCAACTCCGCGAACACCTCACGATCCACCCGGCCATTGTCCCGTGCCGCGGTGCCGTGCCGGCGCCCGGGCCGGGGTGGTAGGGCCGGGGCGCGCCCCGTAAGGGGCGCGGGGAACTGCGCGAGCGACCACAACGGCGCCGCACCCGGCAGACGGCCTCGGTCCCACGGCGAGTCTCCCCGGAAAGCGGGAGAGGGGGTGCCCCCTCAGGTCGGCGCGAGCCGGTGCGGCTAGCACTCCGCTTGACCGAGTGCTAAGCCAGGCATAATCTCGACCTTGGCACTCTCCCCGTGGGAGTGCCAGCAGTACGCGACGGGCAGATCCGGCACCCGCGACGACGGATCTACCAGGTCGCCACCCCAGACATAAGACCCCGTTTTGAGATCTCCGAAGGGGGAGGTCGGATCGTGACGACCGCCAGCTCCAAGGTTGCCATCAAGCCGCTCGAGGACCGCATTGTGGTCCAGCCGCTCGAAGCCGAAGAGACCACGGCCTCGGGCCTGGTCATTCCGGACACTGCCAAGGAGAAGCCCCAGGAGGGCGCTGTCCTGGCCGTCGGCCCGGGCCGCTTCGAGAACGGCGACCGCCTGCCGCTCGACGTAAAGGTCGGCGACGTCGTGCTGTACAGCAAGTACGGCGGCACCGAGGTGAAGTACAACGGCGACGAGTACCTCGTTCTCTCGGCCCGCGACGTTCTCGCGATCGTCGAGAAGTAATACGGCGAGAAGTACTACTGACTACGGACGCAGCCGCTCTCCGCAGCAGCAGCGTGCAGTCGAAACGCGCCCTGGTGCCCGCTCCTCGTGCGAGGTAGCAGGGACCAGGGCGCGGCTCGTACGGGCCGAAACGTGCGCGTACGAGACGTGCGAGAACGTGTGAGAGGACACAACAGCTTCCATGGCGAAGATCCTGAAGTTCGACGAGGACGCCCGTCGCGCCCTTGAGCGCGGCGTCAACAGCCTCGCCGACACCGTGAAGGTGACCATCGGTCCCAAGGGCCGCAATGTCGTCATCGACAAGAAGTTCGGCGCCCCCACCATCACCAACGACGGTGTCACGATCGCCCGTGAGGTCGAGGTCGAGGACCCGTACGAGAACCTGGGCGCCCAGCTCCTCAAGGAGGTGGCGACCAAGACCAACGACATCGCGGGTGACGGCACCACCACCGCCACGGTGCTGGCCCAGGCGCTGGTCCGCGAGGGCCTGCGCAACGTGGCCGCCGGTGCCTCCCCGGCCGCCCTGAAGAAGGGCATCGACGCCGCGGTCGGCGCGGTCTCGGACGAGCTGGTCAAGACGGCCCGCCCGATCGACTCCAAGGAGGACATCGCCTCCGTCGCCGCCCTCTCCGCGCAGGACAAGCAGGTCGGCGAGCTGATCGCCGAGGCGATGGACAAGGTCGGCAAGGACGGCGTCATCACCGTCGAGGAGTCCCAGACCTTCGGTCTGGAGCTGGACTTCACCGAGGGTATGGCCTTCGACAAGGGCTACCTCTCGCCGTACTTCGTCACCGACCAGGAGCGTATGGAGGCCGTCCTCGACGACCCGTACATCCTGATCCACCAGGGCAAGATCAGCTCCATCCAGGACCTGCTGCCGCTGCTGGAGAAGATCATGCAGGCGGGCGGCTCCAGGCCGCTGCTGATCATCGCCGAGGACGTGGAGGGCGAGGCCCTCTCCACCCTCGTCGTCAACAAGATCCGCGGCACCTTCAACGCCGTCGCCGTCAAGGCGCCCGGCTTCGGTGACCGCCGCAAGGCCATGCTCGGCGACATGGCGACGCTGACCGGCGCCACCGTCATCGCCGAGGAGGTCGGCCTCAAGCTCGACCAGGCCGGCCTCGACGTGCTGGGCTCGGCCCGCCGCATCACCGTCACCAAGGACGACACCACGATCGTCGACGGCGCCGGCAAGGCCGAGGACGTGCAGGGCCGCGTCGCCCAGATCAAGGCCGAGATCGAGACGACCGACTCCGACTGGGATCGCGAGAAGCTCCAGGAGCGCCTCGCCAAGCTGGCCGGCGGCGTGTGCGTCATCCGCGTCGGCGCCGCCACCGAGGTGGAGCTGAAGGAGAAGAAGCACCGCCTGGAGGACGCGATCTCCGCGACCCGTGCGGCGGTCGAGGAGGGCATCGTCTCCGGCGGCGGCTCCGCGCTCGTGCACGCGGCCAAGGTACTGGACGGCAGCCTCGGCAAGGAGGGCGACGAGGCGACCGGTGTCGCCACCGTCCGCCGCGCCGCGGTCGAGCCGCTGCGCTGGATCGCCGAGAACGCGGGCCTGGAGGGCTACGTCATCACGGCCAAGGTCGCGGAGATGGAGGCCGGCCAGGGCTTCAACGCCGCCACCAGCGAGTACGGCGACCTGATCAAGGCCGGTGTCATCGACCCGGTGAAGGTGACCCGCTCCGCGCTGGAGAACGCCGCCTCGATCGCCTCGCTGCTGCTGACGACCGAGACGCTGGTCGTCGAGAAGCCGGCGGAGGAGGAAGAGGCCGCGGGCCACGGCCACGGCCACGGTCACGCCCACTGACGGGCACCTGAACGACGCGCGGCTCCCCGCGCCCGAGGGGGGCGCCCCGAAGGGGCGCGGGGAACTGCGCGCTCAGCCGCAAAGAACCGGCGCCCGGCAGCCACGAACAACCGGCACCCGGCAACGCACAGCCGGACGAGCGGCGGCCCGAGGCTACTTGGGCCCGTACTTGCGCCCCGTCGTCGACGACGCCCGCGCCAACACCCCGCGCGGAAGCAGCCGGGACGCCCCCAGCAACGCCTTGTAACGCGGATCCGGCACGGACAGCACGCGCCCTCGCGCCAGGTCCCGCAGGGCCGTCTCGACCACCTGATCGGCATCCAGCCACATCCACTTGGGGATATCCTTGGAGTCCATCCCGGCCCGCTCATGGAACTCCGTACGGACGAATCCCGGGCACAGCGCCAGCAGCCGCACGCCCTGACCGGCGAGGTCCTTGGCCGCGCCCTGGGTGAACTGGGTGACCCACGCCTTGGAGGCGCCGTACGTCCCCCGCGGGAAGAACGCGGCGACGGAGGCGACGTTGATGACGCCGCCGCGCCCCCGTTCGCACATGGACTCTGCGGCGGCGGACGTCAGCCGCAGCACCGCTTCGCAGTGCACCTTGAGCATCTTCAGCTCGTCGGCGACGGGCACTTCGAGATAGCGGCCCTTGTTGCCGAACCCCGCGTTGTTGACCAGCAGATCGACGGAGTGCTCGCGGTCCCGGAGCCGGTCCTCGACAGCGGTGATGCCCTTCTCCGTCGCCAGGTCGGCGGTGATGACGTCGGCCTCCACGCCGTGCCGGTCGTGCAGTTCGGTCGCCTCGCGCCAGAGCCGGTCCGTGTTCCGCGCGGCGAGCACGAGATGGTAGCCGCGGCTCGCGAGCCGCCGGGCGAAGGCGGCGCCGATACCGGCGGTGGCTCCCGTAATGAGTGCAGTCGTCATACGGCCACGCTATCGGCACGCACTCCGGCCCCGGCCGCCGCGCAACCGCCGCGGCCCACCCTGGGTGTGGCGACGCGTCAGACAGCGCGCCCCGTCAGCTCTGCGTCCGCCGCAGCGCCTTCTCCCGCGCCTCCGGATCCAGCGCCTCGCCGGCCGCCAGGATGCGCGGCAGCAGTTCGGGCTCCAGGGTCAGGGAGCGGAACACGAAGCTGACCGACACCTCGTGGTCGGGGCGGTGGACGATGGTGACGGGGTCGCCCGCGCGCACCTCGCCGGGCTCGATGACCCGTAGATAGGCGCCGGGCATCCGCCGGTTCATGAACTGCTTGATCCAGCCCTGTTCGCCCAGCCAGCCCGCGAACGTACGGCAGGGGATCCGCATGGAGCAGACCTCCAGCAGCGGCCCGGTGCCGGGTGTGCCGAACTGCCAGCGTTCGCCGATGCGGGCGTCGTCGACGGGGAGGTCGCGGGTGGTGAGGTTCTCGCCGAAGACGCCGTTGGGCAGCTTCCGGCCCAGCTCGCGCTCCCAGAAGTCGAGCTCTTCGCGGGTGAAGGCGTAGACGGCCTGTTCCTCGCCGCCGTGGTGGCGCAGGTCGCCGATGGTGTCGCCGGCCAGACCGCTGCCGCCGGTGCCGCGCGGGCCGGGCGCTGTGACGGTGACGGCGCCCTCGACGGGCTGTTTGTCGATGCCGGTCAACTGGCCCTCGGCGTCGGTGTGCTCCGAACGGTGGGGCTTGGCGAGGTTCACGGAAAGCAGCTGCATGGCCAGAGGCTATCGGCGTACGTCTCCAAGCCGCGAGCCGGTTTTCCCGGCGTCCCTCCAAGGAAGCCTTATGCTCGCCTATGCTCGGGCCCATGATCGAGGCCCGTCATCTGCGCGTCCTGCGCGCGGTCGCCAGCACCGGTTCGTTCTCCGCGGCGGCCCGCGAGCTGGGCTGTACCCAGCCTGCCGTCAGCCAGCAGATGAAGGCGCTGGAAGGCGCCGCGGGCACCCCGCTGCTGGTGCGGGCGGGCCGCGAGATGCGGCTGACGGAGGCGGGCGAGGCGCTGGTACGGCACGCGACGGGCATTCTGGCGGGGCTGGCAGCGGCCGAGGAGGAGGTCGCGGCGCTGGCCGGGCTGCGCGCAGGCCGGGTGCGGCTGGTCTCCTTCCCCAGCGGCAGCTCCACGCTGGTGCCGACGGCCGTGGCGGCGATGCGGGCCGATCACCCCGGCACCCGGGTGTCGCTGGTGGAGGCCGAGCCGCCGCGCTCGGTGGAGATGCTGCGGGCGGGGGACTGCGAGATCGCCCTGGCGTTCCGCTACGAGGTGGCGCCCGAGTGGGAGGACCTGGTCGTACGACCGCTGCTGACCGACCGGTTGGTAGGTCTGGTGCCCGAGGGGCATCCGTTCGCGGACGCCGAGGAGGTGGGCATCGGCACCCTCGCCGAGGAGCCGTGGATCGCGGGCTGCCCGCGCTGCCGCAGACATCTCGTCCAGGTCTGCGAGGCGGCGGGGTTCACACCGCGGATCGACTTCGCGACCGACGACTACCCGGCGGTGGTCGGCCTGGTCGGCGCGGGCCTGGGGGTCGCGGTCCTGCCGGAGCTGGCCGTGGAGTCCGTACGCCCACGGGGGACGCGCGCGGTGCGGGTGAGCCCGGCGGTGCAGCGCGAGGTGGTTGCCCTCACCTTGCCCGACTTGGCGCAGGTGCCTGCCGTCGCGGGGATGCTGGACCGGCTGGCGGCGGCAGCACGCCGCTGACCGCTCCGGCCGGGGCCTTGCGGGGCTAAGCCTCGCCGGCCGGCTCGGTGGTGCTCTCGGCGGAAGACGCGGGAGAGGGACCGCCCTCGGCGGAGAGGTGCGTCGTCACCAGTCGGTTGCGCGCCCGTCCCAGCAGCTCCTCGCGCTCGTCCTCGGTGAGCCCGCCCCACACTCCGTAGGGCTCGCGCACCTGGAGGGCGTGCGCCGCGCACTCGGCGCGCACGGGGCAGCGCATACACACCTCCTTCGCGGACGCCTCCCGCGCACTGCGGGCGGCGCCGCGTTCCCCCTCGGGGTGGAAGAACAGCGAGCTGTCCACCCCCCGGCAGGCGGCCAGAAGCTGCCAGTCCCACAGATCCGCGTTGGGGCCAGGAAGGCGGGAGAAGTCTGCCATCGCGTCTCTCCTGAGTGTTGCTGGAGGGTGTGACCTATCACTCGTGCGTAAATATGACTCTTTCGCGAATCCAGCCAGCAATTGCGCAAAACCCGAGAAATGCATCTGAATAGGGCACTTCCGGGCGGAAGGTGCGTCGACTGCTGCAATGCCCGGATGTTGCTGCTCTGTGTACGGACGCTCACGTAGAGTGCTGATGTCGGTAGCCGGAAGCCGTAACTCTTTCGGGTGACCGTCGTTGAGAGAGCGAAAGCGATTGGCTCAGAACCGGCCGGGGCATGCACGTCCGAGGCCGTCAATCGTGCAGGTGACGATTCTCAAGCAGCCTGGAGGCTCAAGGTGATGCGCATCAGCAGCGGAGGGCGGCCATGACATCCGTCCTCGTATGCGACGACTCCCCGCTCGCCCGAGAGGCCCTGCGCCGCGCGGTCGCGACCGTGCCCGGCGTCGAGCGTGTGACGACGGCGGCCAACGGCGAGGAAGTCCTCCGCCGCTGGGGCGCCGACAGGTCCGACCTGATCCTGATGGACGTGAGGATGCCCGGTCTGGGCGGAGTGGAGACCGTACGCCGGCTGCTCTCCGCCGACCCCGGCGCCCGCATCATCATGCTGACCGTGGCCGAGGACCTCGACGGTGTGGCACTGGCGGTCGCGGCCGGTGCACGCGGCTATCTGCACAAGGACGCGTCCCGCGCCGAGCTGCGCGCGACCGTCACCCAGGCGCTGGCCGACCCGACCTGGCGGCTCGCCCCCCGGCGGCTGCGCTCGGCCGAGATGGGTGCCGCGCCGACGCTCACGGCGCGCGAGATCCAGGTACTGGAAGGCATGAGCCACGGCCGCTCCAACGCGGAGATCGGACGTGAGTTGTTTCTCTCCGAGGACACCGTCAAGACGCACGCCAGGCGGCTCTTCAAGAAGCTCGGCGCCTCGGACCGCGCGCACGCGGTGGCGCTCGGTTTCCGCTGGGGCCTCGTCCGCTGACCAGATGCCGGGCGTCGGCCTGGGGACACCTCCCGGCCGATGGCCGGCGGAGAACACCCCGCCGGCCTCGAACGATTCCCGCTCGTCCGCCCGCTCGTCCGCGCCCGGCGCCGGTCGCAGACGGGTGGGACGGCGGCCCTCGCCCGGGTCGGGGTCCCCGCGGATTCCCCCGCGGCAGCCGGGAAATCTCGCGCGTGCCGCATGCTTGTTGTATGGAGTTCCTCGGGGACCGGTCGGTGAGGCGTGAGGGGAGGGCGTGGACATGAGGGCCAGTGCGCCTGCTCATAACGCTTCGGCTCACATCTACGAGCGCGGTGCGGCGAACCGCGCGGCATCGGTGCACCATGGACCGATGCGCGACGAGGAGAACGGGCCGCCGCCGCCCGGGGCCGCGGACGCGGCCGAGGTCGCGAAAGTCAGCAAGCTCGTCCAACGCGCGGTCGAGGGCGACCGCCAGGCCACGCACGATCTGCTCGCCCATGTACACCCACTGGCCCTGCGCTACTGCCGTACCCGGCTGACGCGACTGCCCGGTGACGCGCGTCACTTCGTCGACGACCTCGCCCAAGAGGTCTGCATCGCGGTGCTCTGCGCGCTGCCGCGCTACCGGGACACCGGAAAGCCGTTCGAGGCGTTCGTCGTCGCCATCGCCCAGCACAAGGTCGCCGACCTTCAGCGGGCCGCGATGCGAGGGCCCGGCTCGACCGCCGTGCCCTCGGACGAGATGCCCGAGCGGCCCGACGACTCCCTCGGCCCGGAGGAGCGGGCGCTGTTGTCCAGCGACGCGGAGTGGGCCAAGAAGCTGCTCGCCAATCTGCCCGAACACCAGCGCGAGCTGGTGCTGCTGCGGGTGGCCGTGGGGCTGACGGCCGAGGAGACCGGACAGATGCTGGGAATGTCACCCGGTGCCGTCCGCGTTGCCCAGCATCGGGCGCTCAGCAGACTGCGGGCGCTGGCCGAGCAGTAGTTTTCCGGCGCCGGGTCTGCCCGTGGGGGTTGTCCACAGGCGGTCCGGTCACCCTCTCCGGGCCGATAGCATGGACATCCGGCCGGGGCAAGCAGTGGTTCCCCGCGTGAGTCGGGGTGGACCGCATGGGAAAGGTGTCATGACTGAGAACGTCGACGGAGTGCCCGCAAAATTCGCCACTCTGGGCCTGACATACGACGACGTACTGCTCCTGCCAGGCGAGTCGGAGATGGCCCCGCAGGACATCGACACCGCGTCGTACGTCTCGCGCAACGTACGCGTCAATGTGCCGCTGCTGTCCGCCGCCATGGACAAGGTCACCGAAGGGCGCATGGCCATCGCCATGGCCCGGCAGGGCGGCGTGGGTGTGCTGCACCGCAATCTGTCCGTCGAGGACCAGGCCAACCAGGTCGACCAGGTCAAGCGGTCCGAGTCCGGCATGGTCACCGATCCCATCACCATCCGCCCGGACGCCACGCTCCAGGAGGCCGACGCGCTGTGCGGCCGGTTCCGGATCAGCGGCGTCCCGGTCACCGACCCCGCGGGCAAGCTGCTCGGCATCGTCACCAACCGCGACATGGCTTTCGAGCTGGACCGCAGCCGTCAGGTGCGGGATGTCATGACGCCGATGCCGCTGGTCACCGGCGAGGTCGGCATCTCACGCGACGCGGCGATGGAGCTGCTGCGCCGTCACAAGATCGAGAAGCTGCCGCTGGTGGACGGTGTCGGCACGCTCAAGGGCCTCATCACCGTCAAGGACTTCGTCAAGGCCGAGCAGTACCCCAACGCTTCCAAGGACGCCGAGGGCCGGCTGGTCGTCGGCGCCGCCGTCGGTGTGGCGGGTGATGCGTACGAGCGGGCGCAGGCACTGATCGAGGCGGGCGTCGACTTCATCGTCGTCGACACGGCGCACGGCCACTCGCGGCTGGTCGGCGACATGGTCGCCAAGATCAAGTCGAATCACCCGGGCGTCGACGTCGTCGGCGGCAACGTCGCCACCCGCGACGGCGCCAAGGCGCTGATCGACGCCGGTGTCGACGGTGTGAAGGTCGGCGTGGGGCCGGGCTCCATCTGCACCACCCGCGTCGTCGCCGGCATCGGCGTCCCGCAGGTCACCGCCATCTACGAGGCGTCGCTGGCCGCGCAGGAGGCGGGCGTCCCCGTCATCGGCGACGGCGGCCTCCAGTACAGCGGCGACATCGCCAAGGCCCTGGTGGCAGGCGCCGACACGGTGATGCTGGGCAGCCTGCTGGCGGGCTGCGAGGAGTCGCCGGGCGAGCTGCTGTTCATCAACGGCAAGCAGTTCAAGTCCTACCGCGGCATGGGCTCGCTCGGCGCGATGCAGACCCGCGGCGATGCCAGGTCCTACTCCAAGGACCGCTACTTCCAGGAGAGCATCAGCGGTGACGACAAGCTGATCCCCGAGGGCGTCGAGGGGCAGGTCGCCTACCGCGGTCCGCTCTCCGCCGTCGTGCACCAGCTCGTCGGCGGCCTGCGGCAGTCGATGTTCTACGTCGGCGGCCGTACCGTCCCCGAGCTGAAAGCCCGCGGCCGGTTCGTCCGCATCACCGCGGCGGGGCTCAAGGAAAGCCACCCGCACGATGTGCAGATGACGACCGAGGCCCCGAACTATTCGAGGCGCTGACCCTCGCGGGGAGGACGGCGCTGTGTCGGTGATACTGGGTCGCGGCACATCAGAGTGAGAGGCAGTGGACGTGACTGAGATCGAGATCGGGCGCGGCAAGCGCGGGCGGAAGGCGTACGCCTTCGACGACATCGCCGTGGTGCCCAGCAGGCGCACCCGTGACCCGAAGGAGGTCTCGATCGCGTGGCAGATCGACGCCTACCGCTTCGAGCTGCCGTTCCTCGCCGCCCCCATGGACTCGGTCGTCTCGCCGCGCACCGCCATCCGGATCGGTGAGCTCGGTGGCCTCGGCGTCCTCAACCTGGAGGGACTGTGGACCCGGTACGAGGACCCGGAGCCGCTGCTGGCGGAGATCGCCGAGCTCGACGAGGCCACGGCCAACCGCCGGATGCAGGAGATCTACGACGAGCCGATCAAGGAAGAACTGATCGGGCAGCGGATCAAGGAGGTCCGTGACTCGGGCGTGGTGACGGCCGCCGCGCTGTCGCCGCAGCGTACGGCGCAGTTCTCCAAGGCCGTGGTGGACGCGGGCGTGGATCTGTTCGTGATCCGCGGGACGACGGTGTCGGCCGAGCACGTGTCCGGCGCGGCCGAGCCGCTGAATCTGAAGCAGTTCATCTACGAGCTGGATGTGCCGGTCATCGTCGGCGGCTGCGCCACGTACACCGCCGCGCTGCATCTGATGCGTACCGGTGCGGCCGGGGTGCTGGTCGGATTCGGCGGAGGTGCCGCGCATACGACGCGGAACGTGCTCGGTATCCAGGTGCCGATGGCGACCGCCGTCGCCGATGTCGCCGCTGCCCGGCGGGACTACATGGACGAGTCCGGCGGTCGTTACGTCCACGTCATCGCGGACGGTGGCGTGGGCTGGTCCGGGGACCTGCCCAAGGCCATTGCCTGCGGCGCCGACGCCGTGATGATGGGCTCGCCGCTGGCCCGGGCCACCGATGCGCCGGGCAAGGGGCACCACTGGGGCATGGAGGCCGTGCACGCCGATGTGCCGCGTGGCCGCCGGGTCGACCTCGGTGCGGTCGGCACCATGGAGGAGGTCCTGCTCGGGCCCTCCCACACCCCCGACGGGTCGATGAACATCTTCGGCGCGTTGCGGAGGGCGATGGCGACGACGGGGTACTCCGAGCTGAAGGAGTTCCAGCGTGTCGAGGTGACTGTCGCGCGCTCCCGCTGAGCCACCCCGGGCGGCCCCTTACAGCCGGTGGGCGGCGCCGGTGGGGCTGGCGCCGCGGGTGTCCAGCAGCAACTGGGCCTTGGCGGCGAGCCCTTGAAGGTCGTACACCCGATGGTTCTGCAGCAGCAGCGTGAGGTCCGCGTCGGCGGCGGCTTCGTAGAGCGCGTCGGCGCGGGGGACGGGCTGGCCCGCGACGCGCCACTGGGGGACGTACGGGTCGTGGTAGCTCAGCTGGGCGCCCAGTTCCTTGAGGCGGCCGGCGACTTCGCGGGCCGGTGCCCCCTCCTGACTGGCGAGGTCGGGCTTGTAGGTGACCCCCAGCAGCAGAATGCGGGCCCCGCGTGCGGACTTGCCGTGTTCATTGAGCAGCACAGCCGCGCGCTGTGAGACATAGCGCGGCATGCGCTCGTTGACCTCCTGCGCGAGCTCCACCATCCGGAGCGGATAGCCCAGCGAACGGCTGTGGTACGAGAGGTAGTTGGGGTCCACGGGGATACCGGGGCCGCCGACGCCGGGGCCGGGGCGGAAGGACTGGAAGCCGAAGGGCTTGGTCTCCGCGCACCGTACGACGTCCCACAGGTCGATGCCGAGATCGTGGCAGAAGACGGCCATCTCGTTCATGAGGGCGATGTTGATGTGCCGGTAGTTGGTCTCCAGCAGCTTGGTGGTCTCGGCCTCGCGCGGCCCGCGGGCCCGGACGACCTTGGTGAGCCGCCCGTAGAACGCCGCGGCCGCCTCTGTGCAGGCGGGGGTGAGGCCGCCGATGACCTTGGGGATGGTGGCGTAGTCGTGGCTGCGGTTGCCCGGGTCGACCCGGGTGGGTGAGTAGGCGAGATGGAAATCGCGCCCGGCGCGCAGCCCGGAGCCCTCCTCCAGCAGCGGCCGTACGACGTCCTCCGTGCAGCCGGGGTAGACGCTCGACTCGACGATGACGATGGTGCGCGGTCGCAGCCGTGCGGCCAGGGTGCGGGCCGCCGAGCGGACCGCGCTCATGTCGGGCGCCCTGCTGGGGCCGAGCGAGGTGGGCGCGCAGATCACGGCCGTACGGACGCGGCCGAGGACGGCGGGGTCGCTGCTGGCGCGGAACCCCTTGGCGAGCATCCGTCGTACCTCGGCGGCGGTCAGCGGCGCGTCCCCCGACGGGCGGCCCGCTCCGATCTCGGCGACGGTCGCATGGTCGGGGTCGTACCCGATGGTGCTGATTCCGTTCGCCGTGGCTGCCTGGGCGAGCGGCAGCCCCGAATGGGCGAGTCCCAGCACGGCGAGATCTGCGGGCATGACAGCGGTCTTCCCTTCCCCTTATCGTCCCGGTTCCGTCCCCGGGCAGCACCGGGAGTGGCGAGCGGCGCGCATTAAGGTTAAGAGCCCATATGACAGACAAGTCGGATTGCGCGCTCAGCAGGGCCGACGCTCGGCCAAAGTCGCGGGAATGGGGGACCATCGTCAGGGGGACCACACGGGGGCGGTGTCCGAGAACTGACGACAACCCGACGACGAGCACCAGTCGAGCACCAGTCGAGCACCAGTCGAGGAGCTTGGGAGGCAGCAGTGAGGACAGCGGCACTGGGACCGGAACAGCGCGCGGAGGCGCTGGCGAGGATGGCCGAGACCGAACTGGACGTGCTGGTGGTCGGCGGCGGCATCGTCGGCGCGGGCACGGCGCTGGACGCGGTCACCCGCGGTCTGTCCACCGGTATCGTCGAGGCGCGCGACTGGGCCTCGGGCACCTCCAGTCGTTCCAGCAAGCTCATCCATGGCGGACTGCGCTATCTGGAGATGCTGGATTTCGCACTGGTGCGCGAAGCACTCAAGGAACGCGGACTGCTGCTGGAGCGGCTGGCGCCGCACCTGGTCAAGCCGGTGCCGTTCCTCTATCCGTTGCAGCACCGCGCCTGGGAGCGGCTGTACGCGGGCGCGGGCGTGGCGATGTACGACGCGATGTCCGTCTCCTCCGGGCACGGCCGCGGACTGCCGAGGCACCGTCACCTGTCCCGCCGTCACGCGCTTCAGGTGGCTCCCGCGTTGAAGAAGGAAGCGCTGGTGGGTGCGTTGCAGTACTACGACGCGCAGGTGGACGACGCGCGGTTCGTCGCCACGCTGGTGCGCACGGCGGCGGAGTACGGTGCGTTCGCCGCCAACCGTGCGCGGGTCGTCGGCTTCCTCCGGGAGGGTGAGCGGGTTGTCGGGGCGCGTATCGAGGACCTGGAGCAGGGCGGGGAGTTCGAGGTGCGGGCCCGTCAGGTCGTCAACGCGACCGGGGTGTGGACGGACGACACCCAGGGGCTGATCGCCGAGCGCGGTCAGTTCCACGTCCGCGCCTCCAAGGGCATCCACCTGGTCGTGCCGAAGGACCGCATCAACTCCACGACGGGGCTCATCCTCCGCACGGAGAAGAGCGTGCTGTTCGTCATCCCGTGGGGGCGGCACTGGATCATCGGCACCACGGACACCGACTGGGACCTGCACAAGGCCCATCCGGCCGCCTCCAGCGCCGACATCGACTATCTGCTCGACCACGTCAACTCGGTGCTGGCCGTTCCGCTGACCCGCGACGACGTGGAGGGCGTCTACGCGGGGCTCCGCCCGCTGCTGGCGGGCGAGTCGGAGGCGACGAGCAAACTGTCCCGCGAGCACACCGTCGCCCACCCGG
The DNA here is from genome assembly GCF_052246355.1 of Streptomyces sp. 3N207. Classification (NCBI taxonomy): domain Bacteria; kingdom Bacillati; phylum Actinomycetota; class Actinomycetes; order Kitasatosporales; family Streptomycetaceae; genus Streptomyces; species Streptomyces sp. 3N207. The sequence continues at coordinate 473,868 of NZ_JBQQBV010000001.1, read as the reverse complement.
TGCCGGGCCTCGTCGTCATCGCGGGCGGCAAGTACACGACGTACCGGGTGATGGCCAAGGACGCGGTGGACGAGGCGGTGCACGCGCTCGACCACCGGGTTGCCGACTGCGTCACCGAACAGGTGCGGCTGGCGGGCGCCGAGGGCTACCACGCGCTGTGGAACGGGCGTGCGCGTCTCGCCCAGCGGGCCGGGCTGCATGTGGCGCGGGTGGAGCATCTGCTGGGCCGCTACGGCTCGATGACCGAAGAAGTGCTCGATCTGGTCGAGAAGGACCCCGAACTGGGCGAGCCGCTGCCCGCGGCCGACGACTATCTGAAGGCGGAGATCGTCTACGCCTGCACGCACGAGGGCGCCCGCCATCTGGACGACGTCCTGACGCGCCGTACACGGATCTCCATCGAGACCTTCGACCGGGGCGCACGGAGCGCCCGTGAGTGTGCCGAGCTGATGGCGCCGGTGCTGGGCTGGGACTCGGACCAGGTGGACAGGGAGGTCGAGCACTACGAGAAGCGCGTCGAGGCCGAACGGGAGTCCCAGCTGCAGCCCGACGACCAGACGGCGGACGCCGCACGGCTGGGGGCTCCCGACATCGTGCCGGTGTAGCAGCACATCTGTGGCACACACTGGTGGAGCCCGGGCAGTCCGGGGGACCCCGCCGCGGGTCCCCCGTTGGACTGGTCCTCTCCGCAAGGTCTGTTGGGGGTGTGAACCCGGGTGAGAAGTGGTGGGGCTGTGGTGTAACTGTGCCGCCCCCGTACACGTCTTGTCGGAGCAATGGTTCACAATAAGGCTCTGCCGGGGGCGGGCTCTCACGCAGAGGGGACACAAGGGGATTCATGAGCGAGGACGCGGGACGGCTGGTAGGTGGGCGCTATCGGCTCGGGGGAGTCCTCGGGCGTGGCGGTATGGGCACCGTCTGGCGCGGCGAGGACGAAGTCCTGGGCCGCCGTGTCGCGGTGAAGGAGCTTCGGTTCCCCTCCAGCGTCGACGAGGAGGAGAAGCAGCGGCTCATCACCCGCACCCTGCGTGAGGCCAAGGCCATCGCGAGGATCCGCAGCGGCAGCGCCATCACCGTCTTCGATGTCGTCAACGAGGACAGCCGGCCCTGGATCGTGATGGAGCTGGTCGAGGGCCGCTCCCTCGCCGACAAGATCAAGACCGACGGCCCGCTGGATCCGCAGCGCGCGGCCGAGGTCGGCCTCGCCATCCTCGACGTGCTCCGTGCCGCCCACCGCGAAGGCATTCTGCACCGCGATGTGAAGCCCTCCAACGTGCTGTTGGAGGACGGCACAGGCCGCGTGGTCCTCACCGACTTCGGCATCGCCAAGGTCGAGGGCGACCCCTCCGTCACCTCCACCGGCATGCTCGTCGGTGCGCCCTCCTACATCTCGCCCGAGCGGGCGCGCGGCAAGCCCCCGGGCCCGCCGGCCGACCTGTGGTCGCTGGGCGGCCTGCTGTTCGCCGCCGTCGAGGGCCGCCCGCCGTACGACAAGGGCTCCGCCATCTCGACGCTGACGGCCGTGATGACCGAGCCCGTCCCCTACCCCGAGCACGCGGGCGAGCTGCGCGAGGTCATCTCCGGACTGCTGGTCAAGGACCCGGAGAAGCGGCTCGATGTGAACGGCGCACGGCTGCTGCTGGAGCCGGTCGCCTCCGGCCACAAGAGCCCGTCGGCATCGGGTCCCGTGGACGGCCCCGCGGAACGTACGTCGATACTGCCGCCGGTACCGGACGGGCCCTCCGCGTCCGCTTCCTCGTCTCCCTCGGCACCCTCGGCCCCCTCGTCCGGCAAGAGCGGCGGCCCCGCCTACAGCGCCGGTACGACCGGTGGCAGGCGCAAGCGGCGCTCGGAGGGCAGCAGTTCGGGCGAGCGGCTGCGCGGCGCTTTCAAGTCCGTCCGCAATGCGGCGGGCGGCGCCGGCGCCGGTTCGGCAGGTGCGGGCACGGCCGGTTCCCCGGGCCGTACGGGCACCGGCTCCGGCTCCCGGTCCTCCTCCCCGACGCAGGGCACCGGCTCCGGCGGCGCGGCGTCCGGCGGTACGCGCTCGGGGCCCAAGCACGGCGGCAACTCCGCCGGCGGCGCAACCCCCTCCGCTGCGCGCTCCTCGGCCACGCCGACGGCACCTGCGGGCCCGCCGCCCTCGGCGCCCCCCGGTCCGCCGCGCCCCTCGACGCCGCCCGTCTCTTCGCCGGGCCGGCACTCGGGCAGGAAGAGCGACGGCGGGGCCAAGCACGGCGGCGGCCAGAGCGCTCGTACGACGGGCGCGGCAGCGGCCGGCAGCGGCGCGGGTTCCGCCGGCGGCGGTCGGCAGGGAGCCGGTGGATCCGACAGGGCCGAGGCGGCGCCCGGCTCGGGCTCCGGCAACGGCGGCCCCGGCGGCGCTCCGCTGGCGGGCGCCGGAAGCGGCGGCAGGGCGCTGCCCCCCGAGAGTGGCGGCAGCGATGCGATCACCTCGCTGCGCGACCTGCGGGAGCTGCCCGAGCTGCGGAAGGGCGTCTCGCGCCGCACGCTGGCCATCGCGGCGGCGGCCCTGGCCGTCGTCATCCTCGTCATCGTGCTGATCGCGGTGAACGCCGCGGGCGGCGGGGACAACAACGCGTCCAAGGGCGGCTCCGCCGACACCAGCGAGTCGAACGGCGGGGGCGGCACCAGAGAAGCCGAGCAGGCCGTCGCCGGTACGGCAGGGCAGTCCGACGACAAGCCCGAGGGCGAACAGAACGACAAGGCGGACGACGGCGGGAAGCCGGACGAAGGCAAGGACGACCCCGCGCTGCCCGACGGCTACACCACGGTCAAGGACGGCCGGTTCCACTTCTCCGTCGCCCTGCCGGACAACTGGAAGCCTGCCGGGATAGCGGGCCAGAACTCGGGCCGCAAGTACGCCCCGCCCGGTGGCGGTTACCCGCGGATCCAGATCGACCACACCAGCAGTCCAGGCGCCGACGCTGTCGCCGCCTGGCGCAAGCTGGAGCCCGCGGTCAAGGGCTCCAGCCCCGGCTACAAGTCGCTCGGCGTCAAGAAGGTCGGGTGGCGCGGCTATCCGACCGTCGCCGACTGGCAGTTCCTCCGCAAGGAGAACGGCAAGAAGGTCCACGCCCTCAACCGTGGCTTCAAGGTCGACGGCAAGAACGGTTACGCCATCCTCATCACCTGCAGGGCCGACGGCTGGCAGGACAAGCCGTGTGCGACGCTCCGGAAGGCCGCGTTCAAGTCGTTCAAGCCGCACGCCTGACCGCTCGTAGCGCCTCCCAGCCCCGGCGCCGGTCTCGCCCCCTCTTTTCCACCGCTTTTCCACCGCGACGATGCGGCGCGCCCCGGCACGGGCCACCGCGGCAGCCGCCGCGCGGTGACGCGGGCGGTTCCCGGACGTATCGTGAAGGACGCGGATCGTAGCTATCCGCAAGAAGACAGAAACAGAACGGAATTGGCGGTCTCGTGCGCGGTGGGGAGGGCGTCGTGGAGGAGAACGCGGGATACGTGGGTCGGCTGCTGGCCGGTCGCTACCGCCTGCCCCTGCCGCCTGACGACGCGGACGAACTCGCCGAGTCCCTGGCCTGGGACACCGCCAGCGGACAGGAAGTCCTCGTCCGCCAGGTGCCGTTGCCCGAGGTCGTCGAGGCAGAGATGGTCGACGACGGCTACGGCACTCCCGGCCGGGCTCCGGACGGCGGCCCGCGCGGGCAAGGCGGGCAGCCGACCCGGCACCCGGCGGACCCCGCGGTGCGCAGGGCCATGGAGGCTGCCGTCGCCGCGGCACAGCTGCCCGACCATCCGCGGCTCGACCAGGTCTTCGACGTCTTCGTCGAGGACGACGGGCTGTGGATAGTGAGCGAGTCGGTGCCGGCCAGGCCCCTCGCCGCACTGCTGGCCGACCGGCCGCTGGGCGCACACCGCGCCGCCGAGATCGCCGCCGATCTGCTCGCCGCCCTGCGCATCGTGCATGCGCACGGCTGGGTGCACCGCAATGTGACCGCCCGAACCGTACTCATCTGCGAGGACGGGCGGGCGCTGCTGACCGGCCTCGCGGTGGGGGCCGCCGAGGAGGCGCTGTGCGGCTATGACCCGCTGCCCCCGCCGCTGCCGGACGGCCCCGAGACCGCCGCCGGGCCGGGACAGGCGGCCGGTTCCGCAGCCGGCCTCGCCCCCCGGTCCCGTCGGGAGGCCGAGGGCGTCGGCGATCCCGCGCATCCGGACGCGCCGCACCGGCCGGGGCGCGGCGGACCGGCACCCGCGACCTGGACCGGTCACCGGCTGCCCGAGGGCTTCACCCCGCGCGACAGCGGCTCGTACGAGGCGCGACGCGGCGAGGGGGACGGCCTCGGGCCCCGCCCGTACGGCGGGGAGGAGCGCCGCAGGGGCATCTTCGGCTTCGAGGGCATCGAGCCGGAGGAGGACGTACGCGGACCCCGCGGGCAGGGCCTCCCCGGCCGCGAGGGCCCGACCGACGACCTCTCCGCACGGGCCGCGCGGCGTGGCGCGATCGCCGCGTACCGCGAGGGCGCCCAGCGCGCCGCCGCTGACGCCCGGGACGCCGGGCGGCGCCCCCAGGACGGGGACGAGGGTGCCCGGCGTCCGCCCGCGGCCGACTGGTGGGCCACCGCACCGGGCGGCGGTCCGGCGGGGCAGGACGCCGAGGAGGAAGGCGGCGCCGGTCCCACGCACGCCCTCGACGACGATGTGCGCTGGCTGCCGTCCGACGAGGACGAGGTGCTGCCCGGCACGCTGACCGACGGCAGTGTGCGCGAGGTCGAGCGTGACGAGATCTACGGCCCGAACGCGGCGGGCCCCTACGGCACGCCCCCGCCGTACGGCCGGCCCGGCGCGGAACGCGGCACTGACACGGCCGGCGGACACAGACCCGGAACCGCCGACGGGCCCCCGGCGTTGCCCGGCGCCCGGTCCCCCGGTGACCACAGCGCCCCCGCTCCCTGGACGACCGACCACGGCGAGCCTCACCGCGACGAGCAGCCCGCGGGGCAGCCCACCACTGCGTACGGCCCGGGGACCGGCACCGGCACCGGCACCGGCACCGAAGCGTCCGCCGAGCGGGAGGCGTCCGCCGAGTGGGAGGCGTCCGGTCCGGAGGACGGCGTGCCCTGGGGCGGTGCGGATGTTTCCGCGGGCCGCTACCGCGGACCGGCGACGGCGCTAGCGGCGGAGCGGGCACGGCACGCCCGGATGACGGTCGTCGGACCGGTCACCGAGCGCTGGGCACCGGAGCAGGCGGGGCCCGTGTACGACAACTGGCGGCTGGCCCCGCCCGTGGGCCCGGCCGTCGATCTGTGGGCGCTGGGCGTGCTGCTCTTCCGCGCTGTGCAGGGTCACGCCCCCTATCCCGAGGACAGCGCGGCCGAGTTGGTGCAGATGGTGTGCGCGGAGCCGCCCGCGTTCGCGGAGGACTGCGGGCCGCTGCGCCCGGTGGTGGAGTCGCTGATGCGGCAGGACCCCACCGAGCGGCCGGACTTCGAGGAGCTGCGGGGCTGGCTGCGGTCGATCATCCGCTCGGCGCCGGAGCCGGACGTCGGGCTGCATACGGTCACGGCGCCGCTCACCCTGGAACCCGGTGGCCCGGCCGACCCCCGCCGGCTGCCGATCGTCCGGCGGCGCGGCGAACTGGTGCGCAGGCGCCGACGGGCCAGACGGGCGGCGGCGGCCGACCATCCCCCGCGCCGCCAGCGGGAGCAGCCGCAGGCCGAGCCGGTCGCGGAGCCGGTGCAGCGGCACCGTGGCCCGAAGCGCGGCGGCCCGCGGCGGCTGGGGCTGCTGGTTCTGGCGCTGATACTGCTCGGCATGGCGGCTGCGGTGGCGTTCGTCGCGTTGTTCCTGCCGGACAACGGGGGAGGGAAAGGCGCCCAGAAGGGCTCGGTGGTGGTGCCCGAGGAGCAGAAGTCCGAACCGGCGCCGGAGCCGACGGATGACGGCAAGTCCGGCGACGACAAGCCTGCCGACAAGAACGACAGCAAGCCCGGCGACGAGGGCGACGGCAACGGCCGCGGCGACGAGTCCGTGAAGGCCCCCAAGGGCTACCGGATCAGCCACGATCCCGCCGGGTTCCGGATCGCTGTGCCGAAGGGCTGGGACCGCCGCTCCGCCAACGGGCGCGGCCAGGTGCGCTATAACGGCGGCGAGGTCGAGATGGTCGTCGTCAACGGGCGGGACAGCACCGGCAAGTTCGGCAAGGACCCGATGGCCTACCAGAGCGAGGACGAGCCGGAGCTGTCCGCCTACCGTGCCTCCGACTGGGCGAGCACCGGCGGGCTGCGGCGTATCGACGTGGGGGACACGGCGATGGCCGAGGGCACCTTCAGCTGGCGTGAGGACGGCGGCCGTCAGGTGTACGCGCGTAACCGGGCGATGATCCTGGGCGGTCGCTATCACGTGCTGCTCGTGCTCGGCTCCAAGAGCCAGAAGGCGGACATCGACCGGCACTTCGAGGCGGTCGCCGACACCTACCGCGTCACCCGTGCGCCCTGACGTCACAGCTGTATGAACCTGCTGGCGACCGCGCTGCCCGGCGGGTAAAGGTGGGCGCATGATGAACGAGGGGGACCGGTTGGACGAGTCGACCAGCTACGGGTTGCAGCCACCACGACAGCCCGGCCCGCCCGAACCGCAGGCCCCCGCTCCCCGTTCGTACGAGCCCACCGAGGTCGCGGCGTCCCCGTCGGGCGCGGCCGGTGGCGACCCGGGCGCCGGACGTCTGATCGGCGGCCGGTACCGCCTCACGGGCCGGCTGGGGCACGGCGGTATGGGCACCGTGTGGCGGGCGCACGACGAGGTGGTGGACCGGGACGTGGCCGTCAAGGAGCCGCGGCTGCCCGGCCATCTCTCCGCGCGCGAGCGCGAGACGATGTACACGCGGATGCGGCGTGAGGCGCGTACCGCAGCGCAGATCGACCACCCCTCCGTCGTCACCATCCACGACGTGGTGGTGGAGGACGAGCAGCCGTGGATCGTCATGGAACTGGTCCAGGGGCGTTCGCTGGCCGATGTGCTCGACGAGGGCACCATCGACGTCCGCGAGGCCGCCCGGATCGGGCTCGCCGTCGCGGGGGCGCTGGACGCCGCGCACGAGAAGGGCGTGCTGCACCGCGATGTGAAGCCGGACAACGTGCTGCTGGGCCGTTACGACAGGGTCGTGCTCACCGACTTCGGGATCGCCAAGGTCCAGGGCGAGCAGGGGCTCACGGAGACCGGCGCGTTCGTCGGCTCCCCGGAGTTCGTGGCGCCGGAGCGGGTGCTGGGACAGCGGCCGGGCCCGGAGTCGGACCTGTGGTCGCTGGGAGTTGTGCTGTACGCGGCGGTCGAGGGGGTCTCGCCGTTCCGCCGCTCCAACAGCCCCGCCACCCTGCAGGCGGTGCTCTCTTCCGAACCGCAGCGGCCGGCACGCGCGTTGAGCGGCTCCGGCGCTTTCGGGATGCTGCTCACCCGGCTGCTGAGCAAGGAGCCCGGGCTGCGTCCCGACGCGGCGGAGATCCGGCAGACCCTCGCCGAAGTGGCCCGCCCGCCGCAGCAGTCCCCCCGGTCGGTGCCGGGCCCGGACGGCGGCAACGCCCTCGTCCGCGTGCTGCGCGGGTTCGGCGGCAAGCTGCGGACCAGCCGCGGGTGGCAGTTCGGCACGGGCGGAGTGGTGGTCGCGATCGCCGTGGCGCCGGCGCTGTTCTTCGTCTACACCGCCGACCAGGCACCGGAGGGCTACAAGACGCGGAACGAGGACGCGCGGGTGCGGGCGTCCCTCGCAGTGCCGGAGGACTACAAGCGCAGCGCGAACGAGGACGAGGTGACCTACACCGACCCCGGGAACGTCGTCTCCCTCAAGCTGAGCCGCAGCAACCAGGACGTCAAGGAGAACTCCCTGGTCGAGGCCAACTCCTGGAAGAGCTTCTACGAGGACGGGGCCGAGGAGTCCTACGTCCCCACGATGGCGGAGGTCGTCTCCCGGGTCACCGAGGCGAAGCAGCAGGGCAAGGATGCGGCCGAGGTCTCCACCACCTACCGGCCCGAGGCCGATGCCGGGGAGCCGGAGGAGCCCAAGAAGTTCCGGCACGAGCTGGTCTTCGTCAACGAGGACGGCGAGCGCTGGCGGCTGTACGCGGACATGCCCGCAGCGGGCAAGTCCCGCAAGGACGGCGAGGCCGTGTACCAGGAGGCGAAGAAGTCCCTCAAGATCAACGATCTGTAGACCGGCGCTTCCCGGAGCGTTCTGCCAGTAATCACTGGCAGATTCCGTGAAAAGCGGTTACCGCTGGGTATACGAGCCCGCGTCCGCGGTCGTACGCTCACTCGCATGACGGACCCGAAGGACAGCAGCAATCCGGTCGCCCCCGCCGTCGAGCGTGCCAGGACGGCGGCCGACGTGGTCACCCCCGCCCTCGTCGCCGCGCTGAGTCGGGGCGTGGTGGGCAGCGGCAAGACCAGCAGCACCTCCCCGTTCACCGGGGAGGTGCTTGCCGAGCTGCCCGAGTCCACTCCTGAGGATGTGGCCACCGCCTTCGAGAAGGCCCGCGCGGCGCAGCGTGATTGGGCCGCCACCCCGGTGCGGCAGCGTGCCGCGGTGCTGCTGCGCTTCCACGACCTTGTGCTGGCCCGCCAGTCGGAGGTGCTGGACCTCATCCAGCTGGAGACCGGCAAGGCGCGGTTGCATGCGCACGAGGAGGTGCAGGCGGTCGCCGTCGCCGCCCGGCACTACGGGCGCAAGGCCGCCTCGTATCTGCGCCCCAAGCGGCACACCGGCGCGATACCCACGCTGACCAAGGTCACCGAACTGCGCCACCCGCGCGGCGTCGTCGGACAGATAGCGCCCTGGAACTACCCCTTCGAGCTGTCGGTCGGCGACGCGCTGCCCGCCTTCGTCGCGGGCAACGCCGTCGTGATGAAGCCCGACACCCAGACCGCGCTGACCGCGCTGTGGGCCCGTGACCTGCTCGTGGAGGCGGGGCTGCCCGCCGATGTGTGGCAGGTCGTCCTCGGTGAGGGCCCGGTGGTCGGCCCCGAGGTCGCCGACCGCGGCGACTACGTCTCCTTCACCGGCTCCACCCGCACCGGGCGGGAGGTCGCCCGGCGGGCCGCGGCGCGCCTGGTGGGCTGCTCCCTGGAGCTGGGCGGCAAGAACGCGATGCTCGTCCTGGAGGACGCCGACCTCGACAAGGCCGCGGCGGGCGCGGTGCGCGGTGCCTTCTCCTCCGCCGGGCAGCTGTGCATCTCCATCGAGCGGCTGTACGTCCACGAGTCGGTCGCCGACGCCTTCCTGGAGCGCTTCGTGGCCCGCACCCGGGCCATGCGGCTGGGCGCGTCGCTGGCGTACGGCGCCGATATGGGCTCCCTTGTCTCCGAGCGGCAGCTGGAGACCGTCGAGCAGCACGTCGAGGACGCCGTCGCCAAGGGCGCCACCGTGCTGACGGGCGGCAGGGCGCGCCCCGACATCGGTCCGCTGTTCTACGAGCCCACCGTGCTGGAGGGCGTCGAGCCGGCGATGACGGTGTGCGGCGAGGAGACCTTCGGTCCCGTCGTCTCCGTCTACCGCTTCTCGGACGTGGAAGAGGCCGTCGAACTCGCCAACGCGACCTCCTACGGGCTCAACTCCAGCGTGTGGAGCGGCAACGGACGCCGGGCCCGCGACCTCGCCGCCCGGCTGCGTACCGGCACCGTCAACGTCAACGAGGTGTACGCCTCCGCCTACGGCAGCGCCCAGGCTCCCATGGGCGGCATGGGGGACTCCGGACTCGGCCGCCGGCACGGCTCGGAGGGCATCCTCAAGTACACCGAGCCGCAGACGGTGGCGCACCAGCGGGTGCTGCCGATGGCGCCCTCGTTCGGCATGAGCGACGAGGCGTACGCCGCGTTCATGTCCCGCTCCCTCAAGGCGCTGAAGGCGCTTCGCTTCCGGTGAGGGGGTGCCCCTGGCTGTTGTTCGCGGGCTGCGGGCCGGTTGTGGTTTCTCGCGCAGTTCCCCGCGCCCCCTACGGGGGCGCTCCCATACCCGTTGGCGTCACCCCGCAGAACCGGAGGTATTCGTGTCCCAAGAACGTTTCGACTACGACGTCCTCGTCGTCGGCTCCGGCTTCGGCGGCGCGGTCTCGGCGCTGCGGCTGGCCGAGAAGGGCTACCGGGTGTGCGTACTGGAGGCCGGGCGGCGCTTCACCCGCGAGGAGTTGCCCAAGAACTCCTGGGACCTGAAGAACTTCCTGTGGGCGCCCTCGCTCGGCCTCTACGGCATCCAGCGCATCCATCTGCTCGCCAATGTCATGATCCTGGCAGGCGCCGGGGTGGGCGGCGGCTCGCTGAACTACGCCAACACCCTCTACGTGCCCCCCAAGCAGTTCTTCGAGGACCGCCAGTGGGGTCACATCACCGACTGGCAGGCCGAACTCGCGCCCTACTACGACCAGGCCAAGCGCATGCTCGGCGTCCGCCTCAACCCCACCACCACCCCCTCCGACGTCCACCTGAAGGCCGCAGCCGACCGGCTGGGCTACGGCGACACCTTCCACCTCGCACCCGTGGGCGTCTTCTTCGGCGACGGCGAGGACGCCGACGGCACGGTACGGGCAGCCGCGGGCGAGAGCGTCCCCGACCCGTACTTCGGCGGCGCGGGCCCCGAGCGCACCGCCTGTGTGGAGTGCGGCGAGTGCATGACCGGCTGCCGCAGGGGCGCCAAGAACACGCTCAACGAGAACTATTTGCACCTCGCCGAGCGGGCCGGCGCCGAGATCCGCCCCCTGACCACCGTCGTCGGCCTCCGGGAGCGCACCCCGGGCACCGACGCGGAAGGCTACGAAGTGCTGACCGTCCGCACCGACAAGCGGCGCGGGAAGCCCCGCATCCTGCGCGCCCGCCGCGTCGTACTGGCCGCCGGCACCTACGGCACCCAGAAGCTGCTGCACCGCGTGAAGGACGCCGGCACCCTCCCACGGCTCTCGCCGCGGCTGGGCGAGCTGACCCGCACCAACTCCGAAGCGCTGGTCGGCGCGCAGACGGTGCCGCGCCGATACCGCAACAAATGGGGCAAGGACGCCGAGCTCGACTTCACCAAGGGCGTCGCCATCACCTCCTCGGTACACCCCGACGCCAACACCCATATCGAGCCCGTGCGCTACGGCAAGGGTTCCAACTCCATGAGCGCCCTGACCACGCTCCAGGTACGGCAGAACACCCTGCTGCCGCGCGCGCTCGCCCATGTCGTCACCTGCCTGCGCCACCCGGCGCTCTTCGTGCGCTCGCTGTCCGCACGCAAGTGGTCGGAGCGCATCATCATCGGGCTGGTCATGCAGACCCTCGACAACTCGCTGACCACCTACCGGAAGGACAAGGGCCTCGGCAAGGGCATGCTCACCGCACGGCAGGGACACGGTGCGCCCAACCCCGTGCACATCCCCGAGAGCGCCGAGGCCGCGAGCGCGCTCGCCGAGGAGATCAACGGCTTCCCGGGCACCAATGTCGGCGAGCTGATGGGCACCCCCCTCACCGCCCACTTCCTCGGCGGCTGCCCCATCGGCGACAGCCCCGAACGCGGTGTCATCGACCCCTACCACCGGCTGTACGGACACCCCGGCATCTCCGTCGTCGACGGCTCCGCGGTCTCCGCCAACCTCGGCGTCAATCCGTCCCTCACCATCACAGCGCAGGCCGAGCGCGCCATGTCGTTCTGGCCGAACAACGGCGAGGAGGACCCGCGCCCTGCACAGGACGCGGGCTACCAGCGGCTGAAGCCCGTCGCTCCGGCCCGGCCCGCGGTGCCTGAACGGGCCTTCGGGGCGCTGCGGCTACCGGTCGTGGCGGTGTCGCACGGCGAGCGGGCGAGGGCGGCGGAATCGGACGGCGAGCGGGCGACGGTGCAGGCGGACGAGAGGGCGCCCGTGTCGGAGGAGGAGAGGGCGTGACGAAGGGCCCCGGGCGCCGACCGGGTGGGTGGCGGCAGCCGCGGGGCCCTCGGGTCAGCACCGGCGTCAGGGCAGCGCCTGTGCTGAGGGCGGCGCCGGGGGGAAGCGCCGCCGGATTGGTCGAACCAATGGCAGAACTCTGCCACGGTCCACCAACTGGCCTTGTGGTCAGGTGGTTTGCTCGTCGACTCTCTGCATCGTGGTGGATACGCCGCGCCCCGCGCAACCATTTCGACGGAGAGGGAGTTTCAGGTTCTGGCAAAGACCCCGGGGCCGGTGCGCCGCACCTGGAGGACCGCAAAGGGTTGGAGAGCCGCGGAGCGGCCGGCCCAGAGCGTCCCCGGGACCGGCCGCTGTCGTGACCGGGCTGCTGTCCCCTGCCGTCCGGTCACAGCACCGGAGCGAGGTCCCACGACACCCGGCGTCTCCCCTCCCGGGGAGGACGGGTGTCTCATCGCTCCGGTGACGCCGCCCCGCTCGCCGCCGGGCGCCCGGCGGAGATCAGGGACACCGGGTCCAACGAAGCCCCTTCGGGGCGGTCACGCGCCGTACGGGTGAGGGCCCCTTTGCGGTGCCGGGCATGGGTTGCCCCTGCCCGTCGTTCGCGGGCTGCGGCCCGGTTGTGGCTGGTCGCGCCGTTCCCCGCGCCCCTGACGGGGCGCAGCCCCACCGGCCTAGTGCCCCCGGCACAGCCGCAGCAGTGTGCGGGCCAGCTCGCGGCCCGGGGCTCCGAGCTCGGCGCTGTAGTGGTCGAGGATCTGCATCTCGCGGGACAGATGCACCCGCCGCCCGCCCGACTCGATCCGGGTCTGCTGGATGGTCTCGGAGATCTCCATACGGTCGCGTACGAGTGCGATCAGCCGGGCGTCGAGCGCGTCGATACGGGCGCGCTCGGCGGCGATCAACGCCTCCGGCGCGGGCGCCGCCTCGGTGCTGGTGCTGGTGCTCGTCGTACTCATCTGCTGTGTGCTCCTCGGCTCACGGAGCCCGCGGGTTGCGGCGGCCCGGGCGGACACACACAGGCGCCCCGGGCCTGACCGGCCCGGGGCGCCTGGGGGAAGTTCGTATGTGGCTTCTCTCACACAGAACGACGACCATGGCAGCCGGCCGGGCCGGTGCCATAGCTAAACCACGTGTTCTGTATGAGCATGCGCCCAGTATGCCACCCCTCCAGCGGCAGGTTCGGCCACCCAGGGGCACCGTTATCATCGGTGGTGAACCCCCGCTCACCGCCGAAAGGCATCAGCTTCGTGGCTTCCAACCCGTCCGAGAGCACTGTTCCGGACACCGTTCTCGTCGTCGACTTCGGCGCGCAGTACGCCCAGCTCATCGCGCGCCGCGTGCGCGAGGCGCGGGTGTACAGCGAGATCGTGCCGTCGACCATGCCGGCCGCCGAGATGCTCGCCAAGGACCCGAAGGCGATCATCCTCTCCGGCGGCCCCTCGTCCGTGTACGCGGAGGGTGCGCCCTCGATCGAGCGCGAGCTCTTCGAGGCGGGCGTCCCCGTCCTGGGCATCTGCTACGGCTTCCAGCTGATGGCGACGACGCTGGGCGGCACGGTCGACAACACCGGCAGCCGGGAGTACGGCCGTACCCAGCTGACCGTCGCCAAGGCGTCCTCGACGCTGTTCGAGGGCACCCCGGGCGAGCAGCAGGTGTGGATGTCGCACGGTGACGCCTGCTCGGCGGCGCCGGAGGGCTTCACCGTCACGGCGTCCACGGACCTGGTCCCGGTGGCGGCGTTCGAGGACGACGGGCGGAGGCTGTACGGCATCCAGCACCACCCCGAGGTGATGCACTCCACCTACGGCCAGCAGGTGCTGGAGCACTTCCTGTACCGCGGTGCGGGGTTGTCCCCGTCGTGGACCACGGAGAGCATCGTCGACGAGCAGGTGACGGCGATCCGCGCCCAGGTCGGCAGCAGGCGCGCCATCTGCGGGCTGTCCGGCGGCGTGGACTCGGCGGTGGCCGCAGCGCTGGTCCAGCGGGCCATCGGTGACCAGCTGACCTGCGTGTACGTCGATCACGGACTGATGCGCAAGGGCGAGACCGAGCAGGTCGAGAAGGACTTCGTCGCGGCGACGGGCGTCCAGCTGAAGGTCGTGGACGCCGCCGACCGCTTCATCGACGCGCTGGCCGGGGTCTCCGACCCGGAGCAGAAGCGCAAGATCATCGGCCGGGAGTTCATCCGGGTCTTCGAGCAGGCGCAGGCGGAGATCGTCGCCGAGGCGCCCAGCGACGAGCCGGTGGCGTTCCTGGTCCAGGGCACGCTCTACCCGGACGTGGTGGAGTCCGGCGGCGGCACGGGCGCGGCCAACATCAAGTCGCACCACAATGTGGGCGGCCTCCCCGAGGACCTCGAGTTCGAGCTGGTGGAGCCGCTGCGCAAGCTGTTCAAGGACGAGGTGCGGATGGTCGGGCAGGAGCTCGGGCTGCCGGACGAGATCGTCCAGCGGCAGCCGTTCCCGGGCCCGGGCCTGGGCATCCGTATCGTCGGCGAGGTCACCCGCGAGCGGCTGGACCTGCTGCGGGAGGCGGACGCCATCGCCCGCGAGGAGTTGACGGCCGCGGGTCTGGACCGGGACATCTGGCAGTGCCCGGTGGTGCTGCTCGCGGAGGTCCGCAGCGTCGGCGTCCAGGGCGACGCCCGCACCTACGGTCACCCGGTGGTGCTGCGTCCGGTCTCGTCGGAGGACGCCATGACGGCCGACTGGTCGCGGCTGCCCTACGACGTGCTGGCCCGCATCTCGACGCGGATCACCAACGAGGTCGCCGAGGTCAACCGCGTCACGCTGGACGTCACCAGCAAGCCGCCGGGGACCATCGAGTGGGAGTGAGCCCGCGTTGAGCTCGCGCTGAGCAGTCCGCCGTGTGCCCCGCGACTCCTGGAGCCTCTCCAGGAGTCGCGGGGCACACGTGTGTTCGGACCGTGAGCCGGGCTGGGATACGGTGCCGGGGTGTCGGGTGCGGAGGAGCAACAACAGCGGGACGAGACCGAGGACGAGCGACGTGAGCGGTGGCGCGCCCTCCAGGAGCGCGCGGACCGGCGTCGCCGCCGTACGAGGATCGCCGTATGGTGCGGCCTCGGCGTGCTGGTGCTCGGTGGTGTGGGGTGGGGCGTCACACCCACGGTCAAGGACAAGGTGATCGCGTCGGGCGCCTGCGACGGAGCGCTGCCCGACGGCAGCGTGGACACCCTGCGTGCCCTCACGACCCACGCCGACGCGCATCTGTCCACGTCCGAAAGCGAGACCGACAGCGGGCTCGGGCGCTACAGCTGCGAGGTGGCGAACGAGGAAGGCGAGCGGATCCTCGAAGTCCGCGTCTACAGCCGTCGGGACGACATCGACAGCGAGCTGGTCCGCGAGTTCCGGGACGACGGAGTACTCCCGGCCGCGGCGCTCCCCGGCGGGCTGCCGGGCTTCGAGTCGCGGCTGGCCGGTGTGACGCTGATGCCCGAGTGCCCCGGGCGCGGCAAGGACGCCGCCGGGCACCCGGGGCGGCTCCTGGTCGATGTGCTGGCCGGATACCGCTCCGAGCCGCACCAGTTGGTCCGTGCGGGCGCGGCGGTCGCCAACAAGGCGGCCGAAAAGCTCGGTTGCGACACCGACCCGCTGCCCGTCCCGGCGAAGGACACCGAGAAGGCCGAGCCCAAGGGCGTACCGACCGGGCGCGCGGCGGGCACGACGTGTGCGGCGCTCGCCCGCGGCCCCTTCAAGGGCGCGGGCTGGTCCGTCGACCTGCGGATCCCCAAGGGCCGGGCCCCGATGACCAGTTGTGTGGTGCGGCCGTCCGGCAGCGACGAGGACGGCGAATCGCACAGCCCGGTGATCACGCTCTACGGCCTGTACGGGGAGTGGTCGCAGCGGGTGATGTTCGGCCAGGCCGGACGCAGCGGCATGCGCACGGACGAGTCGCGGACCCGGCCGTGGCTCACCGACGACAACGGCTGGGCCACGGCGCGGTGCGGCGGCCGGCCGGCGGGCTTCCAGCTCGCCGTCAGCCGCCCGGACGACGAGTCGGACGGACAGCAGACGCTGAGCCGCAAGCAGCTGGACCGCGATGCCATGCGGGCGGTGCTCGCGTCCTTCGCCGAGAAGGAGAGCGCGAAGCGCGGCTGCACGAAGCTTCGGCTGCCCGCCGCGGACTGATCCGGCGCCGGGCTACGGCAGGTTGAGGGAGTTGGCGTACCGCGTGTCCATCCGGATGCGGAGGCGTTCGGCCCGGCCCGGGGGTACGCCGCGCTCCCGCGCCCACGCGTCGAACACCGCGAAGAGCTGAACCCTGCCGTCCATCAGCCGTTGGACGGCCCGCTTGCCGCTGCCCGCCGACGCGTCGGGGCGGCGCTGCGCGAGGGTGGCGGCCGAGGGCCGGCTCCGTACCTGGTGGTCGGCGGGGTGGTAGAGGCCGCGGGTGTGCCGCAGCACCGCGCGGTCGAACTGGGCGAGAGGGGGCGCGAGTCCTTCCTTGACGGCGAACGTGCGGGCGGCCATGAGTTCGGCGACGAGGGTGGCGCTCGCTCCGAGCTCCATCTCGGTGGACAGCACGCCGTCCTTGGGCTTGTCGCCGGGCTCCTGCGCGTCGTCGGTCAGCCGCTCCAGATACCAGGCGAACCGGGCCCGTTCGGCGTCGTACAGCATGGCGAACGCGCGCGGCGAAGCGGCCACCCGGCGTACCACTTTCTGCGCCCTCTCGTACTCCGGGAAGGCGACATGCACGTCGTGCCCGTGGGGGAAGGGCGTGGCCCAGTTGCCGCTGCCGTCCCCGAATTCGGCTTCCTCGTCGGTGGCGGTGGGGTGCTGCCAGTCGTGGGGTGCTCCGTACGCCACCGATCTGCTGGTGTCCTGGATGTAGGCGGCGAACATCTGGGCGAGGTAGGGGTTCAGGCCGAGAGGGAAGTCGGGCAGATACTGCTTCCGGCCCTCGCTGAGCAGCAGCACGGCAGCGTGCGCGACCCGGGCGGCCCGCTCGGTGTGCGGCCGGGCGGGCTTGTGCTGGTCGTCTGCGGTGCGGCCGGTCGTCGCCGCGACGAGCGCGCGGCCCGCGAGCTCCGTACCGTCCGCGCCCTCGCACAGCGGGGCGCCGGTGGTGTGCAGCAGACGCTTGAGCGGTCCCGTACGGGTGATGCCCGGACCAGGGTCCAGCGCCTTCGCGGCCCGCTCGGGGTCGCGGGCCTGCGCGCGGGCGGAAACCGGCGCCTGACGGCACGCTTCCGCATCGTCCTCGTCGAGTACCAGCAGAGGCACGAGAACGGCGACGAGGGCGAGCGTCAGCACGCCGCCCACGATGAGCAACAGAACGCGCCGTGGGACGGCGCCGCGTATCCGGCCGAGGAGAGACACCGGGCGAGACTACCCGGGCGGCTGTCGTAAGCGGAGCGGGGCCGTCTGGTGCGGGGCGGGGCCGTCTGGTGCGAGGCCGAGCCGTCTGGTGCGGGGCGCCCGGCTCAGTGCCCCCAGGTGCGGGTCAGCGCGGCGGCCTCGCCCCGGGTGGTCACGCCCAGCTTGGCCAGGATGTTGGAGACGTGGAACTTCACCGTCGACTCGCTGATGCCGAGCGCTTCGGCGATCTCGCGGTTGCGGCGCCCGAGGGCGAGGTGTTCCAGTACGTGCACCTCGCGCGGATGGAGTGCGTCCAGGCCCTGCGGAGCGTCGTCGGCAGTGCGCCGGGGCGACGGCGTGGAGGGCGCCAGCGGGAGGGTGACCGTGACCGTCGTCCCCCAGTCCGGTACCGCGTCCACCTGCACGGTGCCGCCGAGCGCCGCGACGCGTTCGGTGACGTTCGTGGTGACGGCCTCCTCGACGCGCAGCCGCCCCGGGCCGTCGTCCCGTACGGCGGCCCGCAGTTCCTCGTTCTCCAGCCACCACCCCACGTGCACCCGCCGCACCCCCTCCTGCTCCAGCAGGGCCAGCGTGGCGGCCCGTACGGCGGCGCGTGCGGTGTGCGCCGCGTCGGACGGGACGGACCGCGTACCGTCCGGCGCCCGCAGCACCAGCCGCGCCGTGTGGTGGCGGAAGAGCGGACGCAGCTCGCGGGCCGCGCGGTGGAAGGCGTCGTCAGCCGGCTCCTCGCTCAGCTCGCGGTTCCAGTACGGCGCCCGCCGCAGGGCGGCCAGCGCTTCGACGGCCAGTTCGGTGGCCGTGGCACGGGCTGCCGCGTCGTCGAGCGCGGGCGCCCGCAGCGCTGCGAGGACGCCGGTGAGTGCCGCACCGTGGGCGTCGGCCAGCTCCGCAAGGGCTGTGGCCCGCGCTGCGGACGCGGCACGGGAGACGGCGGTGCGCTCCGGGTACGCCTCGGCGCTGAGCTGGTAGGTGTAGACGGTCACGAGGTCCCAGACGCGCTGGACGGTGCGGAGCACGTCGGCGGGTACGGGGGCCGGTTCGGCGCCGAGGCCGGTGAGGGCCAGCAGCGCGCCGCCCTTTCCGCGCGGGGCCGAGGCGACGCCGAGCACGGCACGGGGCGCGCCGGCCAGCACCGCCTCGCCCTGCCAGGGCGTGCCGACGGGCACCTGGACCGCGAACTGTCCCAGTTCCCCTGCGGTGATCCGGCCGGCAAGCGCGCTGTCCGTGCCGACGGCCTGCCTCGGCGCGTACGCGCACACCTCGCTCAGCTGCGCCGCGGCGGTGTGCGGTACCAGCCCGCGCAGCACCTGCGAGGTGCGCTGCAACAGTTGAGGCAGCGGCGCGGCCACGATCTCCGTCACCCGGGCCAGCGCGTCCTCGGTACTCGTCCAGCGGCGTTCCACCCGCCCACCGTACGGCGGTGCCGCGCGGGCGTGCCTGGTCGTCGGGGGAGGTGCCGACCGGCCGTACGACGGGTCCGGCGGCGGCGCTGCCGGGCACACAGTGGTGCGGCGCCGTCCGCCCGACGGTGCACCACTCTTCGTACGACGAGGGAGCACCTTCCGCATGCCATTCACCACCCACGCCATGGCCTTCGACCGCTTCGGCGCCGCCGACGTCCTCGCCCCGCGGGAGGTCGAGCTGCCCGAGCCAGGGCCCGGCCAGGTCCGCCTGGCTGTGAGGACAGCCGCGGTCAATCCGCTGGACTGCAAGATCCGCAGAGGGGAGATGCAGGAGCTGTTCCCGCTGCCGCTGCCGCATGTGCCCGGGCTGGAGGGGGCCGGGATCGTCGAGGCGGTCGGGCCGGACGCCGGTGAACTGGCCGTCGGCGACGAGGTGTTCGGCTGGACGCTGACCGGCAGCTATGCCCGGCACGCGCTGGCCGAGGCCGGCAACCTGGTCCGCCGTCCGCACCAACTCGGCTGGGCCGAGGCCGCGGCGGTGCCCTCCGCAGCGGAGACGGCGCTGCGCTGCTTCGCGCTGCTGGACCTCAAGCCGGGCGAGACCCTGCTGGTGCACGCGGCGGCCGGGGGCGTCGGCACGCTCGCCCTCCAACTGGCGGCGGCCCGCGGGATCCGGGTGATCGGCACCGCCGACGAGCGCAACCACGCCTACATCCGCGAGTTGGGCGGCGTTCCCGTCAGCTACGGGGAGGGGCTGGCCGAACGGGTGCGGGCCGTCGCGCCGCAGGGGGTGGACGCGGCGCTCGACGGCGCGGGGCGAGGGGGAGCCATCGAGGCGTCCATCGAGCTGACGGGCGGCACCGAGCGGGTCGTCACCATCACGCATCCCGCCGAGGCCGCCCGGCACGGGGTGCGCTTCGCGGAGGGCGGCGAGAGCCTCGACCTCGCGGGGGCGCTGGCCGAGGCGACCGCGCTGCATGCCGCCGACGGACTGCGGCTGCCGGTGCACCGTCTCTACCCGCTCGCGGAGGCCGCCGAGGCGATGCGGGAGAGCGAACGGGGTCATGTCCGGGGGAAGTTGGTGCTGGTCGTGCAGTGACCGGCGGACAGCTTCTCGGCAGTCGGCGGTATGACATGGCGGTGTTGCGGATGTGCTCCCAGATGTAGTACTTCTTATACATGAGCGAGCACGTACACAACAGGCTGGCGGTCGTTCGGGCGGAACGGAAGGTGTCCCGCCAAGTGCTGGCCGAAGCGGTGGGCGCGCACTACCAGACGATCGGCTACATCGAACGCGGGCAGTACAACCCGAGCCTCGACCTGGCGCTGCGCATCGCCGCCTACTTCCGGCTGCCGGTGGAGGCCCTGTTCTCCCTGGAGCCGTTCCGCCCGCTCACGGACGAGGTGTACGGCACGGGCAGCGCCCCGGACACAGCCGGCACCACCGAACGCACCACGGGGAGGACCACCACATGAGCGTCAGCGCTCCCGCATCGCGCACACCTGCGACGCCCTACGACAAATGGCTGCTCAAGACGATGAACGACGCCCGCGTCAAGCGCTATCACGCCACCAGCGGGGCGCGGCGCCGCATCGTGGTGGCACACGTGGTGACGACAGCGGTCGGACTGGCGGGCATGGTGGGCGCCTACGCCTGGGCATCACCGTGGCCCCTGGTCGCGCTGCTGGTCGCGCTGCTCGCCTGGATCCCGCTCACCGGCTTCCTCAACTCCATGACCCGCGGGCTGCTGGAGCTGCGGAAACGCGTGCTGGACGAGCGCCAGGTGGCCGAGCGCGGCGAGGTGCACGCGAAGGCGTACCGGATCAACTCCTGGGTGATGACGGCCGCGCTGCTCGGCTTCTACGTCGCCTGGCTCGCCGACACCTCCCTGGCCGACCTCGCCGTCCCGCTCGCTGCCACCGGGTTGGTCGTCTGGGCGCTGCACCGACTGCTGCCGCTGTGGATCGCGGCCCTGCGGGTGCCGGACGAGCCGGAGGACGACGAGGTGGCGGAGCCGGCCTGAACGGCGGCGCGGGACAGCTGGGCCGTTCGA
The DNA here is from genome assembly GCF_052246355.1 of Streptomyces sp. 3N207. Classification (NCBI taxonomy): domain Bacteria; kingdom Bacillati; phylum Actinomycetota; class Actinomycetes; order Kitasatosporales; family Streptomycetaceae; genus Streptomyces; species Streptomyces sp. 3N207. Next base: position 453,187 of record NZ_JBQQBV010000001.1, on the reverse strand, counting down.
GGGGACTCCGGGAATCGCCGCGTGCGGCTCCCGGGGTCCGCCTGGTGCCGGTGCTAACCAGGGGTCATGCGATCCGATAGTCATATTGTTTCGCGCAGGGCCCTGCTGTGCGTCGGTCTCGGCGTCGGTACGGCGGGCATCGTGGGCGTCGGCCTCACCGCACTCACCGGCGAAGACGCCGGGGGCGGTGGCCGTGCCGCCAGGGCGCCGGATCCCGGAGGCCCGGCACCCGGCGCGCGGACAGGTACGAAACCCGGCACGAAAACAGGCACGCGAACGGGCTCGCGAACGGGCTCGCGAACGGGCACGCGCACAGCAGGCAGCGCACCGCACCTCGCCCGAGCAGCCCCCGACAGCTACCGCCTCCGCCCCCTCGCGGGCGAGACCTCCATGGGCGAACCGGCAGCCCACCCCCCGGTCCACACCCGGGCGGAATCAACCCTTCCCGCAGCCGCAGGCGGGCGCGTTCTGGCCCTCACGTTCGACGACGGACCGCACCCCGAGCACACTCCGCGGCTGCTCGAAGTACTGCGCCGTCATGACGTACAGGCCACCTTTTTCGTCGTCGGTGAGAACGCCGCCGCCTTCCCCGGCCTGCTGAACGCCATCGCGGCCGACGGCCACGTGGTGGGCAACCACTCCTGGGCCCACCGATCCCTGACCCGGATGCATCCGGCCGACGTACGCGACGACCTGGGCCGCACCAGTGAACTGATCGACCGGGTCGTCGGTACCCCGCCCCGCTGGTGTCGTGCCCCCTTCGGAGCCTGGCACCCGCACTCGCTCAAGGTCTGCGCCGACCTGGGCATGGAACCGATGGGCTGGTCCGTGGACACCCGAGACTGGACCCGTCCGGGCGCCGCCCGCATCGTCCGCGCCGTGACCGACCGGGCCACCCCCGGCGCCATCGTCCTCCAACACGACGGCGGCGGCCCCCGCCACCAGACGGTCGCCGCCGTCGACCGCTACCTGCCGCTCCTCCGCGCCCACGGCTACACCTGCGTCCGCCCCCAGTTGTGAACCGGCCGCCGCCCGGCCCGGCCAGCCGGTCGTGGACCACATGGTGTATTCGAGCTTCGCCCACCCGTCGGGCGCATTGTCGGCGAGTATCCGTACTGCCTCGTCGAGGTAGGCCCGCTCGGCCTCGGTCATACTTCCCCCGTCGTGCGTTCGCCCTTACACCAGCCGCCGGGCCGTCGCCCAGCGCGTCAGCTCGTGACGGTTCGACAGCTGGAGCTTGCGCAGGACGGCCGAGACGTGGGACTCGACGGTCTTGACGGAGATGAAGAGCTGCTTGGCGACTTCCTTGTAGGCGTAGCCGCGGGCGATGAGGCGCAGGACCTCGCGTTCGCGCTGGGTGAGGCGGTCGAGGTCCTCGTCGACCGGTGGGGCGTCCGTGGAGGCGAAGGCGTCCAGGACGAAGCCCGCCAGGCGGGGGGAGAAGACGGCGTCGCCGTCCGCGACCCGGAAGATGGCGCCGACCAGGTCGCCGCCGGTGATCGTCTTGGTGACGTAGCCGCGTGCGCCGCCGCGGATGACGCCGATGACGTCCTCGGCGGCGTCCGAGACGGACAGCGCGAGAAAGCGCACGGGCTGTTCGGCATCGCCCATCAGCGGGGTGCTGCGGCGCAGCACCTCCACCCCGCCGCCGCCGGGGAGATGGACGTCCAGCAGGACGACATCGGGGCGGGTCGCCTCGATGACCGTCATCGCCTGGTCGACGTCGCCCGCCTCGCCGACCACGTCCACGCCCGTCTCTTCGGTGCGGCCGATCTCCGCCTGTACGCCCGCGCGGAACATGCGGTGGTCGTCCACCAGGACGACCCGGACCCGGCGGCCGCCGGAGTCGTCACCGCCCTGAGGGGTGACGCCACTCTGCGGGCCGCTGCCGCCGTCGCCCTGCTGCTCGTTGCCCGTCGCCTCATTGGTCACGAATCCGCCGCCCTCTCCATCTCCAGCTCGACCTCTGTCCCCTCGCCCGGTGCGGTGCGCAGCCGCGCCGTGCCGCCGTTGCGCCGCATCCGGCCGACGATGGACTCGCGTACGCCCATCCTGTCCTCCGGGACGGCGTCCGGATCGAAGCCCGGCCCGCGGTCCCGTACGGAGATGAAGACGGTACGCCCCTCCACCTCGGCGAAGACCTGTACGGCGCCGCCCTCGCCACCGTACTTGGCGGCGTTGACCATCGCCTCGCGTGCGGCCTGAAGCTGGGCGCCCAGCGCCTCGTCGAGGGGGCAGTCGCCGACGCAGACCACCTCCACGGGCACCCCGTGGTGGTCCTCGACCTCGGCGGCCGTGGCCTTGACGCCCTCGGCGAGAGTCTTGGGCTCGTCCTCCTCCTCGGCCGCCGCACCGGAGGCGTCGGCGGGCTTGTAGAGCCAGGCACGCAGCTCCCGCTCCTGGGCGCGGGCGAGCCGGGCCACTTCGCGGGGCTTGTCGGCGTTGCGCTGGATCAGGGTGAGGGTGTGCAGCACCGAGTCGTGGACGTGCGCGGCCACTTCGGCCCGCTCCTGCGCCCGGATGCGCATCAGCCGTTCCTCGGACAGGTCCTGCATCATCCGTACGAGATACGGGCCCGCCATCAGCGCGATGCCGACCAGCACGGCGAGCGCGGCCTGGAGGACCGAACCCAGATGGCTGACCGAGCCCTGGACGACGACGATGCCGGTCACCCCCACGGCGACCAGCGCGACACCGGCCGCGCTGCGCGCGATCGGCAGCAGTCGCGTACGGCGGCTGACCGCCGCCCAGTGGGCGCGGCGGGAGTTGTCGGCCTGGCGCCACACCAGTGCGACACCGATGCCGATGAGGACGACGGGCCACAGATAGGTGTTGGCGGCGCCGAACTGGAGGTTGTCCGCGGTGATGAAGATCGCGACGATCAGCGCCAGGACGGCGATGAGCTGGCCCTTGTCGGGCTTACGGAGGATGCGGCGGCGCAGCCCGTCGCGGTCGGTGACGGCCTCGGACAGCCCTGCCGCTCCGGTGCGGTGCCCGGCACCGACGCCGCCCGTACCGAGCGGCACCACGAACCAGAACGCCGCGTACAGCAACACTCCGAGGCCGTTGGCGAGGCTCAGCGCGATGAAGACGATCCGCACCCAGGAGACGGGCAGCCCCAGGTGCCCCGCGAGTCCGCGCGCCACCCCGCCGAGCATCCGGCCCTCCGCACTGCGGTAGAGCTTGCGCAGGGGCGGTTCTTCTGCCGGCGGCTCCGAGGACACGGCTCCGGGTCCGGGTCCCTGCGAGGCCGCCTCGGGGGCGGGCGAGGCGGGCGCTGTCATGTCCCGATCGTCACACGCCGGGCGCGGCCGGACATCAGGGTTCGGCCCTGAGCCATCCCCGAACCGGTTCCGAAGCCCTGCGGCCGATCTCAGGGATCGCTCGGGGTAGGCCCCCGATGCCTCCGCGTGCCCGGGGCGCGACCATAGGGCTATGAGCGAGGAGGAGCAGCACACGGCGGAACACGCCGAGGGCGTCGGCCGGGCACGGCAGGGGACCGGTCCCGACGCGGGTCCCGGCGCGGCCGACACGGGGGCGGCCGACGGGGGTTCCGGTGCGGCCGGTGCGGGTGCTGCTGGCGCGGGTGCGGGCGACTCCCGGCCCGGGGGCGCCCGGTCCGGGGGAGGGGCAAGGGGTGCCGGCGGGGGCGGTTCCTGGGGGGCGCACAATCCGGTGCCTCAGCCCCGGCACGGCAAGCTGCGGCGGAGCCGTGCGCACAAGGTCGCGGGGGGCGTGTGCGGCGGCATGGGGCGGTACTTCGACCTCGATCCGGTGCTCTTCAGGGTGCCGCTGGTCGTGCTGTCCGTCCTCGGGGGGCTCGGACTCATCTTCTACGGGTTCGCCTGGCTGCTCATCCCCGCCGAGGGGGAGACGCAGAACGAGGGGCGGCGGCTGCTGTCCGGCCGGGTGGAGGGCAGCTCGCTGTCGGCGATCCTGGTGGCGCTCGTCGGCTGCGGCCTCTTCCTCGCCTCGCTCGGCAACCGCAGCGTGCCCTTCTCGGTGCTGCTGATCGGCGTGGTGGCGGGCGCGGCGTACTGGTCGCAGCACCGGCGTCAGGTCGAGGCAGCAGGGGCCGAGGGCGCACAGATCGATCCGGCGACAGCGCACGCCGTCGCCGACGCGCCCCCCGAGGCACAGGCACCGCCCGTGCCGGCGCCCGCCTCCTGGTGGCGCGAGCCCCTCACCAAGGAGGCCGGGGCCACCAAAGGGTCCGGCCCCGTCTGGGGTCGGGCCGGAGCAGCCACCGGCTATCTGTGGGGCCCCGAGGACGCCCTGCAGTACGCAGCGCCGCCCAGCGCCCACGAGCGTCCAGGGGCGCCTCCCAGGGGCCCCGCAGTCGCCGGAGCACCCGGCGGAGGGCCGCCCGCCGAGCCCCGCCAGGGCGCGGGATTCTCGCTGGGTGGGCTCACCTTTCTGTTGGCCCTGCTGGCTGGCGGCGTCTCCACGGCCGCCTCCTGGAACGGCTATCCCCTCGCCACCACCCTCACCATCGGTCTGAGCTGCGCGCTGGGCGTCTTCGGTCTCGGACTGGCCGTCAGCGCGTTCGTCGGCCGCACGGGACCGGGCACCATCGTCTGCATCGTCCTGACGGCCGGACTGCTGGCAGCCGCGGCAGCGCTGCCGGACGACATCACGACGCACTTCCGCGAGACCCGCTGGGTGCCCTCGGCGACCAATGAGGTCAAGCCGCGCTACGCACTCGGCTCCGGTTCCGGCGAACTCGACCTGCGCGGTACGGGTCTGAAGGCGGGCCAGACGCTGCGGACCGAGGCGCGGGTCGGGCTGGGCGAGATGAAGGTGGTCGTACCGAAAGACGCGGTGGTCGAGGTGAGTGCGGACGTCGACGTGGGGGAAGCCGAGTTTCCCCGGGCCCTGGACAGCAACGGCGAGGTGGTCTCCGACAGCGCGAGCGGCCTGGGGGCGGAGCGGAAGCTGACCCTGCATCCGCTCGGCAGCAAGAAGGCGAAGGGCACGGTCGTGCTGAAGCTGAGCGTCGGCGTAGGCCGCGCCGAGATCGTCCGGGAGCTGCCTTCGGGCGTGCGTACCGACAACCAGCCGCTGTCGGACCCCCCGACCGGACCGAGTGCGCCCCCGACGGCACCGAGCGCGCCCACGCCGAGACCGAGCGCGCCCTCGCCGAGACCGAGTGAGCCCTCGCCGAGACCGAGTGCGCCCTCGCCGACGGCACCGAGCGAGCCCCCGGCGGGAGGAACCCGATGAGGCACCGCTTCGAACCCTCCCGGCTGCTGCTCGGACTCGCCATGTGCGCGGTCGCCGTGGTCTGTCTGCTGGACGCCGCAGGCGAGGTTGAGGTCCCGTTCTGGGCGCTGCTGGTGGTGGTTCCGGTCTCGCTGGTGCTGGCGGGCCTCACGGCGCTGGCGACGTTCCTGGTCCGGCGCTCGGTCTCCCGGCGGCGGGAGCTGCGCGAATGAGCGCCCCGCAGCGCGCTAGCCGAAGATCTGCTGCCCCTTGCGCCGCTTGCGTACTGCCAGCAGTGAATCCAGCGAGAACATCGGCGCTCCCGCCATCAGCAGGGGCAGCCACGCTATGAGGTAGGGCAGGTCGTTGCCGTAGTAGTACGGATCGCTGTCCCAGCTCATCGTCAGCCACAGGGAGAGGGAGAGCAGCGCCCCGCCGGCCGCCGCCACTCTTGCCCACAGTCCGCACAGCGTGCCGAGCCCGACGGCTATCTCCCCTGCGGCGACGGCAGTACCGAAACCCCGCGGGCTCTGCTGCGCCAGTTCGACCAGCCATGTGGCGGCCGCGGAGTCGTGCACGGCCGACAGCGTCCCGGCGAGCGAATCCGGTCCGTCACCGGTGAGGAACTGGGGGTCGATCAGCTTGTCGATCCCGGCGTAGAGAAAGGTGATGCCGAGGAAGAGGCGCAGCGGGAGCAGCGCGTACTTCGCGGCGGTACCGCGTATCCCGACGGGCGGTCCGGCGACCGGCCCCGGATAGGCGCTGACGGTCTTGGCCCTGTCGTTGGTGCCGCCACCCACCGGCCCTGTCACAGACATCCGTCGCTCCCGCCTTCCGCAAACGCGTTCGGTGTGCGGAGGCGATTCTTCCCCCTGTGCCTACCCGGCTCGCAAGTGCCCGTCGGTCCTGACCGGGATGCCGGTTGCACCCGTCATTCGACCACGTCGATGGGATAACGGTTCGTCTCCACGCCTGCTGCCGTGACGACTTGGACCTCCACCCGGCCCGGTTCGACCTCGACCGGGACCGGCACCGTCAGCGCGGTGTCGGCGGGGCTGCTGAAACCGCCGGGGACGGGGATGAGGGGCGCGTGCACATGGACGGCGCCGATCCGGACGACCATACGGGCCAGTCGGTCGGGAGCGGTGGCGCCCGGAGGGACGAAGCCCGCGCCGCGGATCTCGATGTCGTCGCCGGTGCGGATGGGGGAGTGCAGATCGCCCATCTCGCGTGCCCGGACGACCGAGAGCACGACGGGGCGGCCCCCCTCGGCGTACTTACCGGCCAGATACGTCGCAGCCGAGACGACGACCAGCAGGGCCAGTCCCCAGGGCAGGTCGGGCAGTTGATCGGGCTGGCGGGCCAGCCGGACCGTGGCGAAGACCACCGCGACCGCGCTGATGAGGACGTACTGCACATCGGAGAAGGCGCCACGGCCCGCGTCGTCCGTGAGCAGATCGGCAGCGCGCGGCCGGTCGGCCCGTGCCTTCTGCAACCGCCTGCCCTGCACCCGTACGGCCACCGTACGGCGCACCACGACGGCCACCGCGCAGGTCAGCGCGAGCACCGTCACCACCCCCGCGCCCCGCGACAGATCCAGGCCGGCCAGCAGTGCACGGCGCTCGTCGGGGCCGGGGGCCACGGCCAGTTCGACGGCCAGGACCAGCACGGAGAACACGGACAGCAGTACCCAGCCGGCAGCCACCGTGCGGGAGGTGGAGAGCCGGTTGTCCTCGCCGATGACGGGTGCCAGAACGCCGCCGCGCGCCCGGTGCAGCCAGGCGGCGACGGACAGCAGCGACGCCGAGACGAAAGCGGCCACCAGTCCGGCCGTCCGTCCGGCCGACCAGCCACCGGCGAGCGCCAGCAGCAACTCCACCAGCAGCAGCACGCCGACAGCGGCCCATACGCCGAGCACGGTGCGCCGCCACAGCCGGACCAGCCACGCCTCGCCCTCCTCGCGGCTCCGGTCGGCGACAGCACGCGCGGCCTCGGTCAGCTCGTCCGAGACCCACTGGCGGGAGGCCCCCGCCGAGTGCGCCAGCCCCACGGGGACGCCCTCGCCTCCGGCCAGCTCGTCCCGGCGCCGTACGAAGGCGGCCAGCGCCTTGCGGTAGCCCTCGCGGGCGCTGTGCGGACAGTTGTCGCAGTGGCACGGCGGCTTGGTGTCGCTGCTGGTGGGAGGGGGCTCGCCGGCGGAGCGGCCCGGCGTGGCCGGGGCAGGGGAGCTGGGGCGGGAGGGACGGGAGGGAGAGGTGGCGGCAGAGGAGGTGGAGGGGGTGGTGGCCGGATCCGGGTACCGCGAGGCGCGCCTGGGGGAGGGGGCTCCGGGTACGCGGGCTGTGCCTGTGCCGGGGGTGGCGGCCGTCCCCGTGGCGGGGCCCTGCTCCGCGGCGGGCCCCTTCCGGGTGGCGGGCCCCTTGCCCGTGGTGGGGCTTTTCCCGGTGGTGGTGGCGTCCTTTCCCGCGTCGGGGCCCGTACCGGCCGCCCGGCCCGTGCTGGGGAGGCCGCTCGCGCTCTGCGCGCCGCTGCCCTGCCCGTCCTCGTCGCCCGGGCCCTTCGAGCCGTCCTGAGCCGTGTCCACGGCCACTGCGCAACCCCGCCTCTCAACTTCCGTGGGATGGAAGGGGATTGTGCCTTACGTGAGTCGGTGTCAGCTCAGCAGGCCGCACTCGTCCGGGGTGATCCTGGTGTAGAGAGGTTGATAGTTGTGCCATGCGGCGATATCACCGCCGGGTCGGCTGCGGGTCGCGACAGCGCTCTCCTGGTCGGTCGGGACCGGCTTTCCGGCCGCCCGCACGGCGAGCTGTATCCGGCACGCGAGCTCCATCCGAAGGCGCCACCGGGCCGCTGCGCCCACCTGGTCCCCGACCGTCAACAAGCCGTGATTGCGCAGGAGGACGCCCTTGTGCGACCCCAGTACTGCCGCTGTGCGTGCCCCCTCTCCGGTGTCCACCGTCACGCGGTGCAGCGGTCGGGCAGCGCATGGTCCCTGCAGCAGGGGCACCCGCCCTGGTGATCGACTCCAGCGGCTCGCCGAGGGCCGCGAGGGCACGGCAATACGGCGTACGGCTGTGAGCGACGGCGACAACGTCCGGCCGCGCGCCGTGCACCTGTGAGTGAACAGGAGACGGCGCCTGGTTGACGTGGTCGCGGGAGGGCGGCTCGGTTCCGGCGCCCTCTCCTCCCAAATGCAGGCACTCGGTGTCGTGTACGTCACAGCTGTCCCGGCGGCCGGGGTGGCCGCGCCGACCGGCAGGGCGCGGCCACCTGGACAGGACGCTATGCGGACGGCGGCGGCCTGGCACGGGGATGACCGCAAGTGAACCTTTTCGCCGTAAAGCTGCTCAGGCCGGTCCGCTTGGCGGCGCAATGCAGGGGGCGCATGTGCAGTCGCCGACCGGTGCCCCGAGAGCCTCGACGGAGAAGCCAGGGGTGCGCCGGAGAAGCCGGGGGTGTGCAAAAGGCCCCGAAAACGCCCGGATACGCTCGCGCCCATGGACGTACTCATCAATGTCTTCGTCGGCCTGCACATCATCGGCATAGCCGCACTCCTGGGCGGCTTCTTCACGCAGATGAAGGCGATCGGCACGGGCGAGGCCCGGATCAGCCCCAGCATGCTCCACGGTGCGCTGACCATGCTGGTCACCGGCGTGGCTCTGGTCGGGCTCAACCAGGCCGACGACAGCTCGGTGAACAACGTCAAGATCGGGCTCAAGCTGGCGCTGCTCGTGGTGATCCTCGGCATCACCTACGTGAAGCGGGACGAGGAGCGGCTCAGCGCTCCCCTCTTCGGCACTGTCGGCCTGCTGACGACGGCGAACATCTTCATCGCCGTGCTCTGGGTCTGAGCGGCCCGGACACCGGGAAGCCGTCGCGGAAGCGCCGGTTTTTCCACAGGGCAATCCGGGTGTCGGTGCGGCCGCCTAGACTCGTACGACGATGAGCAGCCTCTTCGACGACAGCTTCCTGGCGGACCTCGACGGTATGGCACCCGAGGCGGACGCGCCCCCGCCGCCCGACCCCGAGAGCTCCGGGCACCCGGGCCCCGCGGAGGAGGTCCCGGACGATCTCTTCGCGGGCACCTTCGCGGGCGGCGCCGCGGGCACCGGCGGGCGTGATGCGTACCACCGTGACGGCGCCCCCCGGTCCGTCGTCGACCCCGTCGCGCTGCTGGAGGGGATGAACGAGCAGCAGCGGGACGCCGTGCTGCATGCGGGCTCCCCGCTGCTCATCGTCGCCGGTGCGGGCTCCGGCAAGACGCGGGTGCTCACCCACCGCATCGCCTATCTGCTGGGCGCCCGCAATGTGCACCCGGGCCAGATCCTCGCCATCACCTTCACCAACAAGGCGGCGGGCGAGATGAAGGAGCGCGTCGCCGAGCTGGTGGGCCCGCGGGCTCAGTCGATGTGGGTCTCCACCTTCCACAGCGCGTGCGTGCGCATCCTCCGCCGCGAGAGCAAGAAGCTGGGCTTCACCTCGTCGTTCTCGATCTACGACGCAGCGGACTCCAAGCGGCTGATGGCCCTGGTCTGCCGCGATCTGGATCTGGATCCCAAGCGCTTCCCGCCCAAGGCGTTCAGTGCCAAGGTCTCCAACCTCAAGAACGAGCTGATCGACGAGGAGGACTTCGCGGGGCAGGCGGTTGATGGATTTGAGAAGACCCTCGCCGAGGCGTACACGATGTACCAGGCGCGGCTGCGCGAGGCCAACGCGCTGGACTTCGACGACCTGATCATGACCACGGTCCATCTGCTCCAGGCGTTCCCCGACGTGGCCGAGCACTACCGCCGCCGCTTCCGGCACGTCCTCGTCGACGAGTACCAGGACACCAACCACGCGCAGTACCAGCTGGTGCGCGAGCTGGTCGGCCCGGCCGAGGAGCAGGCCGAGCTGTGCGTCGTCGGCGACGCCGACCAGTCGATCTACGCCTTCCGCGGCGCGACCATCCGCAACATCCTCCAGTTCGAGGAGGACTACCCGAACGCGACCACGATCCTGCTGGAGCAGAACTACCGCTCCACGCAGACGATCCTCAGCGCCGCCAACGCCGTCATCGAGCGCAACGCCGACCGCCGCCCCAAGAACCTGTGGACCAAGGCGGGCTCGGGCCCCCGGATCACCGGCTATGTCGCCGACACCGAGCACGACGAGGCACAGTTCGTCGCCGACGAGATCGACCGACTCAGCGACGGGGAGCAGCAAGAGGGCGAGGGAGGCGAGGGCAGGGTCCGGCCCGGCGACATCGCCGTCTTCTACCGCACCAACGCCCAGTCCCGTGTCTTCGAAGAGGTCTTCATCCGCGTCGGCCTGCCCTACAAGGTCGTCGGCGGGGTGCGCTTCTACGAGCGCCGGGAGGTCCGCGACATCCTGGCGTATCTGCGGGTGCTGGCCAACCCGGAGGACGCGGTGCCGCTGCGCCGTATCCTCAACGTACCCAAGCGCGGCATCGGCGACCGCGCCGAGGCCATGATCGAGGCGCTGGCGCTGCGCGAGAAGATCACCTTCCCGCAGGCGCTCGCGCGCGTGGACGAGGCGTACGGCATGGCCGCGCGCTCCCTCAATGCCGTCAAGCGGTTCAACGCGCTGATGGAGGAGCTGCGTACCGTCGTGGAGTCCGGCGCCGGCCCGGCCACGGTGCTGGAGGCGGTGCTGGAGCAGACCGGCTATCTGGCCGAGCTCCAGGCGTCCACCGACCCACAGGACGAGACGCGTATCGAGAACCTGCAGGAACTGGCCGCTGTCGCCCTGGAGTTCGAGCAGGAGCGCGGCGAAGAGGAGTCCCCAGGCACACTCGCCGACTTCCTCGAACAGGTCGCCCTGGTCGCCGACTCCGACCAGATTCCGGAGGAGGGCGAGGACCAGGGCGTCGTCACGCTCATGACTCTGCACACCGCCAAGGGCCTCGAATTCCCCGTGGTCTTCCTGACGGGCATGGAGGACGGCGTCTTCCCACATATGCGCGCCCTGGGGCAGACCAAGGAACTGGAGGAGGAGCGCCGGCTGGCATACGTCGGCATCACGCGTGCCCAGGAGCGGCTGTATCTCACCCGCGCCGCTATGCGCAGCGCCTGGGGCCAGCCCTCCTACAACCCGCCCTCCCGCTTCCTGGAGGAGATCCCCGCCGAGTATCTCGACTGGAAGCGGACGGGCAGCGGCGCCGGTGCCCTGGGTGGCGCGGCCTCGGCCGCCTCGGGGATCAGCGCGTCCCTCTCCTCCTCCGCGAACGCCTCGGCCCGGCGCGGGGGGCCGTCCGGCTTCGCGACGCGGCGTGCCGGTGACCGGCCGGTGGTCTCCCTCCAGGTCGGTGACCGCGTCACGCACGACAGCTTCGGGCTGGGCACGGTGCAGTCGGTGAAGGGCAGCGGCGACAACGCCGAGGCGACGATCGACTTCGGCGGCGAGAAGCCCAAGCGGCTGCTGCTGCGCTATGCGCCGGTGGAGAAACTGTGAGGCCGTAGTAGCCCAGGGGCCCGGCAGGAGGAGAGGCGGCCCCGGGGCACAACGTCCGGGGCGTAGCGCCTCGGCCCCGTGGGGGCGGCGGCCTCAGCTGATGCTGAGGCCCTTGCCCTGGAGCCACGGGATCGGGTCCACCGCCGAGCCGCCGCCCGGATGGATCTCGAAGTGCAGATGCGGGCCCGTGGAATTGCCGGAGTTGCCCGAGTAGGCGATCACATCGCCCGCCTTGACCTGGCCCGAGCGGATCTTGTTGCTGCTCAGATGGCAGTACCAGGTCTCGGTGCCGTCCTTCGCCGTCACAACGGCCATGTTCCCGTACGACACATCGTGCTTCGTGGAGACGGTGCCGTCGGTGGCGGCCATGACGGGGGTGCCGTAGCTGACGGGGAAGTCGATCCCGGTGTGGATCGACATCCAGTTGACGCCTGCCTGGCCGTAACGCGCGCTGAGGGTGTGATCCTTGACCGGGATCACGTACTTGGGGCGCATGGCCTCCTTGCGCGCCGCCTCCTTCGCCTTCCGCTCCTTCTCCGCCTCCTGGCGCTGTTTGAGGTCGATGCGCTCCTGGGTGCGGCTGGCGCGGTCGGCGAAGTCGTCGGCGTCGGCGGAGAGGCCCTGGAGCTGGGTGTCCAGCTTGTTGTTGGCGCTCGACGGCTTCACGGGTGCGGCATCCGGGGCGGCGACGGTGGTGCTGTCCTTGTCGCCGTCGTCCCCCATCACGCTCGCCGCCGCGGCGCCCGCGACACCCATGACGGCGACGGACGGCACCGCCACGGTCATCAGTGCCCGGCGGCGCGGGCGGGGCTTGGGGGAGCGGCGGCGCCCGCGCCCGTGCGGGCCGCCGACACTGCCGAGTGCGGCGGGTGCGGCAGCGTCGTCGTGACCGTCCCGCGCGTCGTCCGGTTCGGGGGATCCGGGGAAGTCGGGCGCCGCGGCGTCGAAATCGTGCTGGTGCTGGTGCTCGTACTCGTACGACGGCTCGGGCTCGTGCTGTGCGACTCCGGAGAAATCCCACTGGGCGGTGGCGTCCTGGCCCTGGTCGGGAGCGGTGTAGCCGTGGTCGAGCCCGAACTGCGCGGTCTCGGCGCCGTAAGCACTTTCTGCGCCGTAACCGGGCTCTGTGGCGTAGCCGTCCTCCGCGCCGTAACCGGGCTCCGCGCCATAACCGGGCTGCTCGGGCCCGTTCGGCTGCTGCCCGCCCGGACCTCTGTAGCTGTCGTAGCCCTCGTAACTCTCGTAGGTGGCATAGCCGCTGTGGCTGTCGTGACTGCCGAGGCCGTCGTGCTGGTCGCCGTACGCGGCGTGCTCTTCGTAGCCGGTGTGCTCGTAACCGGTGTAGCCCTCGTGACCCTCGTAGCCGTACGCCGCAGCACTCTGGCTGCCTGTCGCCCAGCCGCCGGATTCCGGTTCGGCCGCCTCCCAGCCGCCGGTGCCCCAGGCCGTCGTGTCCCAGCCGCCGGTCTCCTGCACACCGAAAGTCCACTGGCCGGTGCCGTCCTCCGCGGTGGGCAGACCGTGGCCGAACTCCGCCGCGGGGAAGCCCCCAGGAGCCTGCTCGGGCCCTGCCTGCGCCGGAATGCCGGGGGCTGCCATGGCGTCGGGGCCGTAACTTCCTGTGCCCCACGCGGTGTTGGCGTCCCAGGACGCGGTCGAATAGCTGCCGGTGTCGGCCCCGGCGGCTCCGGGGAGGGTGCCGAAGAGGGGGTCGTCGTCGCCGTAGGACGTGTACGAGGTGTACGAGCCGTCGGCATAGGTGGCGCCGGAGGTGTCGTAGGCGCCGGTGGAGTATCCGTCGTGCGAGCCGGCCTGATAGGCGTTCTCGCTGTACGCGCCGTACGCCGACGGTCCATGGTCCGCGTCGTAGGTGCCGTACGAGAAGCCGGAACCGGGGTCGTCGGGACTCGGGACTCCCGACGGATGACGGTCGTTCACCACCAACTTCTCTTTCGCCTCGGCGACAGGGGCGGAGCAGTGCGGTGACTGTACCCGGCGGTATGCGACGGCGACAATCTTCGGGAGGTTTTAGCGGCGCAGGAAAAGGGCAATCAGCCGTCTTTCGGCGGACTACGGACCGGTAGCAGAGGTTGAGTTCGAAATTCGTTCGAAAGAATGAGCCCTGCGTCCGGCGTCGTCAGCCGCACCGGGGTCCGACGTGACGGTCAACGCCTCCGGCCTTCACCGGGCCCCAACTCCCCCCGGGCGCACGCACAAACGCTGGAGTCCACCAGCGGCGGCGCATGCCCGATCCCCCGCTTATAGGTAGCGGATACGCACAGGTCGGAATGATCGACCAGGTCGGTTTCCGACCGAAGATCAATGCTTCGGGGAAACCGGTGAGGTCGGTGAAATTTGGGCGTCCGTCTCCGGAACGGTCGGCTCTGCGATCAGCGGACGGCTCCGCGGCTTCCCCTCCCGGGCCCACGGGTGGGGGCGTCCGGCACCTTTCGGGGAGCGCGCAGAATCTGGGCGCCGGGCGCGTACGCGCGTCCCGTGCTGTGTGCCCGTGTGCCCGTGTGCCCGTGTGCCCGTGCTGCGGCGTGCTGCGGTGCCTGTGCTGGGGCGTGCTGCGTGCCGAAGCGTGGGGCCTGCGGATGTCGCGGGGTGGGGTGCCTGTGTACGTCGCGGGGCGGGGTGCCTGCCTGCGTCGCGGGGTGGGGTGGGGTGGGGTGCCTGCCTATGTCGCGGGGTGGGGACGCCCGTGGACGTTTCGCTTGGGCGCGCGGGCTGCGTTGGGGGCGCGGCGTCGTATGCGAGACGCGGATCGGCGCGCGGCGCGGCTTCGCGTGTGATTTCCCCCTCGCTTGCGAGCGCGGAACGGACGGGTGCGGGATGCTGGAGATAACGTGCGTTCACACCCCGTGGCCCGTTCCGGCCGGGAGGTCGTTCAGAGGGAGGCAGTGATGGATGTGTCCGGTCCGATCCGCGTGGTGGTAGCGAAGCCGGGCCTCGACGGCCACGACCGGGGCGCCAAGGTCATCGCCCGAGCCCTGCGCGACGCCGGCATGGAGGTCATCTACACCGGGTTGCACCAGACCCCGGAACAGGTCGTGGACACCGCCATTCAGGAAGACGCGGACGCCATCGGCCTCTCCATCCTCTCCGGGGCCCACAACACGCTTTTCGCCCGCGTGCTGGAGCTGCTGCGTGAGCGGGACGCCACTGACATCAAGGTTTTCGGCGGCGGCATCATCCCCGAGGCGGACATCCCGCTGCTGAAGGAGCAGGGCGTCGCCGAGATCTTCACGCCGGGCGCCAGCACCAGCGAGGTCGTCGACTGGATCCGCACCCACGTGGGCCCGGTGGCAGCCTGAGCGATCGCCCCATCGGCGCGGTTGCCCAACTCTTGCGTTGCCCTCACTGCGCGGTGGCGCTCCGGTGCCCCGCCCGCGTTATCCCTCTCTTCACCCTTGGTTCCCCTCCTGCCTCCCCTCCCGCAGCTCCGTGAGCATCGCGGAGCGCAGCCGCAGAGTGGCGACCAGTCGCTGGAACGACTCCGCCCAGTAAGCCCCGGCGCCCGGTGACTCCCCCTCCTTCTCGTCCGGAACAGCGGCGAGCGGCGCGAGCCGTTCCGCGTCGGCCGGGTCCAGACAGCGCTCGGCCAGTCCCATCACCCCGCTGAAGCTCCACGGGTAGCTGCCCGCGTCCCGGGCGATCTCCAGCGCGTCCACCACCGCCCGCCCCAGTGGCAGCGGCCACGGCACGCCGCACACCCCCAGGATGCGGAACGCCTCCGACAGCCCGTGTGCGGCGACGAAGCGCGCGGCCCACTCGCCACGCTCCTCCTCGGGCAGCACCGACAGCAGCTTCGCCGGGTCACCCGGGCCTTCGGCGAACGGCTCGGTGGGCTCCCCGATGAGGGCGCGCGCCCATGCGACGTTCCGCTGCCGTACGGCCGCCCCGCACCATGCCGCGTGCAGATCGTCCCGCCAGCCGTCGGCGACCGGCAGCGCCACGAGCTGTTCCGGCGACAGCCCGCCCAGCTGCTCGCTCCACACCCCCAGCGGTGCCGCCTCCACCAACTGGCCCAGCCACCAGGCCCGTTCTCCCCGCCCTGTGGGCGGTTTGGGTATGACGCCGTCGCGCTGCATGTCGGCGTCGCAGGTGTGCGGCGCCTCCACCACGATCCCGCCCCCGACGTTCGGCCGGGAGGCGCCCCCACCGCCCATCCGGTCGAGCGCCACACAGCTGCGGGCGCGCTCCGCCATCCTGTAGGCCAGCGCGGAGCCGGGAAGTGCGGCCAGCAGCTCGGCGGCGGTCGCCCGCACCGTGCGGCTGCGGTCGGCCAGCGCCCGCTCCAGAAACGGCTCGTCGGCGGGGCCGAGGCCCTGGCGCAGCGAGTCGAGGAACATCAGCCTGTCCTCGGCCCGCTCGGTCTGCCAGGTGGAGGCCAGCAGGGCCAGCGCCGCCTCCGGATCGCGCTGCCGCAGTGCCGCAAGCAGGGCCACCCGCTCGGCGAACAACCCCTCCTGCCAGAGCCGTTCGGCTTCCTCCGGGCGCCCCTCGGGCACCTGGCGCCGGACACCGTCGCGCAGCGCGAACTTCCAGTCGGCGTTCTGCCGCGCCAGCCACAGTGCCCGCGGGCCGGCGAACGCCAGTGTCTCGGCCCGCAGATCGGTGCGGGCGCGCGCCGCGTCGAGCAGGGCGGGCAGCAGCGCGGCTGGGGCGCGGTAGCCCTGGGCGTTCGCCTCCGCGAGCCACTGCGGGAGCAGCTCACCCAGGTCCGGGCCCGAACCGCGCCGCCCGGCCGCCGCGCCCGCCGGGCTCGACCCGCTCAGCGCCCGGTCGGCGAGCAGCGCCGCCAGCCGCCGCTCGGCCGCCGTGGGCAGCGGTTCACGCTCGTCCGCCGGTGCCGGCTCGGGCCGCTGCTCGGGTACGACGGCCCGCGCGCCTGCGCGACGGCGGACGGTCTCGGTGGCCGCCGCGTCCAGCAGCGCCGTCACGCTCCCACCCGGCGGGCGCCGCCGCTCGGCCCCCAGCAGCGCAGCAGCCACCAACTCCGCCCAGCCCCCGGTGCTTCCTGCTCCTGGCCCTGCTCCTGGTGCTCCCCTCGGTCCAGCTCCCGGCTCGCCCCTCGCTCCAGCTCCTGGTTCTCCCCTCGGTCCAGCCCCCGGTCCTGGCCCGCCGTCCGATGGCTCGCCTGTGGGTGTGCGCCGACCCGCGCCCGTTTCAACCGTCACGTCCGCCCCTTCTGTTGCCCCGCCGTTTCGCGTTCGGTCCTGCTCCCACCGTCGGTCCGTGCTGCGTCCCCCTCAGGCTTCGCGCCCCCGGCACGGCCCCCTTCCCGCGCCGCCCGGCCGTCACAAGGGGATGGCCTTGCCTCCGCTCCACACCGTGTGCGGGGCGAAGCCGCGGTGGCCGCACTCGCCGAAGACCGTGACCGGGCCATCGGCGGAGATCGCCAGCAGTCTCCACAGGGCTGCCATGCTGGTGCCCGGCGCCACCGGGAGGGCGGACTCCTCTTGGGCCGCCGCGAGTTGCCATCCGCCGCTGCCGCCTCCGCTCCCGTGCCGGTCCCCGGCGCGGCCGGCCCCGCCGCGTTGCGTCCCCGCGCCGCCGTTCGCCGGGCCGACATCGGGCGGCGGAACGGGGATCACATCCCGGAGCACGCACGGCCAGCCCTCCAGCCATGGATCGCCCCGGAGCGCCAGGGCATAGGCGTCCAGGGCCTGCGGGATGCCCCCTCCCGGCGGTTGGAAGCCGGGCAGCGGCGTCCCGTGCCGCTCTCCGAGGGCGGCCCGCAGCGGACCGGCTCCCGGGTAGTAGGCCAGCTCCGCGTCCAGCACCGCGCCCACCGGCAGCGCCAGCTCCGGAGCGCGCCCGCCCGCGCCGTAGGACAGCAGCAGCGCGTGCCGTCCGGTGGCGTGCCCGTACAGCCAGACGCGGCGTACCATCAGGCGCCCCTCGTCCGTGTCCCGCTGGGCCAGCACCAGCCACTGGTCGCGTATCAACGCCTTCTCGTCGGCCAGCAGTTCGGCCGCCTCCACCGTCAGGCCCACCCGTGACCTGACGGTTTCGGCGAGCGGGGCCGGCAGCTCGTCGGCCCGTATCCAGCCACGGGCCAGCAGGTGGAGCAGCGCGCACTCGGCCAGCAGCCGTTCCGGCCAGCCGGCTCCGGAGCCGGGGATCGCCCCCAGCTCACGTATCCGGGTGGCCAGGCCGGGAGCCTGGGCATCGACCATGCGCGCTGCCATCTCCTCCCACGGCGCATACCCCGTCCGCTCCGCGCCCGCGAGGCCGCCGCGCAGCAGATCCGCCAGCCGCTGCTCCAACTCCTCGGCGCCCGCGGTGATCCGCGCGGCACGCTGCTCGGCTCGCCGACGTGCGGCCTCGGCCCGCGAGCGGGCGTCCCCGTCGTCCTCCGCCGCTTCCCCGGAGGTCACCCCCTCCCCGGCGGCCTGCGCCGCACCGGATGCACTGTTCGTCCCGCCTGTGGCCTTGCCGCCGTTGGCCGCAGCCTTCTTCTCCGCGCGCTGTCTGCGGCCGCTCAGCCAGCCGTTCGCCCACTCCGGAGGTTCGCCCCCCTCCGTGATGGCCGACTCGTCGCCCGCCCAGAGCAGCAGCAGTCCGACCGCGTGCTTGCACGGGAACTTCCTGCTGGGGCACGAGCACTTGTACCCAGGACCCTGGCCCCCGTTCAGGTCCACCACCGTCTGATACGGCTTGCTTCCGCTGCCCTTGCACAGCCCCCAGATCGCTCCGCCGCCCGACCCGGCCTCCGTCCACGGGCCGGGCGCCGACAGCTTGCTTCCCGCGCGGCGCGACGCATCGTCAGGCGCCAGCGCCATTACCTGCTCCGCCGTCCAGCGGACCGCCTGTCCACCCATGCCGAAAACGGTAGGCGGTGCCACTGACAACCGCGCTCCGACCGCCCAACGTCGCAGGTCAGAGCGATTGTCAGTGGCGGGGTGCAGAGTGGTTGTCGGATCGGCCGAGGCGCTGCGGCGCGGGGGTTCCTTCCTTGGCCATCCCCTTGTCTTTTTCCGTACGAGAGCCCTGCGTTGAGGGGGAGTTGTGACCGAGAGCCATGTCGCAGACCGGGCCGCCGAGTCCGCAGCACAGCCGGTGCCAGGCCCGGCCGCCGCGGCCGCTCCTGCCACCGCGCTGCGCCCGCATGCCGAGGACGCCTTCGCCGACGAGCTGACGGCCCTCGCCGAGGCGGACGACCGGCCGCGGCCCGCGCGCTGGCGGCTGTCGCCGTGGGCGGTGGCGACGTATCTGCTCGGCGGTGAGCTGCCGGGGGGCAAGGTCATCACGCCCAAGTACGTGGGTCCGCGCCGCATCGTGGAGGTCGCGATCAGCACGCTGGCCACGGACCGGGCGCTGCTGCTGCTCGGCGTGCCCGGCACGGCCAAGACCTGGGTGTCGGAGCATCTGGCCGCGGCCGTCAGCGGGGACTCGACGCTGCTGGTCCAGGGCACGGCCGGCACTGCGGAGGAGGCGATCCGCTACGGGTGGAACTACGCACAGCTGCTCGCCCAGGGCCCGAGCCGCGAGGCCCTGGTGCCGAGCCCGGTGATGCGCGCGATGGCCGAGGGGATGACGGCCCGGGTCGAGGAGCTGACCCGTATCCCCGCCGATGTGCAGGACACGCTGATCACCGTGCTGTCGGAGAAGACCCTGCCGATCCCCGAACTGGGCGAGGAGGTGCAGGCGGTCAGCGGCTTCAACCTGATCGCGACGGCCAACGACCGGGACCGGGGGGTCAACGAGCTGTCCAGCGCGCTGCGCCGCCGCTTCAACACCGTGGTGCTGCCGCTGCCCGAGACGGCGGAGGCGGAGGTGGAGATCGTGGCACGCCGGGTCGGGCAGCTCGGCCGCTCCCTCGATCTGCCGCCCGCGCCCGAGGGGTTCGACGAGATCCGCAGGGTCGTCACCGTCTTCCGCGAGCTGCGGGAGGGCGTCACCGACGACGGCCGCACCAAGCTCAAGTCGCCGTCCGGCACACTCTCGACGGCCGAGGCCATCTCGGTCGTCACCGGCGGCCTCGCGCTGGCGGCGCACTTCGGGGACGGGATGCTGCGCGCGGGCGACGTGGCCGCAGGGATCCTCGGTGCCGTCGTCCGCGACCCGTCCTCGGACCAGGTGGTGTGGCAGGAGTATCTCGAGGCGGTCGTGCGCGAGCGCGAGGGCTGGAAGGACTTCTACCGCGCCTGCCGAGAGGTGTCCGCATGACGGCTGTTCACGAGGGCTCGGCGGATCCCCGCTTCCGAGAGGACACGGGGGACTCCGGCGCCCGAGAGGGCGCGCCAGGACCGTTGCTGATGGGGGTGCGGCATCACGGTCCCGGCTCGGCCCGCGCGGTAGGTGCCGTGCTGGAGGCGTACGAGCCGCGTGTCGTCCTGATCGAGGGCCCGCCCGAGGGCGACGCGGTGGCCGAGCTGGCCGGGGACGAGGGCATGGTCCCACCGGTAGCGCTGCTGGCGCACGCCGTCAACGAGCCGGGCAAGGCGGCGTTCTGGCCGCTGGCGGAGTTCTCGCCGGAGTGGGTGGCGATCCGCTGGGCGGTACGGCGCGGCGTCCCGGTCCGCTTCATCGACCTCCCCGCAGCGCACACGCTCGCGATGAGCGACGGGGAGGACAAGCCGGGGAAAGAGGGGGACAAGACCGTCCCCGGCGGCACCGACGGGGGTGGTGCTGCCGGGGACACCGAAGCCGACGCCGACACTGACGCCAAGTCCGACGCGAACACCGGCAATGGCGCCAACCCCGGCCCCGACACCGGCACCACATCGGCGCCGGAGCGCGCGGACGGCGTACGGCTGGACCCGCTGGCGGCGCTCGCGGAGGCCGCCGGATACGACGATCCGGAGCGCTGGTGGGAGGACGCGGTCGAACACCGGGGCGGCGGGCGCGGCACCCAGGCCGCCGACCCCTACGAGCCGTTCGCTGCGCTCGGCGAGGCCATGGCCGAGCTGCGCGCTGTGCACGGGGAGGGCGGCCATGAGCGGGACCTCGTCCGGGAGGCCCATATGCGGCTGCGGCTGCGCGAGGCCCGCAAGGAGTTCGGGGACGCGGCGACGGCGGTGATCTGCGGTGCCTGGCACGTACCCGCGCTCACCGAGGCCACCACGGTCACCGCCGACCGGCAGGCGCTCAAAGGGCTGCCCAAGGTGAAGGCCGAGATCACCTGGGTGCCCTGGACGCACCGGCGCCTGGCGCGCCAGTCCGGATACGGGGCGGGCATCGCCTCCCCCGGGTGGTACGGCCACCTCTTCTCCGCCCCGGACCGGCCCGTGGAGCGGTGGATGACCAAGGTGGCGGGCCTGCTGCGGGAGCAGGACCACTCGGTCTCGTCCGCTCATCTCATCGAGGCCGTGCGGCTGGCCGAGACGCTGGCCGCGATGCGCGGACGCCCGCTGGCCGGGCTGACCGAGACCACCGACGCGGTACGGGCCGTGCTGTGCGAAGGCTCGGATGTGCCGCTGGAGCTGATCCGGGACCAACTCGTGGTCGGCGATGTGCTGGGCGAGGTGCCCGAGGGGGCTCCGGCCGTCCCCCTCCAGCGCGACCTGGCACGTCAGCAGCGTGCCGTGCGGCTGAAGCCGGCCGCTGCCGAACGCGAGCTGGATCTGGACCTGCGCAAGGAGACCGACGCGGCACGCAGCCGCCTGCTGCACCGGCTGCGGCTACTCGGCATCGGCTGGGGCGAGCCCGCCCGCTCCCGGAGTGGCAGCACCGGCACCTTCCGCGAGAGCTGGCGGCTGCGCTGGGAGCCCGAGCTGTCCGTACGGGTGGCCGAGGCCGGTATCTGGGGCACAACCGTTTACGAGGCGGCCACCGCCAAGGCACGGTCCCAGGCGACGGAGGAGGGCGGCAGCACGCTCGCCGACGTCACGGCGCTGGCCGAGCTGTGTCTGCTGGCCCAGCTGCCGGACGCGCTGCCGGTCGTGATGCGGGTGCTGGCCGACCGGGCGGCACTGGAGTCGGATGTCGGGCACCTGGCGCAGGCCCTCCCCGCGCTGGTGCGCACGCTGCGCTACGGCGATGTGCGGGGCACCGACGCGGGCGCGCTGGAAAAGGTCGCCGGGGGCATGGCCGAGCGGGTCTGCGTCGGCCTCCCGCCCGCCTGCGCAGGGCTCGACGACGAGGGTGCCCGCGACATGCGCGGCCACCTGGACGCCGCGCACCAGGCGGTGAACCTGCTCGCCCGCGAGGGGCCGGACGCCACCGGCACCGAGCCGTCCCCGGATACGGAGGGCCGGACCGTCGGGGGACTGCTGGGCAGATGGCGCGGGGTGTTGCGCACGCTCGCCGGGCGGGAGCGGATACCTGGTCTGCTGCGTGGCCGTTGCACCCGACTGCTGCTGGACGACGGCCAGTTGGCGGACGAGGAGGCGCAGCGGCTGATGAGCCTGGCGCTGTCACCGGGCACGCCGCCCGCGGAGGCCGCAGCGTGGGTCGAGGGCTTTCTCTCGGGCGGCGGGATGCTGCTGATCCACGACGAACGGCTGCTCGCGCTCGTCGACCGCTGGCTGACGGGCGTCCCCGGCGACGCGTTCACGGATGTGCTGCCGCTGCTGCGGCGGACGTTCGCGGAGTACGAGGCGGGAGTGCGCCGCACCCTCGGGGAGCTGGTACGGCGCGGCCCGGTGGGCGACGGTGACCGGCGGGCGGACGGGGCCGCGGAGGGACTGCCCGGGTTCGGAGCCGGGCTGGATGCGGCGCGGGCCGATGCCGTGCTGGAGACGGTGCGGCTGCTGCTGGGCGGTGCCCACGGGGGAGACGGCAGCGCGGTGAGAGACGAGAGCGGCGAGAGGGAGGAGGTACGCGTATGACGGTCCAGGCGGAAGATACGGCGGCCACCGGCGCGGCGGCCACCGGCGCCGAGGAGGCCGGCGCCGCCGACGCCATCGGCGCCGAGGAGTCCGAACGGTTGCGGCGCTGGCGGCTGGTGCTGGGCGGCGGTGCTGCGGACGGCACCGGCTGCGTGCTGGGCGCCACCGACAGCGGCATGGACCGCACCCTGGAAGCGGTCTACGGCCCAGGCGGCGGGCCGGGCGGCAGTGGCACCGGCAGCGGACCGGGCGGTGGCGGCAGCGGCGGCGGCGCCTCGGGCGGGCTCGGCGCCTCGGCCCCGCATGTGTCGCGCTGGCTGGGGGACATCCGCACCTACTTCCCCAGCTCCGTGGTGCAGGTCATGCAGCGCGACGCCATCGACCGGCTCGGGCTCTCCGCCCTGCTGCTGGAGCCGGAGATGCTGGAGGCCGTCGAGCCGGACGTGCACCTGGTCGGCACGCTGCTGTCGCTCAACAAGGCGATGCCGGAGACCAGCAGGGAGACCGCACGGGCTGTGGTGCGCAAAGTCGTCGCGGAGCTGGAGAAGCGGCTCGCCTCCCGGACCCGCTCGACCCTCACCGGTGCGCTCGACCGCTCGGCGAAGGTCAACCGACCCCGGCACCGCGACATCGACTGGGACCGCACCATCCGCGCCAACCTCAAGAACTATCTGCCCGAGCACGGCACGATCGTTCCCGAGCGGCTGATCGGATACGGGCGGGCGGCGCAGGCCGTCAAGAAGGACGTCATCCTCTGCATCGACCAGTCCGGCTCGATGGCGTCCTCCGTCGTCTACGCCTCCGTCTTCGGCGCGGTGCTGGCGTCGATGCGGACGCTGAACACCCGGCTCGTCGTCTTCGACACCAGCGTGGTGGACCTGACGGACGACCTGGACGACCCCGTCGACGTGCTCTTCGGTACGCAGCTGGGCGGGGGCACCGACATCAACCGGGCGCTCGCCTACTGCCAGTCCCGGATCAGCCGCCCGGCCGAGACGGTCGTCGTACTGATCAGCGACCTGTACGAGGGCGGGATACGGCAGGAGATGCTGAAGCGGGTCGCCGCCATGAAGGCCGCCGGTGTTCAGTTCGTCACTCTCCTCGCCCTGTCCGACGAGGGCGCGCCCTCCTACGACCGCGATCACGCAGCCGCGCTCGGAGCACTGGGCGCTCCCGCGTTCGCCTGCACACCCGACCACTTCCCGGAGGTGATGGCGGCGGCGATCGAGAGGCGGCCCTTGCCGGTCCCGGACTAGGACACGGCAGCACAGCGCAGGGGAGGCGAGCCCCGTCAGGGGCGCGGGGAACTGCGCGACCAGCCACAAAGCACCCGCAGCCCGCGGACGCCGGGCAGGGGCACCGCCTCCCCGGAACCAGCGCGGGCGACAGGGGACGGGACCCGCACAAGATGGCCGGTCGCGCTGTGACCGTTGTCACCGCCTATGTGTGAGGTGCGATTTAGGCAGCGCACGCACGCAGGGCTAACCTGCAAGGCGGACATGCCGCGCGACCCGTGGACGCCGCGGCCCTGCGGCACGCCCACGCTGACAACGACCGCGAGACCACTGATTAAGGGGACGGACGCGCGTGGACCTGTTCGAGTACCAGGCGAGGGACATCTTCGCCAAGCATGACGTACCGGTGCTGGCCGGTGAAGTCATCGAGACGCCCGAGGCGGCGCGCGAGGTGACCGAGCGGCTCGGCGGCCGGGCGGTCGTCAAGGCGCAGGTCAAGACCGGCGGCCGCGGCAAGGCCGGTGGCGTCAAGCTGGCCTCCGACCCGGCGGACGCGGTGGAGAAGGCCGGCCAGATCCTGGGCATGGACATCAAGGGCCACACGGTCCACAAGGTGATGCTCGCCCAGACCGCGGACATCCAGGAGGAGTACTACGTCTCCTTCCTCCTCGACCGCACCAACCGCACCTTCCTGGCCATGGCCTCCGTCGAGGGCGGCGTGGAGATCGAGGAGGTCGCGGCCACCAAGCCCGAGGCGCTGGCCAAGATCCCGGTGGACGCCATCGAGGGTGTGACCGAGGCGAAGGCCCGCGAGATCGCCGAGGCCGCGAAGTTCCCGGCCGAGCTGGTCGACCAGATCAGCAATGTGCTGGTCAAGCTGTGGGATGTGTTCGTCAAGGAGGACGCCCTCCTCGTCGAGGTCAACCCGCTGGTCAAGACCGCCGACGGCACGGTCATCGCGCTGGACGGCAAGGTGTCGCTGGACGCCAACGCCGACTTCCGGCAGCCCGAGCACGAGGCGCTGGAGGACAAGGCGGCGGCCAACCCGCTGGAGGCCGCGGCCAAGGCCAAGAACCTCAACTACGTGAAGCTGGACGGCCAGGTCGGCATCATCGGCAACGGCGCGGGCCTGGTCATGTCCACGCTCGACGTCGTCGCGTACGCGGGTGAGGCGCACAACAACGTCAAGCCCGCCAACTTCCTCGACATCGGTGGCGGCGCCTCCGCCGAGGTGATGGCCAACGGCCTGGAGATCATCCTCGGTGACCCCGACGTCAAGTCGGTCTTCGTGAACGTCTTCGGCGGCATCACCGCCTGCGACGCGGTCGCCAACGGCATTGTGCAGGCGCTGGAGCTGCTCAAGTCCAAGGGCGAGGACGTCAACAAGCCGCTGGTCGTCCGCCTCGACGGCAACAACGCCGAGCTGGGCCGCAAGATCCTGACCGACGCAGCGCACCCGCTCGTGCAGCAGGTGGACACCATGGACGGCGCGGCCGACAAGGCCGCCGAGCTGGCCGCCAAGTAAGCCCGGACGAGACCGAACGAGGACACCGACACACCATGGCTATCTTCCTCACCAAGGAGAGCAAGGTCATCGTCCAGGGGATGACCGGCTCGGAGGGCCAGAAGCACACCAAGCGAATGCTTGCCTCCGGCACCAACATCGTCGGCGGTGTGAACCCCCGCAAGGCGGGCACGACCGTTGACTTCGACGGCACCGAGGTGCCCGTCTTCGGCGGCGTCAAGGAGGCCATGGAGGCCACCGGCGCCGACGTCACCGTGATCTTCGTCCCGCCGAAGTTCACCAAGGACGCCGTCATCGAGGCGATCGACGCGGGCATCGGCCTCGCCGTCGTGATCACCGAGGGCATCGCCGTCCACGACACCGCCTACTTCTGGGACTACGCCACCCAGAAGGGCAACAAGACGCGGATCGTCGGCCCGAACTGCCCGGGTCTGATCACCCCCGGTCAGTCCAACGCCGGCATCATCCCGGCCGACATCACCAAGCCGGGCCGCATCGGTCTGGTCTCCAAGTCGGGCACGCTGACGTACCAGATGATGTACGAGCTGCGGGACATCGGCTTCTCGACCTGCGTCGGGATCGGCGGTGACCCGGTCATCGGCACCACCCACATCGACGCCCTCAAGGCGTTCGAGGCCGACCCGGACACCGACCTGATCGTCATGATCGGTGAGATCGGCGGTGACGCGGAGGAGCGCGCGGCCGACTTCATCAAGGAGAACGTGACCAAGCCGGTCGTCGGTTACGTCGCGGGCTTCACCGCTCCGGAGGGCAAGACCATGGGCCACGCGGGCGCCATCGTCTCCGGCTCCTCCGGTACGGCGCAGGCGAAGCAGGAGGCCCTCGAGGCCGCGGGCGTGAAGGTCGGCAAGACCCCGTCCGAGACCGCCCGGCTCGCGCGGGAGCGCCTCAGCGCCTGACTGCGCAACTGATCGCTCGGCTGGTCGCTCGACCGGCTGCTCGACGGGCCCGCACCTTCCGAGGTGCGGGCCCGTCAGCTGTTCGGCTCTGGCACGACGGCTCTCCCGGCCCCGTCGGCGTCCTGCTGTCGGACGTCATGCGGATGTACGCGCTCGTTGGTGGAGCGGAGCTGCGGAAGGTACGCGTGACCGGCCCCGCCGGCCGGCTCCTGATGAGCGCGTTCGGCCTTGTGCACATCACTCGTACGAGTGGTGCCCGTGCCCGCGCTCGCCCCCGTTTCCGCCCCCAGGCCCGTACCCGCGCCCGGTCCGCCCGGGAGCGCCACCGGCGCGAACGTCCGCGGCGGTGTACGGACGACCGGCTTCTCCGCTGGCCCGCTACCGGTCTCCGTCGTCAGCAGGGTGAACGCCGTCGCCGCCGTCACCGCCGCCGTCAGACCGATCGAGGCGCGGGTCCACAGCCGGGTCGTACGGAGACTGTCGTGCCGCACCAGTCGGGGCGGCAGAGGGCGTACCGGCTGCGCGGCGGCCAGCTCGCGCAGCCTGCGCGCCAGAACGGCGCCGCGCTGCCGCCGCGGCGTCTGCGCCAGCAGCGGCCAGCCCTCTTCGAGCGCCGCCCGGCCGTGCGTGACCCGTCCGGCCGCCGCCTCCGTGCTGCACTCGGCCTCGGCAGCCGTTTCGGGCAGCGTCAGTCCGAGCCCGTAGTGCAGCAACAGCGCGGCACGGTAGCTGCGCGGCAGCCCCAGAAACGCCCCCAGCACCGCCCGGTCCGCTGGGGGTCCCGGATACGCCCGGGGCGTACGGCGCCCCGGATGGAGCCGGTGCCAGGGGGAGAGTGCGTACTCGTACGCCTTCGCCCGCACCGTGCGCGTCGGTTCGCCCGCTGCCAGCACCTTCGGCCAGTGCTGCCACGCCTGGTGGAACGCCCAGCGCACGGCCCGTTCGGCTACCCGGCGGTGCCCGCACAGCAGGAACGCCTGCCGGGTCAGTGCCCGTGCCTGCCACAGATACAGCTCGTCGAACGCCGCCACCGGATCGTCCGGCAACTCCTGGGGCTGCCTGGCCGACCGTACGAACTCCGCCACCGGGCCGGGCACCGTCGCCACCACCTCGACCCGCGGCTCCGGCTCGCTCCGCGGCGCCGACACCCGCGGCGGCGAGACCTCATCCGGCCGCGGCTCGCTCCGCGGAGTCGGCGTGAGGAGCGCCCGGCTGTCACCGCCCCACTCGTTCGACACCTCGGGCTCGGGCCCGGTCTCTTCCGGTGCCAGGGGTGCTTCTCGCGCCGGGGGAGTTGGGGGTGGGGTCGATGTTGCCGCCGGTGCGGCCGGTGGGGTTTGGGCGTCTGGTGTCCCTTGTGTGTCCGGTGCCCCTTGGGTATCTGGTGCCGTCTGTGCGTCCGGTGCCGATGGCGCGTTCGGTGCTGCCTGTTCGTCCGGTGCCGTCTGTGCGATCGGTGCCGTCTGCGTGTCCGGTTCCCTTGGTGCGGCCGGTGGTGCTGACGTGTCCGGTGCTTCTGACGCCCCTGACGCCCCTGACGCTTCTGACGCTTCTGACGCCTCTGACGCCTCTGACGCCTCTGACGCCTCTGACTCCGCTGGAACCGCCGGGCCCGCTTGTACCTCTGGCGACTTCGGCGCCTCTGACGCCTCCGGTGCCTCTCCCGACCCCAGCTCCTCGGTCTCTCCAGCTTCCCCGGGAGGACCAGGCTCTTCGAGGGTGCCCGGCTCCACCCGCTCCACCGGCTCCACCAGAGCCGGCTTGGCCGCCTTGTGAGACGACTGCTTCGCGGTGGCGGCCTGCTTCTTCGGCGGGTGAGAGGGCGGTGAATCGGTGCGGTCCTTCGCCCGGTTCGCGGCGGAGCGTTTCCCCTGCTTCCCCTGCTTCGCCTGTTTCCCCTGCGCTCCCGATGCCCCCTTCTTTCCCTGCGTCGCTTGTCTTCCCTGCCTCCCGTGCGGTCCCGGCTTTCCCTTCTTCCCTCTCGTTGCCTGCTTCGCGCTCTTCTTCCCTGTCGCGCTCTCTGCCGGTGCCTTCGCCGCAGGGGCGGCGGCAGCGGCGGCAGTGGCGGCAGCGCCCGCAGTGGTGGAGGCGGCCTCGGTGGAGGGAGCGTCAGGTGCTCCTGGGGAACGGCGCTGCGCCGTGTTCGCGGCCGCATCGGCAGAGGCGGAAGAAGGATGCATAACCCATAGCTTGTGCGACACAGCGACAAAATGCCTGCTACTAGGGCAAAACGGGTGTTCTTGGCAGCATGGCGCTGTGAGCCAAGTGACGCACCGCGGTCCCTCGTTGTCCTCGGGCCGTGGCCACCCCCGCCCCCTGCCCCTCACCAGCGGCTGGCTGCTGGGCGGCGCCGTGGCCGCCGGGCTCGGGCTCGGCGCGTTCGCCGTCGTCGTCCTGCTGCTGTGGACCGTCTCGCCGTTCCCCGACAGCGGGGCCGACGGAGCCCTGCGTACGGCGGCCGACCTGTGGTTGCTGGCGCACGGGGCGCATCTCGTACGGCACGAAACGCTGTCCGGCCTGCCCGTACCCGTGGGGGTGACGCCGTTGCTGCTGACGGCGGTACCCGCGTGGCTGCTGTGGCGTGCCACGCGTGAGGGGCTGGACGCACGGCTGTCGGCCGGCGACGGCGGCGACGAGTACGGGGCGCTCGCTGTCGCGGGCTGGGTCTCGGGGGGCTATCTCCTCGTCACCGCCGCCGCAGTCGCCTACGTGTCCGGCAGTCCGATCGAGGCGGAACCCGTCAGCACCGTCTGGCGGCTGCCCCTGTTCGCCGTGGTGGTGAGCGGCCTGTGCGCTGCCTACTTCGCGCAGGGCCCCTCTGTCGCGACGGCCTGGCAGGCCCTCGCCCGCCGGCTGCCGGAAGCCCACCGGGTGCGGATGCAGCGACTCCTGCGGCACATCACCGGCGAGCGCGCAGCGGTCGCCGTACAGGCCGGCGGCGCGGCCACAGTGGTGGTGTGCGCCGGAGGCGCGGCGCTGCTCGCGGGCGCCCTCGTCTGGAACGTACAGTCCGTTTTCGGCGCCTTTTCGCAGCTCACCGACGACTTCTCCGGCCAGTTCGCAGTGCTGTTGCTCACAGTCGCGCTGCTGCCCAACGGGGTGCTGTGGGCGACGTCGTACGGCCTGGGGCCCGGCTTCACGCTGGGTGCCGACAGTGTCGCCGGCCCGATCGCGACGACAGGGCCGCCCGAGTTGCCACCGTTCCCGCTGCTGTCCGCCGTTCCGGGGGAGGGGACGGGCAGCTTTGTGGAGTGGTGTCTGGCGGGCGCCGTCCCGCTGCTGGGCGGCCTGATGTGCGGCTGGTGGGTCGGCCGCTCCCATGTGGCCGTCGGCCCTGCACCGCGAAGGGCTCACGGTGAGACCGCCGGCTGGCGGGCCATCCTTGTGGCCGTGCCCCTTGCCGCGGTCCTGTCCGGCACCGTCCTGGCGCTGCTGGCGGCATGCGCGAGCGGCCCGCTCGGCAACCGAGCCCTCGCGCATCTGGGCCCCTACTGGTGGCAGACAGGTGGTGCGGCGTGCGGCTGGATGATCGTCGTCGGCCTGCCGACCGGGCTGTGGATGCGGTGGTGGACGCGGTACAGCGCGCGCCGGGCGGCAGCCGCCGCGCAACAGGCGGCTGAGGCGGCGGCGCTGGCCGCCCGGGGGCACGGTCCGGACGCCGCCTGGCATACGGACGAGGCCCGCCGCGAGCGCTGGTCCGCGATGAAAGCCGCCTCCGGCGGGCTGATGCCCGACTTCGAACCCGGCGACCCGAGAGAGCACGCGCACTGCGCATATTCCGACCGATCCGGGCCGAACTTGCGGGACCCCGCACCCGGGCCCCGCCCCGTACATGGACCGGAAGCCGCCCCCGGATCCGGACCTGCCCCCGGATCCGGACCCCTCCCGGAACCCGTGCCCGATTCCGAGCCGGAGCCCGATCCCTCCGGTGCCGGCACCTAGCTGTGCAACAGCGAGAAGTGAGCGGAGGTCAGCGGTCCCCCAGGAACGGCCGCAGTTCCTCGGGCAGGTGCCGCGTGCATTCGTCGCGGGAGGACTGGGTGAGGGCGTCGTTCTGGCAGGCGAAGAAGTCGCTGTACACGAATTGGAAGGCGAACGTCGCGGCCACGATCGCCAGCGTCAGGCTCGCGGTGACCAGGCCACTCACCGCCGCTGTCCGCTTGGCCTTGTCCGCCTGCGCCGGGGTCACGGCGAGAGGGATCGGCGGCCGGCCACCCGCGCCGCCACCGGCACCGCGTGTACCGGCAGGCCCGGCATCCGCCTCGTCCGGCTCCGTGCTGCGCGACGTACCCGCCACGTCCTCCGCGGTCGCGCCCACTCCACGGCGTCCGCGTTTGCCGCCTTTGCCCGGCTTCTCCCTCGCGGACTTGGGCAACTTGCCGCGCAGCGCGCTGATGCCCCAGTACATCGAGAGCGCTCCCAGCAGCAGGGCGACCTGGGGCACGCTCAACAGGGCGAAGAAGAGGCCCCAGATACCGGCGTGGAGCGAGTAGCGGGCGTGCCGTTGGAGCGGGTCGGTGGGGTCCCAACGCATGCCACGGGTGCCACCGGGACCGGCCGGACCGCCCATTCCTCCCGGGCCGCCGGGACCACCCGGACCACCGGTCCGCCGGCCTCCGCCGCTCGGGCCGCCATCTCCGTTGCCGCCGCCCGCGTCTCCTGGTCCGCCACCGAATCCGCCGCCCTGCCGCCCCGGTTGGCGGCTGCTCCACTGGCTGCCCCAGGCCGACGGCTGCTGCTCTCCGTCCGAGGAACCGGAATCAGCGCCTTCCCCGTCGCCCGACCCGTTGCCGCTCCCGCTCCCGCTACCACTCCCGCTTCCCGAACCGTTGCCGTCCCCGTCGGCTCCACCCCGGGCTCCCGGGCCGGAGGATCCGGACGGACCGGATGATCCCGACGCCCCGGACATCCGTGGCTCCCACGGCTGGTCCGGCTGCCCCTCCGGCGGCGGCGCGAAGGGGTTGTCCTCGCGGGAGGTGCTGTCGGATGCGGCCGCACGGCGGCGTCGGTCGGTCATCTGGTGTGTGTCTTCCTCGTCGCTTCCGCGTCGCTTCCACGGCCATACGGCCCCGAGCCCCCGCGGGAACCCAAGGAGACCGTGTCCCTGACGCTACCTTCCGCATGCGCCCCCGTCCCGTGGGGGCCGTTCCGAGTGCCGGTATCGTTGCCGACGGTCGGACGCTTCGTAGAGTTCCCCGGAATCATCGGGTCCACGTACTTGTACGACCACACAATTCCGTCTCCCTGCGAGAGAGAGCCCCGTCGTGGACGCGCAGTCCTTCCGTCCCGTCGCCCCCGTGCGTCTCGTCGTCCTGGTGTCCGGTTCCGGTACGAACCTGCAGGCGCTGATCGACGCCGCGGCCGACCCCGCCGTCGACACCCCGTACGAGATCGTCGCCGTCGGGGCCGACCGGAGCGGCATCGAGGGGCTGGCGCGGGCCGAGCGGGCCGGGATCCCGACGTTCGTGTGCCGGGTCAAGGACCACGACAGCCGCGAGGAGTGGGATGCCGCGCTCGCCGAGGCCACCGCGGCGCACGCACCGGACCTGGTGGTCTCCGCGGGTTTCATGAAGGTGGTCGGCAGTCGCTTCCTGGCACGTTTCGGCGGGCGGTTCCTCAACACCCACCCCGCACTGCTCCCCAGTTTTCCCGGCGCCCACGGCGTACGTGACGCGCTCGCGTACGGCGCGAAGGTGACCGGGTGCACCGTCCACTTCGTCGACGACGGCGTCGACACCGGACCCGTCATCGCACAGCGCGCCGTCGAGGTCCTGGACGAGGACTACACCGACGAGGGTGCCGCTCTGCACGAGCGGATCAAGGAAGTCGAGCGACGGCTGCTCGTCGAGGTCGTGGTGCGCATCGCCCGCCACGGCTACGCCCTCGAGGGGCCGAACATGAGAAGGGTACGACTGGGTCATGAGTGAGAGTGCTGCGCTGGGCGCCAAGCGGCCGATCCGCCGCGCGCTGGTCAGTGTGTTCGACAAGACAGGGCTCGAGGAGCTGGCGCGGGGGCTGCACGCCGCCGGGGTGCAGCTCGTCTCGACCGGTTCGACGGCGAAGCGGATCGCGGACGCCGGGGTTCCGGTCACCCCCGTCGAAGAGCTGACCGGCTTCCCCGAGTGCCTGGACGGGCGGGTCAAGACGCTGCACCCGCGCGTACACGCGGGCATCCTCGCCGACCAGCGACTGGAGACGCACCGCGAACAACTGGGTGAGCTCGGCGTCGAGCCGTTCGAGCTGGTCGTCGTCAATCTCTACCCGTTCGCGGAGACCGTCGCCTCCGGTGCCTCCGACGACGAGTGCGTGGAGCAGATCGACATCGGCGGCCCCTCGATGGTGCGTGCCGCCGCCAAGAACCACCCGTCCGTGGCGGTTGTCGTCAACCCGGACCGCTACGGCGAGGTTCTCAAGGCGGTCGAGGAGGGCGGCTTCGACCTGGCGGCGCGCAAGCGGCTGGCAGGCGAGGCGTTC
The DNA here is from genome assembly GCF_052246355.1 of Streptomyces sp. 3N207. Classification (NCBI taxonomy): domain Bacteria; kingdom Bacillati; phylum Actinomycetota; class Actinomycetes; order Kitasatosporales; family Streptomycetaceae; genus Streptomyces; species Streptomyces sp. 3N207. Next base: position 420,597 of record NZ_JBQQBV010000001.1, on the reverse strand, counting down.
CAGCACACGGCCTCCTACGACGTGGCAGTGGCGGGCTGGTTCGCCACCTACGCCGAGAACGCCGCGAGTGCCGAGAACGCCGAGGTCCCGGCCGCGGAAGAGGCCGCCTCGTCGCAGTTCTCCGCCTTCCTCGGCGTCACCTATGAGCGCAAGAGCGTGCTGCGGTACGGCGAGAACCCGCACCAGCCCGCCGCGCTCTACACAGGCGGCTGCGGTGGTCTGGCCGAGGCCGAGCAGCTGCACGGCAAGGAGATGTCGTACAACAACTACGTCGACACCGATGCCGCGCGCCGTGCCGCCTACGACCACACCGAGCCGTGCGTCGCCGTGATCAAGCACACCAACCCCTGCGGTGTCGCGGTCGGCGCGGACGTCGCCGAGACACACCGCAAGGCACACGCCTGTGACCCGCAGTCCGCGTACGGCGGCGTGATCGCCGTGAACCGGCCGGTGTCCCTGGCGATGGCCGAGCAGGTCGCGGAGATCTTCACCGAGGTCATCGTCGCCCCCGACTACGAGGACGGGGCGCTGGAGGCCCTCTCCCGCAAGAAGAACATCCGCGTGCTGCGCTGCCCCGAGGCGCCGACCACGCCGGCCGAGTTCCGTCCCATCGACGGCGGCGGCCTCGCCCAGGTCAAGGACGCCTTCCAGGCGGCGGGCGACGATCCGGCGAACTGGACCCTGGCCGCCGGGGAGCCGCTCTCCGCCGACGAGCTGGCCGAACTGGCCTTCGCCTGGCGGGCCTGCCGCGCGGTGAAGTCCAACGCGATCCTGCTAGGCAAGGACCGTGCGACCGTGGGCGTCGGCATGGGCCAGGTCAACCGCGTCGACTCGGCCCGTCTCGCGGTCCAGCGGGCCGGTGCGGAGCGGGCGCGCGGGTCGTACGCGGCCTCCGACGCGTTCTTCCCCTTCCCCGACGGCCTGGAGGTACTGGCCGAGGCGGGCGTGCGCGCCGTCGTCCAGCCGGGCGGCTCGGTCCGCGACGAGCTGACCGTCGAGGCCGCCACCAAGGCGGGCATGACGATGTACCTCACGGGGACGCGGCACTTCTTCCACTGATTCCGCTGCGTGGCACACGCGTACGGGTCGGGCCCCTCTCCGCGGAGAGGGGCCCGACCCGTATGGCTTGGGGCACCCGTGTGCTTGGGGTCTGTGCTCAGTGCTGCGGCCGGTTGAACCACTGACCGGCGGCGCCCATCGAGCAGAAGACGATGGTCAGTACGGCGGTCGCCAGCCACAGCAGGCACATGAAGAGCGAACCGGCGGCGAAGTTGCCGTTGCCGAGTGCGGCGAACACGGCCAGCAGCGGAATCAGCGTGTTGAGCGAGCCGGCGATGATGGCGGTGACGCGGGTGCCGATGCGTCCCCTGCCGAACATGCAGGCGGGCACGATGTGCAGTGCTGCCAGGCCGCCGAAGATCAGGAGGCCCAGCAGCGCTCCGCCGAGCGCCGCGCCTCCCACCGAGTCCGCGACAGGCACGTCGTTGAGGGCGTCGTTGAACGCCGCACCGGCGAGGAGCATGGTGAAGGCGAACAGCGCCCACAGCACCCCTGCCACGAACAGCAGTACGCGCGCGGTGACGAGCACCCCGGGCATGCTGACAGCCGGCTGCATGGGGCCGCCGGGACCGCCCGGGTAGGCCGGCATCCCGCCCGGGTAGCCGCCGTAGCCGGGCTGTCCTGCGCCCTGCTGCGGGTAGCCGTACGGGCTCCCGGGGGCGCCCTGCTGGGGCGTGGAGTACGGGTTGTTCGGGTTCTGGCCGGGGGGCGGGGGGTAACTCATGGGCTGTTTCCTCCGACGGTGTTGAGGAGCGGACGGGGCCGAGTGACTCCGGAGAATCACGGCCTGCCCTCAGCAATGTCGCTTCCCCCGGTACGGCGCCGCACCGTCGGCCCTCCCTGCACTGCCCGACGCCGTTCCCCAATGGTGATGGTCCGACTGTCGGCCTGTCCAGCCAGGTTTCCCGGCTGTGGCGAACTCGCAATGCCAGGTCAGCGCCTGCTGTGCTCCCGTTCCGGCCCAGCGGTTGCGCACCCCTTCACACCAACTGGCCCTCCAGCACGGCGAGATGTTCCTCCTGTACGAGGTCGAACCGGAGCGCGAACCGCACCAGTGCTTCCCGCACCTTCTCCGGATCGTCCGGGGCGCGCAGCCGCAGCTTCACCCGCAAATAGTCGATGTTCCAGGCGACGGCAGCCGGGGTGGCATCGGGCCATACGGGGCGGAGCCTCTCCGTCAGCTCCGTGACGCCAGGGACCGGGGCCGCCGCCGCGTCGCCGGTGCGCAGACTCGCCTCGCACAGCGCTGTCAGGACGAGGAAGTAGTGACAGGTGTGGTCGAGGGGGTAGGGCCGCGGGAACGGGTCGAAGCTCCACTCCTCCGCCCCGCGCGCCCCGTCGGCGAGCGTCCCTTCGACGGCGGCCTCGTCCGTACCGCCCCCGTGGAGGAGCGCCCCACCGGCCGACGAGGCGCCCGGCGCGAGGTAGTCATGGCGCGGCGCCAGTACGTCGAAGCCGCAGCCGGGTCTGGACTCACCGGCGCACAGGCGTACACGGGCGAACTCGAAGGGGACCGGCGCGTCGGCCCGCCCGGGCGCGACCCTGATGTGCTCTCCCGCGCCCTCGGGATTCTCGACGATGTAGGTCTGGTCGCTGCTGAAGTTGGTCAGTATCCAGAAGGCACCGGTCGCCGTGATCTCTCCGGCCGCACATGCGACGGCGGGGTGGGAGATGGTCAGGCCGTTGCCTGCCGGTGCCGTGCGGCCGAAGCGCAGTGTGTGGCCCGGCTCCAGCCGGTACTGCTCCTCGGGTCCCCGGCACCCGTCCGGGACGATGATCACGCTGAACACGCCCGGCACGGTACTGACTCTCCGTGCCTGTGCACAACGGAGCGTAGGGGTAGCAGAGAGGCACATGAACCGACCTTTGCCGTCCCGTTGCCAAGGCGGCGCCACGCGGGTGACCCGGGCTCGCACAGCAGGCTGAGACGCTCGCACAGCAGCACCGCGCAGCACACTGCGCACCACACCGCGTGGCAGCGCCCGGGGCAGTGCCGCGCGGTAGCGCCCCGTAGCACCGAGGGCCGGCTGGGCGGACCTGAACGGACCTGAGTGGAGAGCAAGGGCCCCGATCCGCGAGGATGGGCGTATGACCGCCCAGATTCTCGATGGCAAGGCCACCGCAGCCGCGATCAAGTCCGACCTCACCGCGCGAGTCGAGGCGCTCAAGGCGAAGGGCGTCACGCCCGGCCTGGGCACACTGCTCGTCGGCGAGGACGTCGGCTCCCAGAAGTACGTCGCCGGCAAGCACCGCGACAGCCAGCAGATCGGTATCAACTCCATCCAACGGGAGCTGCCCGCCACGGCGACGCAGGAGGAGATCGAGGCGGTCGTCCGCGAGCTGAACGAGGACCCGGCCTGCACCGGCTACATCGTCCAGCTGCCGCTCCCTAAGGGCATCGACGTCAACCGGGTGCTGGAGCTGATGGACCCGTCCAAGGACGCCGACGGGCTCCACCCGACCAACCTGGGCCGCCTGGTCCTCAACAAGCCCGCACCGCTGCCGTGCACCCCGCAGGGCATGGTCGTACTGCTGCGCCGCTACGGCGTCGAACTGAACGGCGCACATGTGGCGGTGGTCGGACGCGGCGTGACCGCGGGCCGCCCGCTGCCGCTGCTGCTGACCCGGCGCAGCGAGAACGCGACGGTCACGCAGTGCCACACCGGCACCCGTGATCTGCCGGGAGTGCTGCGGCAGGCGGACATCGTCGTCGCGGCTGCCGGGGTGCCGCACCTGATCAAGCCGGAGGACGTACGTCCGGGTGCCGCAGTGCTGGACGTGGGCGTCAGCCGGGACGAGAACGGCAAGATCGTGGGCGATGTGCACCCGGGCGTGGCGGAGGTCGCGGGCTGGATCTCGCCCAACCCGGGCGGCGTCGGTCCGATGACCCGGGCGCAGCTGCTGGTGAACGTGGTGGAGGCAGCCGAGGCGGCGGCCCACTGAGCGCGGTCAGGGGGACTGCCGTCATGGACGAGGGTGACCGGACCGTCCCGGACAGCGGCGCCGGCAACCGGAACGGTGCCAAGGGCGGTGACGGAGACGGAGGCGGTGACGTGAAAGGGGACTCCGCGACGGCTGCGGAGGAGACGGCCCCGCCGCGCAAGGCGTCGCGGCGCTTCCCGGTTCTCACCCGGGACACCGCACGGCCCGAGGGCGGCGGACGCGCCATAGGAGGGCACCGCCCGGCCCCGTACCGGCAGTGGCCGCTGCTGGCCGTGTGTGCCGGGGTACTGCTGGGTCTGCTGGTGACGGTCGCCGAGTTCCGGGCCGGGACCATCATCGTCGGCCTGTCGCTGCTGGGTGGTGCCGTGCTGCGCTGGTGGAGGCCGTCGGTCGGCATGCTGGCGGTGCGCTCGCGCTTCACCGACATGATCACCTATGGCGTACTCGGCCTCGCCATCGTGCTGCTGGCCCTGATGGCCCAGCCCGACCCGAAGATCTCGATCCCGATCCTGGACGCCATTGTGCACTTTGCAGTTCGTTGACCTGCGCTTCTGCCTGCGCTGAGGTCCACTGTCGCGCCGTTGCCGCGCTGCTGACATTCTCCTGCTGCGCCGTTGCGACAGTGCTGCGAAAACTGACGGTGGCCCGCCCTTGCCGGGGCGGGCCGCCTTCGCTTTCCGGGGGTCAGTGTTTGCAGACAGGGCTGCAGTCGTCGAAGCCCCGGCGCTGGGTGGCCAGTTCCTTCCGCCTCAGGGGGACGGAATGGGGCGCACTGCACGAGCGAGGAGCCGGTGCGGATGCGCTGCGTTGCGGGCTCGGGGGAGGCGACGGCCGCATGGCTGCCATGTGACGAGCAGTTACATGGGGGACGTAACGGTTGGCGTCCGGACGGGCTGGCACACTAGGGGGCGTTTGCGCGGACGAGCACCCGGGGCCGTGGCGCGACACGGGGGAAGGAAAAAAGCTGAGAGCGCACTCGCGGACAAGGGGGAAGCAATGCCTCGTTGGAGGTCGCTACCGGAGGATCTGGACCCGCAGATCCGGGAGTTCGCGAGCCAGCTACGGCGGCTCGTCGACCGCAGCGGGCTGAGCGTCGCCACCATCGCCGACCGGACCGGATACAGCAAGTCGTCCTGGGAGCGCTATCTGAACGGCCGCCTGTTGCCGCCGCGCGGTGCGACCCAGGCGCTCGCCGAGGTGACCGGTACCGATGTGCGTCACCTCGGCACCATGTGGGAGCTGGCCGAACGGGCGTGGAGCCGTAGCGAGATGCGGCACGACACCACTCTGGAGGCCATTCAGATCGCCCAGGCGCGGGCCGCACTGAACGAGCCCGGGGAGGCCCGCGAGAAGGGGCGCAGACGACGCAGGAGCAAGAGCGCCCTGGATGGTGCCGCACCCGATGGGGGCACGCCCGTCGGCGGTGCGCTCGCTGATGGCCCCGCTGATGGTGCAACCGAGCCCGGCGCCGATTCCGGCGCACCCGATGCCCGTGTGCCCGATGCCGGCATCCCCGACGGTGGCGTGCCCCCACAGGGCGGCACATCGCACCAAGGCGCCCCGGAGAGCGGGGATGTGGGGACGGCCATCCTGCGTAAGGACGCCATCCGTGCGGCGGGCAAGGACGCCTCCCGTACGGCGGGCAACGACGCGGCGGGCAACGACGCCTCCCGTGCGGTGGGCAACAGCGCGAGCTTGCGCGAACGACGCCACCGGTCCGATTCCACCGACTGGGGAGCGTCCGCCCGTGCCACTACGGATGCCACTACGAACGGCACCGCCACCTCCGGCAACCCCGGTACAGCAGTCGGCCAAGGCGTGGCAAGTGCACCGGGCGCCCCCGGGCAGACCCCGGCTGCTCCACCTGCTCCGGGCAGCGGCGCAGCCCCGCATGGCGTCCCCGTACCGCCGCCCCCCGGAGGTTCCGACAGCGACCGTACGGCGAAGGCTCCAGGCGGCCGTCGCAAGGTCACCGTGCTGTTGGCGTCCCTCGTGGCCGTGCTGGTCGTCGCAGCAGGCGCTGTTCTCTTCTTCAACCTCAGTGGCGGCAACGACGATTCCGCCGGACCGGAGCCCAGCCCCAGCCGCAAGAGCTCACCACAGCTCCCCGCAGGGGTGAAGTGTTCGGGCAAGGGCTGTTCGGGCAAGGACCCGGAGGACATGGGCTGCGGCGGCAAGCACGCGGGCACCAACAGCTCCGCATGGGTCGGCACCAGCTTCGTCGAGGTCCGCTACAGCAAGGTCTGCAAGGCGTCCTGGGCCCGGATCACCAGGGCCAGGACGGGCGACGCGCTGCGCATCACCGGACCGGGCGGCCAGGCGGAGAGCGACAAGGTGCGGACGACGAACGACGCCTACACCGAAATGGTCTCCGTAGGGACGCAGAACGAGGCGCGTGCCTGCGCGACGCTGGCGGCGGGCGGCAAGGGCTGCACCGTTCCGGGGAAGAAGGCGCGGTGAGCGGACCCGGGGGTAGGGCGGGCACGGGGTCGGATAGCCTGACCGATGGGTCTCTTGACGTAGAGAGACTTCCGGCCACCCGCCAGCCACGTCAGGTACTACGGAGAACGCCATGACCCGCACTCCCGTCAGCCCCGTCAACGTCACCGTCACCGGCGCCGCAGGCCAGATCGGCTACGCGCTGCTGTTCCGTATCGCCTCCGGCCAGCTGCTGGGCGCCGACGTACCGGTCAGGCTCCGCCTGCTGGAGATCACCCCGGCACTGCAGGCCGCCGAGGGCACCGCCATGGAGCTGGACGACTGCGCCTTCCCGCTGCTCCAGGGCATCGACATCACCGACGACCCGAACGTCGCCTTCGACGGCACCAACGTGGCGCTGCTCGTCGGCGCCCGGCCCCGGACCAAGGGCATGGAGCGCGGCGACCTGCTGGAGGCCAACGGCGGCATCTTCAAGCCGCAGGGCAAGGCCATCAACGACCACGCGGCGGACGACATCAAGGTCCTCGTCGTCGGCAACCCGGCCAACACCAACGCCCTGATCGCCCAGTCGGCGGCGCCGGACGTACCGGCCGAGCGGTTCACCGCCATGACCCGCCTCGACCATAACCGCGCGCTCAGCCAGCTCGCGAAGAAGACCGGCTCCTCCGTCGCCGACATCAAGAAGCTGACGATCTGGGGCAACCACTCCGCCACGCAGTACCCGGACATCTTCCACGCGGAGATCGCCGGCAAGAACGCCGCGCAGCTCGTCGGCGACGAGAAGTGGCTGGCCGACGACTTCATCCCGACCGTCGCCAAGCGCGGTGCGGCCATCATCGAGGCGCGCGGCGCCTCCTCGGCCGCCTCCGCCGCGAACGCCGCCATCGACCACGTGCACACCTGGGTCAACGGCACCCCCGAGGGCGACTGGACCTCCATGGGCATTCCCTCGGACGGGTCCTACGGCGTGCCGGAGGGCATCATCTCCTCCTTCCCGGTGACCACGAAGGACGGCAAGTACGAGATCGTCCAGGGCCTGGAGATCAACGAGTTCTCCCGGACCCGCATCGACGCCTCCGTCAAGGAGCTGACCGACGAGCGTGACGCGGTCCGCGGTCTCGGCCTGGTCTGAGCCCGCCCCGCCCCGCCCCACAGCCACTCCGCCCCGAGGGCCCGTACGGATCCGGTGATCCGTACGGGCCCTCGGCTTTCCGGTGCTGTTGGTGTTTTCGGATTGCCGGTGCCGGTGCCGGTGCCGGTGCCGGTGCCGGTGCCGGTGCCGGTGCCGGTGCCGGTGGTGCGTGGTGCCTGTGGTGTCTGTGGTGCTCCGGATGCTCGGGGTGCTCCGGGAGCTGCGCCGTGGGTCGGCGGGGGCCGGCGTGGTCCGGCAGGGAGCCGGCGTCGGGTGCGTCAGTCCTCGTCGCCGCCGTCCTCCTCGGCCATCGCGTCCTCGTATGCGCGCAGGGTGGCGACGATCAGGGCGCGCTCCGCGGGGGAGAGCTCGGTCAGCACCTGGCGCCAGGCGCCGGCGCCGCGGGCCAGCCAGCGCGAGATGGTGGGGCGGTGCGCCTCGGTGATGCTCACGATGCGGCGGCGCCGGTCGTTCTCGTCCTCCTGCCGCTCCAGCACGCCCTTCCGGCTCAGCTCGCCCACCAGCAGGCTGACCGTGGTGGGGGCGACCTCCAGCCGGGTGGCCAGATCGTTGACGGTCATCGGGCCGTCGAAGAGGAGGTACGAGAGCAGGGACAGATGGCGCGGAGCCAGCGCGAGGGCTTGCAGTTCCTCGGGTACGGGGATGCGTTTGACCCGGCCGACGATGCGCGGCATGAGCAGCAGGAGTGCGCGTATGGCGTCGTCCTCGGCCAGCTCCCCCTGCTGACTCCTGGCTCCCTGCAGTTCCTTTGTCCCCAAGTGCCCCTTCTCTTTCTCCCGTCTCTCTCTGTGACCGTCCATTGACATGGCGGCGGGCCTCCCCTTAGCTTTGTTGTCAAAGATGCTTTGTAGTCAAAGGTGAATCTATCGCGATAGTAGCGATCCGGCTGTTCACCTTGCCGATCGGGGAGTCGCCATGCCGCACTTCGAGGTGCAGATTCACGAGGAAGCCCTGGGTGGGGAGGAATCCGCCGTAAGCGGACAGCTCGTCAAGGAGCTGACGGAGGCGGCGCTGACGGTGTATCCCGAGTCGTTCCGGGAGCTGGTCGGCGTCGAGATCTTCGGCGTCCCGCGCGGGAGATGGGGCGTGGGCGGCAAGGTGACGGACGAGCTGTCGCCGATCGTCACCTTGCGCTCCCGAGAAGGGCTCTTCCACCACCCTGACCTCGTGGAAGCGCCCACCCGGCTGATATCCGCAATCACCGATGCCGTCGTCGCTGTGCTCGGAGAGAGCGTGCAGGAACGCGTGACGGTGCGGTTGGTGGGGATTCCGGCTGGGCGCTCGGGCGTGGGCGGCGAGCTGGCCTGAGCAGGCGGCCCCGGCGCTTCTCGGAGTTGAGGCCCGGTCGCTCCCCACGGTGGAGGCCAGGGGCGAGGCTGAGAGTCACCAACAGGGAGAGCCCGGCGATCACGGTCATGGCAGTGGCGGGGGAGGTGCGTTCCGCGACGGCGCCCGCGAGCGCGGCGCCCACACCCTGCATGGCCAGCATCCCGGACGCGTGCAGTCCCAGCGCATGACCGCTCAGCTCCTCCGGCGTCAGCTCCATCAACCGCTCCTGGAGCAGCAGGCTGGCGCCGAAACCGATGGAAGCCAGCGCCACCAGCCCCGCCGCCGAGGACAGCGAAGGGTGCAGTACGAAGAGGAGATAGGGGGAGGCCAGCAGCACAAGCATCGGCACGGCCAGCCGTTTCCGCCGGTGAGGGGGCACAAAGCGGCCGACGGTGGTGTCCCCGGCCAGCATGCCCACCGCTGCGCACGCGAAGAGGAGCCCGGCCTCCCGTGGGGCGAACGGCACGAAGAGGGACTCGCAACCGACCACCAGACCGTTGGGCACCCACAGCCCCAGGTAGACGAAGCGACGAGAAGGGGACGACCACAGCAGGGAGTTGGTCCGCCAGGTCTGGGCCACGGAGGGTCGGCCCGTGGCGCGGGGCGGGCGCTGCCCCAGACCGAGCCGGGCAACGCCGGCACCCGTCAAATACAGCGCGGCACCGGCCAGCAGCGTGCCGCGCGGGGAGAGAACAGCGACAAGCACACCGCCGAGCGCGTAGCCGCAGATCTGCATGACGCCGTTGGACATGTTGAGCACCGAGCGACCGAGGAGGTAGCCGTCTTTGGAGAGGATCTCGTTGAGGAGCCCATAGCGCACTCCACCTCCCAACGAGGCCAGCACACCGAGAACCAGCAGTACGGAGAACGACGCCGCGACGGGCAGCCCTGGCACGGCCTGGACAGCGGTACCGAACGCGAATCCCAGGGGCAGCGCAGTCATCGCGGCACGCGGCCGCAGCCGGTCGGCGGCCGACAGCAGCGTCGTCGCTCCGATGAGCTGCGCCAGCGAGGGACCGAACATGGCGAGGGAGGACAGCAGCGGGGATCCGGTGGCGGCATAGATGAGCGTGCCCAGCGCCAGGCCGCTCACCGTGTGCCCCGCCACCTGGAAGGTGCTGGCAAGGAAGAGAGGGGTGAACTCGGGCGCCCGGAAGAGCTCGCGGTAGGTGCGCATGGCCGGGAGTCTCGGACGGATCGGAACAGCCGGTTACTGTTTCGCGGAAGAGCGAAACGTCCGCCGCTGAAGTTGGGGCCCGGGCGTTGGGCGTTGGGTTGGCGGTTGGCGGTTGGCGGTTGCGGTTCGCGGTTCGCGGATGGCGGGATGCCGGATGGGTGGGCCGTGGCAGGGGCGAGCCGGGGAGTGGGCGGCGTTGGCTGACGGCGAGTTCGCTGCGAGACCGCTCGATGTCCGGGCGTCAGTCAGCGGCGGGTCAAGGGCGACGGTCAGTGGGCTGACGGGTCAGCTGCAGGCCGACGGTGAGCAGCGGGCTGGCAGGCCGCCGACGGGATGGCGAGTCGCCGACGGGCTGGCGGGTCGTCGGCGCGTCAGAGGCCGGCGGGTCGGGGCGTCAGACGCCAGCGGGTCGGGGCGACAGGTGAGCGGTGGGGGATCGATCGCCGGTGGGTCGGCGGCGGGCCAACGGCGGGTCGGCGGTGGGCTAACAGGTCACCGGCGGGCAGGCGGCGGGGCGACCGGTCGGCGGCGGGCCGGCGCCGGGCGAACAGGTTTCGGCGGCGGGGTGAGCGGTCGCCGACAGGGAGACGGATCGACGGGGGGAGTGAGCCGTGGGGTGGTGGCAGGTCAACGCCGACACGTTGGCGGGTAGCCGGTTCGTGGTGTCGCCGCTCGCGGAGGCGATAGCGAGCCTCAAGGTGCTGGAGCGGGGGAGCCCCGCACACCCCGGCGAGCGCGCTTGGCTCGACGCGCATCAGCCCGCCTACCGTGCCCGCCAGGCGGCCGACCCGGTCACCGAAAAACTGATACGCGCTGCGCTCGGTCCCACCTGGAACGCCGACTTCCTCACCCCGACACCGGACCCCGACTCAGGCGCCCCCGCGGGGGAGACCTTCGAGCAGGAAGTCGCGCGGGTGCGGGAGACACCTCCGCACGCGGCGCGTGCCGACCTGCTGGTGTCGTTGGGGAGCAAGGGACCGCTGCCCGCGCTGCTGCGCCGTGACGACTTGCCGCAGCGTACGGCGGACACCCTGGAGTGGGTGTGGCGGGAGACGGTGCTGCCGTACTGGCCGCGGCGGCGCCGGATCATCGAGGCCGATGTGGTGGCGCGTACCGCACAGTTGAGCCGGGGCGGCTGGGCCGAGGCGCTCGACGACATGCGGCCCGGCATGCGCTGGCTCGGCGGGAGCCGACTCCAGATCAATTCCCGGGACTATCCGCCGCGCGAACTGGCGGGCGCACGGTTGATGTTCGTGCCAGTGACGCCGCGTACGGGATGGGTGTCCTGGGAGGCGGCCCCGGACTGCCCCCAGGACGGGCCCGCACGTACACCTGGATCTCCCGCCGGGCGGGCCGGGCCGCGCTATGCCGTGGTGTATCCGTGCTCCGGGGCACTCGCCGACGCCGAAGGGGCGCCTGTACCCGAGGCGTTGGGGGCCCTGCTCGGACATGCGCGGGCGACGGTTCTGGTGCTGCTCGACTCCCCGAAGAGCACCAGCCAACTCGTCGCGCTGACCGGGCAGGGACTGGGCTCGGTGGGCCGCCATCTGCGGGTGCTGCGTGACGCGCGGCTGATCCAACGGCGACGGGCAGGACGCTCGGTGCTCTACTACCGCACCGCGGCGGGCGACTGCCTCCTCCAGGCCCAATCCTGAGCACACCGAACACCGATTCCAACAGCCGCACCACCCGCGCCTCCGCCTGGGAACGACCTTCCGCCTGTCCATGGCCCGGGACCTTCCCATGGCCCAGCACCTTCCCATGGCCCGGGACCTGCCCGCAGTCCCACCACTGTGCCCCGTCCGGGCCTGTCCTGCCCCGTCCGGGCCTGTCCTGCCCTGCCCGGGCCTGTCCTGCCCTGCCCGGGCCGGCCTTCCCTGCCCGGGCCGGCCTTCCCTGCCCGGGCCGGCCTTCCCTGCCCGGGCCGGCCTTCCCTGCCCGGGCCGGCCTTCCCTGCCCGGGCCGGCCGACCCCGCCCGGGCCGACCCCGCCCAGGCCGACCCCGCCCGGGCCGACCCCGCTCGGGCCTGTCCCGCTTGAGCCCGTCCCGTCCCCGGCCTGTCCCGCGTCGTCTGTGTCCGCACCCTGTCCTGCCCGCTCCGACTCTCCCCGGTCGGCTCTGCCCCTGCCTTGGCCACTCCGGCCCCCTGCTCGGACGATCCCCGACTCCCCCAGGATCCCGGGCACTTACCCCGCTGGTGATCGACCTGCCCCAGGCATGGGGGATGCCCGGGGATGGCTGGTGAGACGGCCGGGCGGCCGAGACGGCCGAAATGGCTAAGACGGCTGGGACGGCCGAGACGGCTGGGACCTTGAGAGGGAGAGGATTGTGACTCGTAGGGAGGTTGAGGGAAGCCATTCAGGCCCTGTGCCCGCATCCGCTTCTGGGGCAACGCGGGCTGGGGTGGAGGAGTTTCTGGGGCGGGTGGGAAAAGGGGATGCCGAGCGGATTGCGGAGCTGTTCGCCGAGGAGGTCGACTGGATGATTGCTGCCAACCCGACGGCGCTCTGGATGCGGCCCCGTTCGACGCGGGCGGACGTGGCCGCGCACTTCCGGGAGCTGTCTGTGGGCGTGGAGCCGATGGCGGGCAGCGGGCGGGCGGTGGAGGCGCTCGTCGTCGAGGGGAACGAGGCGATGCTCACCGGCAACATCGCGGGCCGGGTACGGGCGACGGGTAAGGAGCTCACCTCACCATTCGCCATGCGGCTCACGGTGGAGAACGGCGAGGTGACGCGCTACCACCTCTACGAGGACAGCTTGGCCGTGGCGGCTGCCTGCGCCCCGGAGGACTGAGCGCGCGGCTCGGAGACGTCGGCCTCACCGCCGTTCCGCCGGGGGCCGGGGCGCAGCCACAGCACCGTCACCGCGCCGAGTACGGCGAGGACGCCTGCCGCGACGCGGAATCCGGCGGCCGTTCCGTCGGTGAAACCGCCGGTGTGGGAGGCCATCACGGTGCCCATCGCGGCGACGCCGAGGGCGCTGCCGAACTCCCGGGCCGCACCGTTGAGTCCGGAGCCCAGGCCCGCGCGGTCGGCGGGCAGTGAGCTGAGGACGGTCATGGAGAGCGGCGGCATCGACAGCCCCATGCCGACGGCCATCACCATCAGGACGGCGGCGTAGGGGAGGTAGGGCGTCTCGGCGTCGATCAGGGAGAGCGCGCCCAGCCCGGCCGTGAGGCAGACCAGTCCGGTGGCCACCATCGAGCGGGGGCCGAACCGGTGCACGAGCCGGGGGCTGAGGCGGGAGAAGACCAGCATCCCGATGGCGAGGGGCCCGATGGCGAGCCCGGCGACGGCGGGGGAGTAGCCCTTGGCGTACTGCAGGTACTGGGCGTTGACGAAGAACAGGGCGAAGAGCCCGAAGAAGGTGGCCGTCACCCCCAGTACTCCTGCCCGCAGCGGCCGGGACCGGAAGAGCCGCGGGTCCACCAGCGGGCGTGCCGCACGCAGCCCGTGTCCGACGAAGGCGCCCAGCAGGAGGGCGGCCAGCGCGAAGGAGACCAGCACCAGCGGCGAACCCCAGCCGTGGCCGGGGCCCTCGATGAGGGCGGTGAGCAGCGCGAACGAGCCGAGCACCAGCAGCGCAGTGCCCACGGGGTCGGCCGGGCCCGCGGGGGCTCCGGCGGTACGCGGGGTCATCCGTGCAGTCAGCGCCAGCAGGAGCAGCGTCGCGGGGGCCGAGGCCCAGAACAGCCCCTGCCAGGGCAGATATTGGAGTATGAGACCGCCGCCGAGGTTCCCCAGCATCCCCGCGGCCCCGGTCGCGCCGGTCCAGACGGCGACGGCGTGGGCCCGGCGCTCGGGCGGTGCGGAGCGTACGGCGATCGACAGCGTCGCGGGCATCACCAGCGCAGCGCCCGCACCGGAGAGCGCCCGGGCGGCGATGAGGACCGCCACGTTCGGGGCGAGCGCCGCCAGCAGGCAGCCGGTGGCGAAGACGGCGAGACCGGCCAGCAGGGCGCCCTTGGGACCGCGCCGGTCGCCCAGCGCCCCCGCGGGGATGAGGAGTCCGGCGAAGACGAGGACGTAGGAGTCGACGATCCACAGCAGTTGTGCCGGGGTGGGATGCAGGCTGCCGGCGCTGAGTTTGGGCAACGCAAGGTTGACGGCGGCCACCAGCGCGACGGCGAGCATGACGCACGCCGATGTCACACCGAGCACGGTGCCGTGGCGCGGGGCCCGGGCGGAATGAGCGACAGAGGATGCGGACAGGGCGTTTTCAGGCATGGGTGTACCCCGAGAAGGCGTAGGAGAAGGAGAGTTGGGCTCTGCGGCTGCGGCTGCGGCTGCGGCTGTGGGGGCGGGGCCGGCTGCGGGTGCGGGCGCACGCACCCGGTCTGCGGGTCGCTTCCGCGTCGTCGGTGCCGCATCCCGGCGTCCGGGCGTCCCGGCATCCGGCATCGGCATCCAGGCTTCCGGGCGTCCCGGAATCCCGCCACCCCGGAGTCCCGCCATCCCGGCGTCCCGCAGCCACCAGTACGGTAGGCAGCTCACCCGGATTACTTCAATTGCAACCTTCGCAAGGGAAAGTTGCCCTGCATGCAATCCACCTCGTCGTTGGACCTCAACCTGCTCGTAGCGCTCGACGCCCTGCTCACCGAGGGCAGCGTCACCGGTGCCGCGCAGCGGTTGCATCTGTCCGCGCCCGCCATGAGCCGGACCCTGACCCGGATCCGGCGCGCGCTGGACGATCCGGTGCTGGTGCGCGCCGGGCGGCACATGGTGCCGACGCCCCGCGCGCTGGAGCTGGCCGGGGAGGTGCGGGAGATCGTGGAGCGTGCCGAGGCCGTCTTCACCCCGGGAGCGGGCGCGGACGGGACCTTCGAACCGGGCGCGCTGGAGCGTACGTTCACGCTGCTCGCCGACGACGCGCTGCTGACCGGTATCGGGATGCAGCTGCTGGAGCGGGTACGTACGGAGGCGCCGGGCGTCTCATTGCGGCTGATCCCGGAGGGGCCCGGGGAGTCCACGGCGCTGCGGGAGGGCAGCGCCGATCTGGAGCTGGGCGTGGTGAGCGCGCCGGCGCCGGAGACGCGGGTCGAGCAGCTCTTCACCGACACCAACGTCGGCGTCGTCCGCCAGGGGCACCCGCTGCTGGAGGGGGAGATCACCCTGGAACGGTTCGCGGCGGCCGACCATGTGACGGGCTCGCGCCGTGGCAGGCTGCACGGTCCGATCGACGAGTTGCTCGCCGCGCACGGGCTGCGCCGCCGGGTGGTGGCCTCCGTACCGACGCTGACCAGCACGCTGCTGATGGTGGCGCAGACCGATCTGGTGGGCCGTACCGGGCTGCGGCTGGGTGCGGGCCATGTGGCGCGGCTGGGGCTGGCCACCTTCGCGATTCCGCTGGACCTGCCGTCCCTCCCCATCGCCCAGGCGTGGCACCCCCGTTACGAGAAGGACCCGGCGCACTGCTGGCTGCGCCGCTGCGTACGGGAGATCGCGCGGGACCTCGGCCCCGCGCGATCCACCCCCTGAGACCGCCGGCGCGGATCGCGCGCCCTGACGCCGCCCCCGCGATCCGCGCCCTGACGCCGCCCGCACGATCCGCGCCCTCAGCTCACCGACACACCTACCGTCCCGCTCGCCGGCGCCCTCACCGACGCGCTCACCGTCGTACTCGCCGTCGCCCTCACCGACGCGTCGGCTACACCGACTCCGACGGCGGTTCCTCCCGCTGGGAGCCCCCGAAGTGGCGGCGGAGCTGGTCGACGGTGATGGTGCGGTCCTTGGGCGGGGTGGCCCGGGGGACGGGGCGGTCGAAGCGGCCGAGGTTGATCTCGTCGTGGTTGCGGCCCGCCTTGCGCTCCAGGCGCAGCGGATACGGCTTGCCCTCGGTGGAGACGTGCATGGTGACGCGGGCCTTCTTCTGGGCGCGGGTGACGGGGATGGAGCGGTGGCCCTGCACGCTCCCCTCGTCGCCCCGTTTCCAGCGCGGTCCTGGTGTGTCGCGCACCCCGGAGGCGGCGCGGAAGGCGTCCAGGTCGCAGGCGGTGGCCAGGCCCTTGCCGCCGAGGTCGTCGTTCTCGGCGCTGCCCTTGATGTAGCGGCCCTTGAACTTCTCGGCAGCCGCAGCGCCCTGCTCGGGGCCGAGCTGCGCCTTCCAGAAGGCGGCGTTTGGCTTGATCCAGATGGTGTCGCCGTGCTTGACCAGCTGTACGGAACCTTTGCCGGGAACCCCTACTTTTCCGGAACAGTTCGCCTTTTCATCGAGGGCGAGATCGAGCCGGAGGTCGGGCGCCTTCATTCTGACCCGCACCGAGTGCGCGGAATTCAGCTCGGCGGACGCTTTTGCCGCTATTTCCTCTCCCGACAACTCTTCGATATCCGGCCCGTCACGCTGGGTGGCCGTGGGGGTGGCATGAGCCGGGGCCAGGAGTCCGCCGGAAGAGGCCGTCGCGGCAGCGCATACGGCTACGACCAGTGAGACTCGGTGCTGCTTTCGCATGGGACGGCTCCGATCCGCCGTGGGGGAGGCAGCGGTTACGCGGAGGCGCACCGAACTGCCAAATACGGACAAAGACCTACTTACCGTACGTTCCACCGAGGGGTGGCGCACTTCGGCCAGTGATGAAGCCCACTTGCCATCAGTTTTTGGACATGAGACCGGGAGATCGGGGCAGGGTTCCCGACTGCCATCTGCCCAAGGCTGTGGCAAAAGCCCCCAACGGGGCACCGGGCTCCACCCGGGGAAAGCAGTAAGAAAACGGAAGGCAGTACCGAAGGTGTCCGTTCTGGAGAGCATTCATAGTGACGGCGTGTGGCGAACGGCCGCAGCCGGCGGTACGCGGGAGGTGCTGGACCCCGCGGACGCCACCACGCTCGCCGTCGTCGCCGAGGGCGACACAGCGGACACCGACGCGGCCGTCGCCGCGGCCCGCCGCGCATTCGACGAGGGCCCCTGGCCGCACACCCCCACCGCCGAGCGGGCCGCGCTGCTGCGGCGCGTCGCCGACCTCCTCCAGCGCGACCGCGAGGAGATCGCACTGATCGAGTCCCGCGACACCGGCAAGACCCTCGAAGAGGGCCGGGTTGACGTGGACGACGTCACAGGCGCGTTCCGCTACTTCGCCGACCTGGTGATGAACGAGTCCGGCGGCCGGGTCGTGGACGCGGGCAGCGCGGATGTGCACAGCGTCGTCGTGCACGAGCCGGTCGGTGTCTGCGCCATGATCACGCCCTGGAACTATCCCCTTCTCCAGGCGAGCTGGAAGGTTGCCCCGGCACTGGCCGCGGGCAACACTTTTGTGATCAAGCCCAGCGAGGTCACCCCGCTGTCCACCGTGCACCTGGTGAAGCTGCTGGTGGAGGCCGGGCTTCCGGCGGGGGTGGCCAACCTCGTCACCGGCGCCGGGCTCCCGGTGGGTGCCCGGCTGTCCGAGCACCCCGACGTGGATCTGATCTCCTTCACCGGCGGGCTGGCCAGCGGCACCAAGGTGGCGCAAGCCGCGGCGCCCTCCGTCAAGAAGGTCGCGCTGGAGCTCGGCGGCAAGAACCCCAACGTGGTCTTCGCCGACGCCTGCGCCACCGAAGAGGGCTTCGACACCGCCGTCGACCAGGCCCTGAACGCCGCGTTCATCCACAGCGGCCAGGTCTGCTCCGCCGGAGCCCGGCTGATCATCGAGGAGTCCGTCAAGGACCGCTTCGTGACGGAGCTCGCCTCCCGCGCCCAGCGCATCAGGCTCGGCCGCGGCACCGAGGAGGGCGTCGAGTGCGGCCCGCTCGTCTCCCGGCAGCAGCTGGAGAAGACCGAAGCCTATGTCGCCTCCGCGCTGGAGGAGGGCGCCGAGCTGCGGTGCGGCGGAGAGCGCCCGAAGCCGTCCGAGGTGCGGCCCGAGGGCGGCTACTTCTACTCACCGACGGTGCTGGACAACTGTCACCGTGCGATGCGGGTGGTCCGCGAGGAAACCTTTGGCCCAATCGTGACGGTAGAGGGCTTCAGCACCGAGGACGAAGCTGTAACGCTTGCCAACGACACCGAGTACGGCCTGGCGGGCGCCGTCTTCTCCGGCGACACCGCCCGTGCGCGCAGGGTTGCCGCACGACTGCGCCACGGCACGGTGTGGATCAACGACTTCCACCCGTACCTGCCGCAGGCCGAGTGGGGAGGCTTCGGCAAGTCCGGCGTCGGCCGGGAACTGGGCCCCCACGGTCTGGCCGAATACCGCGAGACCAAGCACGTGTACGAAAACCTGCGCCCCGCCCCGGTCCGTTGGTTCGCCGGCTGAGGTCACCGCACCCCCACACCCGAACAGAGCGCGACGGCGGCTCGCCCTCACGGGCCGCCGGGGCGCACCCGTACCAACCGCAAGTCCCCTCCCGGATGTCCCCAAGGAGCAGTACCTCTATGTCCCGCTATGACTACGTGATCGTCGGAGGTGGGACGGCCGGCTCGGTGATCGCCTCACGGCTCGCCGAGGACCCGGACGTCACCGTCGCCCTCATCGAAGGCGGCCCCTCGGACATCGACCGGCCCGAGGTGCTCACCCTCCGTAAGTGGCTGGGCCTGCTGGGTGGTGAGCTCGACTACGAGTACACGACCACCGAGCAGCCCCGCGGGAACTCGCACATCCTGCACAGCCGCGCCAAGGTGCTCGGCGGCTGCTCGTCGCACAACACCCTGATCTCCTTCAAGCCGCTGCCCTCCGACTGGGACGAGTGGGAGGCAGCCGGTGCCACCGGCTGGGGCGCCGAGGAGATGGAGCCGTACTTCGGCAAGCTGCGCAACAACATCGTGCGCGTGGCCAAGAAGGACCAGAACGCCATCGCACAGGACTGGATCGACGCCGCCAAGGAAGCCCTCGACCTCCCCGAGGTGGTCGGCTTCAACGACCGGCCCTTCGAGGAGGGCGTCGGCTTCTTCGACCTCTCCTACCACCCGGAGAACAACAAGCGCTCCTCTGCCTCCGTCGCCTATCTGCACCCGCACATCGAGGCCGGCGACCGCCCCAACCTGCACATCCTGCTGGAGACGTGGGCGTACAGGCTGGAAATCGGCGGCGAGGACGGCAGGACCGTCACCGGCGTCCACGTACGCACCAAGGTCGGCGAGGAGCAGCTGCTGACCGCCGGCCGGGAGGTGCTGGTGTGCGCGGGTGCCGTGGATACGCCGCGGCTGCTGCTGCACTCGGGCATCGGCAAGCGGGAGGACCTGGAGGCGCTGGGCATCCCCGTCGTGCACGATCTGCCGGGCGTCGGCGAGAACCTCATCGACCACCCGGAGTCGGTGATCGTGTGGGAGACGAACGGACCGATCCCGGACAACTCCGCGATGGACTCCGACGCGGGCCTGTTCGTCAAGCGGGACCCGGACCACAAGGGCCCCGACCTGATGTTCCACTTCTACCAGATCCCCTTCACCGACAACCCCGAGCGACTGGGCTACGAGCGCCCCGAGCACGGCGTGTCGATGACCCCCAACATCCCCAAGTCCCGCAGCCGCGGCCGGGTCTATCTGACCTCCGCCGATCCCGAGGTCAAGCCCGCGCTCGACTTCAGGTACTTCGAGGACGAGGGGGATTACGACGGCCGGACCCTGGTGGACGGCATCAAGCTCGCCCGCAAGGTCGCCCAGGCCGAACCGTTCGCCAAGTGGCTAAAGCGGGAGGTCTTCCCCGGGCCCGAGGTGACGGACGACGCGGAGATCAGCGAGCTGGTGCGCAAGGCCGCGCACACCGTCTACCACCCGGCGGGCACCTGCCGGATGGGCGCCGAGGACGACGCGCTCGCCGTCGTCGACCCACGGCTGCGCGTGCGCGGCCTGTCGGGCATCCGCATCGCGGACGCCTCCGTCTTCCCGACCATGCCCGCCGTCAACCCGATGATCGGTGTCCTGATGCTCGGCGAGAAGGCGGTCGATCTCATCCGACCCACTGTGACCGACCAACGAGCGACTACGGCACCGGGAGGTGTTGCGTGATGTCCGAGACCGCTGAAGCCACAGCCACCACCGAGACCGAGAACGCGAACGTGCAGGACGGCGGGTCGGGTCCCGTCTTCTCCGTACGCAACCTGTGGAAGGTCTTCGGGCCCAAGGCGGACCGGGTACCGGGCGACGCGTCGGTCACCGAGCTCTCGCAGAGCGAGCTGCGCGAGCGGACGGGCTGCACCGCCGCCGTCCGCGATGTCTCCTTCGACGTGCACAAGGGCGAGGTCTTCGTCGTCATGGGCCTGTCCGGCTCCGGCAAGTCCACCCTGGTGCGCTGTCTGACCCGGCTGATCGAACCCACCGCGGGCACGCTGGAGTTCAACGGCGAGGACGTCATCTCCATGGGCAAGGAGGCGCTGCGCCAGCTGCGCAGGCACCGTGCCTCCATGGTGTTCCAGAACTTCGGACTGCTGCCGCACCGCTCCGTGCTGGACAACGTCGCCTACGGCCTGGAGATCCAGGGCCTCGCCAAGGCCGTACGCCGCGAACGCGCCGCCGAGATGGTCGCCAAGGTCGGCCTCGAGGGCCTGGAGGAGCGCCGCCCGGGACAGCTCTCCGGTGGCCAGCAGCAGCGCGTCGGCCTGGCCCGCGCGCTCGCCGTCGACCCGGAAGTGATGCTGTTCGACGAGCCGTTCAGCGCCCTGGACCCGCTGATCCGCCGCGACATGCAGGAGGAGGTCATCCGGCTGCACCACGAGGAGGGCCGGACGATGATCTTCATCACCCACGACCTGTCCGAGGCACTGCGCCTGGGCGACCGCATCGCGCTGATGCGCGACGGCGAGATCGTCCAGCTGGGCACCCCGGAGGAGATCGTCGCCAACCCGGCCGACGACTACGTACGGGACTTCGTCCGCGATGTCCCCCGCGAGCAGGTCATCTCGGTGCGCCGCGCGATGCGCCCGGCGGACGCCGCCGAGGCGAAGACCGGCACCGAGGTCGCCCCCGACACGCTCGTCTCGGAAGCGATCGCGACCGTCGCGCGCAGCGGCGAACACTGCCGCGTCGTCGAGAACGGCCGGATGCTCGGCATCGTCGACCACGCGAGCCTGCTGACCGTCGTGGCCGGTCTCGACAAGGACGCCACGGACGAAGGCGGCAAGGGACGGGAGGTGGCCGCGGTATGAGCACCACACACTGCGGTACGAGCACCGCACATCACGGCGCCGCGGAGGCGGCCCATACCGGCGGGGGGCTGATATGAGTTCCCCGACCCTCACCAAGGACGCGGCCGACAAGTCCGCGCCCCCGGCCGGCGGACCGTCCGAGCCGCGGCCGACGCCGGGCCCGCCCTCGGCGCTCGCCCGCTTCCTGGCGAACCCGAAGGCCCTCGCGCTGCTCGTCGCGGCACTGGTGGTCGTCGTCAGCTCGCTGGTCACCGGCTCGGGCGCCTGGCCGCACGCGCTGACCGCCGACGTGAAGTCGCCGCTGAACGACCTGGACAACTGGCTGGTCGACAACCGCGACACGCACTGGATCTTCCTGTACTTCCTGCTGCACATCAGCAACTTCGCGCAGGCCGCCTATGACATGTTGCTGAGCCTGCTGGAGTCGATGAGCTACGTCGGCGTCATCGTCGTCGGCACCCTGACCGCCTGGGCCGCGGGCGGGGCCGATCTGTCCCGGCGTGCGCTGCGCACCGGCGGCACGGCACTCGCGGTCTTCGTGGTGTGCGGCGTGCTGGACGTGTGGGAACCGACGATGGAGACGCTGGCGCTGATGATCGTCGCGGTCGTCTTCTCCGCGCTCCTCGGCGCCCTGCTGGGCCTGGCCTCCGGGCTCTCGGACCGCTTCGAGAAGGTCCTGCGGCCCGTCTTCGACACCATGCAGGTCATGCCGGCCTTCGCATACCTGCTGCCGCTTGTGCTGATGTTCGACATCGGCGTCCCGTCGGCGCTCATCGCGACGGTGATCTACGCGGCGCCGCCGATGGCCCGGCTCACCTCGCTCGGTCTGCGCCAGGCCGATCCGACCGCGCTGGAGGCGGCCACCTCGCTGGGCGCCGACGCCCGGCAGCGGCTGCTGACCGCCCGGCTGCCGCTGGCCCGTAAACAGATGATGCTGGGCCTCAACCAGACGATCATGATGTGTCTGTCCATGGTCGTCCTGGCCTCGCTCATCGGCTCCGGCGGCCTGGGGTCCGAGGTCTACGAGGCGCTCGGCGCGCTGAAGATCGGTGACGCGCTGGTCGCGGGCATCGCGGTCGTCCTGCTGGCCGTGCTGCTGGACCGGACGACGGCCGCGGCCGGCGAGCGGCTCGACGACGTCGTCAAGACGGGCATCTCCCGCGCGACGGCACAGCTGCGGCTGCTCCTCTGGGGCCTGATCGCCGCGCTGACCGCCGTGTTCGCGTTCGTCGGCACGGCGATCGCCGGAGACGAGTGGCCCGAGGGCTGGGTCGTCGACTTCTCCAACTCCGTCGATACGGCCGTCGACTGGTTCACCGACCATCTGGGCTCCGGCATCCCCGTCCTCGGCGGCACCATCACCTGGGCCGAGGGCTTCACCGAGTACGTCCTCAACCCGCTGCGTGACGGTCTGCTGGCCACCCCCTGGTGGGCGCTGGCGCTGCTCGTCGCCGTCGTCGGATGGATCGTCGGCACCTGGCGCGCCGCGCTGACCGGTGTGATCTGCCTGGGGCTGGTCGGCTGGATGCGGCTGTGGGACGTCGCCATGGACACGCTCTCGCAGGTGCTCGCGGGCCTCGTGCTGACGATCGTCGTCGGCGTGCTGGTCGGCGTGCTGTGCGCCCGCGTGGAACGGGTGGACAGGATGCTGCGGCCGGTGCTGGACACCATGCAGACCATGCCGCAGTTCGTGTACCTGATCCCCGTGATCGCGCTGGTCGGCCAGAACCGTACGGGCGGCATCCTCGCCGCGGTCATCTACGCGGCTCCGGCGGTCATCCGCATCACCGCGCAGGGGCTGCGCCACGTCGACCCGGCCGCGATGGAGGCGTCGACCTCTCTCGGGGCCACCGGCAAGCAGCAGTTGTTCGGTGTGCAGCTGCCGCTGGCGCGGAAGTCCATCCTGGTCGCGCTCAACCAGGGTGTTGTGCTGGTTCTCTCGATGGTCGTCATCGCCGGGCTCATCGGCGGCGGCGCGCTCGGCTACATGGTTGTGCAGGGTCTGTCGAAGGGCGACCTTTCGCAGGGCTTCCCGGCCGGTATCGCCATCGTCTGCCTCGGCATCATGCTCGACCGCCTGTCCCAGCCGGCCGTGAAGCGCGTCCGCGACTGAGGCTCCCCCCGAGGAAAAACCCCCGCCCGACGGGTCCCCCCACCCCGTCCCTCACGAAAGAGAAATTCGCATGAGAATCAAGCGTGCAAGCACTATCGGCGTCGCCGGCGTCGGAATTCTGGGCGTCCTCGCCCTCACGACCGGCTGCGCCGCCGACACCAAGGCGAGCGGCGGCGGCGACGACAAGGTCGTTCTGGCCGAGCCGTCGTGGGTCGGCGCCACCGCCAACGCGGCTGTTGTCAAGAAGCTTCTCGAGGACGAGCTCGACGTGAAGGTCGAGGCCAAGCAGATGGACGAGCCCGTCGCCTTCGACGCGCTCAACAGCGGCAAGGCCGACGCCATTCTTGAGGACTGGCACGGCGTTCCGAAGAAGCAGAAGCTGTACGTCGACAAGAAGAAGACCGTGGTCTCCGGCGGCGACCTGGGCGTGGTCGGCCACATCGGCTGGTTCGTGCCGAAGTACTGGGCCGACAAGCACCCGGACGCCGTCAAGGATTTCAAGAAGCTCAACAAGTACTACAAGGACTTCAAGACCTCCGAGAGCGGCGACCTGGGGCACTTCATCGGTGCCGCGCCGTCGTACTCGCAGCATGACAAGGAACTCATCAAGAACTTCGGCATGAAGTTCAAGCACATCCCGTCCGGCGCGGAGGCGGCTCAGCTCAAGGAGCTGAAGCGGCTGTACGACGCCAAGAAGCCGTTCCTCACCTACTGGTGGGAGCCGCAGTGGATGAACGAGAAGATCGACATGGTCGAGGTGAAGCTGCCCAAGCACACCCCGGGTTGCGAGGAGCCCGCTTCCAAGGCGAAGTGCGGCTATGAGACCAACCAGCTCGAGAAGTTCATGAACGCGGACTTCGCGAAGGGCAACAGCAAGGCCGCGCAGTTCATCAAGAAGTTCCACTGGTCCACCAAGGACCAGAACGAGGTCGCCGGAATGATCGCCGGGCAGAAGATGGACCCGGAGGACGCCGCCGCCAAGTGGATCAAGGAGAACAAGTCCAAGTGGGAGAAGTGGATCCCCAAGAAGTAAGGCTGCGCCTTCCTTCCTGAGAAAGCCACCACCCCCACCGCCCGCCCCCGCGACACCGCCGTCGCGGGGGCGCGGGCATGCGCCCCGAAGGGGCGCGGGGCTGTGTTGATGTGCGGCTCCGCCGCGTGGGCGCGCTCAGCCCCAACACACTCGCAGTCCGCGGACGACAGGCAGGGGCACCCCCTTACCGGAACCCGGCACGCAGCTGAGCCGCCATCTCGCGTACGCCCTCGTATGCGCGGGCCGCGAGCCCACCGCCGAAGGTGACCCGCGCGCAGCCGGCCGCCGCCAGCTCGGCGACGGAGGGCCCGCCGGAAGTGCGGGCCGGCCCATCGAGGGGCAACTTCAACTCGCGGGCCAACCCATTGACCGGCACCGACAACTCGCGGGCCAGCACGGTGAGGTCATCAAGGGGCGCGCCGATGGGATACACCCCGTCCGCACCGGCCTCGACGTACTCGCGGCCCCGAGCCAGCGCCTCCTCCAACGGCTTTTCGGCGCCCCGGAGATAGACGTCCACCCGGGCGTTCACAAAGGGACCGGGCCCCAGTGCCTCGCGTACGGACGCCAGGAACGCGGCCTGTTCCCCGGTGGCGACCAGCTCGTCGGCGACCGAGTCCTCCAGGTTGCAGCCGACGGCTCCCGCGTCCCGCAGCCGCTCGGCGATCTCCCGCGGCGGCAGCCCGTACCCCCGCTCGATGTCGGCGCTCACCGGCACCTCGACCGCGCGGACGATCCGGGCGACGGCGGCGAACATCTCCTCCGCGGGGCACTCCCCGTCGGCGTATCCGAGCGACGCCGAGACGCCCGCGCTCGGCGTCGCCAGCGCGGTGAACCCCGCCTCGGCGAAGATCCGGGCGCCCGCCGCGTCCCAGGCGCCGGGCAGCACGAGCGCCTCGCCCGGCTCCCGGTCGCGGTGCAGTTCCCGGAGCCGGGCGGCGGGATCGGTACCGCTCATCGAGAGCCGTCCTGCGCGGCGCCGTCCAGCAGGCTCTGCGGGAGGCCGCGCACCGTCACGTTGAACCTGTTCCAGGCGTTGATGGCCACGATCTGGCCGATCAGCGCTGCGAGTTCGCTCGCGTCGAAGTGCTTGGCGGCCCGCTCGTACACCTCGTCGGGCACGAAGCCGTCCGTCAGCTCGGTGACGGCCTCCGTCAGTGCGAGCGCGGCCCGCTCCCGCTCGGTGAACAGGTCGCCGGCCTCCTCCCAGGCCGGGAGCAGGTCCAGCCGCAGCTGCGATTCGCCGTTCTTGCGGGCGTCGGCGAAGTGCATGTCCAGGCAGTAGGCGCAGCGGTTGATCTGCGAGGCGCGGATCTTGACCAGCTCGCCGACGACCGGGTCGAGCCCTGCCGCCGAGGCGGCCTGCTGGAAGGCGTACATGCCCTTCATCAGTGCGGGTGCGGTCTTCCAGATGTCCATACGCGGTGTCGTCGTCATGCCCCCGAGCCTATGCGGGAGTGGGCCACGCGTATGGTCCACTTTCATGGCAGATTCATGGGCCAATTCCGGTCCGCCAGGGCACCGCCAGGAGCGCCGCACCGGCAGTGACCTCCACCTCGACCTCCCGCCGTCCGCAGGTCCCGGCGCGCCCCGTCCCCGCGCCGCCCTCCTCGCCGCGCTGCGCGACGCCATCCGCACCGGCCGCCTCGCCCCGGGCACCCGCCTCCCCTCGTCCCGTACCCTCGCCGCCGACCTGGGCCTGGCCCGCAACACGGTGGCCGGGGCCTACGCCGAACTCGTCGCGGAAGGGTGGCTGTCGGCGCGGCAGGGCTCCGGCACCCGGGTGGCGGACCGCGCCGAACCGGCGCCCCCGGGCCGCCCGCGCTCCCCGTCACCGGCCGGCGCCGTGCGGCCGTCCCGGGTGTCGTTCAGCCGCGGCCCGCGCTGGCAGCAGCGCCCCACCCACGATCTGCGCACCGGCACGCCCGATGTCTCGGCGTTCCCCCGCTCGGCGTGGCTGACCTCGGCCCGGCGCGCACTCACCGCAGCCCCCGCGCACGCCTTCTCGCACGGTGATCTGCTGGGCGCCGTCCAACTGCGGCAGGCGCTGGCCGGCTATCTGGCCCGGGCGCGCGGCGTGCGCGCGGACCCCGACCGCATCGTGGTCTGCGCCGGGTTCGCACAGGGCGTCGCGCTGCTGGCGCGTGCGGTGCCGGGGGACATCGCCGTCGAGGAGTACGGTCTGCCCTTCCACCGCGAGCTGCTGGAGCCGGTGGCCCGCACCCGCCCCCTCCCGGTGGATACGCGGGGCGCCCGTACGCAACTTCTCGACAGCGACCCGCACTTCGCTGACGTACGCGCGGTGCTGCTCACCCCCGCACACCAGTACCCGCTCGGCACCCCGCTGCACCCCGACCGCCGCGCAGCCGTGGTCGACTGGGCGGGCCGGACCGGCGGTCTGGTCCTGGAGGACGACTACGACGGCGAGTTCCGTTACGACAGAAAC
Organism: Streptomyces sp. 3N207; assembly: GCF_052246355.1. NCBI lineage: Bacteria > Bacillati > Actinomycetota > Actinomycetes > Kitasatosporales > Streptomycetaceae > Streptomyces > Streptomyces sp. 3N207. The sequence goes on along the minus strand of NZ_JBQQBV010000001.1, from coordinate 393,850 downwards.
CCGGTGGGAGCCCTCCAGGGACTCGACCCCGAGCGCGTCGTCTACCTCGGCACCGCCAGCAAAGCCCTCGCCCCCGCACTGCGGCTGGCATGGATGGTGCTTCCCGATCACCTGGTGGAGCCGGTCCTCGCCGCGAAGACGCCCGCCGAGTGGACGACCGGCACCCTCGACCAGCTCACCCTCGCGGACTTCCTGGAGTGCGGCGCCTACGACCGGCACGTACGGGCCATGCGGCACCGCTACCGTACGCGCCGCGACCGCCTGGTCGAACGGCTTGCTGCCCGCGTCCCCGCCGCGCGCGCCACCGGCATCGCCGCCGGCCTGCACGCCGTCCTCCGCCTTCCACCCGGCGTCACGGAAGCCACCGCCCTCCGTGCCCTGCACCACACCGGCGTCGCCCTCGACCCCCTCTCCGCCTTCCACCACCCGTCGGCCCCCCATGACCCGCCGCCGGACCCGTCCCTGGTCGTCGGCTACGGCACCCCCGCCGAACACGCCTACGCGGCAGCACTGGACGCGTTGTGCGGGGCGCTGGCGCGCTGCGGTTCGGGCGGCTCTTGACGATTCGGCCCGGTCGCCCTGATCTTGAGTCGGCGCGGGCCGAGCAACGTCCGCGAAACGGAAACGGGGGGTGCGGCGCCATGCCGGCAGTCGAGGAGAACGGCCTCAACGTCATAGCCGAAGCCGAGCGCAAGGGACGGCCCGCGCAACTGTTCTGGCCGTGGTTCGGCTCGAACGTCTCGGTTCTCGGGCTCAGTTACGGCTCGTTCGCGCTGGGCTTCGGCCTGTCGTTCCGGCAGGCGCTGATCGCGGGCGTGCTGGGCATCGTCGCCTCGTTCCTGCTGTGCGGCCTGGTGGCGGTGGCGGGCAAGCGCGGCTCCGCGCCGACGATGGTGCTGAGCCGGGCCGCCTTCGGAGTACGCGGCAACCGGCTGCCGTCCGCGGTCTCCTGGGTGCTGACGGTCGGCTGGGAGACCGTCCTGGTGACCCTCGCGACACTGGCGACGGCCACCGTCCTCGACCGGCTGGGATGGGGCGGCGGTACGGGTACGAAGGTGACAGCCCTGGTGGTGGTCTCCGCGCTGACGGTCGCCGCGGGCATCGCCGGCTTCGACCTCATCATGCGCCTTCAGACGGCCATCACCGTGGTGACGGGAGCACTGACGGTCGGCTACATGGTGCTGGTGGCGGACGAGATCCGCTGGGAGCGGGTGTCGGCGCTGCCGGACGGCTCGGCGCAGCAGATGCTGGGCGCCCTGGTGTTCGTGATGACCGGGTTCGGCCTGGGCTGGGTGAACGCGGCAGCCGACTACTCCCGCTACCTGCCCAGGAGAACGCGGGGCGCGGCGGTGGCGGGCTGGACCACGTTCGGCGCCTCCCTCGCCCCTCTCCTGCTGTTCGTCTTCGGCCTGCTGCTGGCCGGTTCCTCCCCGCGGCTGAACGAGGCGGTGGCCGCCGACCCGATCGGCGCGCTCACCACCCTCCTCCCGCTGTGGTTCCTCGTCCCGTTCACCCTCGTCGCCGTGCTGGGGCTGGTCGGCGGGGCCGTCCTCGACATCTACTCCTCCGGCCTGGCGCTGCTGGCCGCGGGCGTGCGGGTGCCGCGCTATGCGGCCGCCGCCGTGGACGGCGCCCTGATGGTCGCGGGCACGATCGCACTCGTCTTCTTCGCCGACGACTTCCTCGGCACGTTCATGGCCTTCCTGACGACGCTGGGCGTACCCGTCGCCGCCTGGTGCGGCATCATGCTGGCCGACACGGCACTGCGCAGCCGCCCCTTCGACGACGCCGACCTCTTCCGCCCCCGGGGCCGCTACGGCGACATCCGCCTCCTGCCGCTCGCTGTCCTGGCGGGGGCCACCGCGCTCGGCTGGGGCCTGGTCACCAACACCGGCGCCGACTGGCTCAACTGGCAGGGCTACCTGCTCTCCCCCCTAGCCCTGGGCGGCCCCACCGGCCCCTGGTCCACCGCCAACCTGGGCCTCCTCGCCGCGCTGGCTTTGTCCTTCGCTGTGACGCTGGTAACGCAACGGGGGAGGGTACGCGCGCAGGAGGCCGCCCCTCACTCGGGGGGCCGGCTGTAGCGCTCCAACGCTGCCTTGCTGGTGGAGCTGTCCTGGAAGACCAGCTCCCAGGGGCCGGAGTTGATGTCGAAGTCCTTGCCGAAGCCGATCCACTTGCCGGTCATGCGGCGGCCGGTCGGCTCGACGAGGAGTTGGAGAGCGCCGTGGTAGCGGGCGCCCGCGTAGTAGCCATCGGACGCCGTCTGTTCGGTCCAGGTGCCGGTGACCACGTTGCGGTCCACGGTCAGGTCGAGGGTGAGTGGCGAGTCCGGGTCGGTGGAGGCGCCCGGCAGCGACTGCCCGGTCAGGCGGTCGCCGTGCTGGACGAGCACGAGGTAGTGGGACCCCGTGAAGGTGTCGCCGCGTCCGGAGCTGTAGTACTCGTAACGGCTCAGCCAGATACCGCCGTAGTGGGGCGAAGGCGAGGGAGACGGCTGCTGCTGGGCGTGGACGTCCGTGCTCATCGTCTCGGCCTCCACATCGTGGCCGCCGTGTCCGTCATCGCTGACCCGTAGCCGGGGGACCGGAAGGGCGAATCCGAGCGACTCCACCGGACGGCCGGTGACCCGCTCGAGCGCCCGCGCATACACCGGCCGGGGTGTGCGGCTGATGCCGGACTCCCAGCGCTGCACCAACCGCTTGTTCGCGTCGTTCGGCTCTCCGGACTCCTCGCCAGCCCGTCGTAGCGCCCTAGCCAGGTCGTCCTGACTGAGCCGCAGCCCGATGCGGACGGCTCGCAGCGTGTCGTTCGGTACCTGCTCCGCTGTCGTCATACCGGACACGCTAGAACCAACTCCCCTGTCTATGACACCGGTTTGACGCCTTTCGGTGACCTCGATCGGACGCCGTCAGCGTCGTCGCGCTGACTCCCCGCCACCAGTGACCATCAGCCGTGCCCGTGGAAAGGAGCTCAGCGTGACCGAGAAGCACGAACCCCTCTTCGACGAAGACCTCCGGCTACTGCCCTGGACCTCCGACACCGGCAAGCCCTGCTACCTGGCGCCCGGCGCCGAGGGCGGGATGATCTCCGCGTTGGCGGACGCGACCGAGGACCGGCAGATCACGGACGCGGCACGGGTGTTGGGGGAGTGCGAGGCGGTGCTGGCGCAGCCCGCCGCAGGCGCCCTCGCATTGCGGCTGGCTTTAACAGCGGCCGTCCGTGCCCTCGGCGACGTGCTGCGAGTCGCGCACAGTCGGGGCTTGCGGCTCGGCGCCTGCGACGACGACTAGCAGTTGTCCGGGATGTTCCGGGGGCCGGTGTACGGAAGACAGATCGGAGACCGCCCCCTCGCCGCTCCGCCTTCGGCATGGAGGAGGTGGCCCGGAGTCAGAACCTCACCCGCGATGCAGCGGGATGAACGCGCCCCGTCAGGGACGCGGGGAACTGCGCGCTCAGCCAAGACGCACCCGCAGTCTGCGAACGCCCAGCAGGGGCACCCCCTCACCCGCACGAGGGAGGGGGCGCCCACAGACACCGGCTAACCCGCCAGCACCGACCGCAACTGCTCCAGCCCCCAGTCCAGGTCCTCCTTGGAAATGCACAGCGGCGGCGCGAGCCGGATCGTGGAGCCATGGGTGTCCTTGACCAGCACCCCGCGGGACAGCAGCTGTTCCGAGATCTCGCGTCCCGTGCCGTGGGAGGGCGCGATGTCGACGCCGGCCCACAGCCCCCGCCCCCGCACCTCGCGGACGGCCGAGTCCGGCAGCAGATTCAGCTCCCGGTGCAGATGCTCGCCGAGCTCCTTGGCCCGCTGCTGAAATTCCCCGCCGCGCAGCATGTCGAGGACTTCGAGGGCGACCGCGCAGGCCAGCGGGTTGCCGCCGAAGGTGGAGCCGTGCTCGCCGGGGCGGTGGACGCCCAGCACCTCGCGGGAGGAGACGACCGCGGAGACGGGCACCACACCGCCGCCCAGCGCCTTGCCCAGGACGTACATGTCGGGGACGACGCCCTCCTGCTCGCAGGCGAACGTGGCTCCGGTACGGCCCAGCCCCGACTGGATCTCATCGGCGATGAACAGCACCCCGCGCGAGCGGGTCAGCTCCCGGACACCGGCCAGATAGCCGGGCGGGGGCACCAGGACGCCCGCCTCACCCTGCACGGGTTCCAGCAGGACGGCGACGGTGTGCTCGTCGACGGCCGCCTCCAGCGCCGCGAGGTCGCCGTACGGGACGACCTCGAAACCCGGCGTGTACGGACCGTGATCGGCCCGGGCCTCCTCGTCGGTGGAGAAGCTGATGATCGTCGTCGTACGGCCGTGGAAGTTGTTGTCCGCGACGATGATCTTCGCCTGCCCGTCGGGCACCCCCTTGACCCGGTAGCCCCACTTGCGCGCCGTCTTGACGGCCGTCTCCACCGCCTCCGCGCCGGTGTTCATCGGCAGCACCATCTCCATCCCGCACAGTTCGGCGAGCTGCGCGGCGAAGTCGGCGAAGCGGTCGTGGTGGAAGGCGCGGGAGGTGAGGGTGACCCGGTCGAGCTGGGCCTTGGCCGCCTCGATGAGGCGCGGGTTGCGGTGGCCGAAGTTCAGGGCCGAGTAACCGGCCAGCATGTCGAGATAGCGGCGCCCCTCGACGTCGGTCACCCACGCGCCGTCCGCGGTGGCGATGACGACGGGGAGCGGGTGGTAGTTGTGCGCACTGTGAGCTTCCGCTGTAGCGATGCTCTGCGCGCTCGAAGGGCTCGAGAGGGTGGACATCGTCGTCTCCGTTCCTCTGTACATACCGGCGTGCCTGCCCGGTGGGGCCGCACCTTTCTATCTTCTGTCGGCGCCGTCCGTCTCCCCTGCCCGGCGTGTGCGAGGGAGCCCGGCTCGTTTCCCTGCGCCCCCGGCCCGGTCCGCGTGCTCCCACGGGCCGGGCCCCGTGCCCCAGCTCACCCGGAACTCGGGCGCAGGCGGGTCCGGACACCTGAGAGAATGGCCGCATGGTCAATGATCGTCCTCGTGTGCTGTCCGGAATCCAGCCCACTGCCGGTTCGTTCCACCTCGGCAACTACCTCGGTGCCGTGCGCCAGTGGGTGGCGCTCCAGGAGACCCACGACGCGTACTACATGGTCGTCGACCTGCACGCCATGACGATCCCCAAGGACCCGGCCGACCTGCGCGACAACTCGCGGATGGCCGCTGCCCAGCTGCTGGCCGCCGGGCTGGACCCGGAGCGCTGCACGCTCTTCCTCCAGAGCCATGTGCCCGAGCACACCCAGCTGAGCTGGATCGTGGAGTGCCTCACCGGTTTCGGCGAGGCAGCGCGCATGACGCAGTTCAAGGACAAGTCCGCCAAGCAGGGCACCGACCACACCAGCGTCGGGCTGTTCACCTACCCCGCGCTGATGGTCGCCGACATCCTCGTCTACCAGGCGCACCAGGTCCCGGTCGGCGAGGACCAGCGCCAGCACCTGGAGCTGACCCGCACCATCGCCGAGCGGTTCAACGGGCGGTACGGCGCCACGTTCCCCGTCCCGGACGCGTACATCCCCAAGGAGACGGCGAAGATCTACGATCTCCAGGACCCGGCGGTCAAGATGAGCAAGTCCGCCTCGGCACCCAAGGGGATCATCGAGCTGCTGGACGAGCCGAAGACCACCGCCAAGAAGATCAAGAGCGCGGTCACCGACACCGACACCGTCATCCGCTTCGACCGGGACAAGAAGCCCGGGATCAGCAATCTGCTGACGATCTACTCGACGCTCACCGGTGCGGGAATCGAGGAACTGGAAGATAAGTACGCGGGCAAGGGCTACGGTGCGCTGAAGACGGATCTCGCGGAGATCGTCACGGACTGGGTGACGCCGTTCCGTGACCGGACCCGGGAGTTCATGGACGACCCGGCTGCGCTGGACAAGATCCTGTTCGACGGTGCGGAGAAGGCCAGGGCCGTGGCGAGCGAGACGCTGCGGACCGTGTACGACAAGGTGGGCCTCGTGCCCGGCAGGCGGTGAAGGGAGAACCTATGGGCGCGGGAGCGACCGTCACCCTCGGCGTATCGCTCGCCGTCCCGGAGCCGTACGGCACACTGCTCCAGGAGCGGCGGGCCTCCTTCGGCGACGCCGCCGCCCATGGCATCCCCACCCACATCACGCTGCTGCCGCCCACCGAGGTCCCGGCCTCGGCGCGGCCGGCTATCGAGGCGCATCTGGCGGGCGTGGCCCTGGCCGGGCGCGCCTTCCCGGTGCGGCTGGCGGGTACGGGCACGTTCCGGCCGCTGTCGCCGGTGGTGTTCGTCCAGGTCGTGGAGGGTGCCACGGCCTGCTCCCGGCTCCAGGAGCGGGTCCGCGACCCGGAGGGCCCGCTCGCCCGCGAGCTGTATTTCCCGTACCACCCGCATGTGACGGTCGCGCACGGCATCGCGGAGCCGGCCATGGACCGGGCCTACGAGGAGCTGTCCGACTTCGAGTGCGCCTGGACGGCCGGCGGGTTCGCCCTCTACGAGCAGGGCGCCGACCAGGTGTGGCGGCTGAAGCAGGAGTTTCCCTTCGCGCAGGCACCCAGCCCGGACACCGGCCCGGCCCCTGCCACAGGCCCCGGCTATCCGCAGGGTCCGGGGCCGGCTGCCGCGTCGCCGTTCGAGGTCACCGTCCCGGCCGCGTCCTGCCGCCCGCCGCACCAGCGCCGCTCGGCGCTGCGCCCGCCCGCGACGCTCTGAACGGCGACGGAACCGGCAAGGCTCCGTAACGGACGGTAACGTCCAGTAGCGGCCGGAGACCGTTGGAGACCGCTGAGCTGGGCAGGTGGCTGGTGTGGAGAGACTGAAGAAGCTGCCGCTCGTGGGCCCGCTCCTCGGACCGCTGTCGGCATGGTTCCGCACCGTGCTCGCCCGGCTGCGCGCCACGCGGATCTGGCGGATCTACCAGCACCTGGAAGACCGGAAGTGGACGCGGCTGGCCGCCGCCATCACCTTCATCAGCTTCCTGGCGCTGTTCCCGATGCTCGCCGTCGGCGTCGCCGTCGCCGCCGCGCTGCTCTCCCACGAGCAGACGAACCGGCTCCAGGAGACCCTCACCGACCAGGTGCCCGGCATCTCCGACCAGCTCGAACTCCAGTCGCTGGTGGACAACGCGGGCACCGTCGGCGGTATCGCGGGCGTAGCGCTGCTGCTCACCGGCGGGCGCTGGGTCGGCACCCTGCGCGAGAGCCTGCGCGCCGTGTGGGACCTGGAGGAGGACCCCGGCAACCTCGTCGTCCGCCGCGCCGTGGACGTGGGCATCCTGCTGGGCCTCGGCGTCGTCGGGCTGGTCTCCTTCGGCGGCTCCGCGTTCGCCGTGACCGCCGCCAGATGGGTCGCCGAGCAGCTCGGACTGGCCGAGGGCGGGGCGGGGACGGTGCTGCTGCGCGCCGCGGGCTACACCGCCGCCGTCGCCGCCGACTTCGTACTGCTGTGGTACGTGCTCACCCTGCTGCCCCGCGTGCAGCCGCCGCGCCGCGCGACCCTGGCGGCGGCCCTCCAGGGCGCGGTCGGCTTCGAACTGCTGAAGCTGCTGCTCGGCGGCTACCTCCAGCAGGTGGCCGCGAAGAACATCTACGGCGCCTTCGGCGTACCCATCGCACTGCTGCTGTGGATCAGCTTCATGACCAAGCTGCTGCTCTACTGCGCCGCCTGGACGGCCACGGCCCCCGCCCCCGGCGAGGGCCCCGACGCCCAGCAGCCCGTCAAGGACCTCACCGGCGACGGCGACGCGCCAGCTCCGGAAGCGGCCAGCGACGGTGCACCACGTACGCCACCAGAGCCAGGGCGACCAGAACACCGCCCGTGATTCCGAGCGCCGTCCCGGCGCCGCCCGAGGGCTTGCCATCGGTGTGCGCCGCCGCGCGGGCGTCCGAGCCGCCCGCCTCGCCGCCCTTGCCCGCCGGTGCACCCCCGCCGCTGGCGCCGCCGCCCGGTGCCGCCAGCTCGCCCACCGGCTCGACCTTGCCGTCGGCGGCGAAGCCCCAGTCCAGCAGCTTGGCGGTCTCCTTGTAGACGCCGTGTGCCTCGGTCGCCTCCGGATGCATCACCGTCACCAGCAGCACCCGGTTTCCGCGCTGGGCCACGCCGGTGAAGGTGTTGCCCGCGTTGGTCGTCGAGCCGTTCTTGACGCCGGCGATGCCCGGGTAGGGCTTGATGCCGACGTCACCGGTCAGCAGCCGGTTGGTGTTCTGGATCTGGAAGCTCTCGCGCTTCTTCTTGCCGGTCTTCTTGTCCTTCTTCGTCTCACCGGGGAACTTCGCGTCGGCGGTGGCCGCGTACTCGCGGAAGTCCTTGTTCTGGAGGCCGGAGCGGGCGAACAGCGTCAGGTCGTACGCCGAGGAGACCTGGCCCTTGTGGTCGTAGCCGTCCGGGCTGACCACCTTGGTGTCGTTGGCGTGCAGGGTCCGGGCCCGCTCGTTCATCTCCTTGACCGTCTTCGCCTTGCCGCCGTTCATGGCCGCCAGCACATGCACCGCGTCGTTGCCGGAGCGCAGGAAGACACCGAGCCACAGGTCGTGCACGGTGTAGGACTCGCCCTCCTTGACGCCGACGAGGCTGCTGCCCTCGCCCATCCCCGCCAGGTCGGAGCGGACGACCTTGTGGCTGCGGTTCTTCGGCAGCTTGGGCAGCACCGTGTCGGCGAAGAGCATCTTCAGCGTGCTGGCCGGAGGCAGCCGCCAGTGCGCGTTGTGGGAGGCCAGCACCTTGCCCGACTCGGCGTCCGTGACGATCCAGGAGCGCGCCGAGAGCTTGGTGGGCACCTTGGGGGCGCCCTTCTTCAGGTTCACCTGGGTACCGGGGCGGCCGAGCCGCTCGCCGCCGATGGTCGACATCTGCGCGGGCGGCTTGGGCTCGGCCTTCTTGCCGGCCGGCTCGTTCTCGTCGGCGTAAGAGGGCTGGGCTCCCGTGGCGGTCAGCAGGGAGAGCACAGAGAGGACGAGGCCGGTGGAGGCAAGGCCGGCGAACGTGGTCGTGCGGCGTTTGCGCGAGCCGCCGCGCGGGTGCGGGCGCGCGGCGCGGTCTGAATAATGCGAAGAAATGGGCACCCTGCGAACGTACAGGCCCATAGGCGCGTTGGGGACGTCGAGCCCCTCCATGGGCGGATTCGGATCGCCCAACTCGCGCAGTTCCGTAGGCCAATGGGGGCGGGTGCCGCAGCACGCCCCCGCCGGACGACGGCCCCGGACCCCCTCCGGGCGACGGTCCCGGACCCCCTCCGGGCGACGGCCCGGGGCCCCGCCGGCTGACGGTCCGGTACCCCGCCGGGCGGCGGAGGAGGGCGTGGCGGCCATACTGGACATCATGCGCGACACCTCCACCACACCCCCCGCCACGGAGCCCGAGCCGCAGCCGGCGGCGGAGCCCTCGGCAATGCGGCGGACGGGGCTGGTGCTCTCCCGGCGGGTCTCCTGGTTCCTGCTGGCCTTCGGGGTCTGGTCCTGGTTCGTCTGGATCACGTTCGTCAAGAACCTCTGGAAGGACAGCAGCGGGCTGGCTTTCGACGACGCCGGCGATCCGACGGGTTATTTTTGGGTCCATCTGCTGCTGGCGATCACCTCGTTCCTGCTGGGAACGGCGATCGGTCTGATCGGTCTTCGCGGACTGCGGGCGGCCCGGCGCACCTGATGCCGCCCGGGGCAGGTCCGGGAGCGGGGGAGAGCGAGGGGGAGGAGCGGCCTTCATGGTGGTCGTAGGCGTACTGATCGGACTCGTCGTGCTGAGCCTGCTGGCCGGCACGCACGTCTATCTGTGGCGGCGCTTCGTACGCGATGTGTCCGCGCCACGGAGCTGGTGGCGCCGGCTGGGCACGGTGCTGGCGGTGGTGCTGCCCGTCACCACGTTCGGCGGGCTTGTCTCAGGCCGTGCGGGCGCGCCCTTCGCGCTGGAGCGGGTACTGGCCTGGCCCGGCTATCTGTGGCTGGCCTGCCTGCTGTATTTGACGCTGGCGCTGCTCGCCGGGGAACTGGTGCGGTTCGTACTGCGGCGCACGGCATGGGGGAGGGAGCGGGCGGCCGGGACCCTCGCGACGGAACCGGCCCCCGTCACGGCAGAGCCCGCAGCTGCGGCGGAACCGGCAGCTGTGGCGGAACCCGCAGTCGTGGCGGAGCCCGCAGCTGTGGCGGCGGAGGCGGCGGGCGGTACCGGCGGCGGCGTCGCCACCGAGCCCGGCGCCCCCTCGCGCACCAGCCCACACACCGTCCCCCTCACCGCCCCCGTCCCCACCCGTCGGGTCTTCCTCGCCCGCACCCTCGCCGGCACAGCCGCAGTGGCCGGCCTCGGCACGACGGCGGCCGGGGGCTACAGCGTGCTGAACGGGCCGACGCTCAAGCACGTCACCGTCCCGCTGGCCAAGCTGGGCCGGCGTGCGCACGGCTACCGGGTCGCGGTGGTCAGCGACATCCACCTCGGGCCGATCCTCGGCCGTGCCCACACCCGGCGGATCGTCGACACCATCAACAGGGCGCAGCCGGACCTGGTGACGATAGTCGGCGACCTGGTCGACGGCACCGTCGCCGATCTCGGCCCCGCGGCGGAGCCGCTGCGCGAGCTGCGGTCCCGGCACGGGTCGTACTTCGTGACGGGAAACCACGAGTACTTCGGCAACGCCCGCGAGTGGATCGACCACCTGCGCGAGCTGGACGTCCACCCGCTGGAGAACGCCCGGCGCGAGCTGCCGGGCTTCGACCTCGCCGGCGTCAACGACCTCGCCGGTGAGGAGCAGGGTGAGGGGCCCGACTACGGCAAGGCGCTCCGTGACCGGGACACCTCACGTGCCTGCGTACTGATGGCGCATCAGCCGGTGCAGATCCACGAGGCCGTCGACCACGACGTCGACCTCCAGCTCTCCGGCCACACCCACGGCGGCCAGCTGTGGCCCGGCAACCACCTCGCGGCGCTGGCCAACCCGACCGTCGCCGGGCTGGAGCGCTACGGCGACACCCAGCTGTACGTCACCCGCGGCGCCGGCGCCTGGGGCCCGCCCGTGAGGGTGGGCGCCGACTCGGACGTCACCATCGTCAAGCTGGCCGCGAAGAACGCCTGAGGGACGTGCCCCGAAGGGGCGCGGGACAGAGACATAGGCGGCTCCGCCGCGTGGGCGCGCCAAGCCACCACGCACCCGCAGCCTGCGGCCCTCAGGAAGGGGCACCCCCCACCCAGAAGCTGTCAGCCCTCCAGTAGTCGCAAGGCCCTTCGCCAGGAGTCGGCCCGGGCGGCCTGGTCGGCCCGCGAAGTGCTGGTCACGGCACCATTGCGGCCGCCCTCCTGGCCCGGCTGCCCGAGCGGGAACCAGTTCACATGGTGCCCGGCATCCGGGTACACCAACTTCTTCGCCCCCTGTCGGGCCATGGCGGCAGCCGAGTCCGCCGAGCCCCACATCCTGTCGTTGCCGCCCGCGACGGCGAGCACTGTGCCGCGTACGTGGTCGAGGGGGATGGGGCCGGTCGGGACCGGCTTGCCGCGGTCGGCCCAGGCGGTGGTACCGCTCGGATAGGGACCGTTGACATTGGACGAGGGCGCGTACGCGATGACGTCGCGGAAGACGTCCGGGCGGCGCTGCCCCAGCAACTGCGCCGCCTCGCTGCCGCGCGAGTTGCCCATGACGGCCAGCCGGTCCGGATCGGCACCCTCCTGCTTACGCAGCAGCTCCCCGGCCCTGGTGAAGTAGTCCAGATCGATGTCGTCGATGCCGTCGGGACGTCCGGAGCCGGAGCCGCACCGGAAGTAGCACACCGACATCGCGGGGTGCCCGTGCGAGGCGAGCAGCGCCGCTGCGTACGTACCGGCGTTGCCGCCTTCCGAGCCGCCGAACACCAGCACGGGTGCCTTCTTGCCGCCGCCCTTCGCCGGCAGATACAGATCGCCCGCGACCTTGTCCTCGGCGACGGTGAGCCTGCGGTGCGTCGTGCCCTTGGTCAGCCACTGGCGGACCAGGTCCCGGCGGGCGACCCGCTCGCCCTTGTCCTTGCCCGACAGGGCCGTCGCATCGAACCGCACCGTGTACGAGCGCTGCTTTCCGGGCGGACCCGGGTGGTACGAGAACGCCTTGCCGCTGCCGATCAGCTTCGCGGCCGGTCCGCCGGTCGGCAGCATGCTCTCCAGCAGCCGCGCGGTGCCCTTCTCGCCCAGCTGAACGGTGCCCTTGCTGTCGGCCGTGCGCGTCACGGTGGCCGCCCAGCGCCCGCCGCGGCGGTCCTCGGCCTGGGCGGTGATCTTCACCCGGGTACGGGGCGCCGGCCCCTTGAGCCGTACGTTCACGGGCGCATCCGCACGTGCGACCGGGCGGTCCGCCTCGAAGCGCACCCCGTGCTGCCCCGAGGGCTTGGCGGGGCCGCCCTGCTCCGCGCCGTCGCCGCCCGCGCAGCCCGCAGCGAGCGTCAGGGCGAGGGCCGCCGTCACCGTCCCTACGATCCGCATCCGTCCCATCGGCCGCACGATACGCACCGCATCGCACCGCCCTCCAAGAGGGGCCGGTGCCCACCGAGGGGGAGCACTCCGGACCGCCCCTCACCCCTGGTGACTTCGGCTCTGTCCCCAAGGACTGCGGCACGCCAACCGGACGGAGCGCCCTCACAGTTCGGCACCGTGCCCGCGCGGTACGACGTACGCTTTCTGCCCGACCACCAGAGGAGGAAGCGGTGACCGTTCCGGACCCGGACCTGCTGAAACAGATCCCCGCCCCGCACCCGGACGAGGCACCCCTCCCACCCGCGGCGTCACTTGGCGGCATCCGGCTGCTGCGCGGAGTGCCCTACGCGGTTCCCGACGGCAGCCGTCCGCTCGAACTGGACCTGTGGCTCCCCGAAGGACCGGCTCCCCTGGTGCTGTACGTCCACGGCGGCGCGTGGCGGCGCGGACGCCGCGACGACCTGGGGATGCGCACCCGCGACTGGGACCCCGGCCCCTTCCACCGGCTCGCCGCCGCGGGCCTCGCGGTCGCCTGCGTCGACTACCGCCTCAGCGGCGAGGCGCTCTTCCCGGCCCCGCTGGACGATGTGCGTACCGCCCTGCGGTGGCTGACGCGGCGCTCCGGTGAGCTGGGCATCGATCCCCGGCGGACGGTGGTGTGGGGCGAGTCGGCCGGCGGGCAGCTGGCCGCGCTCCTCGCGCTGTCCGAGCCGCACCTCGCGGGCGCCGTCCTCTGGTACGCGCCCAGCGATCTGACGGCCCCTCGGGGCGGCTTCCGTCCGCACGATCCCCGTACCCCCGAGGCCCTGCTCCTGGGTGCTGCCCCGGCCGAGGTCCCCGACCGGGCCCGAGCCGCCAGCCCGCTCGCCCAAGTGCACGCCGCGGCCCCGCCGTTCTTCCTCGCCCACGGGGAGGAGGACACGATGGTCTGCCGTACGCACAGCGCGGACTTGGCGGCGGCGTTGCGGGACGCGGGCGCGGCGGCGGAACTGAGGCTCGTCCCCGGCGCCGACCACGGCTGGTACGGGGCGGCGGAACAGGAGGTGCACGATGTGTTCACCGCGTCCCTGGATTTCGCCAGGTGCCTCGTGACCTCGTGAGCTGACGGCGGACGGACCAAGCCATCGGCGGTGCCGCGTCGTCGGCCCTCTTGTTCTCTTTTGTGGAGTGCCGCAGACTCGGACGCGCACGAAGAAACAACACCGAACGCGACCGATCAGTGATGCCAGTCCAACCGGGAGTGCGCATGGCGGAGTTCAGTCGGCGAAGGTTTCTCGGCGCGGCCACCGTGTCAGCGGCGTCCCTGGGCACGGTCCTCGGCGGCAGCCGTACGGTCCTCGCCCAGTCGGCACACCCCTCCGGACTGACCGTGCGGGGCGACGAGTTCCTGCTGGACGGGAAGCCGTTCCAGATCCTGTCCGGCGCCTTCCACTACTACCGGACCCACCCCGACGACTGGCGCGACCGGCTGACCCGGCTGCGGGGCATGGGCCTCAACACGGTGGAGACCTACATCGCCTGGAACTTCCACGAACCCCACAAGGGCGAGACGGACTTCACCGGCTGGCGGGACATCGCCGCCTTCGTCCGGCAGGCCGACAAGGCGGGGCTCAAGGTGATCGTGCGGCCCGGCCCCTACATCTGCGCCGAATGGGACTTCGGCGGCCTGCCTGCCTGGCTCCTCAAGGACAAGGACATGCCGCTGCGCCGCTCCGACCCCGCCTACGAGCGCGCGGTCGACGGCTGGTTCGACGACCTCCTGCCCCAGCTCGTCGACCTGCAGGCCACCCGGGGCGGGCCCGTCATCGCGATGCAGGTCGAGAACGAGTACGGCAGCTACGACGACGACCACGCCCACCTGGAGCACCTGAAGAACAGCATGCGCTCCCGCGGCGTCGACAGCCTGCTGTTCTGCTCCAACGGCGCCTCCCAGGAGATGCTGGAGGCGGGCAACCTCCCCGACCTGCTGGCCACCGTCAACTTCGCGGGCGACCCCATCGGGCCGTTCGCCGAGCTGCGGAAGTACCAGCCCGAAGGGCCGCTGTTCTGCACCGAGTTCTGGGACGGATGGTTCGACCACTGGGGCGAGACCCACCACACCACCGACCCGGCGGAGACGGCCGGCAATGTGGCGAAGATGCTCAAGGCGGGCGCGTCCGTCAACTTCTACATGGCGGTGGGCGGCACCAACTTCGGCTGGTACGCGGGCGCCAATCTGGACGGCGACCACTACCAGCCCACCATCACCAGCTACGACTACGACGCCCCGATCGGCGAGGCGGGCGAACTCACCGCGAAGTTCCACAAGATCCGCGAGGTGATCGGCCAGTACGCCGAGCTGCCCGATGAGCCGCTGCCCGCCACCCCACGCCGGATGCCCGCGCAGACGGTGGCCCCCACCTCCTCGGCGGACCTGCTCGACTGCCTCGACGCGCTGAGCAGCCCCGTACACCGCAGCCCCGGCCCCGTCCACATGGAAGCGCTCGGGCAGGCGTACGGCCTCATCCACTACCGCACGAAGGTGCCGGGGCCACGCGGGACGGCGAAGCTCAGCGTCAGTGGGCTCGGCGACCGTGCCCTGGTCTTCCTCGACGGCGAGCGGGTGGGCACCTTCGACCGCAACCAGCCCGGGGCCACCGTGGATCTCACCGTCGACGGCGCCGCCGGCACCCTGGACCTGCTGGTCGACCCCACGGGCCGGATCAACTTCGGCCACGGCATCAACGACCCCAAGGGCATCAGCGGCAAGGCCCTGCTCGGGGACGAGGAGCTACGGGACTGGGAGATCCGCTCGCTGCCCCTCGACGACCTGAACGGCTGCCGCTTCCGTCCGGGTGCCGCCCCCGCCGGACGCCCCGCCTTCCACCGGGCGACGATGCGGGTGGACACCCCCGCCGACGGGTTCCTCGCCTTCCCCGGCTGGGACAAGGGCATGGTCTGGCTCAACGGCTTCGCGCTGGGCCGCTACTGGTCCCTGGGGCCCCAGGTCACCCTGTACGCCCCCGGCCACCTGTGGCGCGAGGGAAGCAACGAGATCGTCGCCCTGGAGATGGAGCGGGCGGGGGACCGCATCGAGCTGCGCTCCGAACCGGATCTGGGCTGAGACGAAAGACCCCGCCCACCCGTCCCTTGGCGGAGGCGGATGGGCGGGGGAGGGCGCGGGCCCTCAGAAGCGACGAGTAATAAGCGCCCGCTTGACTTCCTGAATCGCCTTCGTCACCTCGATACCCCGCGGGCAAGCATCGGTGCAGTTGAACGTCGTCCGGCAGCGCCAGACCCCGTCCCGGTCGTTGAGGATCTCCAACCGCTGCTCCCCGGCCTCGTCCCGCGAGTCGAAGATGAACCGGTGCGCATTGACAATGGCGGCCGGACCGAAATACTGCCCGTCGTTCCAGAAGACAGGACACGACGACGTGCACGCCGCGCAAAGAATGCACTTGGTGGTGTCGTCGAACCGCTCCCGGTCCTCCGCGGACTGATACCGCTCACGGGTCGGCTCGTTGCCCGTCGTCACCAAGAACGGCATCACATCGCGGTAAGCCTGGAAGAACGGATCCATGTCCACGACGAGATCCTTCAGCACCGTCAGCCCCTTGATGGCCTCAACGGTGATCGGCTTCTCCGGCGAAATGTCCTTCAGCAGCGTCTTGCAGGCAAGCCGGTTACGCCCGTTGATCCGCATGGCGTCCGAACCGCAGATGCCGTGCGCGCAGGACCGGCGGAACGTCAGCGTCCCGTCCAGCTCCCACTTGATCTTGTGCAGCGCGTCCAGGACGCGCTCCTTCGGGTCGATCTCCAGCGTGAAGTCCTGCCACTGCGGCTCGTCGGAGACCTCCGGGTTGAACCGGCGGATCCGCAGCGTGACGGTGATCAGATGCGCAGCGGCACCCGCGGAGTCATCGGGCCCCGCGGAGTCGTTCTTGTCCAGCGTTGCGGTGCTCATCAGTACTTACGCTCCATCGGCTGGTAGCGGGTCTGCACGACCGGCTTGTAGTCCAGCCGGATCGACTCGGTGCCGTCGTCGCCCACCTCGCGGTACGCCATGGTGTGCCGCATGAAGTTGACGTCGTCGCGGTTGGGGAAGTCCTCGCGGTAGTGGCCGCCGCGCGACTCCTTGCGGGCGAGCGCGGAGACCGCCGTGACCTCGGCCAGATCGAGCAGGTTGCCCAGCTCGAGAGCCTCCAGCAGGTCGGTGTTGAAGCGCTTGCCCTTGTCCTGGACGCTGATGTCACGGAAGCGCTTGCGCAGGGCGCCGATCTCCTCGACGGCCTCCTTCAGCGTCTGCTCCGTACGGAAGACCATGACGTTCTTGTCCATGCACTCCTGGAGCGCCTTGCGGATCTCGACCACGCGCTCGCTGCCGGTGGCGTCCCGCAGGTTCCCGATCTCGTCGAGAACGAACTTCGCGGGCTCCTCGGGCAGTTCGACGTAGTCGGCGGTCGCCGAGTACTCGGCGGCGGCGATCCCGGCCCGGCGGCCGAAGACGTTGATGTCCAGCAGCGAGTTGGTGCCCAGCCGGTTGGCGCCGTGCACGGAGACGCAGGCCACCTCGCCCGCCGCGTACAGACCGGGGACCGGCGTGGAGTTGTCGGCCAGCACCTCGCCCCGCACGTTGGTGGGGATGCCGCCCATCGCGTAGTGCGCGGTCGGCTGGATCGGCACCGGGTCGGTGTACGGCTCGATGCCCAGGTACGTACGGGCGAACTCGGTGATGTCCGGCAGCTTGGCGTCCAGCTGCTCCGGCGGCAGGTGGGTGAGGTCCAGGAAGACGTGGTCGCCCTCGGGGCCGCAGCCACGGCCCTCGCGGATCTCGGTGTAGATCGCGCGGGAGACGACGTCACGGGAGGCCAGGTCCTTCATGACGGGCGCGTACTTCTCCATGAAGCGCTCGCCGTCCTTGTTGCGCAGGATGCCGCCCTCACCGCGGGCGCCCTCCGTGAGCAGGATGCCCATCTTCCAGATGCCGGTCGGGTGGAACTGGAAGAACTCCATGTCCTCCAGCGGCAGCCCGCGCCGGAACGCGGCGGCCTGGCCGTCGCCGGTGAGGGTGTGCGCGTTGGAGGTCACCTTGAAGAACTTGCCGTTGCCGCCCGAGGCGAAGACCACGGCCTTGGCCTGGAAGACATGCACGTCACCGGTGGCCAGCTCGTAGGCGACGACGCCGGAGGTCTTCTTGACGCCCTCGTCCTCGTTGAGCAGCAGGTCCAGGACGTAGAACTCGTTGAAGAACTCCACACCCTCCTTGACGCAGTTCTGGTACAGCGTCTGGAGGATCATGTGGCCTGTGCGGTCCGCCGCGTAGCAGGAGCGGCGCACCGGGGCCTCGCCGTGGTTGCGCGAGTGCCCGCCGAACCGCCGCTGGTCGATGGTGCCGTTCGGGGTGCGGTTGAAGGGCAGGCCCATCTTCTCCAGGTCGAGGACGGAGTCGATGGCCTCCTTCGCCAGGATCTCGGCGGCGTCCTGGTCGACCAGGTAGTCGCCGCCCTTGATCGTGTCGAAGGTGTGCCACTCCCAGTTGTCCTCCTCGACGTTGGCGAGGGCCGCGGCCATTCCGCCCTGCGCAGCGCCGGTGTGGGAGCGGGTGGGGTAGAGCTTGGTCAGCACCGCGGTGCGGCTGCGCTTGGTGGCCTCGATGGCCGCGCGCATACCGGCGCCGCCCGCGCCGACGATGACGGTGTCGTACTTGTGGATCTTGACGTTGTTCATCGGGAAAACCTCAGCCTTCAGCCCCGGTACGTCAGCGGATGTTCGGGTCGAAGGTGAAGATCACCAGCGTGCCCAGCAGGACGGTGAAGACGGTGGCCGTGTACAGCAGCATCTTCAGCCAGAAGCGGGTGTTGTCGCGCTCGGCGTAGTCGTTGATCACCGTGCGCAGCCCGTTGGCGCCGTGCAGCATCGCCAGCCACAGCATCAGCAGGTCCCACGTCTGCCAGAACGGCGAGGCCCAGCGGCCCGCGACGAACGCGAACCCGATCTTGCTCACGCCGCCGTCCAGCACCAGCTGGATCAGCAGATGGCCCAGGACGAGCACCACCAGCACGATGCCCGACAGCCGCATGAACAGCCACGCCTGCATCTCGAAGTTGCCGCGGGACGCCTTCGGCGTCTTCCCGGTCCGCTTGCGCGGCGGCTCGATCACGGGGGCGGGGTGGTCCACGTCGAACAGCGTGACCTCGTCGGTGGGCTCACCGGCGCCGTCGTTCTTCGGCTGCTCAGTCGTCTCGGTCGTCGACATCACGCATCAGCTCCCGAACAGTTCGCGCAGCGTGTGCTGGAGCACCGGGTAGAAGGCACCCGCCATGAGGACGGTCCACACGCCCAGCACGGTCCAGAGCATCTGCTTCTGGTACTTCGCGCCCTTCGACCAGAAGTCCACGAGGATGACCCGCAGGCCGTTCAGCGCGTGGAACAGGATGGCGGCCACCAGGCCGTACTCCATCAGGTTGACGAGCGGAGTCTTGTAGATCGCGACAGTGTCGTCGTACGCCTCGGGCGAGACGCGCACGAGCGCGGTGTCGAGGACGTGCACGAACAGGAAGAAGAAGATGAGGACGCCGGTGACTCGATGAGCCACCCAGGACCACATTCCTTCCCGGCCGCGGTACAGCGTTCCAGCCGGCACGGAAAAACCCTCCGGGAGCGGATATTGGGGCCTGCCGGCTTCGGTAGGTCGGGCGGGCCCGGCCGGGTACGGTCCACCGGCCTCGGTCATCGTAGCGACGGGCTGTCGGCACGTTCGCGCAGGGGTATGCAGGTGTGATCAATCAGGCACGGACGGCCTACCTGCGTGTGAGGGCCGCCACATCGATGTGCCCCGCGCCCCTTCGGGCACGGGCTTCACATGGTCCCCGACGCCGCCAGCCGCCCCAGCCGGCCCCGAGCAAGCCGCCGCAGCTCCTCCGCCGTCACGGCCCATTCCTCGTCCGCATCGTTCTCCAACCGCAACCGAATCCCCGCCAGCACCTGGTCCAGCCGCTCCGCCACCGCGAAACCGTCCAGACAGCACAGGAACGCGTGTCCGAACTTGCGCTCGTATGCGCCGTGGGCCGCCCGCAGGGCGGTGTGCGCGGCGAGCACGCCCAGCTGCGGCTCCCCTTCCAGCGGGTGTGCGGCCGACTCGCAGACCAGCGCCTCCCGCAGGTCCGCGGAGGTCAGGTCGTAGCTCGCCTCGTCGGCCGCCGCCAGCAGCGCCTCCACGTCGGGGTACGGCCGGTGTGCCACGATCCGCCGTGCCCAGCGGCGGCTGCCGCAGCAGCGCAGAAGGAGGGATTCGACCGTGTCCACGGCCGCGGTGTTGAGCCGGTCCAGAGGCATCCGCGTCTGCGACTGCGAAGGGGTGGGAAGGCTCATGCGCTCCGTAAAGTCCGAAGGATCCCGATGTCGGCAGGAGTCGTCACCGTAGCCGGGAGCAGGAAAGATCGGCCGACCTGACCCTGTTTTTCACCCGGAAGGGAACGCGCTGGAGCGCATAGCTGACAGGGAAGGGTTGGAAAGGGGAAATACCGTATCTGCATGGGACGAAACTGGTGGAAGAAGTCCGAGGGGGCTGCCGTCTGGGCAGCCGGCCGCCCCGGCGCGGTGCTGGCACTCACCCTCGCCGCCGGTCTGGCGGGGCTGACGGGCCTGACCGGCTGCTCCGGCAACGGCGAAGGAGGCGTCGACCGCGACTCGCCCACGTCCTCCGCCGCCGAGCGCCACCGCGGGTCCCAGCAGCCGCCCAAGGGCCCCGACCGGCTCGGTCCGGCTCCCTCCGCCGTTCCCTCCGTACGCGAATGGAAAGCCGTGCGCGGCCCCGGCTGGCAGCGCACGGAGCACACCCGCGTCGTCACCGGCACGGACTCGCTCCGCGACGAGGCGAAGCTGCTCGCCGACGAGTTGAAGGTGGACGTGGCCAAGGGTCCGGCCCGTACGGGCGACATCGAGCTCAAGCGCGACAAGAGCAGCAAGAGCAGCAAGAGCAGCAAGAGCAGCAAGGGCGGCAAGAGCGGTGAGCCGGGCAGCGGGCCGGAGAGCTATCGGCTGGTCAGCCGCGACGGCAAGGTCACCATCACCGGCGACGACGACGCCGGGGTCTTCTACGGCACCCGCACCCTGCTCCAGACCCACCGTGTGCAGGGCCGGTTCGCCGAGGGCACCGCCCGGGACGCGCCGGACCGCCCGCAGCGCGGCTTCTCCCTCGACATCGCGCGCAAGCACTTCAGCGCCGACTGGATCAAGGCCCGGATCCGGGAGATGGGCGATCTGAAGCTCAACCAGCTCCAGCTGCACCTCTCCGACGACCAGGCGTTCCGCGTCGAGAGCGACACCCACCCCGAGATCGTCTCCGACCCGCATCTGACCAAGGCGCAGGTCCGCGACATCATCGAGCTCGCTGCGTCCCGGCACATCACCGTCATCCCCGAGATCGACTCACCCGGCCACCTCGGCGCCGTGCTGAGGGCCCACCCCGAGCTCCAGCTGCGCAGCGTCACCGGCCGTACGCCGCGCGGCGCCATCGACATCGGCAAGCCCGCGGCGGCGAAGCTCGTGGACGACCTGCTGGCCGAGTTCGCCGATCTGTTCCCCGGCAAGTACGCACACGCGGGCGGCGACGAGTACCAGGCGCTGATGACGCAGAGCCCC
This sequence comes from Streptomyces sp. 3N207, assembly GCF_052246355.1. Classification (NCBI taxonomy): domain Bacteria; kingdom Bacillati; phylum Actinomycetota; class Actinomycetes; order Kitasatosporales; family Streptomycetaceae; genus Streptomyces; species Streptomyces sp. 3N207. The sequence continues at coordinate 372,815 of NZ_JBQQBV010000001.1, read as the reverse complement.
GAGCTGACCTATCCGGGCCTCGCGGAAAAGGCGCGGGAGAAGTTCGGGGACCAGGCAAAGGTCCAGGACCTGGCGACCGCCTGGCTCAACGACCGCGCAGCGACGCTCCGCAAACATGACAAGACCCCGCAGGTGTGGAACGACGGCATGCACCGCGGCGGGGTCGTCAAGCCGGACAAACCCCGCGAGGTCGCCTACTGGACCGGGCGGGAGGAGGGCGAGCGGCAGCCCGCGGAGTATCTGAAGGAGGGCTGGCAGGTCGTCAACCTCAACGACGAGTACCTGTACTACGTCCTCGGCCAGCCCAACAACTTCATCTACCCGACGGGCCGCCGCATCTACGAGCACTGGACCCCGGCAGTGGTGCGCGGTACCGAGCCGGTGCCCGCGAAGTGGGCCGGGCGGGAGCACATCCTCGGTGGCCGGTTCGCCGTCTGGGGAGACCTCGCGGGCGCGCAGACCACCGAGCAGGTGGCGCAAGGTGTCCGGTTGCCGCTCGCCGCGACGGCCCAGAAGCTGTGGGACCCCCGGCAGCCCAAGCGCTCCTGGAGCGACTTCGTGAAGCTGGCGGACCAGGTGGACTGACCCGGCGCGCCGATTCCCCGGGCCCGCGGTTTCCCAGCGGCGGGCCCGGTCCGCCGCGCGGGCCGCGACATGCGGCACGAAGGTGGCAGGAGGACCATGGAGGTAAGGAGCGTCCACCCGAGGAGAGCACGATGACACGGTTCATGGACGTACATCACGGAATGACCGGGATCACGGCCGGTCAGCTCATGGCCGCCCACCGGGCGGACCAGGAGATCGAGGGCGAGGAAGGCGTGCGCTTCGAGCGGGCGTGGGCGGATCCCGAGTCGGGGATCGTCTACTGCCTCTCCGAGGCACCCTCGGCCGAGGCCGTCCAGCGCGTGCACGACCGCGCCGGACACCCGGCGGACGAGATCCACCCGGTGCCCCTGATGGTGTGAGCCCACCACCGGGGCCCCGCTGTCGAGCCCGTTACCAGTAGGCGCGGTCCGACCACGGCTCGAAGCCGATGAAGTCCAGCGGGTCGTCGTCCTCGTCGAGCTCGGCGAAGCCCGGCGCGGCGAAGCGACCCCGCAGCCACGCGAGAAGGACCTCCGTGAGGGAGTCCTCCAGCGGGGGTCCCTGCTTGGCGTGGCGGGGCCAGACGAGCAGCGGCCAGCGGTCGGGATCGGCGTCCTCCGTCAGCCAGCCGAGCACATCGCCGTCGATCGAGTTGGCGAACGGCAGGAAGCCACCAGGTTCGGGCCAGACCGCCAGCTGGTACTCCTCGGCCCAGTTGCCGCGCAGCGACCGGTAGGCGTCGTTGACCTGCTGCGCGTGCCAGACGAACCCTCCGCCTGGCCCCTCCCGGCGATCGCTGGGCGACTGCGACCGCGGGGTGCCCTCAGCCGGGCGCAGCGGCGTGTGGAAGCGCAGCCACTCCGACCAGCAGCCCGCCCCGTACGTTTCCAGCAGCGTGACGTACTCGTGCGGCAGCCGGGTGCCGAGCTCGGCGAAGAGGGGCTCCCAGCCGTCCGCCGCCGCGGCGCCCAGATACGGCTGCGACGGGGGCGGGACGAGAGTCGTCAGGGCTGCCGGCCCGCTGCCCTCGCTCAGCGCGGCGCGGCGTGCCGGGTCGTGCTCGGGCGCGGGCGGTGGCGGGGTCCAGGGGGCGGCATCGGGAAGGAAAGCGGTGCGCCGCGCGGTGCCCGGGAGGGGCCCGAACTGCCCGCCGCCGTCCATCGGGATGCCGGTGGTCAGCAGAGCGGTGAGGGTTTCGGTGGCGGTGCCGCCGAGGGGGTACCAGGGGCGGGTTTCGGAGGTGGCGTCCGGGTCGGAGCTGGGGAAGGGGCCCCAGTCGAAGAGGACGACGGGCCATTCGTCCGGATCGTCGGAGGCCGAGGTGTCCCAGAAGAGCACCGCGCTGCCCCGCGTCTCGCCCCAGGCCAGCAGTCCGCCGGGCGCGGGGTGGAAGGGCGGCGGTCCCTCGGGGGCGGCATCCCGGGAGTTGATACGAGTCTGCCGGTGGGTGTCGCGCAGCCAGTCGCCGTAGTCGAACCTGCCCTGCTGCACGCACGGCGCATGCACCCAGACGTACTCGCCGATGTCGAGCGGCCCGTAGCCGGTGACCAGTTCCTTGTAGTCGCTGGGCAGGGCCACCCCGAGCCAGGACTCGACGGCGGGCCAGTCCACCGGGACGGGTGCGGGAGCCGACGGCGGGGTGGTGCCCGCTTCGGCGTCGGGCAGCGCGAAGTGCCGGGTCAACCCGTCGAGGCGGGAGGGCCGGGACGGCGTGGGACGGTTCATGCCGACGCATCGTGGCACGGCCACCCGCGGGCAGGGACGCCAGGGCCGCACCGCGTTAGCCGGACGAGCGCGGTCGGAGGCGAACGACCGGACGGGCAGGCCCGACGGGCACTGCCGGACGCGTACGACCGGACGGGCAGCACTGCCGGAGGCGTGCGAGGGGCGCGTGCGAGCGGGCGAGCGCCGCATGCCCCCGATCCGAAAAAGCCGAAGACGACCGGGGTCGCCACCCCCCACAGGAGAGACCCCGGTCGCCGTCGGACACGGGCTCACTACGCCAGCGGCTTGCCCGTACTCCCCTCAGCGTCACTGCCGCGCAATGTGTTACGCCGTCACGCCGCATCACCGCGCACAGGTGTCACGGCCCCGCGCGCTTGTGCCCGTACGCGCCCGTGTCTCAGGCCCGCAACAGGTGCGGACTTGTCACCCGCGTACAGGTTGCTGACGGGGGGCGACGACGCCCTCACACACAGCGCAGTGTCGCCCCGCCCCTCCCTCCGGCATGGACGAGCGTGCACACTTGGCCTTAGCGTGCTCCTCGCGCCGCGCCAGGTTGACCGTTCCTGGCAGTCGGGACGCGAACCTGGTAGTCGGGACGCCGACTCCCGGCAGCGGCGCGTGGCACAGACACCTTCGCGGAGTGGGGCGAGACACGAGCGTGCAGGGGGACGACGCGGAGCTGACCGCTGCGGTAGCCGCGGCGCAGGAGGGGGACGAGCCCGCCTTCCGCACCGTCTACCGCTCCGTGCATCCGCGCCTGCTCGGCTACGTCCGCACATTGGTGGCGGACGCGGATGCCGAGGACGTGGCTTCCGAGGCGTGGCTGCAGATCGCTCGCGATCTGCCGCGCTTCAAGGGCGACGCGGACCGGTTCCGTGGCTGGGCGGCGCGGATAGCCCGCAATCGGGCACTGGACCATCTGCGGATGCGGGGCCGCCGCCCGGCCGTGGGCGGCGACGAGAGCGAACTGACCAGCCTGCCCGCGGGCGCCGATACGGCGGACGAGGCGCTGGAGGCGCTGGGGACGAGCGACACGATGGCGCTGATATCCCAACTCCCGCGCGACCAGGCCGAGGCCGTGGTGCTGCGGGTGGTGGTCGGGCTGGACGCCAAGAGCGCCGCACAGGTGCTCGGCAAGCGGTCGGGTGCCGTACGGACGGCGGCCCACCGCGGACTGCGTAAACTCGCGGAGTTGCTGGAAGAGGGAGCGCCGGGACCTTCCGGCGGCGCGGCCGACGGCGTGGGCGGGCCGGTGACCGACGGGCCCAGGCCGGGCGGGGGTGTGGCCAAGGGCAGGGCACGCGGCATGGCCCGCGGTGTGACGCATAAAGCCACACGAACGCTGAGGGAAACGTGATGGCGGACGACCGGTACAACTGGCTGGATGAAGAGACTGCGGAGCGTTTGCTGCGCGGGCTGCCGGTCGACGCCTGCAACGGCGACGACCCCGGTGCGGGCTCGGAGCACGAGCCCTCGCACGAATCCGCCACCACATCGGACGCCGCCGCGTCGAACGGCCCCGCGTCGAACGGCCCCGCGCCGGAGGAGCATCCGGAGGCAGCCGTGGCCGGCCGGTCCGTACGGCCGGAACAGCCGGGACATTCCGAACCGCCGGGACGGCCCGAACAGCCGGGACGTTCCGAACAGCCCGGACGGCGCGAACAGGCCGGACGACCAGGACGAAGAGCCGAGGGCCGTCTCGACGTGCCCTCCCACGCCTGGTTCCGTGAAGCCGACCGCCGTACGGTCGCCCGGCTTGCCGCCGCGCTGGACGAGCTGTCCGCCACCTACAGCACGCCCCCTCCCACCACCCCCGGCACCACCCCGGTCGAACTTCCCGGCGAGGCCGCGGCGCTGGACGCCTTCCGTGCCGCCCGGGTCGGTGCGGCGCGCGGTGGCGCGCCCGGTGCCGCCTCGGCCGCGCCCGGCGGCGGCGGAGCACCGGGCGGTGCCCGCAGCCGTGCCCGCCACCTGCTGACGGGCAGGCCCCTGCGCGCCGGATTCGCTGTAGCCCTCGCGGGCTGCGCGCTCGGCGGCGTCGCGGTCGCGGCCGGAACAGGTGTGCTGCCCACTCCCTTCCACAGCGGCGAGGCCCCCGCGCCCACCGTCTCCCCGGCCGTCAGCCCCAGTGACGGCGGCTCCGAGGACGGCAGCAGCGCCGAGGAGACTCCGGGCCGCGACACCGCGGACGGCCGGCACGGCGGCCGCGGCCGGTCCGACGGCCCCGGGGCCACGGACGGCGACAAGGGGAACGGGAAAGAATCCCGGGACCTCGCCGACTCCGGAGGTGCCGGAGGCGACAAGAACGGCGAGGACAAGGACAAGGGCAACGGCACGCCGGACGGCAAGCTCCCCGGCACCGGCAAGCAGCTCGACGACTCCCAGAAGGAAGCCATCGCCGCGGCCCTGTGCAAGGGGTACGCGACGAACAAGATCGAAGCCGACGACCGCAGAAAGCTGGAGCGCGCGGCGGGCGGCCGGTCCGTGGTGTCGAAGTTCTGCGCGGAGCACGGCAACGGTGGCTCCGGCGGCGATTCTTCCGGCTCCGGCCAGAGCGGCGGCGGGAGCGACGGCGGGAGCGAGGGGGCCGACGGGGGAAACGGCAGCGGCGGGGGAGACGGCGGCTCGACGGGCGGTGAGGGCGACCCCCCGGCCCCGGGTGACCCGGGCGGCTCGGCCACCGGCGGCTCCGGTGCGACGGGTGGCAGCACGCCGTCCACCTCGGCGCAGCCTGCGCCGAGCGCGACGGTGACAGGCACCACACCAGCGGCTTGAACCGGTGGTGTGACACTTTCGCCGCGTACGGCGCTGAAGAGAGTGAGCCGACTGGTCATCGGCGGCGCGGTAAGCCCGAGGTTCCCCCCGTACCTCTGGGTTCGCGCGATGGCGCGGGTGGGACACGTTCCCCCGGTCCCACCCGCGCCCCCTTTTTTTCGGGGGTCTCCTCTCCGGCCGGGGGTTCGGGGGTTGTCCCCCGGAAGGTTGGAGTCCCGCCCCCTTCGGGGCGCGACCCGGCTCACCTGTAGACGATGACCTTGTCGCCTGGGCGGATCTCGGTGAAGACCTTGGCGATCTTCCGCTTGTCGCGGACGTTGACGCATCCGTGGGAGGCTCCGGCGTAGCCGCGGGCGGCGAAGTCGGCCGAGTAGTGCATTGCTTGGCCGCGGCTGAAGAACATCGCGTACGGCATCGGGGTGTCGTAGAGGGTCGAATGGTGGTGCCGGCTCTTGAAGTTGACCTTGAACTGGCCTTCCCGGGTCGGTGTGTAGGCCGACCCGAACCGTACGTCCATGGCCGTGCGCACCTTCCCGTCGACCATCCACAACGCTGTGCGGCTCGCCTTGCTGACGCACAGCACGCGTCCCGTCAGACAGCGCGGATCGGGCTTGGCCGGCGGGCGGCTGGTGGGCGGGTACAGCTCGCTGCGGGTGGGCTCGTGGGTACGGGCACGCAGGGCGCTCAGCACCGCGTCGGTGACCTTGCCGGTGCGTGACATATCGCGCTGCTTCTGGAACGCGGTGACCGATCCGGCCGTGATCGGCCCGTAGTAGCCGGTCGGGTTCCGGTGGAAGAGCCCCAGCTGCCGCAGCCGCGCCTGGAGTTCGCGTACGTGGGCGCCGCGTGCGCCCGGTGCCATCCGTACGGTCTGTGCGATCGGTTGCGCCGCCTCGGGCTTGGGCGGCGGCTGAGCGGGCTTCACCGGTCTCGGCGCCGCGTTCGCGCGTGCGGGCGCCGTGGACGGTTCGGACGGTGGCTTCTGCGGTACCTGCTGCGGCGCCTTGGAGACGCGTACAGCCGGACCGGCCGCCCCGTCCTTGACCTGGCATCCGGCGAGTGCGCCCGCCGACAGCAGCACCGCCGCCGAGGCCGCGACACCGCGCCAGGCCGCCTCTCCCCTCCTGTGCATCCCGAGCATCCCCACCCCCGGACGGTTCAACGGATGTACGGGTCCATCACTGCCCAGCGCGCCGTCCTCGCGAACCTGCGGCGCCCCGGGTGATGCTGGGTGGGACGACGCCCGCCGAGCGCCCGCGCGCCCCTGGGTGCGGGGTTTTCCAGGAGGCATTGCGATGACACGTCCCACCGATTCCGGCCGGCTGTCCGAGTCGGGACTGCCCGTGGAGCCGGTCTACGGACCGGATGCGCCGGCGGACTGGGATCCCGCCGTTCGGCTGGGGGAACCGGGCGGCTATCCGTTCACGCGGGGCGTCTACCCGACGATGTACACCGGGCGGCCGTGGACGGTGCGGCAGTACGCGGGTTTCGGGACGGCGGCGGAGTCCAACGCGCGTTACCGGCAGTTGATCGAGCACGGCACCACGGGCCTGTCCGTCGCCTTCGACCTGCCGACCCAGATGGGCTACGACAGCGACGCCCCGCAGGCCGCCGGCGAGGTCGGCAAGGTGGGGGTGGCGATCGACTCCGTGGAGGACATGCGGGCCCTCTTCGACGGCATCCCGCTGGGCGAGGTCTCCACCTCCATGACCATCAACGCGCCCGCCGCACTGCTGCTGTTGCTCTATCAGCTCGTCGCCGAGGAACAGGGGGTGGCTCCCGCGGCGCTGACCGGCACCGTGCAGAACGACGTGCTCAAGGAGTACATCGCCCGCGGCACCTACATCTTCCCGCCGCAGCCCTCGCTGCGGCTGACCGCGGACATCTTCCGCTACTGCGGCGCCGAACTGCCCCGCTGGAACACCATCTCCATCTCCGGCTACCACATGGCCGAAGCGGGGGCGACGCCCGTGCAGGAGATCGCGTTCACGCTGGCCAACGGGATCGCGTACGTACGGGCGGCCGTCGCGGCCGGCATGGACGTGGACGCGTTCGCGCCCCGGCTGTCGTTCTTCTTCGTGGCGCGTACGACGCTGCTGGAGGAGGTCGCCAAGTTCCGGGCGGCGCGCCGGATCTGGGCGCGGGTGATGCGCGAGGAGTTCGGCGCACGCAACCCCAAGTCGCAGATGCTGCGCTTCCACACCCAGACGGCCGGGGTCCAACTGACCGCACAGCAGCCCGAGGTGAACGTCGCGCGCGTCACCGTGCAGGCGCTGGCCGCGGTGCTGGGCGGTACGCAGTCGCTGCACACCAACTCCTACGACGAGGCGCTGGCCCTGCCCTCGGAATCGGCGGCCCGGCTGGCGCTGCGAACCCAGCAGGTGCTGGCACACGAGACGGACGTGACCGCGACGGTGGATCCGTTCGCCGGTTCCTACGCCGTCGAGTCGCTGACCGACGGCGTGGAGGAGGCGGCGCTCGACCTGATGCGGCGGATCGAGGACCGGGGCGGCGCGGTGGCCGCCGTCGAACAGGGCTTCCAGAAGAGCGAGATCGAGCGCAGCGCCTACACCGTCGCGCAGGAGATCGAGAGCGGGGACCGCGTCGTCGTCGGCGTCAACCGCTTCCGCACCGAGGGCCAGGACGAGAAGCCGTATGTCCCGCTCACCGTCGACCCCGGTCTGGAGGGGGCCCAGGCGGAGCGGCTGGAGCGGCTGCGCGCCGGGCGCGACGCCGCTGCCGTACGGTCCGCGCTGGATGTCCTGCGTACGGCGGCCGGGCGGGACGAGGAGAACGTGCTGTACCCGATGAGGGAGGCGCTGCGCGCCCGCGCGACGCTGGGCGAGGTGTGCGACGCGCTGCGCGAGGTGTGGGGCGCCTACGAACCGCGGGACGCGCTGTGACGCCCTCCGGGTGGAGCTCGCACGAGCAGAGTTGTTACTGACGGGTTTCAAAGAGGGCGGGGATCGGGGACAGTAGGCGCAGGCGTGACCGACGACCGACGAGCAGCCTGCGAGGTGTCCATGTCGACCGGTACCGGGACCGGGTCCGCCGAACAGCCGCAGCCTGGGCCCCGCCGCCCTGCGCGACAGCCCCGGGCAGGCGGTCACAGGGAGTCGGAGCCGCTGCCGGGTCTCGCCCGCGCAGCAGCGGCGCTGGCGGCCGGTGAGACGACCTCCCGGGCGCTGACCGAGCGGGCGCTGGCCCGGATCGAGGCGACGCAGCCCACGCTGAACGCGTTCCGCCTGCTGCGTACCGAGGCGGCGACGGCCGAGGCGGACGCCGCGGACCGGGCGCTGGCCCGTGGCGAGCGGCTGCCGCTGCTGGGCGTGCCGGTGGCGGTCAAGGACGACACCGATGTGTGCGGGGAGCCCACCGCGTTCGGCTGCGCCGGAACCTTCCCGCTCAAGACGGCCGACGCCGAGGTGGTGCGCAGGCTGCGGGCCGCCGGTGCGGTCATCGTCGGCAAGACCAACAGCCCGGAGCTGGGACAGTGGCCGTTCACCGAGGGCAGCGCCTTCGGTGACACCCGCAACCCCTGGGACACGGCGCACACTCCCGGCGGCTCCTCCGGTGGCGCCGCCGCGGCCGTCGCGGCCGGGCTGGTGCCCGCCGCGCTGGGCTCGGACGGGGCAGGGTCGGTGCGCATCCCCGCGGCGTGGACGCATCTGGTCGGCATCAAGCCGCAGCGCGGGCGGATCTCGACCTGGCCGGACCCGGAGGCGTTCAACGGCATAACGGTTTTCGGGCCGCTGGCGCGCACCGTCGAGGACGCGGCGCTGTTGCTCGATGTCGCCGCGGGCAACCGGGAGGGCGATCTGCACCGGCCGCCGCCGGTGGACGTGCGGGCTGCCGTGGGCCGGGACCCCGGGAGGCTGCGGATCGCGCTGTCCACCCGGTGGGCGTTCACGGCCACACCGAAACGGCTGGACCCGCGCGTGGACGCTGCCGTGCGCGCCCTCGCCGAGCGGCTTGCCGCGCTGGGGCACGAGGTGGAGGAGGCGGACCCGCACTACGGTCCCATCGGCCTGACGTTCGTCCCCCGCGCCACCGCCGGTATCCGCACCTGGGCGCAGCGCACTCCCGAGCCCGGGCTGCTGGATCCGCGTACCCGGGCCGCTGCCCGCACCGGGCGGCTGCTGGGCGGCCCGGTACTGCGTGCCGCGCGGGCCGCCGAGGGACCGCTGCGCCGCCACGTCGGCCGGATCTTCCGCCGCTACGACGTCGTTCTCACCCCCACCACCGCCACCCCGCCGCCCCGGATCGGTGACCTGGCACGGCTCTCCGGCTGGCAGACGGACCGCAGGATGATCGCCCACTGCCCGTACGCCTGGCCGTGGAACGTGCTCGGCTGGCCCGGCATCAACGTCCCCGCCGCGATCACCGAGCCGGATCATCTGCCCCTGGGCGCGCAACTCCTCGGCCCCGCCTGCAGCGAACCCCTGCTGATCTCCCTCGCGGCCCAGCTGGAGGCCGACCGGCGCTGGCACGAGCGGTGGCCGCCGCTGGTGTGAACGCGCCGATGTCAGTGGCCTCTGCCACGGTGGAGAGATGGACGGCACGGTGCGCACGGCCGGTGGCGACGGCTGGCAGATGTGGGCGCGTGACCCTGCGCCGCCGCTCGGGCACGCGGTGGCCGCTCCCTATCAGGGCTACCGGGAGCAGCGGGACGCGGCGCTGCGCCGGGCCGAGCTGCCCTGGTGCGGCGTGACGCTGATCCTCAGCTTCGGCGACCGGATCTCCGTCACCCCACGGGTGGACGGGGGCACGCCCGCACCGCCCGTGCCGTACGAGAGCTTTGTCGCCGGACTGTTCGACAGACCCGTCACCACGGAGCACGCCGGGACGCAGCACGGGCTGGAGGCCCAGCTCAGCCCGGCCGGTGCCTGCACCGTCTTCGGCATACCGACCGGTGAGTATGCGAACCAAGTGGTGCCCGTCGAGGAGTTGGCCCGCTCGACACGGCACGGCAGCAGCGTGGCCCGCACCCTTGCGGGGCTGCCGGAGCAGCTGGCCGAGGCCCCCTCATGGGAGGCCCGGTTCGACCTGGTCGACCGGACGCTGGGCCGGCTGACAGCCGACGGACCGGCCATGTCCCCCCAGGTGGCCCACGCCGCCGAACTGCTGACCCGTACCGGCGGCCGTACGACCGTGGGGGAGCTGGCGACCGGCTATCTGGCCGCCCTCGCCGAGGGGGAGCCGGGGGCCTTCCCATTCGTCCAAGACGCGGACCTGGCCGGTGCCTAACGTCGAGGACGCGTTACGGCAAGACGCACAGAGCCCAAGGAGGTCACCATGCCGCTCAACCCCGTACTCACCTACCGCGATCCCCGTGCCGCCCTCGACTTCCTGCAGAAGGCTTTCGGCTTCGAGCCCGTCCACGTCTACGAGGCCGACGACGGCTCGGTCGCCCATGCGGAGCTGCGGTTCGGTGACGGGATCGTCATGCTCGGCACCGCCCGGAACAGCGGCGTGATGGGCGGCCTGGGCCCCGGCGCCGTCTATGTGGCCGTGCAGGACCCGGACGCCCACCACGCCCGGGCCGCGGAGGCGGGCGCCGAGATCGTGCTGCCCCTCACGGACCAGGACTACGGCTCCCGTGAGTACGCCGCCAAGGACCCGGAAGGCAATCTGTGGTCCTTCGGCACCTACGTCGCCAAGGTCTGAACGGGAGCGCCGTCGGCCGGGCGGATCGCGTGGGTCCGCACGTGCGCGGGGAGCCGGTAAGGAGGTTCAGCCCAGGGCCGCGCGCTTGAGGGCGCGGGCGCGGCGGGCGACGCGGCGCACCGTGCGGTTGCGGGGGACGAACGCGAACTGGCGGGGCACGGCGCCGGGGAGGCCCAGCGCGGTCAGCCGGCGGCGCTTGAAGTAGCGGCGGGTCTTGGGGGACAGCCGGGTGGCCAGATAGTGCTCCGCCTCGGGACGCAGCTCCGGATAGATCTGCGACTGCATGCAGAAGCCGACGGCGCGGATCAGCCCTGTCAGCTCGCGGCCCGTCGGCGGGGTGAAGCCGTCGCCCGCGGCAGCGTCGTCCAGGTCGGGCAGCAAGGAGTCCACCAGCGTCACGGGCACCCGGTTGCTGTTCTGGTACGGCGTCACCCGCTCCAGCAGCAGCTCGGTGCCGGTACGGGCCACCGGCAGTCCGTAGAACGCGGACGCCGTCAGCAGCGCCGTCGAGAAGCAGCCCACCACCAGCGCCGGGCGCATCCGCTCGTACAGCACCTCCGCCAGCACCGGTGCGTCCAGCACCGTCAGGCTGATGCCCAGCTCGCCCGCCTCCTTCTCCAAGGCTCGGGAGTGGCGGGCCGGAGCCACCGGGTGCGGTTTGAAGACCACCTCACGGTGGCCGCGCGCCGCGGCGCCGCGCAGCATGCGCAGATGCAGCCGCTCCTCCTCGTCGGTGGAGAGGATGTCCAGCGCGGACAGATACTGGCCCAGCAGCAGCGCCCCGCCGAGCGGTGCTTCCGTCACCGACGGCGGCACGTCCTGCGCCACCTCGGCCAGCACTGCGCGGAACGCGTCCGTGGGGACGACCTCGGGCTCGACCCCGAACTCCGAGAGCAGCAGCGGTGTCAGTCCGGGCACCAGGTCCAGATGGAGCAGCCGCCGCACCCGGGCGCCCACCAGCGGGTCCAGCTTGTTGCGGGTGGGGCCGTAGCTCATCAGCCCGTCCGCATACACCTCGATCGGCGCGTCCGGGAACAGCCGCGCCACCGCCAGCGCGGGATCGACCTGGATCGACTCCAGGACGAGCGCGACCTCGTCATCCGGGCCGTCCCCCAGGCCCCACAGCAGCCGCAGATGGCGTTCCCACAGCGGGGCGTCGTCCGTGCGCGGCGACCAGCCGCCCGGGTGGAAGGGGCGGATCGTCTCGTTCCACGACAGCACCCGGTCGAAGCGGCCACGCAGCCGTTCGAAGCCCGGCATGACATCGAGCGAGGGCGCGGTCTCCGGGTTGGCGGCGTTGTTGCTCACCAACAGCAGCCGCTGGTCGGCGGGTTCGAAGTGGTCCGCGTCGATGGCCGCCGCGAGGGTGGCGGCACCGTAGAGGGTGGAAGCGAAGAACAGCTGCGTACGCATCAGGCCGCCACCTCCGTGTCACGCGCACCTGCGGTGGCGCCGGCCGCGGCGTCGCCGGGGGCGCTGCCCGCCGTACCGGCCGCGGGTTCGTTATGGCCCGGACGCCTGCGGAGCCGACGGAGCCGGGAGGCCCGTTCGCTGTCCATCGAGTCCAGTGCCTCGGAGAGCAGATCCGCCGGGAGCCGCTTGAGCGCCGCCGCGCTCATCGCCCGCAGCTTGCGGGCCACCTGCGGCTCGAACCTGCCGCTGGTGAGGTGATGCGAGATGATCGCGCAGTATGTGCGGATCGCCTTGGGCAGCAGCTGCTGCGCATCCCGGTCCCGCGCGGTCTCGTCGATGACCTGGTCGAAGGCGCGGATGAAGTCCAGCTGCCGTACGTCACCGATCTGGGTGAGCGAGGAGGCCACCCCGCGCCGGTAGAAGACGCCCAGCAGGCCGACGGCGGCGAACGAGCGGGCCTCACGGTGCAGCCGCCAGATCCACGGCCGGTCCTCCGCGGTGCGCAGCCCGTCGGTGAAGTGCAGCAGCCCCTCGTCCAGCAGTCTGCGGTGGTAGATCCCCGCCCAGGCGTAGGCGTAGTCCACGGACGTACTGCGGGTGGCGGGCAGGATCGCCGCGCGCGGGTCGTCCACCGCGCCTCGCCGGCCGTGCGGCACCCGCGCCAGGGTGCGGGAGCGCGCCGTGCACTGGACGTGATCGGTACGGACGAAATCGCAGCCCAGCCGCTCGATGCAGGCGACCAGCTGCTCGTAGTACCCGGGCGCCAGCCAGTCGTCACCGTCCAGGAACGTGACGTATTCGCCGTTCGCCCGGTCCAGTCCGGTGTTGCGCGCGGTCGCCAGACCGCCGTTGCGCGCATGCCGGGTCCGGATCACCTGCGCAACGTCCTTAAGATCGTTTTCGGCGCGTTCCAGAATCTCCGGCGTCTCGTCCTTGGAAGCGTCGTCCACCAGAATGAACTCGAAATCCTGGCGGGCGTTCGCTCGGAGACTGCGAAGCGTTTCCGGGGCGTATGACTGCACGTTGTAAAACGGCACGATGACGGAGAGCTTGACCACCCGAGGGACCTTAGGGTCCATGCCCCGCCCCGTCTTGACCTGCGGCGGGCCCAGGGGTGAACGGCGCGTGGCGGGATGGTGAACGGGGCGGCGGCGCGGGCGGGTTGGGTATTCGTCGGTGTGCTGTTAACCGGCTGTTGCCTTTACGTTGGGCCGCCTTCCGGAATCCCTTTCTAGCGTCGACGACGTGCCCTCCCGAGAAATCCTCTCAGCTTCTGCCGCGAATGCGCCGGCTGCCGCGACCGAACTCGTCCCGAACGAGCGGCCGGCACCGCGCCGGGTGGCCGTCCTGGCGGATTCCGACACCCGCTGGAAATGGGGTGTACTGACCGCTCGCAGGCTGGCGCCCGAGGCCGCCATCGACGGACTCCTGCTGCGCGGTCGCGCCACGCCCACACCGCGCCAGCTCGCCGAGGTCGGCGTCAGCGTCGACACGCTGCGTGAGGTCACCACCGCCGAGTTCCTCCGCGCGGCCACCGCGCCCGGCGCCTACGACGTGATCGTCCTCGGCTGCGTAGGCGGCGCCGTACAGGCCATGCTGCACGGGCTGGGACGAGCCGTTGCCGGGGAAGCCGGCGAGAGCGGGCATGCGCGCCGTCCGGTGGTCGTCACCGGGTACGTCGGTGTCGTCTACGAGAAGCTCGCCGACGGGCTGCTGCTGCGGCACGGCGCCGATGTCGTCCTCGCCAACTCCCGCTACGACGCCGACCGGTTCCGCGCCGTGTACGAGGGCGTGGGCGCCGATGGCGGAAGCGTGGTGGAGTGCGCGCTGCCGTTCCTGGAGGGAACGGGTGAGGCCACCGCGGAGGAGGCGCCGGGCGGTCCGTTCACCGTCGTCTTCGCCGTACAGCCCTCCGTGCCCGCCGGCCGCGCCGACCGTGCCTATCTGCTGCGCCGGGCCGTCGGCCACGCGCTGCGGCACCCCGAGCGCGACGTACTGATCAAACTGCGCAGCAAGCCCGGCGAGCACACCACGCACATCGAGGAACTCCCGTACCAGAAACTGGTCCGCAAGCTGCCCGGCGGACGGGACGGCGCGAGCGGTGGACTGCCGCCCAACTGCCGCCTCGTCTACGGGAACATGGGGGAGATCCTCGACCGGGCGCAGCACACCGGCGGGCTGCTGGTGACGGTCAGCTCGACCGCGGCCCTGGAGTCCCTGCACCGGTCCATCCCCACCGCCGTCCTCACCGACCTCGGCGTCCGCGAGGCCCTGGGCAACCACTACTTCACCGGTTCGGGCTGCCTCGCCTCCTGGGACGAGCTCGACGACGGCCTGCTGCCGGAAGCCGACGAGAAGTGGGTGCTGCGGCAGGGCGTGCGCGGCGGCGACGGCTTCGCAGCCGCCCGCGAACGGGTCGCCGAACTCGTCACCTGCTCGACCGGTGACGGACTGCCGCCCCTCGCGCCGTACTACACCGTCCGGACAGCGCCCGGCTATCTGCCCGGCATCCTGCGCCGCTACGGGCTCGAACCGGACGGATCGCCGGCGGGCGGCGTGAGCGACGAATCCGCCGACGGTCTCGGTGCGGCCGGGCGCGGTGTCGTACGGCGCGTCGTCCGCGAAGCCGCGCGGGGCGCCTACCGGCACGGCGTCCAGCGGGTCGCACCGCTGATCCGGAAGGCGGGCGAACTGTGATGCCACACCCGGACGCCCTCCCGTCCCCGTCGGCCTCGTCGGCCGCGCCCAAGCTTCGTTCCTCTGCTCTGTCCGAGTCCTTGTCTCACTCAGGAGCCAGCATGTCCCCAACCCCCGCCGTGCTCGCGGTGATACCGGCCCGGGGCGGGTCGAAGGGCGTGGCCGCCAAGAACCTCGCCCCGGTCGCGGGCGTTCCGCTCGTCGCCCGCGCCGCACGCGAGTGCCTGGCCGCGCGGAACGTCACCGACGTGGTCGTCTCCACCGACGACACGGCCATCGCCGAGGCAGCCCGCTCCGCCGGCGCCGAAGTGGTCGAACGGCCCGCCGACATCGCCGGTGACCTGGCCACCAGCGAGGCTGCCGTGCTGCACGCCATGGACGTGTACGAGAAGCGGCACCGCCGACCGCTGCAAACCGTGCTGCTCGTGCAGTGCACCAGCCCCTTCCTCGTACGGGAGGACGTCGAGCAGGTGGCGGCGGCCGTCATCGAGGACGATGCGGACAGCGCGCTGACGGTGGCCCCGTTCCACGGCTTCGTATGGCGGGACGGTGCCTCTGAGGACGGTTCGGACGCGGCGCACAGTGCGTACGGCGTCAATCACGACCGTGCCGTACGCCCCCGGCGGCAGGACCGGCCCGAGGACCTGCTGGAGACCGGCGCCGCCTATGCCATGGACGCCATGGGATTCCGGGAGTCGGGGCACCGGTTCTTCGGGCGCACGGCTGTCGTCCGTACCGACCCCGCCCGCGTACTGGAGATCGACGACCCGCACGACCTCGCCCGCGCCCGCGCGCTGGCGCCCCTGCTGGACGCCCGACGCGACGGTCCGGGCGCTCTGCCGACGCGGGAGGACGTGGACGCGGTCGTACTGGACTTCGACGGCACCCAGACCGACGACCGGGTCTACATCGACTCGGAGGGGCGGGAGATCGTCTCCGTGCACCGCGGTGACGGACTCGGCATCGCCGCGCTGCGCCGCTCCGGCCTGGAGGTGCTGATCCTCTCCACGGAGACCAACCCGGTCGTGGCGGCCCGCGCGGCGAAGTTGAAGCTGCCGGTGCTGCACGGCATCG
Source organism: Streptomyces sp. 3N207 (assembly GCF_052246355.1). Taxonomy (NCBI): domain Bacteria; kingdom Bacillati; phylum Actinomycetota; class Actinomycetes; order Kitasatosporales; family Streptomycetaceae; genus Streptomyces; species Streptomyces sp. 3N207. Next base: position 356,879 of record NZ_JBQQBV010000001.1, on the reverse strand, counting down.
ACCGTAAGGACCTCGCGCTCAAGCAGTGGTGCGAGGAGAAGGGCATCGCGCCGGAGCGCGTGCTCTACGCCGGCAACGACGCGAACGACCTGCCGTGCTTCGCGCTGGCGGGCTGGCCCGTCGCCGTCGCCGACGCCCACGACGTGGTGCGGGCCGCCGCCCGGGCGGTCACCACGCGGGGCGGCGGAGCGGGGGCCGTCCGCGAGATCGCGGGGTGGCTGGTGGGGGCGGAGCTGTGAGGGGGCGGCGCGTCGGCCCGCGGGAGGGGCGGAGCTTCGGGGCCTTGGAGGGGTGGAGCGTCGGGGCCCCGGAGGGCCGGAGCTTCGGGGCCCCGGAGGGGGGAGCCCCGGGGCGCGGTGGGGCGGGGTCGCGGTGGGAGGGGGTGGGGCGGCAACTGGAGGGGCGCAGGCTCAGCGCTTTGGTTGGGCCCACCCACAAAGGAAGCCCGCCGGAGCCCCCCGACGCCCCCACCCGCCGCCGCCTCCTGACCAGCACAAAACCTACCCCGCCCGCACTACCCACCACCCCGAAAACCGCCCCCAAAACCACCCACTGACCTTCTGCACCCACGCAAGAACGAAACCCCCGGAAATGGTGAACATGTCCAGCAACGCCCAGCACACCAACGGCCACGGCATCGCCCACGCCACCCCCCGCGTCCGCACCCTCGGCGCCAAGACCGTCGGCCCTGGCCACCCCGTCTACGTCACCGGCGAGATCGGCATCAACCACAACGGTGACCTCGACAACGCGTTCGCCCTCATCGACGCCGCCGCCGAGGCCGGCTGCGACGCGGTCAAGTTCCAGAAGCGGACCCCCGAGATCTGCACCCCGCGCGACCAGTGGGACCTGGAGCGCGACACTCCCTGGGGCCGTATGACCTACATCGACTACCGGCACCGCGTCGAGTTCGGCGAGGACGACTACCGCGCCATCAGCGAGCACTGCGCCAAGCGCGGCATAGACTGGTTCGCCTCCCCGTGGGACGAGGAAGCCGTCGCCTTCCTGGAGAAGTTCGACGTGCCCGCGCACAAGGTGGCCTCCGCCTCGCTCACCGACGACGACCTGCTGCGTGCCCTGCGCGCCACCGGCCGCACGATCATCCTCTCCACCGGCATGTCCACCCCCAAGCAGATCCGGCATGCGGTCGAGGTGCTGGGCAGCGAGAACATCGTGCTCTGCCACGCGACCTCCACCTACCCGGCCAAGGCCGAGGAACTGAACCTGCGGATGATCCACACCCTCCAGGACGAGTTCCCCAACGTTCCGATCGGCTACAGCGGCCACGAGACCGGCCTCCAGACCACCCTGGCCGCCGTCGCGCTCGGCGCCGTCTTCGTGGAGCGGCACATCACCCTCGACCGCGCCATGTGGGGCTCGGACCAGGCCGCCTCCGTCGAGCCGCAGGGCCTGCAGCGCCTGGTGCGGGACATCCGCACCATCGAGGAGTCCCTCGGCGACGGCGTCAAGAAGGTGTACGACAGCGAGCTGGCGCCCATGCGCAAGCTGCGCCGCGTCAAGGGCGTCGTGGCCGAGGAGGCCGACGCCACCGAGACCCGCGAGCCGGTCACGGTCTGACGGGGGCACTGCCCACCGTCCAGTACCACCCGCACCACAACACCGCGCACAACCCCCCACAGCGGAACGGAGCGTATGCGCACATGTCCCGTAGCCGCTCCGCACAAGGAGCGATGAGTCGAGAGGGCGGGGCCGACCCCGGGACGGGAGCGCGGGACGGGGCTCTCGCATTTGTCGAGAGCCCCGTCCAGCTCCTCAACGTCCTCGAATGGGCGCACAACCACCCCGCGCCCGACACCGCGACCCCCCTCACACTCGTCGTGCTGCCCCCGCACGACCCCATGACCCGCGGCCAGTTGCGCCGGATGGCGGAGCTGGCCCGCGACGAGGGGATCACCGTGCGCTGGCAGGAGGCCCGCGACGGGATCGGGGGTGCCGTGACGGGCGTGCTGGCCCTCGCGCGCAGGCTGCGCCGGGCCCGCACTCTGGTGATCGGCGATCCCTTCTCGCGCTACGTCCAGTTGCTGCTCGCCCTCACCCCCGCCCGCGCCGAACGGCGGATCACCGTGGTGGACGACGGCACCGCCACCATGGAGTTCGTCGCCCAACTCGCCAGTGGCGAACGGTTCGTACGCTGGCACCGGCGCGGCGTACGGGGAGGAGCGCGCGGACTGCTCTTCGCGCCGATCTCCCGCCGCGCACGCCACTGCCTCACCCCCCGCCCGGACGGCAGGCGTCCCGTGGAGGTCTTCAGCTCCATGCCGGTGGAGCCGCCCGAGAACGTGATCGTGACGGCCAACGAATTCGCCTGGACCCGCTCCAGGTTCGGACCGCCCCGCCTCACCAAGGGTGCCGACCTGGTGGGCACTTCTCTCGTGGAGACGGGCGTGGTGGACACCGAGCGCTATCTGGAGGCGGTCGCCTCGCTGGCCCGCGACTACGGCGCCACCCGCTATTTCGCCCACCGCCGCGAGAGCAACGAGAAGCTCCAGCAGGTCAGTGCCGCCACCGGGCTGGAGATCGTCCGCCCGGACCTGCCGCTCGAACTGGTCGCGCGCCGTGGCCCCGTCGGCCGCACGATCCTCAGCTTCCCCTCCACCGTCGTCCACACCCTGCCGCTGGCCCTCGCGGGCACCGCCGTGACCGTGGCCGTATGCGACGTCGACCCCGCCTGGCTGACCCGCAACGCCTCACCCCGCGCCCAGGGCTTCCTCGCCGGCGTCACCGGCACAGCCCGCGGCGCCCGCCGCCTCCCCTCAGCCCTCCCCTCCCCACCGGGCCAGAGCGCCTAGCCGTATCTCACAAAGGACGGACCGTCGCGGTCTCAGTCGGCCCAGCCATCGAGGGAAACCTGTGGCCCCTCCGCGAGATAACCGTGCAGAGCGTTGGCAGTCGTGTTGACGAATTCCTTGGGGATCGCGTCAGCCCCGACCCAACGGACCTGGGCATGCTTGCGGGGCTCGCGGTTCTCCGGTTCGCCGGACCATTCGTGGGCGACGAAGACCACGGTCAGAAAGCCGTTGGGGGCCTCGACGCCCCAGGCGCTGTGGATGATATGGGCGACACGGAGGTCTTCCGGCCGCACAGTGACGCCGGTCTCCTCGTACAGCTCGCGGACCGCCGTGGCGGTGATGGGCTCGCCGGGATCGCTCTTGCCGACCGGGAGATCCCACTGACCCTGAGCGAACTTCGCGTTGGGCCCGCGCTGGAGGAGCAGGACGCGGTCCGTGGCTTTGTCGTGGACGATGACGGCGGCGACGAGCAGCGTCATGGAGTCCAGGGCGGGCGGGAGAGCGGCGGGCTGGTCGGTCCGCGGGTGAGCCACGGGGTGGTTCCCTTCGTTCGCCGGTGGTGGTCGTGATGCTAGAGGAGAGCCTCGCGGGCGCGGCGGGCGAGTTCGGCGGCACCGGGAACGCCTCGCCGTTGGTAGATGGCCAGGGTCGGCCGGATGCTGGTGATTGCCTTGCGGGTGCGGTCCGAGGTCATGCCGTCCATGAGGTCGAGGGCTGAGGTCCAGGCCGCTACGGCCTCGTCGGCACGGGCCTGGGCGGCGAGGCTGTCGCCGAGGTCTGCGTGGGTGAGGGCGTGGACGCGTTTGTACTTGGCCCGGTCCCAGCGGGTGAGGGCCGCGCGGTGCTGGATCTCGGTGCCGGGGTGGTCGGCGAGGTCCGTAAGAGTTCGGGCGGTGTGGCTGGCTACGGTGCCGGCGGCCGGTCCGGAGACGAGCGAGTAGCTGGGTTGCGGCCGGTCGTCGCGTAGCAGCGCATCTTCGGCGGCGAGTAGAGCGCGGGCAGCGGCGGGCTTCTCGCCGACGGCCGCGTAGGCGCGGGCGTGAGTGATGTGGAGCATGGCTTCGGTCTGGCCATCGACGTGGCCGAGACCTCGGGCAAGAGCGCCTTCTACGAGATCGACGCAGTGGTGGGGCTGCTTGAGGCTGAGGGCCTGGTGGGCGAGGGCGCGCATCATCCATGCGGCGTGTGCGTTCGGATCGGCCTCGCAGGCGAGCTGGTACCCAACCTGGTAGTACCGCTGGGCGGCGCCTTCTTGGCCGAGGTCGTGCTGTTTCCAGCCTGCCAGGTATGCGAGTTCGGCAACCGCGCCGAACGCTTGGCGGCGGACGTGTTCGCTGGGAAAGCTGGCCCGGAGCATCGGCGCGGCCGTGTCAGCGAGATAGGCAGTGACGGTAGTGAGGCCGTGGCCGCCGCCGAGGCGTTCGTCGGCATCGCTGAAGGCGGTGGTGATGTGCCGTACGACCTCCACGTCGTCCTCGCCCACCAGCATCTGTCCGGAGCGGGCCTGAAGCAGGCGGGAGGTGGCTTCGTGGTCGTAGCCCAGCGGCATTGCCACCCCGGCTGTGGTGAACGCGGCGACTGCCAGGAAGCGGCGGCGTTCAACGTCCGCGCGGCCCAAGTCAGTGGCGGTTGCCACGGGATCTTCGCTGGTCGGCGGCTCGGACGTGTCCTCGTACCCGAGCTCGCGGGCGGTGACCGTACGGCCGAGCCGGCGGGACAGCACCTCCGCGAGGTATCGCGGTACACGCCCGGTTGGCCGTCTCGTGCCGTTGGCCCAGTGTGAGACAGCCGACTTGTTGGTCTGAAGCAGTTCGCCGTTCTCTGCCGCCACCTGTCGCACGGCGCGGGCTAGAGCGTCATACGTGTACTGCGCCTCAGCGATGACGTCGCGGAGACGTTCATTGGGCTGGTGTCTGGGTGCCACAGGCTTCTCCCCGGAGCCGGGCTGTAAACCGCGTATACCACCTTGCGTGCACAACACCGTACCGGCTGTGAGCACTTGTGGGTTCACTGAGTGCAGGCCGCCCGGGAAGCGGCACCCATCCGCTCCCCGAGCCCGGGCGGCCCTCCTAACCGTGCGAGAGACGGAGGCCATCCATGACCACCCTCGACACCACGACCATCTCGGTCGAACTCCCCGAGGCGTTCGATCCAAGCTGGAACCGCCTGCCCGGCGTCAGCGTAGACGGGCACCGCCTCAGCCTGGACCCGGCCGAGTACTTCTTCCGCTTCGAATCCCACAGCTGGCTGCTTGCCGACTGGGAGCAGGTCAAGGTCGAACTGCTGCCAGCGCAGGAGAGCACAGAGCAATCGGTGGAGCAGATGGCGCTGGAGTTCGTGAAAGCCCATGCCTCACCGACCACGGACGCGGCCCGGGTCCTCGCGACTGCGTACGAGGTGTACGCCTATCTGTTCCGCGCGGAACACTTGCCGAGCCTCGGCCTGCCCCAGATCACGGAGGACCACCTGCGAATGCTCCGCCAGGCGGCGACGCTGATGGCACTCAACAAAGTCGAGCTGGACGGCCACATCTCCAACGTCGGCCCGTGCTGGTTCTTCCCCGCCGCCACCTCTGTGGTCTTCGACCTGGACAACGAAATGGGCGGACTGCTGGACGAGGTGTACCACGGCGGCTGGTTCAACGAGTACCGCCGCATCGAGTCGGTCAAGGCGCACGCCGCCCTTGGCGGTCGCCTGGTGCACGGCTGCCAGTCGGTGCCCGACCAGACCGGCGGCGTCGTCGCTCCCTACGGCGCATCCTTGTCCACCTTCCGCGAGGAGCTCTCCGCGCTGAAGGCCGACTGGATCGCCCAGGTTTACGCCTACCGCCAGCCGCAGCCGACTACGGCAGCCTGACCAGCGCCCCCCGTACCGCTGTGGGGCGAGCGGAGGCCCTTGGCGCTCGCCCCACAGCACCACCCCTCACTTCAGGAGCACTACCGATGGACCAGCAACACGCCGCGGACGAACTCATCTCGGACCTGTGCACGCTTGCCAGCCGTCCGATCCCGCAACGTGAGGAGATGCGCGTGTGGTCGATGTCGGGCGTCGAGCGGCTGACCTTCCCCGACGACACGACATGCATCTTCAAGTACGCGCGAAGGCCCTTCGATGGCGAGGATCAGGCGCTTCGCATGGCGCGCACGCGTGGCGTCCCAGTGCCCCGGCTTCACACGTCCGCTGTGCGGGAGGGCTGGCTGGGCATGTTCATGGACGACCTCGGCGCCCCCGAGCGTGAGGCCGATGACCTCGACGGTGCTGCCGCCGCAGTGGTCCTGCACGCCGCCCGGCCGGCCACGGTCCTGTCGCTCCTGGACGAGTCACGCCTTGCTGCCCTGCCGACCCGTGCGCTCGATCACCTCGGCGAGCTGCGGAAGGCCGAACGCTGGGCCGATGCCGAAGATGTGGAACATCTGCTGGACCGTCTTGCCCAGGCCGCCCGGCTGAGGGCGCAGGGAGCCACTCTCGCACCGTTCGGCTGGGTGCACTCCGAGTTCCACCCGACCAGCCTCCACATCAACGCAAATGGTTGGCGCCTGCTGGACTTCGCGCGGGCATTCACCGGCCCCGGATTGCTCGACCTGGCCTCCTGGCACGGCACGGTCGAGGCGCCCGACCCGCAGCGGCTCCGCGCGCTCATGGACACATACGTTGCCGCGGGCGGAACCTCGGATGCACTCGCCGAGCGGGGTGGTCTGGCCGCCGAGCGGTGGGCGCTGGGCTGGCATCGGGTGTGGGCTGTGGAGTGGTTCATGGAGCAGGCCATCCGATGGATCAACGATCCGGCCACCGATCCGGCCTACCTCTCCGTCGTACGCCGCCATCTCGCGGATGCTGTCGAGTTGCTGGAGGTCTAGCGATGCGGCTTGCGCATCCCTCCCCTTGGCACGCACATGCTGTTCAGCGGCTGGCAGAGGGACCTGCAAGGGCGCTGTTACCGCCCCCTCGGATGGAGTGGACCCCACATCCTGGCCATGGACCGGGCTCCGAAATTCTGGGGCCTGGGACCCCCGGGCGTCGGGTTGTAGAGCTGGGATGCGGACCTGGACACAACATCGCTCACCTGGCAGCCCACCAGTGCGTCAAGGGCACTGGCGTGGACCTCGTCGGCCTTCAGATCCGCCGTGCCCGCAGTCACTACGGCCATATCGACAAGCTCACTTTCGCGGCCGGCCACGCACTGCACTATCTCCAGGCCACCCAAGAGCGCTTCGATGTCGTCTACTCCGTCTTTGGTGCCGTGGGCATCGTTTCGCCGGGCCTGCTCCTCCCCGCGATTCACGAGCGTCTCCTTCCGCACGGCCTGCTGGCCTTCTCCGTGCCCCATCCCCGCCGCAGTGGATGGCCTCCCGCGATACATGACGGCCCAGCGCACGACTTCGTGCTCCTGCCTGACCACAATCGACTGCCCATCGCGCGATGGGAGTTCGACGTAGACCGGTGGGCCCAGCAACTTCACCGGGCTGGTCTCACCCTGACGGGCGCATTGGAATTCGCCCATCCCACAGAGAGCGGCAGTCCCACGACGCTCCTCATCACAGCACGCAGGTTCTGACGCCCCTCTCGGAGGCCCTCATGCGCAAGCCTTACCTGCTCCTTGACATCGACGGCGTACTCATCCCTTTTCCGGACGCCGACGGGTCGGTTCCGTCCTCGCACACCCGTCACAGCGTCACCCCGACAGGTCGTGCCGCCCCAGTTGACGTATGGCTCGACCCGGCCCACGGCAGGATGATCAAAGCGCTGCTAGCCGAAGAAATCGTCGCCATTCACTGGTGCACCAGTTGGCGAGCCGACGCCTCGGCATTGATCGCGCCGATCCTCGGCCTGCCTGAGCTCCCACATTTAGAGTTGCCCCGTCCCAACATCACCACTAGCCACCCCAACGGCTACCTGTGGAAGCGCGACTACGTTTCGGAGTGGCTCGGGGAAGCGCCTGTCATCTGGATCGATGATGACTTCACCGACTCGGACCACGAATGGGGCGAGCAGCGAGAGCAGCGTCGAATTCCGACGCTCCTCGTGCAGCCCGACCCATATCGTGGCCTGGAGGCCGACCACTTGGCCGCTGTTCGTGAATGGGTCGCTTTCCCGCGCTTGGCGGCGTAAGGCCCCCACCGGCTGCGCCGGCGATGTCGCTCTCCCTGGACAGCCATGGGCGAGGCGGCAGCGGTCGTGTCTACTGACGCAGTGTTCACGCGTGCCTGCAGCGTCCGGGGTACTACGCCTGCACATGGCTGCCGCTGCCTGTCGTTTGCTGGATCAGGCCGATCAGTTGGCGTGTGAGGAGGGTGGGGACCTTCGGCCATAGGTGTGGCCACGGCCTGTTCCAGCCTGGGGGCCGGCCCTCGCTCACAACCCCGCCCCCGCCGCATACGCCAGCGGCGGTGCTATCGCCTGCGCATCCGCCCCCTCTCCGACCCACAGCCCGATGAAGAGCGCGGCGGTCGCCTCCAGCAGCCCGGCACGTTCGAGTCCGCCTCCGGCCACCGGCTCGCAGCCGGCATCCCGCACCAGCTCACCGACGAGCGCGAGGGCCGCCGTGTCGTCGCCGCAGACCGGGACCGCCAGTGGACGGTCGTCGAAGACCGGCGGGTTCATGCGCCACACGTCCTCATGGCAGAGGTTGAACGCCTTGACGACCCGCGCGCCGGGGGCCGCCGCGGCCAGCTGCTGCGCTGCCGAGGGGCCGTCTCCGGTCAGCAGCCGAAAACCGGGCCCCACCGGGTTGGAGCAGTCGACCAGCACCTTCCCGTCCAGGAGTTCTCGCAGCTCACCCGCCACCTCCTGCCCCACGCCGTACGGCAACGCGGCCAGCACCACCTCGCCGAACCCGGCCGCCGCGGGCAGGCTCCCGTGCCGCACGCCGCCTCCGTCGGCAACGTCGCCAGCATCGCCGATACGCGCCGCGAGCCGCCGCGCCTTCGCCTCGTCCCGTCCTCCGACGATCACCTCGTGCCCGGCCCGCACCCAGTGCGTCGCGAGCGCGTCCGCCATATTGCCCGTTCCCAGTACGCCGATCCGCATCAAAGGCTCCTCTCTGCGCGGTTCAAGTGCTTTCGGAAGGACACTAGGGAGCCGGTCAGGCACCATTCGGTACGTGACGACCGATGCCTTCCTCGCCGACTGCCGGGCCCGCCTCGCCTTCGATCTGCTCTCCAACACCTGGAACGCCGTGGTCCTCTGGGCGCTGCGCGACGGCCCCTGCCGCCATGGGGAGCTGCGCGAACGGATCGGCGGCATCAGCTCGAAGGTCCTCACCGAAACGGTGCGGCGCCTGGAGTTCAACGGCCTGGTGGAACGGCACGCCTACGCGGAAGCCCCGCCCCGCGTGGAATACGAACTCACGCCCCTCGGCCGCACCCTGCTCGCCCCCATCGACACCATCGGTGCCTGGGCCTTCGCACACGGCGACGAGGTGATGGCAGCCCAGGACCGGGCAACCGGGCTCCAGTGACCCCGCGGCTGTCCACGGGCCGCGCGCAAAGCGCGTAGGTATACCCAGCCGCATCTGGACATAACCGCCGCGCCACCGAAATTTTCTTCCCCTGGAGGATTGAACTTTGGTGGATCTCTAGTGAGTTGCGGTGTCAAGGGGCCTACTCTTCGGACCATGAACGAACTCCTGTCCCCTGCAGCACCGGAGGTAGACGCACGCGGGGCCGCCGGCGTACTTCCCGAGCTGCCCGGCCGGCTGACCGAATCCCTCCGCCGCGAGCTCATCGCTTTCCGTCGCGACCTCCATATGCACCCAGAGCTGGGTAACCAGGAGTTCCGCACGACCACCGCCCTCAAGACCAGGCTGGAGCGGGCGGGGCTGCGTCCCCGGGTGCTGGCCATGGGCACCGGGCTCATCTGCGACATCCACCCGACGGTGGCGGGGGAGGGGGCAGGGGACGAATCGGGCGCCGCCCACCAGGGCGCCGTCGATCAGGGCGCCGCCGATCAGGGCGCCGCCGACCACCGCACCGTCGCCCCAGGCGCCGCCGACCACCGCACCGTCGCCCAGGGTGCCCCGGAGGGCTCCGTCCCCCCTCAGCCCCCGACCCCGCACACCGCCCCGCCGCCGATGCTGGCTCTCCGCGCCGACATCGACGCGCTGCCCATCCCGGACACCAAGGACGTGCCGTACCGCTCGACGGTCCCGGGCCGGGCGCACGCGTGCGGGCACGACGTACACACCACCGTCGTGCTCGGTGCCGGCCTGGTGCTGGCCGAGCTGGCGCGCGCGGGTGCGCTGCACCGTCCCGTACGGCTGCTGTTCCAGCCCGCCGAGGAGGTGCTGCCGGGCGGCGCTGCCGACGCGGTGGACTGCGGGGTGCTGGACGGAGTGGGCGCGATCCTCGCCGTGCACTGTGATCCGCGGGTGGACGTGGGCCGCATCGGGCTGCGCGCGGGGCCGATCACCTCGGCCTGCGACCGGCTGGAGGTCGTGCTCAGCGGTGCCGGCGGGCACACCGCGCGGCCGCATCTGACGACCGACCTGGTCACGGCCGCCGCAAAGCTGGTCACCGAGGCGCCTGCGCTGCTGGCCCGCCGGGTGGACGCGCGCTCCGGGCTGTCGCTGACCTGGGGCCGGATCGAGTCCGGGCACGCGCCGAACGTGATCCCGCAGCGCGCCGAGCTGTCCGGCACGCTGCGCTGCCTGGACCTGCCGACCTGGCGCGAGGCCCCCGACCTGGTGCACGCGGCCATCGACGAGCTGGCGACGCTGCACCGGGCCAAGTGCGAGCTGACCTACGTACGCGGGGTGCCGCCCGTGGTCAACGAGCCGTCGGCGACGGCGCTGCTGCGCGAGGCGATGGCAGCGCGTTCCGGTGCGGCCTCCGTGGAGACGACGGAGCAGAGCCTGGGCGGCGAGGACTTCTCCTGGTATCTGGAGCATGTGCCGGGGGCGATGGCCCGGCTGGGGGTGCGGCCCGTGGGCGACCGCCGGACCCGCGATCTGCACCAGGGCGATTTCGACGCGGACGAGGCCGCGATCACCACCGGCGTCGAACTTTTCACGGCCGCCGCGCTGCTGCACCGTTCCTGACGGTGCGCACCCCCGCGCCCCGCGGACCTTTGGGGAGGGCCCGGCCGAACTGGGCCCCCTCCGCGGTAGCTCCTTTTCCTCCACTCCCTGTGCCCGCGTCGACGAGAAAGCCCCCCGGCGGCGACAAGACGGGGGTAAGCGGGGATAACAAGACGGGGATAAAAGGGGCAGCTCCGTGGAAGTCGCCGCCGTTCGCGACGATCCGATAACAGCGGTTCCCGTTTTCTTCTGCTGGAAATCTACGCGCGTTAATCTGTGGCCGTCTCAAGGGCCGGAACCCTCCTGCGGTGCCGGAACCTGTGCTCCACGACTCGAAGGGGACTCTGTTGCGTCGGGTAACAAAGCTGGCTGCCGCGGTCACCGCCGCTGCGGCTCTCGCACTGACGGCCACCGCGTGCGGTGAGAGCTCTACGGAGTCGGGTGGCAAGAAGAACAAGGGCGTCGGACTCGCTTTCGACGTCGGCGGCCGGGACGACCACTCGTTCAACGAGGCGGCGGCCCGCGGTACCGACAAGGCCGAGAAGGAACTCGGCGTCAAGACCAAGGAGATGACCGCCGGCAACAACGAGACGGAGGAGACCCGCGAGCAGCGCCTCTCCTCCCTCGCGAAGGCGGGCTACAACCCGGTCATCGGCGTCGGCTTCAACTACGGCAAGTCCGTCAACAAGGTGGCCAAGGACTTCCCCGACACCACGTTCGGCGTGGTGGACGAGCAGTCCCACGCCAAGAACGTCGTCGGGATGACCTTCGCCGAGAACGAAGCCTCCTACCTGGTCGGCGTGGCCGCGGCCAAGAAGACCAAGAGCAACAAGGTCTCCTTCATCGGCGGTGTGGACAACGCGCTCATCCAGAAGTTCGAGGCGGGCTACGTCAAGGGCGTCAAGGACACCAACCCCAAGATCAAGGTCGAGGTCGACTACCTCTACAAGGAGTCGGACAAGGGCTTCAACGACCCCGCGCGCGCCAAGAGCATGGCCAAGGGCATGCTCGCCCGCGGCAACGACGTGATCTACACGGCGGCCGGCCAGTCCGGCGCGGGATCCATCGAAGAGGTCAGCAAGAAGAAGGGCGCCTGGGCCATCGGGGTCGACTCCGACCAGTACCGGCAGAAGGGCCTGGAGAAGTACAAGGACGCCATCCTGACCTCGTCGGTCAAGAACGTCGACGTCGCCGTCTACGAACTGATCAAGAGCGTCAAGGACAAGAAGCCGCTCACCGGCAACCAGACCTTCTCCCTCAAGGAGAAGGGTGTCTCCGTCGCCACGTCCGGCGGCTTCATCGACGACATCAAGGGCGACATCGACAAGGCCGGCGAGGACATCACCTCCGGCAAGGTCAAGGTCCCGGCCAAGCCGTGACCTGGCGGGGACGGCACCGTACGCTGCGCGGCGCACCACCGCGGCGCGTACGGTGCCGCCCTTGGTCCCCCGTCGTCCCGTAGGCCCTCGTAGTCCCTGTTAGTCCCCCAGGTAGCCCGGTGTGGCCCCAGCGCCAGCAAGGGAGCGCGTCAGTCAAGTGTCCAGCGAGTCCAGCGGCAGCAGCGGCGCGCCGTCCGGGGCGGGCCAGGGGCCCGCGGCGGCCGTCGAACTGCGCGGCATCACCAAAAGGTTCCCCGGCGTCGTCGCCAACCGCGATATCGACATCCGGGTCGACCCTGGCACCGTGCACGCCCTCGTGGGCGAGAACGGCGCGGGCAAGTCCACCCTGATGAAGATCCTCTACGGCATGCAGCGGCCGGACGAGGGCACCATCAGCGTCGATGGCGAGTACGTCAGCCTGCACAGTCCGGCGGACGCCATCGCCCGCGGTATCGGCATGGTGCACCAGCACTTCATGCTGGCCGACAACCTCACCGTGCTGGAGAACACCGTTCTGGGCGCGGAGAAGCTGCACGGCATCGGCTCCCGTGCCCGTAAGAAGGTCAGAGAGCTGTCCGACGCCTATCAGCTCGGCATCCGCCCGGACGTCCTCGTCGAGGAGCTCGGCGTGGCCGACCGGCAGCGGGTGGAGATCCTCAAGGCCCTCTACCGCGGCGCCCGCATCCTCATCCTCGACGAGCCGACCGCCGTACTGGTCCCGCAGGAGGTCGACGCGCTCTTCGCCAACCTGCGCGAACTCAAGGCCGAGGGCCTGACGGTGCTGTTCATCTCGCACAAGCTGGGCGAGGTGCTGTCCGTCGCCGACGCGATCACCGTCATCCGGCGCGGTACGACGGTGGCGTCCGTACGGCCCGAGGAGACGACACCCAAGCAACTCGCGGAGCTGATGGTGGGCAGCGAGCTGCCGTCGGCCGAGACCCGCGAGTCGACGGTCACCGACGAGCCGATGCTGTGCGTGAAGGGCCTGCACCTGTCGGCGACCGACCCCGACGGCGGCCGGCGCACCGTGCTGGACGGGATCTCCCTCACCATCCACAAGGGCGAAGTGCTCGGCGTCGCCGGTGTGGAGGGCAACGGGCAGGCCGAACTGGTCGAGGCCATCATGGGCATGAGCGACCCGGACGACGGCACCGTCACCCTCGACGGCCGGGACATCTCGCACGCCTCCACCCGCATCCGGCGCGAGAGCGGCATCGGCTACATCCCCGAGGACCGCCACCGGCACGGGCTGCTGCTGGAGGCCCCGCTGTGGGAGAACCGCATTCTGGGGCACGTCACCGAGAAGCCCAACGCCAAGGGCCCGGCGCTCGGTATCCCCGGCGCGCCCCAGCTGCTGGCCCTCAAGGAGGCGCGGGCCGACGCGGAGCGGATCGTCGCCGAGTACGACGTACGCACCCCCGGCATCGAGGTGACCGCCGCCAGCCTCTCCGGCGGCAACCAGCAGAAGTTCATCGTCGGCCGCGAGATGAGCCATGAACCCAAGCTCCTGATCGCCGCGCACCCCACCCGGGGTGTGGACGTCGGCGCACAGGCGCAGATCTGGGACCAGATACGCACGGCCCGCCGCGAGGGCCTGGCCGTGCTGCTGATCTCCGCCGACCTGGACGAACTGATCGGCCTCTCGGACACCCTGCGGGTGATGTACCGGGGCCGGCTGGTGGCGGACGCCGACCCGGCGACCGTCACCCCGGAGGAGCTGGGCTCGGCGATGACCGGCGCGGCCACCGGCCACCTGGAGCACCGGGAGGACGACGCGGAGCCGGACGGCGCGGACGATCCGCAGGACGCAGAGCCGGACGGCGCGGACGATCCGCAGGACGCGGACGCACCGCAGGATGCCGACAGCACCGACTCCGAGAGGGGAGGCGACAAGTGAGCCGTCTCAAGGACAAGTTCAGCGCCCAGGCCGTCCTACAGGCACTGGCCGCGCCGGCGCTCGCCCTCCTCGCAGCGTTCGTGCTCTCCTCCGCCGTCATCGCGGTGACCGGCAAGGACCCGTTCCACGCCTTCTTCGTCATGATCGACTTCGGCTCGAAGAGCGACAGCCAGGTCTGGATCATCAACAAGGCGATCCCGTACTACCTCTCGGCGGCGGCCGTGGCCATCGGCTTCCGGATGAACCTCTTCAACATCGGGGTGGACGGGCAGTACCGGGTGGCCGCGTTCTTCGCCGCGGTGGTCGGCGGGGCGCTCGCGCTGCCCGGCGCGCTCCAGATCCCGCTGATCATCCTCGTCGCGATGGCCGTCGGGGCGCTGTGGGCCGGCATCGCAGGCGTGCTCAAGACGACCCGCGGGGTCAGCGAGGTCATCACCACGATCATGCTGAACTCCATCGCGGGTTCGCTGATCGGCTACTTCCTCGCCGAGGACAAGCTGGCGGTCAAGGACGGCAACCTCTTCCATACGCCGGACATCCCCGCCTCCAGTCACTTCTTCCTCATCCCGACCACGCCCGACCCGATCTACGGCACCGTGATCATCGCCGTCCTCATCGGGCTCGCCTACTGGTTCGTGCTGGGCCGCACCCGCTTCGGCTTCGACCTGCGCGCGGTGGGACGCAGCGAGTCGGCGGCCTCCGCCAGCGGCGTCAGCGTCCGCCGGATGGTCGTCACCAGCATGGTGCTCTCCGGCGCCGTCGCGGGCCTGGTCGGCATCCCGACGCTGCTGAACAAGTCCTTCAGCTACGGCACCGACTTCCCCACCGGCGTCGGCTTCACCGGCATCGCCATCGCCCTGCTGGGCCGCAACCACCCCATCGGCATGGCACTGGCCGCGCTGCTGTGGGGCTTTCTCGAACGCACCGGCCTCCAGCTGGAGTTCGAGGGATACGCCCAGGAGATCGTCGGCGTCATGCAGGGGATCATCGTGCTGTGTGTGGTCATCGCGTACGAGATCGTCCGCCGCGTCGTGCTGCGCAGGCAGCAGAGCGAGGTCGGCGCCGAGCTGAGCGCCCGCAGCGCTCAGGGCGCAGCAGACCCCGAGAGCGCAGAGAGCACCCAGGCTAAGAAGGCGGGGACCACCGCATGAGCACCACCACGCCCTCCTCGTCCGCGTCCTCCGCACCGAAGAACGCGTCCGCGGGGCCCGCGGCCCCGAGCGGCAAGCGCAAGCTCTCCTACCCGCTCGTCCTGCTGCTCATCGCGGGCGGACTGCTGCTGCTCTCCCTGATCCGTGTCGTCACCGGCGACGAGCAGCTCAGCAACAGCGACCAGTTCTCCTCCGCGCTGAGCGCCGCCGTGCCCATCGGACTGGCCGGACTCGGCGGGCTGTGGGCCGAACGCGCCGGCGTCATCAACATCGGCCTCGAAGGCATGATGATGCTCGGCACCTTCGCCGCCGGCTGGATCGGCTGGCAGCACGGGCCGTGGATGGCGATCCTCGCCGGGATCGTCGGCGGCGCCCTGGGCGGACTGCTGCACGCGCTGGCCACCGTCACCTTCGGCGTCGACCACATCGTCTCCGGTGTCGCCCTCAACATCCTCGCGCTCGGCCTCGTCCGCTATCTGGCCAAGCTGTGGTTCGGAGCGCCCGGCAGCGAGGCCGCCCAGGCGGGCGGCAACGACAAGCAGTCCCCGCCGATGGACAGCATGCCCGACTTCACCGTCCCCGGGCTGGCCGACGGGTTGGGCAGCATCGAGAAGCACCACTGGTTCCTCGTCTCCGACCTGGCGGGCATCCTGCGCGCCCTGGTCGACGACGTCTCCTGGGTGACGGTGCTGACCGTGCTGCTGTTCGTCGGCAGCTTCTACGTCCTGTGGCGCTCCTCCTTCGGACTGCGGCTGCGCTCCTGCGGTGAGAACCCGGTGGCCGCCGAGTCGCTGGGTGTGAACGTCTACACCTACAAGTACGCGGCGCTGGCCATCTCCGGCGCGCTGGCCGGGCTCGGCGGCGCGTTCCTCGCCGTCGGCGTGCACATCTACCAGGAGAACCAGACCGGTGGCCGCGGCTACATCGGCCTCGCCACCATGATCTTCGGCAACTGGCGCCCCGGCGGCGTTGCCATGGGAGCCGGACTGTTCGGCTTCATGGACGCGCTGCGCGTCGTCGGCGGCGGCACCACGGTGCACGCCATGCTGCTGCTGATGGCCGTCCTGCTGGTGGGACTCGCCGTCTGGAAGCTGCGCTCGGGCCTGCGCGGCGCCCGTATCCAGGCCGCCGTCAGCCTCGTTATCGCCGTGCTGCTCGTGCTGTGGTACGCGCTGACCGACACCGTGGCACTGGAGTTCGTCGAGATGACCCCATACGTCACGACGCTGCTGGTGCTCTCCCTCGCGGCCCAGCGGCTACGTGCGCCACGCGCGATCGGCAAGTCGTACCGCCGAGGCGAGGGAACGTAGAGCCGTGCACGATGCGCCCGACATCCACAAGGTCGACTGGGAAGCCCTGCGGGAGCGGGCCCGGGCAGCGATGGCCCGGGCCTACGCCCCCTACTCGGGCTTCCCCGTGGGCGCCGCAGCCCTGGTGGACGACGGCCGCACCGTCACCGGCTGCAACGTCGAGAACGCCTCGTACGGTGTCGGACTGTGCGCGGAATGCGGCCTGGTGAGCGAGCTGTTCGCCACGGGCGGGGGCCGCCTGGTGGCGTTCGCCTGCGTGGGCGGTGCCGACGGCAGGGTCGTCGCGCCCTGCGGACGCTGCCGCCAGCTGCTGTGGGAGCACGGCGGCGGCGCCCTGCTCGTCGAGGCACCCTCGGGGGTGCGGCCACTCTCCGAACTGCTGGTGGACGCCTTCGGGCCGGACGATCTGGCCCACTGACCGGCACCGGTCGTCGAAAGGAACAGGTAGACATTCATGGCCATGGACGCCATCTCCGTCATCCGCGCGAAGCGCGACCGCCAGGAGCTGACCGGCGAGCAGATCGACTGGGTCATCGACGCCTATACGCGCTCAGTGGTGGCCGACGAACAGATGTCGGCCCTCGCCATGGCCGTCTACCTCAACGGCATGACCCGTACGGAAATCTCCCGCTGGACGGCGGCGATGATCGCCTCCGGTGAGCGGATGGACTTCGGCGCCCTGGACCGCCCCACCGCGGACAAGCACTCCACGGGCGGCGTCGGCGAC
This sequence comes from Streptomyces sp. 3N207, assembly GCF_052246355.1. Classification (NCBI taxonomy): domain Bacteria; kingdom Bacillati; phylum Actinomycetota; class Actinomycetes; order Kitasatosporales; family Streptomycetaceae; genus Streptomyces; species Streptomyces sp. 3N207. Next base: position 339,591 of record NZ_JBQQBV010000001.1, on the reverse strand, counting down.
AAAATCACCCTGCCGCTCGCCCCCTTGGTGGCCGCCTGCGGCGCGGCCGTCCCCCAGCTCTCCGGCCGCGGCCTCGGCCACACCGGCGGCACCCTCGACAAACTGGAGTCCATCCCCGGCTGGCGGGCCTCGCTGACCAACGCCGAGATGATGAACGTCCTCCAGGACGTCGGCTCCGTCATCTGCGCGGCGGGCGACGGACTGGCCCCCGCCGACAAGCGGTTGTACGCCCTGCGCGATGTGACGGGCACGGTGGAATCCCTCCCCCTGATCGCCTCGTCCATCATGTCCAAGAAGATCGCCGAGGGGACCGGCGCCCTTGTCCTGGACGTCAAGGCGGGCTCCGGCGCGTTCATGAAGAACGTCGACGACGCCCGCGAACTGGCCGCCACGATGGTCGAACTGGGCCATGACCACGGCGTACGGACAGTCGCCCTCCTCACCGACATGAACACCCCGCTGGGCCTGACGGCGGGCAACGCGCTCGAAGTCCGCGAGTCGATCGAGGTCCTGGCGGGCGGCGGCCCCGCGGATGTCGTGGAACTCACCGTCGCCCTGGCCCGCGAAATGCTCGACGCGGCGGGCCTGCCGGACGCCGACCCGGCCAAGGCCCTCGCCGACGGCTCCGCCATGGACGTCTGGCGCCGCATGGTCACCGCCCAAGGCGGTGACGCTGACGCGGAGCTGCCCACGGCGAGGGAGCGCCATGTGCTGACGGCGCCGGTGTCCGGCGTCCTGACCCGCCTGGACGCCTACGCCATCGGCCTCGCCGCCTGGCGCCTCGGCGCGGGCCGCGCCCGCAAGGAGGACTCCGTCCAGGCGGGAGCGGGCGTCGAGTTGCACGCCCGCCCGGGCGACCCCGTAACGGCGGGCGCCCCCCTCCTCACCCTCCACACGGACACCCCGGAAGCGTTCGCCTACGCGGAGGCGGCACTGGAGGGAGCCATCGACATCAGCCCGGCGGACTCGGTCTCGTTCGCACCGACTCCGCTGATCCTGGACCGTATCGGATAGTCGCGGAGCCAGGAATCCGTGAGGAGAGTTCGGCCGCTGGTGAGCGGCACAAAGGGTTGCTGGTCACGGTAAGTTGGCGTGCGGTGGTTCGAACCGCGGCCGCGATCGTCCCGTCTTCCCTGGCGGTGGATGATGGGCCCTCAAACCTGGTCCAGGGAGACAGATAAGAGTGATCACCGTAGATCTGCATCCGATTTTCAAGAACAACCGTGATATCGAGCTGACGCTGCGACAGACAATCTTCAAAGCGGTGCATACGGGCGAGGATGCCGTTCAGTTCATTCCGGGTAAAGGATCGGGGCAGCTTAAGCAGCGGGTACTGACGTTCCTCGCGCAGAAGCACATCAAGAAGCTGTACCACGCTGTTGAAACCCTTCCAGGCAACAGCGGCCGGGTCATCGTTCGCATAGCTCCTCCCGGGTCACGCTCCGCTGCCCCTGTGGACGACGAGGAAGACCATGACTGGGGCATGTAATAGGGGAGCTGGCAAACAGTGAGGCCACGCAGCCCCTGCATCGGGGCTGCGGCCTCACCCAGGGCTGTCAGCGGGCCCGCGCAGAGCGGGATCCGCTTGCGATGACGCGCGGCCATCATCTGTGCCCAGCCACACCTGCGTCCGTATCTCGCAACGACCCTCATTCTGCCCTCTTCGGTTGCCGGTCATCCCATGAGCCGAGCCGGGTCGCTCAGCAGCGGCCCCAACAGCCGCCCCACCCTCGCCATCGGCTCCGGTTGGCCCATGGTGGTGTGGGTGCAGGGGATGTCGTGGAGGGTGAGGGTGCCGGTGAGGTGGGGGTGCCAGGCTTCGGGGGCGGGAGCGTGCTCCGGGGTGGTTTCGGCGGCGCGGAAGTAGTGGGCGTCGCCCTGGTGCACGGCCGGGGTCCAGGTCGGGCGCAGGGCCGCGTAGTGGGCCAGCATCCTGGTGACGGCCGTCAGTTGGGTGTCGTCCGCCAGATCGTGCCCCACGGCCTCGGTGACCAGGCGGCGCACGACGGCCGGGTCCGCGTCGGGGTCCAGGCGCGGCGTCCGGTCCAGCGGCGCCGAGTCCAGCAGCGCCAGGAGGCTGACGTCTTCGCCCTCCTGCTGCAGGCGGGCGGCGACGGCGTGCGCCAGTGCCCCGCCGAGTGACCAGCCGAGCAGCCGGTAGGGCCCGTGCGGCTGTACGGAGCGGATCCGGGCGACGTACTCCGCGATCAGCTCGGGGAAGGTCCCGGCACGCTCGTCCGCCGGGCGCAGGCCCTGCGCCTGAAGGGCGTAGACCGGGACGGACGGCGGCAGGTGCGGCGGCAGCGTGGCATAGCACCAGCCCAGTCCGCCCGCCGGATGGACGCAGAACAGCGGCGCTGCCGCACCTTCCGTACGCAGCGGCAGCAGCATGTCGTAGGCGTTGTCGGCGGGGGGCTGCGGGCCCTCCGCGGTGTCGATCAGCTTCGCCAACTGGCCGACGGTCGGGGCCTGGTACAGGGCGCCGAGGGTGAGTTCGGTGCCCAGCTCCGTCTGGATACGGGCCAGCAGCCGGGTCGCGGCAAGTGAATGGCCGCCCAGCGCGAAGAAGTCGTCGTCCAGTCCGACCTCGGTCACATCGAGGACCTCGGCGAACAGCGCACACAGCGTGCGCTCCCGGTCGCTGGCGGCCTTACGGGGCCGGCGGTTCCGGTCCATGCGGGTGGCCTGGGACGGAACAGTGGCAAGGAGCGCCGCGCGGTCCAGCTTCCCCTGTGGCGTCATGGGCAGCGCCTCATGGGTGTGGAAGGCGGCGGGCACCATGGCCGACGGCAGCCGGGAGGCGGCCCAGGAGCGCAGCTCCGCCGGGTCCAGCCAGGGCACGGCGGTGGGCGAGGGCCGGCCTTCCCCTGACGGCCCGGAAAACGCGGCACCGCCGGTCCCGCCAGACCCCGGGAACCCCCGCTGCGCCGGCACCACATGCGCCGCCAGATGCACCGGCCCGTTCGCCGGGTCGTCCCCGGTCCGCTGCGCCGCAACGGCGACCTGCGCCACGTACGGATGCCGGGCCAGTACGGTCTCGACCTCCTGCGGTTCGATCCGTACGCCGTGCACCTTCAACTGGGTGTCGGTGCGGCCGAGGTACTCCAGTACGCCGTCGTCCGTCCACCGCACCAGATCCCCGGTGCGGTACATACGGGGTGCTGCCCCGTCGGCGCCCGAGGGCCCGGCCGCCGCGAACGGATCCGGGAGGAACTTCTCCTCCGTCAGCTCGGGCGCGCCCAGGTAGCCGCGGGCCACCTGGGCACCGCCCAGATGGAGCTCGCCCGGGACACCTGGGGGCACCAGCTGGCCGTGCCGGTCCAGGACGTAGGCCCGCAGATTGTGGCCGGGCCGGCCGATGACCGGCTGGGGGCCCTCGGCGTCCAGTCGGCACCAGACGGCGTCGACCGCGCACTCGGCGGGGCCGTAGCAGTTGTGCACGGCGACCCCGGGGAGGGAGCGCAGCCGCTGCCACAGGACGGGGTCCACCGCCTCCCCGCCGACCAGCAGTGTGCTCGGGTGGTGGTGCCGCGCGTGGTCGAAGAGACCGGCTGCCAGCAGGGCCCGCATATGGGTGGGGGTGAGGGCGAGCACGTCGATGCGCTGCTCCTCGACCCGGGCGACCAGCGCGGCCGGGTCGTGGCGTACCCCGTCCTCGATCAGGTGGAGTTCGTGCCCGGCGGCCAGGCACAGCCACGCCTCCCAGGAGGCGTCGAAGCAGAACGAGGCGGTCTGGGCCGCCCGCAGCCGGCGCCCCGCGGCCTCGGCTGCGGGAGAGATGAGCGCTGTGAGGTGGTCGTGGAACAGGTTGGCCAGCTGCCGGTGCTCGACCTCGACGCCCTTGGGACGCCCGGTGGTGCCGGAGGTGAAGGCGAGGTAGGCCACGTCGTGCGGGCGCAGCGGCCGTGGCCGGTCGCCGTCGTCCGGGTCGGCCGCCGACTGCTGCGCCAACTCCCGTACCGTCGCCGCCGCGTCGACGACCAGCAGGGGTGCCCCCTCCGACGGCACAGCGACGGCCGACTCACCGGCCCCGGCCGTCAGCACGCACACCGGCGCGGCATCCGCGAGCATCTGCCGGGTGCGTTCGGCCGGGTGGTCGGCGTCCAGCGTCAGACAGGCGGAACCCGTCTTGAGGACGGCCAGGAGCGCGACGGCGTAGTCGGCCGTGCGGGGGAGGGCGAGCGCCACGGTGCTGCCAGGGCCCGCACCCCGGCCCAGCAGCAGGTGCGCGAGCCGGTTGGCCCGAGCGTTGACCTCACCCCGGGACAGTCCGGCCGCCCCCTGGGACAGTCCGTCCACACCCCGGGACAGTCCGGCCGCCCCCTGGGACGGGGCCTCCGCCGCCCCCTGGGACGGGGCCTCCGCCGCCCCCTGGGACGGCGCCCCCGCCGCGCCCTGTGACGCGGCCCCCGCCTCGGCGACCGGCGCACACACCAGCGCGCTCGCCCCCGGCTCCTCCCGCACCCGCTCCTCGAAGGCGGCGTGCAACGGCACGAAGGGGAAGCTGCGTTCGGGCCCGCGCCCCCAGGCCAGCACGCGCTCCCGCTCGTCCGCCGTCACCAGCTGTACGTCCTCCAGCGGGGTCGCCTCCGTGGCGGTGGCGAGGGTACGCAGCAGGGCGAGGAAGCGGCGGTGGTGCGCGGCGATCCGCTCGGCCGGATAGATGTCGGGATCGGCCTGGAAGTCGATGCGCAGGGAGCCGTCGGAAGGGCGGTCGTAGACATTGACTGCCATACCGGTCACCGGGCCGTTGGACAGGTTGTGCAGCGTGGCGGGGTGCCGGCCGAAGCTGATCTGCGGGTCGTGGAGCATCACGTTGATGCCCCAGTCCTCCATCCGCCCCGCGGCCGGCCGCCGCGCGTGCGAGCCGCGCACCAGATTGACGTACGAGTAGCGCTGGTGCCGCAGCAAAGCCTTGGCCTGTGCGGCGGTCTTGCGCAGCAGTCCGCCCACCGTGCCGGACGACGGCTGCGGGACGCGCAGCGGCAGCACGTTGGCGACCATGCACGGTACGTCGCGGGTCGCCGGACCGCGCGCCGCGACGGTGACGTCCACGACCGCGTCGTCCCGCGCGTCGTCGGCGAGCCGGTGTACGTACAGCGCCAGCGCCGCCATGGCCACGGTCGCCAGCCCGGTGCGGACGGTACGGGCCAGTGCCCGCAGCTCGTCGGCGGCCCGGGTGTCGAGATGGCTGGTCTCCCGTACGAAGGCCGGTGCCGGTTTCGGCAGCCGGCCCGAGGTGGCGGGCGCGGAGGCGGCGCACTGGGCCAACTCCTCGGCCCAGTAGGTGCGGTCGCGCTCCTCGCGCTCGGAGCAGGCGTAGGCGGCCTCGTCCTCCAGCGCCTTGCGCAGCGGCGCCAGCCGGGACGGCGGCACGGGCTCGCCGCTCTCCAGCGCGGTGTAGATCTCGGCGATCCGCGGCGCGAACAGGCTGTTCCCGTAGCCGTCCATGAGGATGTGGTGGCTGCTCAGGTAGAGCAGGAAACCCTCCTCGGCCGGGCGCAGCAGGGCGAACGAGAACAGCCCGGCACGGTGCATGTCCATCGGGGCCTTCAGATCGGCCCACATCCACTCCTGCGCCGCCGCGCCCGGGTCGGCCTCGTGCCGCAGGTCGATCAGTGGGAACGGCCAGTCCGCACACGGCTCGATGATCTGCTGTACGCCTTCGTCGCCGTCCGGCCCGCCGGGCACGAACCGTACGCGGAGCGCCTCCGTCTCGAACACGGCTCGCCGGAGCGCCCGCTCCAGCAGTTCCACTTCGACGGCGCCGTGGATCTCGATCACCTCGGCGGGCCGCAGGCAGGCGCTGTCCGGGGCAAGCTGCTGCGTGAACCACATCCCCTGCTGCGCCGCCGTCAACGGCAGACCCTCACCGATGTCGAACCTGGCCATCCGTACCAACTCCCGATCGCAGCCTCACGTCTGGGAGCACAACGAGACGGGCAGGGGAGAGGGCACCTTCAGAGTGAAAGGCGCCCTCCGGGTCGGGAGGACGCCTTCCGGGCGGGGCCCTTTGAGCGGCACGGCGCACGGGCTCGGACACGCGCGGCGCACTCTCAGGCGCGCGCCAGCACCACCGCGCGGCGGGTCGCGTACAGGGTGATCCCGGCGGCGAGCACCATGGCGCCCAGCGCCAGGGCCACGGTGGCGGCCCAGCCGCCAGCGGCGAACGCGAGGGCGCCCAGTGCGCCGCCGAGTGAGCTGCCGATGTAGTAGCTCATCTGGTAGAGCGCCGATGCCTGCGCGGTTCCGTGGGTGGCGGTGTGGCTCACCGAACCGGAGGCCACTGCATGTCCCGCGAAGAATCCGGCGGTGATCAGCACCAGGCCCACGACCACTGCCACGATGTTGTCGGCCAGACTGATCAGCAGCCCCGCCGAGGCGGTGCCGATGCCCAGGTACAGGGTGCCGCGCCGGCCGAGCCGCGCGTTGAGCCGGCCGGCCGTGGCCGCCCCGGCCGTACCCACCAGATAGATGACGAAGATCGAGCCCACCAGGCCCTGCGAGAGCCCGAACGGCTCGTCCACCAGCCGGTAGCCGATGACGGTGTAGACGGCGCCGAACACCGTCATGAACAGCAGCCCGATCGCGTACAGCCGCAGCAGCAGCGGGTTGCCCAGGTGCGCGCGTACGGTCGTGGCGACCCGGCGCGGGTGCAGCGGGGCAGGGGTGAAGTGCCGGGCCGGGGGGACCAGGAGCCGGAAGGCGACCGCGCACAGCAGCGAGGTGACGGCGACGGCGCCGAGACCTGCTCGCCAGCCCCATGCCTCGGTGACCCACCCGGTGAGAATGCGCCCGCTCATCCCGCCGACGCTGTTGCCCGCGACGAACAGCCCGACGGCGCCCACCAGATGCCTGGCTCGCACCTCGTCCGACAGGAACGCCATCGCCGAGGCGGGCACCCCGGCGACGGCGGCGCCCTGGAGCGTCCGCAGCGCGATCAGCGCCGGCAGGCTGGGCGCGAACGGGATGACGAGGGCGAGCGCCACCGCGACCGCCATGGAGACGGTCAGCATCCGGCGCCGCCCGAAACGCTCGGAGAGCGCGGCCAGCGGCAGCACGGCGACGGCCAGCCCGATGGTTGCCCCGGAGACGGTCCAGCTCGCCTGGTCGGGAGCGGCGTGCAGGGCGCGGGAGATCTCGGGGAGGAGCGCCTGGGTGGAGTAGAGCAGCGCGAACGTCGACAGACCCGCGGCGAACAGCGCGAGCCGCATCCGCCCGTGCCCGGGGTCGCCGGGGCTCAGCTTCGTGGCGTCGGAGTGCTTCGCCGCACAGGAGTGCTTCGCCGCGTCGGAGTTCTGGGGAGTCGGGGAGGTGCGAGTGACAGCTGAGGCGTCCACCGGTTCGGTGGACGCCCCGGTATCGAGAGCAGGCATGCCTCGAACGTACGACCCCCTATTTCATCCGTCCAATGCATGAAAGTGCGAGAATCGATCCCCTCGCGCATCACCGCAGCTAGTCACAGCCCGAGGGAGCCTCTTGTCACCGTCACGCAACAAGAAAGACACCTCCGCCACGCCGTCACCAGGCGTCGCCACACCCTCGGCAGCCCTCTCCCTCACCCCCCGCCTCGCGCAGTTCGCCGCCGTGGCGCGGCACGAACACGTCACCCGGGCCGCGCAGGAGCTCGGCATCCCGCAGTCCTCCCTCAGCCGTGCCCTCGCCCGGCTGGAGGAGGATCTCGGCGTCGCCCTCTTCGCGCGGCAGGGCCGTGCGCTCTCCCTCACCCCGGCGGGCCGCACCTTCCTCGTCTCTGCGGACCGCGCGCTGGCCGCCGTCGAGCAGGCGGCGGAGGCCGTACGGTCCGACGCCGACCCCGCCACCGGCAAGGTCGCCTTCGGCTTTCTGCACACCCTCGGCTGGGAGACGGTCCCCGAGCTGCTGCGCGCCTTCCGGGCCGACCATCCGCGGGTCCGCTTCGCCCTGGTGCAGAACTACGGTGAGGCCATGCTCGACCGACTCCGCGCCGGTGAGCTGGATCTGTGCCTCACCTCGCCCATCCCGGAGGCACCGGACCTGGTCGCCCGGCGCCTCGACGAACAGCGGCTGCGGCTGGTCGTACCGGACGACCACCGGCTGGCAGCGCGCAAGCGGGTACGGCTCGCCGAGGCGGCCGAGGAGTCCTTCGTCACCCTGGAGCCCGGCTACGGCATGCGGCGCATCCTCGAGACGCTGTGCGCCGAGGCCGGGTTCACCCCCCGGATCGCCTTCGAGGGCGAGGAGGCCGAGACCATCCGCGGACTGGTCGCCGCCGGGCTCGGTGTCGCGCTGCTGCCGCCGCCCGTCTTCCCGCGGCCCGGCGTACGCGAGCTGACGGTCACCGCGCCGCGCGCCGTGCGCGAGATCGGGCTCGCCTGGTCGGCCGGGCGCCCCGACACCCCGCCGGTCGCCGCGTTCAAGAAGTTTCTGCTCAGCCGCAGGGGCCGGCTTCTGCGCGCCGAGCCGGCCCCCGAGCCCATCCGTCCCGCACCCGAGCAGCCCGCCCACCCCGTACCCGAGGAGTCTCGATGACCCCGCACGCGCACGGTCACCACAGCCACCACAGTCACCACAACGCCCACTCGTCCACCGCCACGGAGCCCGACTGGGAGGCGCTCGCCGAGAACCTCGAACGTGATGCCGAACTGAAGGTCTCCTTCCTGGAGGAGGCCGCCGCCTGGCTTCGCGATCTGCTCGGTCACCGTGACGTCACCCGCGTCCTCGACCTGGGCAGCGGCCCCGGCGTCACCACGATCGCGCTGGCCCACGCCTTTCCCGGTGCCGAGACGGTCGCGGTGGACAGCACGCCCGCGCTGCTGGAGCGGGCCCGAGCCCGCGCCGAACGCGAGGGGCTGGCCTCCCGCATCACCATCCGGGAGGCCGAACTCCCCGCCGACCTGCCCGACCTGGGCACGGCCGAACTCATCTGGACCAGCAACGTCGTCCACCACTTCGGTGACCAGCGCGCCGCACTGGAGACCTTCGCCGGAGCGCTGCGCCCCGGCGGCGTACTGGCGGTACGCGAGGGCGGCCTGCCCACCCGCTTCCTGCCCCGCGACATCGGCATCGGACGGCCCGGGCTGCAGGCGCGCCTGGACGCCGCCGATGAGGACTGGTTCACCGCGATGCGCACCGAACTCCCCGGTCACGCCCGCACCGTGGAGGACTGGCCCGCGCTGCTCGTCGCCGCCGGGCTCGCGCCCACCGGCAGCCGCACCTTCCTCACCGATCTGTGCGCACCGCTGGACCCCGTCGCCCGCGCCCACGTACGCGCCCGCGTCGAACGCTTCCGCGACGGCCTCGCCGACAGCCTCTCCGCCGAGGACCTCGCCACCCTCGGCACCCTCCTGGACGACGCCTCCCCCGACGGCATCCTCCGCCGCCCCGACGTCTTCTACCTGACGGCGACAACGGTGCACACGGCCGTACGGACCTGAGCCGCCCGCCCGGAGCTCAACCGCGCAGCGTCATCTGCCAGTACGCGGTATCCCGGTACATGTTGGAGTTGTCGCCTTCCGGGAGGACGGAGACGGTCAGCGAGGTCTCCTCGCCGCTGCCGGGGCGGACGGTCACCCGCACCGGAACGGTGACGCTCTCGTCCTCACCCAGCGGCTTCGCCAGCGTGCGCCCCGCGGCTGCGCTGTTGTGCCACTCGCTGGTGCTGCCGTCCTCGGCACCGGTGTCGTCGAGGGACTCACCCGCGCGCACCACGAGCGGGGCGTCGTCGTACTCGGAGGCGTTCGCCTCGGCGTCCCGCTCGCCGATCCGCAGCTCGCCGTCCGAGTCGTTCTCGTAGGTGACGGTGAAGCGGTACGTACCCGCGGCGGCCCCTGCCACCCGCTCCGCCTCGCCGACGGTCACCATCAGCCCGTCCTCGTACTCCGCGGTGGCGCCCGGCGCGAGCGGATCGGCGACGGAGCCGCTGGTGCCGTCGGCGCCTTCCTCCAGCTGGCCGTAGCCGTCGAGCCCCTTCTCCACCTCGGACAGCCACAGCATGCCGACGACGAGCAACAGAGTGCCGACGACGAACACGACCACGCAGCCCAGTTGGCAGCCCGACATCCGGCGCGGGTCGCGCTCGTCCCCGGCCGCCGCCTCCTGCGCCGCCGGCTCGTTCGTTCGCCCGTTCGTCTCCGTCATACCCGGAACGCTAGGCAGCGCCGGGCGCCCGGACATGAGCGCGCGTACTCATCCGCAGCGCCCCGCAGGGGCGCAGGGCCACCCGCATCCTGCGCACGTCGGACAGGGGCACCCCCTCCCCGAAACCGGCGGAACCCCTACCGCAGGTGCTTGCCGAACCCGCTCGCCAGCGGCATCCGCAACCCCAGCGGCGGGGGAGCGGCGAGCGCGTCGGTCAACGGGCGGCACAGATCGCCCCCGCACAAGGTGCCGAGGACGAAGTCCTGGGTCAGAGCCGCGACTTCCGCGGCATAACCACGCAGCCCGTGCCCATCGGTATGCACCTCGAAGCGGCACACCTGGGCGTTGACCTTCTTCGCGCGCTCGGCGAGGCGGAAGGACAGCTCGGGGTCGCAGCGCGTGTCGTTCGTCCCGTGCACGATCAGCACCTGGCGCCCCCGCAACTGCTGTACGGGCTCCGCGCTGCCCCCTTCACCAGTTCCGGGCTCGCACAGCAAAGGCGCCAGGGCCACCACCGAGGCGACCGCCTGGTGCCCGGCGGCGCGCCATGCGGCCAGGGCGCCGATGTCGGTGCCGACCAGGCAGACGGGCACGTCCCCGTACCGCCGCAGCACCTCCTCCACCGCCCACTCCGCATCGGCCGTACGGTCCGCGATACGGCCCCCGGCCCCGTCCGCCGTACGGCTCGTGCCCTCGCCCGCCGCTCCGCCGTTCCGGCCGTCGCGGCGGCTGCTGTTGCGGTAGTGCACGATGTGGGTGACCAGGGGGTCGTCGTCCGAGGTGGCGCGCCCCAGCCGGCGCGCCAGCGGCACCGCGGAGGCTGCCGCCGCCAGTGCGGCCCCGCGACGGGCGCCCACGGCGGGACCGCCGCCCGGCAGTAAGAGAACGATGGCGTGCGGGGCCCTCCCCACGGTCCCGCGGGGCCGTCCCAGTCGTGTTTCCCTCTCGGGCAACGCTCGCTGAGCCATGGCGCAACAATGGCACGCCGTCCCGCTGTCGTAAGGCAGTTGACAAAGCACATGCGATCTACGCGCGTAGGAGCTACAGTGCCGTGATGGCAAGCGAATCTCCGAACACCGTCCCCACCAGGGAGCAGATCCGCCGGGCACCCAAGGTTCTGCTCCACGATCACCTCGACGGCGGGCTGCGCCCCGCGACCATCGTCGAGCTGGCCCGCGAGACCGGCTACGACGCGCTTCCGGAAACAGAAGCGGACCGGCTGGAGGTCTGGTTCCGCGAGTCGGCCGACTCCGGATCCCTTGAGCGCTATCTGGAGACGTTCTCGCACACGGTCGGCGTGATGCAGACGCGCGAGGCGCTCTTCCGGGTCGCCGCCGAGTGCGCCGAGGACCTGGCAGCCGACGGCGTCGTCTACGCCGAGGTCCGCTACGCGCCGGAGCAGCACCTGCTGGGCGGGCTGACCCTGGAGCAGGTGGTCGAGGCCGTCGACGAGGGCTTCCGCGAGGGCGAACGCCGGGCCCGCGCCGCCGGCCGGCGGATCCGGGTCGGCGCGCTGCTGACCGCCATGCGGCACGCGGCCCGCGCCCTGGAGATCGCCGAGCTGGCCAACCGCTACCGCGATCTCGGCGTCGTCGGCTTCGACATTGCAGGCGCCGAGGCGGGCCACCCGCCCACCCGCCACCTGGACGCGTTCGAGTACCTCAAGCGCGAGAACAACCACTTCACCATCCACGCAGGCGAGGCGTTCGGGCTGCCTTCCATCTGGCAGGCCCTCCAGTGGTGCGGCGCCGACCGGCTCGGGCACGGGGTGCGCATCATCGACGACATCCAGGTCGGCGAGAACGGCGCCGTCAAGCTGGGCCGTCTGGCGTCCTACGTACGGGACAAGCGCATCCCGCTGGAGCTGTGCCCCACCTCCAACCTCCAGACCGGCGCCGCCCCCTCCTACGCCGAGCACCCCATCGGGCTGCTGCGCAAGCTGCACTTCCGGGCGACGGTCAACACCGACAACCGGCTGATGAGCGGTACGAACATGAGCCACGAGTTCGAGCAGCTCGTGCGGACCTTCGACTACACGCTGGACGACATGCAGTGGTTCACGGTCAATGCGATGAAGTCGGCGTTCATTCCTTTCGATGAACGTCTCGCCATGATCAACGACGTGGTCAAGCCCGGATATGCCGCGCTCAAATCCGAATGGCTTTTCCAGGATTCTTCCCGCTGACCCCTGGTGACCAGCGGTTCAGCCGTCGCCGTACACCCGATACGGCGCGGCTGAGCCCTCTCGGAATACTGTCGGAAAACGCTCGGGAACGGCGACTTACGGCGCAGTCGACGTGTTTGCGGCTTCTCGGAATTCCTGGCTATTTTCGCCGGGCTGCTCAAGCCCCCTCCGGGCTGCTCAAGCCCCCGTTCCGAGGACGTAAACACTGATGAAGCAGGTAGCCAAGAAGACCCTGGGTGTCGCCGCGATGAGCGCGGCGGTCGTAGTGTCCGGCGCCGGTACCGCCTCCGCGCTCCCCGTCGACACGCTCGGTGCCCCTACCGGCCTACTCGGCAGCGAGGCGGTCAAGGCAGGCGGCCGGGCGCTGGGCCCCGCAGTCGAGACCACCGCGAAGACCACCGGGAAGGCCCTGGGGGAGCTCCCCCTCAAGGAGGCCGCTCAGGGCCTTCCGGGCAATCTCTCCGAGCCGGTCGGCGTCGCCCAGGAGGCTCTGTCCGGAACGCTGACCGGCACCCCGGTGGAAGAAACCACCGAAAGGCTGGCCGACCGTCCCCAGAAGACGGTCAAGGGCAAGAGCTCCGCACCCGGCGGCGGCATGCTCGGCGGGCTGCCGCTGGGCAAGGCCCTGCCGGTCGGCGGCTCGCACTGAGGCACGAGGTCCTGAAGCACGCCACGGCGGGCACCCCGGAAGGGGCGCCCGCCGTGGCGTGCTGCTGTGCCGTACGGGCGCGGTCACCAGGCGGCGCTGTGCTTGCGGCTCTCGTCCGGGAGCAGGATCCACAGCGCGATGTAGAGCAGGAACTGCGGTCCCGGCAGCAGGCACGAGGCGAGGAAGAGCACCCGCATCGTGGTGGGAGTGGTGCCGAACCGCCGGGCGAGCGCGGCGCACACGCCGCCGATCATCCGGCCTTCGGTGGGACGGGCAAGTGCGGCCATGAGACTGCTCCTTCTCCCCCCGGCTGACGCTGGGAGGTGGTCCGGTCCGATGCCGTACGGCTGTCGTCGCCGTACTGCCTTCGACGGTAGGCCGGACTTACGGGGCATACCTCCCCTCAGGGTGCCATTTCGACCCTGGTTGCTCTCGGGGTCGAACCCTGAGCCTTCTCCTCCCGAAGCCGGAGCCCGGTCCTGGCCGAGGCGGGCCCGGACCGCTGCCGACGGCGCGTGAGCCGGTCACCCTGCCCGGAGCAGTCGCGGTCCCGGTGCCGGAGCCAACGGCGCACCGGGGGGAAGAACAGCCCGGCAGCCAGCGCCACCCCCGTGGTGTTCAGCAGCACCGAATCGACGTCTACGACGTGCCCCGGCACCCCCGTCTGGGCCACGGTGAGCACGATCGACACCATCGCCCCCGCGAAAACGGTGCGCGCCACGGTGCCCGGCAGCCGCCGGTGCAGTCGCCCGGTGGCCAGCGGCAACAGCACCCCGAGCGGCGCCAGCAGCAGCAGTCCGCCGCCGAGCCCCTCCAGCGCGGCCTGCGGCCCGTCGGCCAGGTCGGTGCGGATGGTGGCCAACGGGCGCAGATTGGCCGGTGCCACCCATGGCACCGCCAGCGGGCGCAGCGACAGCCAGCCGACGAAACACAGATGCGCCGCCAGTAGGAGGAGTCCCACGAGGCGGATTCGGGGGGCGGACGAGGTATGACCGCCGGAGCCTAGGCGCTGCACGTACGGGAAGACGCCGACGCGTTCCGCTGTGGTTCCGGGGCGGTGTGCCGACCAGGTCCGGGGTATGTCACACGCGTGTTCCGCACCGTGCGGGGGAGATCGCCGCCGGGGTCGGTGTTGTCGCCCTTCTGCCGGTGTGTTGTGGCTGAGCGCGCCGTACCCCGCGCCCCTTCGTGGGCGCTCAGCCTTACCGGGACTCTTGCAGAAAGCCCCGGCGTTCACGCCGGGGATGAATGCATCTTGAGACTGCTCTGACGTGCACTTTAGAGCGGACGTTTTTGCTGCTCGATGTACTGGCGGACGATCGTCAACGGTGCTCCGCCGCACGACGCGGAGAAATACGAGGGCGACCACAGGTGTCCGTGCTTGATGGCGTGGTTGATCCGGCCGGTGAATTCCTGCCGTATCCGGCGGGCGGAGACGCCCTTGAGGCTGTTGACCAGCTTCGAGACGGCGACCTTGGGCGGGTAGTGCACCAGGAGGTGGACGTGATCGCGTTCGCCGTTGAACTCCTTCAGCTCCGCCTCGAAGTCCTCGCAGACCTTGCGCATGATCTCTTCGCAGCGCGTCAGCATCTCGTCGTTGAACACCCCGCGCCGGTACTTGGTCACAAAGACCAAGTGGACATGCATCGCCGAAACTACCTGCCTGCCACGCCTGTAGTCGTTCCTCTCATCCATGAGACCAATCGTAGTAGGATCCTGGGTGTGCAGCTGCGCTACAACTACCGGGCCTACCCGGACGCCTCCCAGCGCCGTGCGCTGGCGCAGGCGTTCGGGTGCGCCCGCGTGGTGTGGAACGACTGCCTGCGCGACCGCAAGGAAGCGCACGCGGCAGGAGGGCCGTACGTGAAGTCGGCCGAGCTGTCCCGGCTCCGCATCACCCAGGCCAAGCGCACCCAGGAACGCGCCTGGCTCGCCGAAGTGTCAGCCGTCGTCCTGCAACAGTCTCTGCGGGACCTGGATGCCGCCTACAAGAACTTCTTCGACTCGGTCAAGGGCAAGCGGCAGGGCCGCAAGGTGGGCCCGCCCCGCTTCAAATCGAAGAAAGACACCCGGCAGTCGATCCGCCTCAACACCAACGCCTTCACGCTTCAGGAGAACGGCACGGTGTACGTGGCCAAGGTCGGCAACCTCAAAGTCACATGGTCCCGTCGGCTTCCGGCCGCACCCACGTCCCTGACCGTCACCAAAGACAGCTGTGGCCGGTACTTCCTCAGCTTCGTCGTCGAGACCGAACCGGACATCCTTCCCCAGGTGGAGGCAGAGTGCGGTATCGACCTCGGCCTGTGCGCCTTCGCCGTCCTGTCCGATGGCCGGAAGATCGACAGCCCCCGCTTCCTGCGCCGGGCCGAGAAGAAGCTCAAGCGGCTCGGGCGGGAGCTGTCCCGCAAGGCCAAGGGATCGAAGAACCGGGCCAAGGCCCGCATCAAGGTCGCACGCCAGCACGCCCGCGTGGCCAACCGGCGCCGGGACTGGCACCACAAGGCATCCACACAGATCATCCGCGACAACCAAGCGGTGTACGTGGAAGACCTCGCGGTGTCCGGCCTCGGACGCACCCGGCTCGCCAAGTCCGTACACGACGCGGGATGGTCCACGTTCGTCGGCATGCTGGAGTACAAAGCGGCTCTGCACGGCCGCACCCTCACCAAGGTGGACCGGACCTTCCCCTCCTCTCAGCTCTGTTCGGCCTGCGGACTCCGGGACGGCCCCAAACCATTGCACGTCCGCGAGTGGACCTGCAGCGAGTGCGGCACCGTGCACGACCGTGACCACAACGCAGCACGCAACGTCCTCTTCGAAGGACAACGAGTCGTCGCCACCGGACGGGTGGAGACGCTAAACGCCTGTGGAGCGCCGGTAAGACGGGCACACATGCCCGCACAGCGCGTCGAAGCAGGAAGCCCCCGGAAAGGTCAGACGACCCAGGCCGGAATCCCTGGACCTTAGGCCAGGGAGCACGTCAAAGGTGGGTGCCTGCTGTCTCGGCGGACCGGGGGTGGGTACGCAGCGCCGAGCCGCACTCGTAGCGTCGCGGCGATGCCGTGGAGCCGCTGTCGCCGGGCCCGCCGAGAACCACGCCGCCCTCGGCGTCGGCTGCCGAGGTGTCCGCGTAGGTGCACACGATCTGCGCCAGCGCGTACGGCGGCAGCTCGTCCAGCGGCTCGCTCAGCCGCAGCGCCTCGTCCGGGTCGCCGTCCGTCCCCTTGCTGATCGTCAGCTCCCGGGGCACGGCCGTCTCGAAGCCCGCCGAGTCCTCCACCGCGCGCGGCTCCTGCTTCAGCTCGTCCAGCAGTTTGCGGGCCACCGGCAGCCGTTCGGCCGAGGAGCGTCCGCCGGGCATCCGCACCTCCCGCTCGACGGGCGAGACGCGCGAACCGCACACCAGGTAGACGCGGACGACGGAGGTCCCGGCACCGCCGTCCGGGTTCTGGCGGTCGTTCGGGAGCACACAGCCCACCCGCGAAGGCGCGCCACCGGCGTCCACCGGCACCGACGTGGCGCGGATACCGCACCCCGTGGCGGTGACCAGGGAGGCGAGGACGCACAGGAGCGCCGCCGCCGTGCCACGGCAGCGCGCGCGGCCGGGCCCGCGCAGAGCGGTACGGCGGCTCATCGGTCGCCTCCCTTGTCCCGTCCGTCGGTGCGTCCGCCGCCCCGGTTCACGCCGCCGTCACCAGCGCCGTCGCCGTTGCCATCGTCGCCGTCCGCATACCCCGCGCCGGGCCCGTCCTTCGCGCGGCCCTCACCGTTGTCGCTGTTCTCACCGTTCTCGCGCTCCTCGGCGACCCGGCGGGCGTCCCGGGGCAGCCGCAGGGTGAAGACCGCGCCGCCCTCGCCCTCGGGCGCGTTGTGCGCGGTGATCTCGCCGCCGTGGATATGGGCGTTCTCCAGCGCGATGGACAAGCCGAGACCACTGCCCTCGGAACGCGGGCGGGAGGCGCTGGCCTTGTAGAAGCGGTCGAAGACGTGCGGCAGCACGTCCTTCGGGATGCCGGGACCCTGGTCGGCGACCTCGATCACCAACTCGTCTCCCTCGTCCCCCTCGTCGCCCTCCGTCCGTACAGAGACCCGCACCGGGGAGCCGCCGTGCTTGAGGGCGTTGCCGATGAGATTGGCGAGGATGACATCGAGCCGCCGCGGGTCGAGCCGGGCCATGATCCCGCGGTCGGCGTTCAGCTCCACCGCGTCCAGCCAGGCGCGGGCGTCGATGCAGGCTGTCACCTGGTCCGCCACGTCCACGTCGTCCAGCACCAGCTTGGCTGTTCCCGCGTCGAAGCGGGTGACCTCCATCAGGTTCTCCACGAGGTCGTTGAGCCGCCGGGTCTCGCTCACCACCAGCTGTACGGCAGGCGCGATCATCGGGTCGAGGTTGTCCTGCTCCTCCTCCAGCACCTCGGTGACCGCGGAGATCGCCGTCATCGGCGTACGCAGCTCGTGCGACATGTCGGCGACGAAGCGCCTGCTGGACGCCTCCCGGGCACTCAGCTCGGCGACGCGCTGCTCCAGGGAGGCCGCCGCGTCGTTGAACGTATGGGACAGCTCGGCCAGCTCGTCCGTACCCGAGACGCGCAGCCGGGTCTCCAGCTTCCCCTCGCCCAGCCTGCGGGCTGCCTCGCCCAGCCGCCGTACGGGCCGCAGCACGGTCGTCGCTGCGGCCTGCGCCAGCAGCATCGCGCCGATCAGCGCCAGCGCGGTGGCGATACCCAGCGACCAGGCCAGCGAGTTGAGGTCGTCCCGTTCGGGCGCCAGTGACTTGAGCAGATAGCCGGTCGGTGTCGGCCCCTTGCCGATCACCTTCGCCCCACCGACCAGGTACGGGTCACCGTCCAGCGTGATCCGCTGCCAGTACAGGTGGTACGGGTGCCTGTTCTTCTTGTCGACGGCGCGTTTGTCGACGACGGCGCTGCGCAGCCGCTCGGGGATGTCCCGCAGGGTGAAGTCGTCCTCGTTGGAGGCCGCGGCGCACTGCTTGTCGTCCTCGGCCCTGCCGACGAGCAGCACCTGGTAGTTCTGCGAGCTGCGCGCCATCTCGGCGGCGGCCTCGCGCAGTTCCTGGCAGCTGACCTTGCGGGGCAGGTTGCCCGCGTTGTCCTCCATCGCCTTACGGAAGTCGTTGAGGGCCGCGTTCTGGGCACGCGTGAGGACCGCGTCGCGGTTGAGCCAGTAGGCGATGCCGGAAGCGGAGACGGCGGCGGTGAGCGCCACCAGCGCGAAGACGACGACCAGGCGCAGCCGCAGACTTGGCAGCATTCCGGCGAGCCGGCCACGCAGGCGCTCGCCGAGGGAGGGAGCGTCGGTCACTCGCCGGTCCCGTCCGCCGTACGCGTCGGCACTGCTGCTCCCGCTGTTCCGTCCGTACGTGCTGTTGCGTCCGTTGTGTCCGTTGCGTCGGTACGTCGGGTCACTGCGGGGCATCCAGCCGGTAGCCCACGCCGCGCACCGTGCGGATCAGGGTGGGGGAGGAGGGCACGTCCTCGACCTTGGCGCGCAGCCGCTGCACACAGGCGTCGACCAGCCGCGAGTCGCCCAGGTAGTCGTGCTCCCACACCAGCCGGAGCAACTGCTGGCGGGAGAGGGCCTGGCCGGGCCGCCGGCTCAGCTCCAGCAGCAACCGCAACTCGGTCGGGGTGAGTTGCAGGTCCTCGCCGTTCTTGGTGACCGTCATCGCTGAGCGGTCGATCACCAGCGAGCCGAACGTCGCCGAGTCGTTGGACTCCCGTTCGCCGCGCCGCATCACGGCACGGATACGCGCGTCCAGCACCCGGCCCTGGACTGGTTTGACGACATAGTCGTCCGCACCCGACTCCAGGCCCACCACGACGTCGATGTCGTCGCTGCGCGCCGTCAGCAGGATGATCGGCAGCTGGTCGGTGCGGCGGATGCGCCGGCACACCTCGAAGCCGTCGATGCCGGGCAGCATCACGTCCAGCACGATCAGGTCGGGGCGCTGTTCGCGCAGCAGTTTCAGGCCGTCCTCGCCGGTCGCGGCGGTCACCACGCGGTGGCCCTGGCGGGTAAGACCCATCTCCAGGGCGGTACGGACAGCGTCATCGTCCTCGATCAGCAACAGGAAAGGCACGCGCGCCATTCTGGCCTATGGCACCCCCATACTTCGACCGGCGGTCGCCGCGGGACAACGACACGCCCGCCGGCCTGCACGTTGTGGCGCCCGTCGATCCTTGTGACACCGCTGTGACAGAGGGGGGACCTGGCCATGAAACTGGGGCGGCAGGGTTTTGGTCGTCAAGCAAGCGACCGGTTCTGCTCCGAGGGGGCGCGAGATGAACACACTGCATGGCACCAACACGAGCGCAGTCCTTCACACGCGTCTGCACGTCCCTTCGGTTCCCGCTTCCCAGGCCCGGTCTGCTGAGAAGTCCGGTGCCGAGGCGGCCACCACCCTGCTCGAGCGGAACCGAGAGCTCGGGCGGGGCTGCGCACGCGGTGCCGGACGGATGCGCCCGCGGACCGTTTTCGGGCCCGCGGTCGAGGGGCTGAGGGGGAAGGCCCCGGGGGGGAAGACGGGGGACACGGGGGAGAACGGGAGTCGGGGGGACTCCCGGGATCGTGGCGAGTACAGGGAGGCCACCGTTCTGGGCACGGCCGAGAAGGGCGCTGGGGGCGCGGCCTCGGACGTGGACGCGGATGCGGAGGCGGCGTTCACCGCGTACGTACGCGAGCGCCGAGCCTCCCTGTACGCCACCGCCTACCACCTGACCGGTGACCGGTACGAGGCCGAGGACCTGCTGCAGAGCGCCCTCTTCTCCACGTACCGGGCCTGGGCGCGTATCAGCGACAAGGCCGCCGTCGGCGGTTATCTGCGCCGCACCATGACCAACCTGCACATCAGTGCCTGGCGCCGCCGGAAGCTGAACGAGTACCCGACCGAGGAACTGCCCGAGACGGCCGGCGACCAGGACGCCATGCGCGGCACCGAGCTGCGCACCGTGCTGTGGCAGGCCCTGGCCCGACTGCCCGAACTCCAGCGCACCATGCTGGTGCTGCGCTACTACGAGGGCCGCACCGACCCGGAAATCGCCGACATACTGGACATCAGCGTCGGCACGGTCAAGAGCAGCATCTGGCGCTCGCTCCGCCGTCTCCGCGACGACGAGGTCCTCAGCTTCGGCCGCAACCAGGAGGAGTCCTTCGACGAACTGGTCGCCTGACGCGGCCACCTGAAACGATCGCCTGACCTCGCGGGGACACGAGGCCCAGGCGGTACGGGGGAAACGCGGGGGAGAGGGAAAAAGGGGAAACAGGGGGGAACGGGGAACACCGGGGGGACAGGGAAAGAGCGGTTCCGGCCGAGGCACAAGCCTCAGCCGGAACCGCTCTTTTCGCGTGCGGCCACCGACCCGGCCGCGTGCAGGCGCGCTATGCGGGCCGCGGCTTCCGGGTGGGCGCAGGGGTGGGCGCCGAGGGATTGGTGGCGGGCGACGATGGCCGGTTCGGTGCGCAGGAGGCGCAAGCCCCGGGTGAGGAGAACCGGGAGGGGCTTGCGGGATTCGCGGATGTCGCGGAGCAGCCTGCGGCGGAAGGTGGTGGTGGGACGGCCGCGCAGGCAGATGGCGTCGGCGAGCAGGCCGAGCGCTGTGCAGCGCGCGGTGATGTCCGCGGCGAAGATGCCCTCCGCGATGAAGAGGGGCGAGTCGGCGAGGTCCAGGTGCTCCTGGCCGGTGCGGGCGCTGGTGGAGATGTCGTACAGCGGGACCGTCGCGGCGCCCTCTCGGCAGAGCCCGGTGATGGCGCGTACGGCGGCGTCCGCGTCCCAGGAGAGTGGCGAGTCCCAGTCGACCTCGGCCCCGACGAAGGGGAGGGTCGGGTCGTCGCCCTCCTTGTAGAAGTCGTCCAGGCGGAGGACGGGGAGCCCGCTGCGTGCTGCCAGCCGGGTCTTGCCGGAGCCGGAGGGGCCCGTGAGGAGGATGACCCGGGCGGTGGGGGCCGGGGCCGATGCGGGCGCGGGGGCTGCGGGGGTCGCTCTCTCGGAGAGGTCGCATGCGTCGCTGGAGTCGGTCACGGGCAACCATTGTCCGCTATGCACCGGGTGGATTCGAAGACGCGTGCGGAAACGAGTGGTCGTCCCCAGCGGGGCCGGGTGGCGGAAAGGCGACGGAGTGGCGGCGGAAAATCGTTCGCACCGACCCGTGTCTCCCCCTCCCGAAATCCGCCCCCGGCCAGCGAGAATGGCGCCTCACAGCACCCGATGGAAGAGGGAGGCCCTCACGTATGGCTCAGGAAGTACGCGGGGTCGTCGCGCCGGGCAAGAACGAGGCGGTGCGGGTCGAGACGATCGTCGTTCCCGACCCCGGCCCCGGCGAGGCCGTCGTTCAGGTGCAGGCGTGCGGCGTGTGCCACACGGACTTGCACTACAAGCAGGGCGGGATCAGTGACGACTACCCCTTCCTCCTCGGGCACGAGGCGGCGGGCGTCGTGGAGACGGTCGGTGAGGGGGTCACGGACGTCGAGCCGGGCGACTTCGTGATCCTCAACTGGCGGGCGGTGTGCGGACAGTGCCGTGCCTGCAAGCGCGGGCGGCCGTGGTACTGCTTCGACACCCACAACGCCGAGCAGAAGATGACCCTCAAGAGTGACGGCCGCGCACTGGAGCCCGCGCTGGGCATCGGCGCGTTCGTCGAGAAGACGCTGGTCGCCGCCGGGCAGTGCACCAAGGTCGACCCCGCGGTCTCGCCCGCCGTCGCCGGGCTGCTGGGCTGCGGCGTGATGGCCGGGATCGGTGCGGCGATCAACACCGGGCAGGTGACCCGCGGGGACACCGTGGCCGTCATCGGGTGTGGCGGGGTGGGCGACGCCGCCATCGCGGGGGCGCGGCTCGCGGGCGCGGCGAAGATCATCGCCGTGGACATCGACGACCGGAAACTCACCACCGCGGAGAAGATCGGCGCCACGCACATCGTCAACTCGGCCACAGCGGACCCCATCGAGGCCATCCGCGAGCTGACCGGCGGCTTCGGTGCGGACGTCGTCATCGAGGCGGTCGGCCGTCCCGAGACGTACAAGCAGGCGTTCTACGCCCGCGATCTGGCGGGCACCGTCGTCCTCGTCGGCGTACCGACGCCGGAGATGATGCTGGAGCTGCCGCTGCTGGACGTCTTCGGCCGGGGCGGTGCGCTCAAGTCTTCCTGGTACGGCGACTGTCTGCCCTCAAGGGACTTCCCCATGCTGATCGACCTGCACCAGCAGGGGCGGCTGGACCTGGGCGCTTTCGTGACCGAGACCATCGCCCTGGACGAGGTCGAGAAGGCGTTCGAGCGGATGCACAGCGGCGACGTGCTGCGTTCGGTGGTGGTCTTCTGATGGCGGCCCGTATCGATCACCTCGTCACCAGCGGGGAGTTCCGCCTCGACGGGGAGACACACCAGGTCGACAACAACGTGTGGATCGTCGGCGACGATACGGAAGCGGTCGTCATCGACGCCGCGCACGACGCCGACGCCATCGCGGCGGCACTCGGCGACCGCACCCTGCGTGCGATCGTGTGCACCCACGCGCACAACGACCACATCGACGCCGCGCCGGCGCTCGCGGACCGTACGGGCGCACCGATGCTGCTGCACCCGGACGATCTGCCGCTGTGGAAGATGACCCACCCGGACCGGGCACCCGACGGTGAACTCGCGGACGGCCAGGTGGTGTCGGTGGCCGGTACCGACCTGACCGTCCTGCACACGCCGGGCCACGCGCCCGGCGCCGTGTGCCTGTACGCCCCCACCCTGGGCACCGTCTTCACCGGCGACACCCTCTTCCAGGGCGGCCCGGGGGCGACAGGCCGCTCCTTCTCGGACCACCCGACGATCGTCCGCTCGATCAAGGAGCGGCTGCTGACGCTGCCGCTGGAGACGGTGGTGCGGACGGGGCACGGGGACAGCACGACGGTGGGGGAGGAGACGGCGAACGTCTGAGGACCGGTGACCTCCGGCCGGGGGTGCCCCCGGCCGGAGGGCTCGGACGCCAGTACGATGCCCCCTTCCGTCGAAGGAGGCATCGTCACGTGCAGGGCAACACCGTCCACGAACCCGGCCGGCCCGAAGACCTGCCGCACCCCGAACGGCTATGGCGCCACGGTGTGTTGTGCGCGCTGGTCGCCGCCTCGACGGGGGAGTCGTGCGCGGAGCAGTTCGAACACCCGTGGTGGGTTTTCCGGGACCCGTATGAGCTCGGCTGGGACGACGCGGGCGGCCAGTGGTGGATACTCCGGCCGCTGCCCGAGGGCCGCGCCGCCCTCTTCGGCGTCGACCACGAACTCAGCGACACCCGCAGTCCGTATGCCCCGCCCACCGACCTCTTCGACGGTGCTCCCGAGTGGCTGCCGCTCAAGAAGCTCCGAGCCATGGACGACATGCTCGGCTACCTCTACTGGTACGACGGTGCGGCATGGCACCGCGCCCCGTACCCGGAGGGCTTGAAGGACGACGGCCTTGAGACGACCGTCGGCAAGTTCATCACCGAGGAACTGGCCGTCGACGAGGCGGCGTGCACTTTCACGGAGGGCCTCGGACCGGTCGATGCCACCCTGCCCGTGGTACGCGGGCTGCTCGGCCTGGTCGAGCGGCGTGCGGTGACGGAGGCGGCGGTACGGGAGCTGTTCGAGGCCCTGTCGACGAGCGCGGACGAAGAGGACAACGGAGACGGGATCGAGCCTCCCGAGGGCGGCTGGGACTTCGCCGCGCTGCTCGACGTCGCGCACCGGGCGCGCGTCACCCCTGCCTGAGCCGGGCGCGGGCCGGGCTCACTGCCGGTAGCCCTCCAGGAAGCGGCCGATGCGGGAGATCGCCGCGTCCAGGTCGTCCGCGCGCGGCAGCGTGAGGACGCGGAAGTGGTCGGGCTGCTTCCAGTTGAAGCCGGTGCCCTGGACCACCTGGATCTTCTCGCGCAGCAGCAGGTCGAGGACGAACCGCTCGTCGTCGTAGATCTTGTGCATCTCGGGGTCCAGCCGGGGGAACGCGTACAGCGCGCCCTTCGGCTTGACGCAGCTGACGCCGGGGATCTCGTTCAGCTTCCGCCAGGCCACGTCGCGCTGTTCGTGCAGCCGCCCGCCGGGCAGTACCAGGTCCTCGATGGACTGGCGGCCACCGAGGGCGGCTTGAATGGCGTGCTGGGCGGGGGCGTTGGGGCACAGTCGCATGGAGGCGAGCATGCCCAGGCCCTCCAGGTAGTCGCGAGCGTGCTGCTTGGGCCCGGAGACCAGCAGCCAGCCGGAGCGGAAGCCCGCCACCCGGTAGGACTTGGACAGGCCGCTGAAGGTGAGGCAGACCAGGTCGGGGGCCAGCGCCCCCACGTGGTGGTGGACGGCGCCGTCGTAGAGGATCTTGTCGTAGATCTCGTCGGAGAAGACCATCAGCCCGTTGCGGCGGGCCAGGTCGAGGATGCCCTCCAGCAGCTCGCGCGGGTAGACGGCGCCGGTGGGGTTGTTGGGGCTGATGATGACGACGGCCTTGGTGCGGGGGGTGATCTTCACCGCCATGTCGTCCAGGTCGGGCAGCCACTCCGCCTGCTCGTCGCACACGTAGTGCACGGCCTTGCCGCCCGCCATCGTCGTCACGGCCGTCCACAGCGGGAAGTCCGGGGCCGGGATGAGGATTTCGTCGCCATCCTCGACCAGCGCCTGTACGGCCATCGAGACGAGCTCCGAGACGCCGTTGCCGAGGTAGATGTCGTCCACGTCGGCCTCGGGGAAGCCGCGCTGCTGGTAGTGCTGGGCGACGGCGCGGCGGGCCGGGAGGATGCCGCGCGACTCGGTGTAGCCGTGCGCCTGGGGGAGCATCCGCACCATGTCCTGGATGATCTCCTCCGGCGCCTCGAAACCGAACAGCGCGGGGTTGCCGGTGTTCAGCCGCAGCACGCTGTGTCCGGCCTCCTCCAGCGCGTCGGCCTGCTCGATCACCGGGCCGCGGATCTCGTAACAGACCTCGCTGAGCTTGTTCGACTGCCGGAACTCCATGCTGCCCCGCCCTCCTGGTCCACATCTGGCTACTTGGTTCTACCAAGCCCGGGCTTGGAAAGTCCAACTACTTGTCTAGACTGAGCGCATGCCGAGTCAGCGTCACGCGAGTACGACCAGCCAGGGGCGGTCCCGCCGCAGTTACGACCAGTTCTGCGCCATGGCGCGCGCCCTCGACTCCGTGGGGGACCGCTGGACCCTGCTCATCGTCCGCGAACTCCTCGCCGGGCCCCGCCGTTACACCGATCTGCACGCCGACCTGCCCGGCGTCAGCACCGACGTACTGGCCGCGCGGCTCAAGCAGATGGAGGGCGAAGGGCTGGCCGAACGGCGCCGCCAGCCGCGGCCCGCCTCCGGCTACGTCTACGAACTGACCGAGCGGGGCCGCGCCCTGCTGCCCGTACTGACCGCGCTCGCCTCCTGGGGCGCCCCCGCACTGGGCAAGCCCCGCGCCACCGACGCGGTACGCGCCCACTGGTGGGCCCTGCCGCTGCGGGACGCCGTACGCCGCGCGATCGGCACCGAGGCAGCCGCCATGGTCGACGTCATACTCCCCGAAGGCGCCTTCCACCTGCGACTGGGCGACGGCCACACCAAGGACACCCCGCTCTACGGCGAGGGCCCGTCCCCCCAAAGTGCGGAACTGCGGCTGGAGCTGGACGCGGAAGCCTGCGTAGCCCTCGCCGACGGCTCGCTGACCCTGGCGGACGGCGTCCGGGCAGGAACGGTACGGGTGGCAGGGGGAGCGGGCCCACTGGCACACGCGCTGGGGACGGACGGCTAGCCGCGGTCCCATGACGGGCCGGGTATCAGCGCAGCCGCCAGGCTTCGCCTACCCCGGCACAGCCGCACGCAGTGCGTTCACCAGCGCCGCCACCGCAGGCTCCTCGGCCGCGCCCCGGCGGACCGCGACCGAGATGGTGCGGGTGAGCCGCAGCCCGGACACCTCGCGCAGCCGTACGTCCGTGGACAACGGCTCCGCGACGAGCCGCGGGATCAGTGACACCCCCAGTCCGGCCTGCACCAGCGCCATGATGACTGTGTAGTCGTCGCTGGTGTAGTCCAGGTGGGGTTCGAAACCGGCGGCCTGGCACGCCCGTTCGAGTACCGTCCGCAGGGCGTTGTCGCTGTGCGGCGCGATCCATGGCTGGTCACGCAGGCTCGCCAGCGTGACAGGACCGTCCGGCAGGGCGGCGGGTTCCTCGGGAGGCAGGGCGGCGACCAGCGGTTCGTGCAGCAGCGGCGACAGCGCGACACCGCTGTCGGCAAGGCGCGGCAGCAGGTCGTACTCGTAGACGAGGGCCACGTCGCACTCGTGCTGCCGCAGCCCGGTCACGCACCGGTCGGGCTCCCGTTCGTCCAGCAGTATCCGCAGGTCGGGGTGGGCCGCGCGGCAGGCGGCGATGGCGGGTGCGGCCAGTGCGACCGCGGCGCTGGGGAAGCTGCTGAGCCGCACCGTGCCGCGTACGGCCCGGCGCAGCGCAGACACCTCGGAGCGTGCCTTCTCCAGCTCAGCCAGCACCCGCTCGGTGTGCGCGACGAGCACGCGGGCTGCCTCGGTCAGTACCACTCGCCGGCCATCGCGTACGAGCAGCGGAGTGCCGGCCTCGCGCTCCAGCAGTGACAGCTGTTGCGAGACGGCGGAGGGAGTCAGACAGCACGCCTCCGCGGTCGCCGCGATCGTGCCGTGCACGGCCAGCTCCCGCAGCAGCCGCAGCCGCCGCACCTCGTAGACCATGTAGGCACGCTAACGGCAGGCATCGGAAATCGTCGCTGGTTACGCGGGTACGCCGCACCCACACTGGCGCCATGACAGCCGAACTCCTGCCTGCCGTACCGAAGTCGGCGGCCCCCGCACCGGTGCCCCCGGCGGAATATGCAGCGCGGATCACCGCGCTGCGCGCCGCGATGCGTCGCCGCGGCCTGAGCGTGCTGGCTCTCGCCAGCCCGGAGAACGTGCACTATCTGCTGGGTCTCGACCACATGGGGCACTTCGCCTTCACCCTGCTGGTGCTGCCCCGCAGCGGCCCGCCGGTGCTGGTGGCCCGCCGGATGGAACGGCACACCCTGCGCGCGCAGGTTCCCCATGTGCGGCACGCGCTCTACGGGGACGGCCGTGACCCCGCGCGCGTCGCGGCGCAGGAGATCGCCCGCGGCTGCCCGGACGGTGCCACCGTCGGAGTCGAGGCGCAGACGATGGCCTTTCCGCCTGCTGTCCTCGACCGTATCCGCGGCGCGCTGCCCGGCCTGCGGTGGGCCGACTGCTCGACGCTTCCCGCGCGGCTGCGCAGCGTCAAGTCGCCTGCCGAGACGGCGCTGGTCCGGCAGGCCGCCGGGATCTCCGCAACGGCGATGCGGGCCGCGCTCGGCACGGCGGGGGTGGGCGTCAGCGAGCGTGCCGTCGCAGCCGAGGCACAGCGGGCGCTGATCCAGGCGGGCGGTCAGCAGCCCGGCTTCGCCCCGCTCATCCGCTCCACAAGGCGACTCGGCCAGGAACACGTCAGCTGGAGCGAGTACCGACTGGAGCCGGGGGAGGGGCTGTTCGCCGAACTCTCCGGCTGCGTTCACCGCTACCACGCGCCCATGAGCCGCACCCTCTACGGCGCCGAAGCGCCTGCGGCAGCGCGCCGGTCCGCCGTCGCCGCGCACGCGGGGCTGCGTGCTGCGCGGGACGCACTGGTTCCGGGCGCCCGCACCGGCGCGGTGTACGCGGCGTGGGCCCAGGCGGTGGCTGAGGTCACCGGGCGGCGACCGCGTCGGCATCACTGCGGCTATCTCACCGGCATCGGCTTCCCACCCAGCTGGGTGGGCGGCGCCTCGGTGCTCGGCATCCGGTCGGGCGGGCGTACCCGGGTGCGCACCGGAATGGTCTTCCACCTCATGTCCTGGGTCGAGATGTCCGGGACCGACCGGCCGGCCGGCTATGTGGTCTCCGACACCGCGCTCGTCACCCAGGACGGCTGCGAACTGCTCACCAGAGACGGCCCCGTGGAGCCGGTGCCGCTCGGCGCCACGGACCAGCCGACCGGCGCCACGGACCAGCCGCCCGCCCACATCGCGAACTGAAGGGGAACCCATGCGCATCACCCGAGTACGGGCCACGCCGGTGGCCGTGCCGTACCGCAGCGACGAGGTGTGGGCGTTCGGACGCCGCAGCGGACTCGTCGCCCTCCTGGTCGAGGTGGACACCGACGAGGGGCTGACCGGGCTGGGCGAGGCCGCAGCCTACCCGTCGGCCGACGTCGTCCTCGCCGCGCTGCGTGCGATGGAACCGCTGGCCGTGGGGGCCGACCCGCTGCGGATCGAGCAGCTCATCCAGCGCATCGACGTCGTCGGCACCTACCACCACACCGGATCCAGCAGCCCGGCCGCGGCAGCGCTGGAGACCGCCTGCTGGGACCTGCTCGGCAAGTCCTGCGGACAGCCGGCCGTCAGCTTCTTCGGCGGGCGCTTCCGCGACCGGGTCGAGTTCTTCCACTACGTCGCGGCCGGCACCCCCGAAGAGGTACGCGCCGAGGGCGTCCGTGCGGCCGGCGCGGGCGCCCGTACCTGCTACCTCAAGGTGGGCGCCGACGACCTCGGCACCGACATCGAGCGCGTCGCGGCGCTCCGTGACGGCGCGGGGCCCGGCATGGCGATCCGTGTCGACGCCAACGAGGCATGGTCACCGGGCGCGGCCGTACGGGCGATCAGGGAGCTGGAGCGGTACGGGCTGGAACTGGTCGAGCAGCCCACCTCGGGCCGCAACCTGGCCGAGATGGCGTACGTACGCTCGCGGATCGACACGCCCCTCCTGGCGAACGAGGCGTCCTGGACCCGCGCCGACCAGCTGGCCGTCCTGCAGCACGGCGCCGCCGACGTCGTCTCCGTCGACCAGCAGATGGACGGGGGCCTGCTGAACCTCAAGCGCTCCGCGGGGATCTGCGCCGCCGCCGGTATCCCCGTGGTCAAGCACTCGCTGGGCGAGCTGGGTGTGGCAGCTGCCGCCGCCGTGCACGTCGTCGCGGCCACCCCGAACTTCCGGCACGCCGGCCAGGGGTACGGTGCCCTGCTGACCGACGACATCGTCCAGGGCGGCTTCGCGGGCCCGCTGGACCGCTACACCGACGGCACCTTGGCCGTCCCCGAGGGACCCGGCCTCGGCGTCGCCCTCGATCCTGAGAAGGTCGCGCGCTACGCGGAGTTGTACCGGGAGGCGGCCGACTCCTTCACCTTCCATGACCCCGGAGCGCTCAAGGGTGCCCCGGCACTGCCGAAGCGGTAGACCCAGCCAGGGGTGCCGTGGACTGCTGGGCACCCCTGACCCGCGTACAACGGCCGTCAGATGCTGTACGAACGCAGTCAGGCACCGATCGGGTGCCACACCGTCTTCGTCTCCAGGAACGCGGTCATCCGCTCCAACCCCGGCTCGGCGAACCAGTCGTCGCCGTTCGGCCGCAGCACCCGCTTGAGGTTCTCCGCCGCGGCGCCCTCCAGCTCGGTCGCCAACTCCCCGTCGGCGCCCGCCAGATCGATCGCGTTCACATCCTGGTGCGCGGCCAGCGGGCGGGCGATCTCCGCCGTGTCGCCGGACAGCACATTGACCACGCCGCCGGGCAGATCGGAGGTCGCCAGCACCTCCGCGAGGGAGAGCGCGGGCAGCGGCGCGGTGCGCGAGGCGACGAGGACTGCCGTGTTGCCGGTGACGATCACCGGCGCCAGTACGGAGACCAGACCCAGCAGCGACGACTTCTGCGGCGCCAGCACCGCCACCACGCCCGTCGGCTCCGGGGTCGACAGATTGAAGAACGGGCCCGCGACCGGGTTGCCGCCGCCCACAACCTGGGCCACCTTGTCGGACCAGCCCGCGTACCAGACCCAGCGGTCGATCGCCGCGTCCGTCTGCGCCTGCGCCTTCGCCTTCGACAGCCCCTCGGCCGCCGCCACCTCGGCGGCGAACTGTTCGCGGCGGCCCTCCAGCATCTCCGCGATCCGGTAGAGGATCTGCCCCCGGTTGTAGGCCGTCGCGCCCGACCAGCCGCCGAACGCCTTACGGGCCGCGACGACCGCGTCCCGCGCGTCCTTACGGGAAGCGAGCGGGGCATTGGCCAGCCACTGGCCCTTTCCGTCGGTCACCTCGTACACCCTGCCGCTCTCGCTGCGGGGGAACTTCCCCCCGACGTACAGCTTGTAGGTCTTCAGCACGGACAGCCGGGCGGCCCGTGCCGGGGATGTACGTGCCTCAGGCGTGCTCAAGGTAAGCCTCCAGACCGTGCCTGCCACCCTCGCGGCCGTAACCGGACTCCTTGTAGCCGCCGAACGGCGAGGTCGGATCGAACTTGTTGAACGTGTTGGCCCATACGACGCCCGCCCGCAGCTGGTTGGCCAGCTTCAGAATGCGCGAGCCCTTCTCCGTCCAGATCCCGGCGGAGAGGCCGTAGGGCGTGTTGTTGGCCTTCGCGACCGCCTCGTCGGGCGTACGGAAGGTGAGTACCGACAGCACCGGGCCGAAGATCTCCTCCCGGGCGATCCGATGTGCCTGGCTGACGCCCGTGAAGACGGTCGGCGCGAACCAGTAGCCCTCGCCGGGCAGCTCGCACGGCGGCGACCAGCGCTGGGCCCCCTCCGCCTCGCCCGCCTCGGCCAGCTCGGTGATCCGGGCCAGCTGCTCCGCGGAGTTGATGGCGCCCACATCGGTGTTCTTGTCCAGCGGATCACCGACCCGCAGGGTGCCCAGCCGCCGCTTGAGCGCGGCCAGCACTTCCTCCTGCACCGACTCCTGCACCAGCAGCCGGGAGCCCGCGCAGCACACCTGCCCCTGGTTGAAGAAGATGCCTCCGACGATGCCCTCCACCGCCTGGTCCAGCGGCGCGTCCTCGAACACGATGTTCGCGCCCTTCCCACCGAGCTCGAGGGTCAGCCGCTTCTGCGTCCCTGCGACGGTCCGCGCGATCTCCTTCCCCACGGCGGTCGACCCGGTGAACGCCACCTTGTTCACATCCGGATGGCTCACCAGCGCCGCGCCCGTCGCACCGTCCCCCGTCACGATGTTGACGACGCCCTTGGGCAGCCCGGCCTGCCGGCAGATGTCCGCGAAGAACAGCGCCGACAGCGGCGTCGTCTCGGCGGGCTTGAGCACCACCGTATTGCCGGTGGCCAGCGCCGGAGCGACCTTCCAGGCGAGCATCAGCAACGGGAAGTTCCACGGGATGACCTGCGCGGCAACCCCCAGCGGACGCGGATCGGGCCCGCACCCGGCGTACGAGAGCTTGTCGGCCCACCCCGCGTAGTAGAAGAAGTGCGCCGCCACCAGCGGCAGATCGGCGTCCCGCGTCTCCCGGATCGGCTTGCCGTTGTCCAGCGTCTCCAGCACCGCCAACTCGCGGGAACGCTCCTGGACAATACGAGCAATCCGGAACAGATACTTCGCCCGCTCGGCCCCCGGCAGCGCGGACCACGGTCCGAAGGCAGCGCGAGCCGCCCGCACCGCCGCATCGACATCGTCCCCGTCGCCGTACGCGACCTCGGACAACACCTCTTCACTGGCGGGCGCCAGCGTCTTGAACACCCTCCCGGAGGCCGCCTCACGGAACTCCCCGTCGACGAAGAGCCCGTAGGACGGCGCGATGTCGACGACGGAGCGGGACTCGGGCGCAGGCGCGTAAGCGAACAATTTTGCGTTCACAGCTCAGTCCACCGTTACGTAGTCGGGACCGGAGTAGCGCCCGGTCGAGAGCTTCTGACGCTGCATCAGCAGATCGTTCAGCAGGCTGGAGGCACCGAACCGGAACCAGTCCGGGCTGAGCCAGTCGTCACCCAGCGTCTCGTTCACCATCACCAGATACGCGACCGCGTCCTTCGCCGTACGGATCCCACCGGCGGGCTTCACCCCCACCTGCCGCCCGGTGGCCGCCCGGAAATCGCGGACGGCTTCCAGCATCAGCAACGTGTTCGGCGGCGTCGCGTTGACGTTGACCTTCCCCGTCGACGTCTTGATGAAATCGGCCCCGGCGAGCATGGCCAGCCAGGAGGCCCGCCGGATGTTGTCGTAGGTGGCCAGCTCCCCGTTCTCGAAGATCACCTTCAGATGAGCACCCCCGCAGGCGGCCTTCACCTCCTGGATCTCCTCGAACACCTGCATATAGCGACCGGCCAGGAAAGCGCCCCGGTCGATCACCATGTCGATCTCGTCGGCCCCGGCCGCGACCGCCTCCCTGGTGTCCGCCAGCTTGACCGACATCGCGGCCCGCCCGGACGGGAATGCGGTGGCCACGGACGCCACATTGATCTCGGCCGCCCCCAGCTCCGCCAGCGCCTGCTTGGCGACGGCCGCCATGTCCGCGTACACGCAGATGGCAGCGACCCGGGGCGTCGACCGATCGCCTGGATCGGGACTCGCACCCTTCGCGCACAGGGACCGCACCTTGCCCGGCGTATCGGCCCCTTCCAGCGTCGTCAGGTCGATCATCGAGATCGCCAGATCCAGCGCGTACGCCTTGGCGGTCGTCTTGATGGAACGGGTCCTCAGCGCACCGGCCCGGGCCTCCAGCCCGACCGCGTCCACGCCGGGAAGCCCCTGCAGAAAGCGACGGAGAGCGGCATCGGAAGTCACGACGTCGGAGAGGGAGCCCCTCCCCGCGTCGCGAGGGGCCGCATCGGTAGACATGCTCACCAGAGCACCATATCTACGCGCGTAGTGGCTGTCACCCCATCCGCCCGACCATTACTGGCCGGCCACCCACCGGCAGCTCCCCCAACCGAGGTCGGCGCCTTTCAAAAGGAAGTCCGCACACCCGGCCCACCGCCCACCGGCGTGCCACGAGCGGAGCGAGAGTACGAAACCGCAACCCGAAGGCGGCAGCAGCCAGCTCCCCCGAAACCCAAACCGACCGGACGGTCGGTTCCCGAAACCCCAACCCCAAGACGGCGGCGGTACGGCGCGCAACCCAAACCCACCCGCACCAGCAACCAGTACGACGCGCAACCCAAGACCCCTCCCCCCGTAGCCGGCCGCAAGGCGCGTTCGCACGAAACAAGATCCCGGCAACCAACGCCAAATTTACGCATCCCACCAACGCCGCCACCCCAGGGCGGAGCCAGCACTCAGAGGAGCCGCAACCGCAAGCACGACCGCAGCAACACGCGACGTCCCCCGGCGGACGATCAGCACCACCGAATCCGCCGCCAACGCGGAAGCCGCCACCTCCTCTTCGCCCCACGAAAACTCATCGCTTCCCGCCCCCCGGGGGGTGTCTTCGATGCCGTACCGCAATGTCCGTCATGCGGACGGTCCGGCACAATCGTTCGCATGACGAGCGAGGAGAAGGATCAAGGCGACGGAGCCGGAAAGGGATCCGGCGGCGAGGCCGAAAACGAAGCCGGCGAGGCCGGTAACGGATCCGCCGACGAGGCGGGAACCGAAGCCGGTAACGGATCCGCCGACGAGGCGGGAATCGAAGCCGGCGGCGAGTCCGGAAACGGACCCAGCGGCGAGTCCGGAAACGGACCCGGCAGCGGCGGTCAGCAGTTCCCGGACCGCGTATACCGCTCGCCTTCCGGAATGGCGGGCGGCATCGCGCTGCTTGCCATCGGCGTGTGGCTCTCGGCCGACGCGATCGTCGGCGGCGAGGGCCGCACACCATGGCTCGCCCTCGCCGGACTGTTGCTCGTCGTGCCGCTCGTCGTCGCCTTCACCCTGCGCCCCGCCGTGTTCGCGGGGGAGCGGCGGATGCGGGTACGCAACCCCTTCCGGACGATCGAGGTGCCGTGGGGGACCGTGGAGACGGTGCGCGCCGGGTACTCCAGCGAGGTCGTCGCGGACGGCACGAAGTACCAGCTCTGGGCCATCCCCGTCTCACTGCGGGCCCGCAAGAAGGCGACCCGGCACAACGAGCGCATCGCCTCGGGCCGGCCGCCCGCCGCCGGGCCCGGTGGGCTGTTCGGCGGACGCGGCCTGCCGAATCTCGGAACGGACGAGTCCGAGCCACGAGAGAAGCGGGCTCCCTCCGACCAGTCCGTCGACGAACTCCGCGAGCTGTTGGAGACCCACGGCCCGCAGGAGGAGGCCCAGGGCGAGGTCGCCGTCCGCTGGTCCTTCGAGGTCATCGCCCCGGCCGCGGCGGGCGCGGTCCTTCTGGCCGTCCTGCTGCTGGTCTAAGGCTTGTCCGTCGGATCTTGCTGACCGGGCAAGCGCCGTAGGGGACGCGCCCCGAAGGGACGCGGGGCTGTGCTCATATGCTGCTCCGCCGCGTGGGCACCGGCACGAGGCGCGCGGCAAGATCTGCCGGACACGACCTAACCCTCCAGCTGCCGCATCCGCTCGACCAGCAACTCCGCCTCCTCCGCCGACAGCTCCACACCGAAGGTGTCCGACAGCAGCTTGGGCAGCTCGTGCGGCTCCACGGTGCGCTTCTCGTCCGGCTCGGCGCTACCGGCAGCGGTGGTCGTCCAGTTGAGGCCGTCGAGCTGGTCGGTGCGGTCGGGGCGGATGCGCTGGAGGAAGGGGCGGCGGTTGAAGGGGGAGTGGTCGCTGGTGGCTATGAAGTGGTTGCCGAGCTGGTAGTCCACCGGATACTGCGGGTTCTCGGTGAAGTTGTGCCGCACCATCCAGCCGCCCCGGCCGTCGGGCTCGTACAGCGCCCAGCCGTCCGCGCCCGGCGTGATCTCCGTACGGCGTAGCAGGAACGCCCGCCCCTCGATCGTCACCTCGTCGCCGTCCCCGCCGTCCACCAGCTCGATCGGGGCGAGCGGGCTGGCGCCGAAGCCGATGTCGCTCAGCCAGCGCCGCCCGTCGAGGTCGACCAGCAGCATCGCGTGCGTCGCCGGAAGGATCTTCTCCGCACCCATCTGCACCCGCCCGCTCAGCGCGGTGAACCGGAAGCCCAGCCGCTCCAGCGCCGCCGCGTACAGCGTGGCCTGCTCGTAGCAGTAACCGCCCCGGTCACGGCGGACCAGCTTGTCCTGGAGATCGGCGAGGTCGAGCGAGACCGACCGGTACAGAAAGCTGTCCAGATTGTCCCAGCGCACCGAGAGCACATGCGCCCGGTGCAGCCCACGCAGCGTCTCCAACGTGGGCGCCCGCTCCCCCTCGTACCCCAGCCGTCCGAGATACGCCTCAAGATCGAGCTGCTCACCGTGCCACATGGTCGTTGGTCTCTCCCCCACGGAGTGCTGCGAGTACGTTCGGCTGACTGCTCCGGGTAACTCACGCGACGGGGGCGGCTATTCCGCAGCACAGCCGCCCCCGGTCCTCCCGGGCTCAGAACCCCGTCGCCCGTTTCAGATCGGCCTTGATCCGGTCCAGTACGCCCGCCGCCCGCTCCCGCGCGCCCGCGAGCTGGGCAGGAGGGCCGACCGGGACGACGACCTCCAGATAGCACTTGAGCTTCGGCTCCGTACCGCTGGGCCGGACGATGACACGGCCGCCCTCGACCCCCTCCGAGCCGGCCAGCCGGTAGCGCAGCCCGTCCGTCGGTGGAAGAGAGTCGCTGCCCTGGCTCAGATCGTCGGCCTGGGCAACGGCCAGCCCGCCCAGGGCAGTCGGCGGCTCGGAGCGCAGCCGCCGCATCCCGGCGGCGATCAGCGACAGGTCCGCCACCCGCACCGACAGCTGGTCGGTCGCGTGGACGCCGTACTCGACGTCGAGGTCGTCCAGCAGATCCGTCAGCGTGCGCCCGGCCTGCTTCAGTTCGGCGGCCAGCTCGGCGACGAGCAGCGCCGCCGTGATGCCGTCCTTGTCGCGTACGCCCTCCGGGTCGACGCAGTAGCCCAGCGCCTCCTCGTAGCCGTACCGCAGCCCCTCCACCCGGGCCAGCCACTTGAAGCCGGTCAGCGTCTCGGCGTACGGCAGCTTCGCGGACTCGGCGATCCGGGAGAGCAGCGAGGAGGAGACGATGGTCGTCGCGAACGTGCCCTTGGCGTGCTTGCGGATCAGATGGCTGGCCAGCAGCGCGCCCACCTGGTCGCCGCGCAGCATCCGCCAGCCGCTCTCGGCGGTCGCGTCCGGTACGGCGACGCCGCAGCGGTCCGCGTCCGGATCGTTGGCGATGATCACGTCCGGGCGCTCGCCGCGGTTGGCCTCCCAGGCGCGCGCGGTCGCGAACGCGCGGTCCATCGCGCCGGGCTCCTCCGGATTGGGGAACGCGACGGTGGAGAAGTCGGGGTCCGGCTCGGCCTGCTCCGGCACCGGAACGATCCCGGGGAAACCCGCCCGCTCGAAGGCGAGCTGCGCCGTGCGGTGGCCGACGCCGTGCATCGCTGTGTGCACGACCCGCACCTCGCGCGGCGAGCCCTCGGTGAGGACGGCGCCGGTACGCGTGAGGTAGGCATCCCGTACGTCGTCGCCGAGCACCTGCCAGCCGGAGTCGGGGCGCGGCACGCCACTCAGCGGACCCACGGACGCGATCTCGTCCGCAATCTCCCCGTCGGCGGGCGGCACGATCTGCAGACCGTCGTCCAGGTAGACCTTGTAGCCGTTGTCCCGCGGCGGATTGTGGCTGGCGGTGACCATGATTCCGGCGGCGGCGCCCAGGTGCCGTACGGCGAACGCCAGCACCGGGGTGGGCAGCGGCTCGGGCAGCGTCGCAGCGCGTAGCCCCGCACCGACCATGACGGCCGCGGTGTCCCGCGCGAAGTCGGCGCTCTTGTGCCGCGCGTCGTACCCGATCACCACCAGCGGCCGGCTCCCCTCCTCCGTGCGGGCCCGCAGATACGCGGCGATCCCGGCCGCCGCGCGGATGACGACGGACCGGTTCATCCGCATCGGACCCGCGCCCAGCTCACCGCGGAGCCCGGCCGTGCCGAACTGGAGGGTGCTGGAGAACCGGTCCCGCAGCTCCTCCAGGTCCCGGGCCTCGACGAGCTTTGCGAGCTCCTCGTGGGTCTCCGGGTCCGGGTCCTCGGCCAGCCAGTCACGGGCCCGGGCGAGCAGCGCGTCGTCGTCCCGCAGGCCGTCGCTCATCTTCTTGGTCCTGCCTTTCACAGTGGGGCTGGAGAGCCGGAAGGGGTGAGTGCCTGACCGCCCTCAAGCTGCGGAAGGGCGGCCCGAAGCCGTAAAGAAGCATCGGCGAACCGGTCAGATCCGCTTCAGCACCTCGCCGAGCAGCGTCCCCATGCGTACCGCCGAGTCCCGGCCCGCCTGAAGGACCTCTTCATGGTTGAGGGGCTCGCCCGTCATCCCGGCGGCCAGGTTGGTCACCAGCGAGATCCCGAGCACCTCGGCCCCGGCCTCACGTGCGGCGATGGCCTCCAGGACGGTGGACATGCCGACCAGGTCTCCGCCGATGGTGCGGACGTAACCGATCTCCGCGGGGGTCTCGTAGTGCGGCCCGGGAAACTGGACGTAGACGCCCTCTTCCAGCGTCGGGTCGACCTCCTTGCAGAGCGCGCGCAGCCGCGGCGAGTAGAGGTCGGTCAGGTCGACGAAGTTGGAACCGACGATGGGGGAGGTGGCGGTGAGGTTGATGTGGTCGCTGATGAGTACCGGCTGACCCGGCCGCATACCCGGCCGCAGCCCGCCGCAGCCGTTGGTGAGGACGATGGTCTTGCAGCCCGCCGCCACGGCCGTGCGCACCCCGTGCGCGACGGCCGCGACACCGCGGCCCTCGTACGCGTGCGTACGGCCGAGGAAGACGAGCGCGCGCTTGTCGCCCACCCGGTGCGAGCGGATCTTGCCGGCATGGCCCGCGGCGGTCGGCGGCGGGAAGCCCGGCAGCTCGGTGACCGCGAGCTCGTGGTCGGCCACCCCGAGCGTGTCGGCCGCGGGCACCCAGCCCGAGCCCATGACGAGAGCCACGTCGTGACTGTCCTCGCCGGTCAGGGCCCGCAGCTTGGCGGCGGCCTCCTCGGCGGAGCGGTAGGGGTCGTCGGCGATGTGCGTAGTGGCAGAAGCGTTCACGCGACGAGGGTAGCCCGTTATCGCCTACGCGCGTAGACGTGGGA
This sequence comes from Streptomyces sp. 3N207, assembly GCF_052246355.1. Classification (NCBI taxonomy): domain Bacteria; kingdom Bacillati; phylum Actinomycetota; class Actinomycetes; order Kitasatosporales; family Streptomycetaceae; genus Streptomyces; species Streptomyces sp. 3N207. The sequence continues at coordinate 301,737 of NZ_JBQQBV010000001.1, read as the reverse complement.
CGCAACTCGTCTCCAAGTCCGGACGAACACACGGCCGAAACCGGCGCGGGACGGTATTTTCCGCTAGCAGGGCCGCTTACGGAGCTCCATGACGTAGTCGTGCGGCGCCCCCGCCGACTCCGCGGCGTCCGCCACGTCCCCCAGATAGCGGGCCGAGGGCAGGCCGCCCTCGTAACCGTTGAGCACAAAACACCACGCGGGCTCCTCGCCCTCCAGCGTCTGCACCCGCACCCGCATCCGCCGGTATATGTCCAGCCCGACGCCCTCCCAGCGGTCCACGGACTCCTCGTCCATCGGCGCGATGTCGTACAGCGCCACAAAGGTCTGGCAACGCGGCGCCTCCACGATTGTGGCCAGCGCCCCGTCCCACCCCATGTGCTCCCCTCCGAAGGTGAGCCGCCAGTCCGTGAGCCACCCGGTCCCCCGAAGCGGAGAGTGCGGCGCACGGCGGGCCATCAGACGGGCGTCGAGATTGCCGGCATACGCGGCGTAGAGCGACATCCCCCGAGCGTAACGGCCCCCTGCAAAGCACACCGGCACTGCGGGTGACGCCCACGCAGGAGGATCCACCCCAGATATGGGCGCCACCCGCAGACAAAGGGCAGCAGCCCCCGGGCGGAGCTCCCTCACGTCAATAGATCAAGCACTCGCGGAAGGGGGGTTCTAGGGGGGCGAAGCCCACCTGGCGGGGGGCCGTTGGGGGGCGGAGCCCCCCGACACGACCTGTCGGCGCAAGCCGAAACCCAACGAGGCGTGCCCCCACAAGCACCGGCAGGCAGCCGAAGAACAAACGAGGCGTGCCCCCACAAGCACTCAGCGCAAGCCGAAGAACAAACGAGGCGTGCCCCCACAAGCACTCAGCGCAAGCCGAAGAACAAACGAGGCGTGCCCCCACAAGCACTCAGCGCAAGCCGAAGAACAAACAATGCGTGCCCCACAAGCAAAGCGGGACAGCGGGCGGGGGCCCGCAAAAACGGCGGCCCCTCCCGCAGGGAGGATGCACCCCGATGCGGCGCACCCCACACGGTGCGGGACAATAGGGCATGTGACTCGGATCGTGATCATCGGCGGCGGCCCTGGCGGATACGAAGCAGCCCTGGTGGCAGCGCAACTCGGCGCGGAAGTCTCCGTCGTCGACTGCGACGGCCTCGGCGGCGCCTCGGTGCTCACCGACTGCGTACCGTCCAAGACGCTCATCGCCACCGCCGAGGTGATGACCAACTTCGACTCCTCCTACGAGGAGCTCGGCATCCGGGTCGAGGACACCACCCACGACCCCGACGACCCGGCCCGCGTCGTGGGCGTCGACATCGGCAAGGTCAACCGCCGCGTCAAGCGGCTGGCCCTCGCCCAGTCGCACGACATCACCGCTTCCGTCACCCGCGCGGGAGGCCGCGTCGTCCGCGGCCGTGGCCGCGTCGAGCCCGGTCAGGCGACGGACGGCTCCCGCATCGTCACCGTCACGGCGGCGGACGGCAGCCAGGAGCAGCTCACGGCGGACGCCGTACTGATCGCCACCGGTGGTCACCCGCGTGAGATCCCCGACGCCCGTCCGGACGGCGAACGCATCCTGAACTGGACGCAGCTCTACGACCTGCAGGAACAGCCCGAGGAGCTCATCGTCATCGGCTCCGGCGTGACCGGAGCCGAGTTCGCCGGCGCCTACCAGGCGCTGGGCTCGCAGGTCACCCTCGTCTCCTCGCGCGACCGGGTGCTGCCCGGCGAGGACCCGGACGCCGCCGCCGTCCTGGAGGACGTCTTCCGGCGACGCGGCATGAACGTGATGAGCCGCTCCCGCGCCGCCTCCGCCAAGAGGACGGAGGACGACCGGGTGGAGGTCACCCTCCAGGACGGCCGTACGATCACCGGCACGCACTGCCTGGTGGCGGTCGGCGCCATCCCGAACACCGCGGACATGGGTCTGGAGGAGGCCGGGGTCCGGCTCAAGGAGTCGGGCCACATCTGGACCGACAAGGTCTCCCGCACCACGGCCCCCGGCGTCTACGCCGCGGGCGACTGCACCGGCGTGCTCGCGCTCGCCTCCGTCGCAGCCATGCAGGGCCGGATCGCGATGTACCACTTCCTCGGCGACACGGTGAATCCGCTCGACCTCAAGACGGTCTCCGCGAACGTCTTCACCGACCCGGAGATCGCGACTGTCGGCTACACCCAGGCGGACGTCGACAAGGGCGCCATCGAGGCCCGCGTCGTCAAGCTGCCGCTGCTGCGCAACCCGCGGGCGAAGATGCAGGGCATCAGGGACGGTTTCGTGAAGCTGTTCTGCCGCCCCGGCACCGGGATCGTCGTCGGCGGTGTGGTCGTCGCGCCGCGGGCCAGCGAGCTGATCCATCCGATCTCGATCGCCGTTGACAACAATCTGACCGTCGAGCAGATCGCGAACACCTTCACTGTCTACCCGTCGCTCACGGGCTCGATCGCCGAGGTCGCCCGCCAGCTCCACACCCGCAAGCTGGCCGAACTCCACTGACGCGCCGCCGAGACGAAGCCGCCCGCCCAAAACGATCCCCTATACCACGTTGAGCGCTGCCGTACGAACAATTTCTGTTAATCGGCGCATAGCGCTGAAAGCAGACGGTCGTTGGCGTTACTGTCAGTTTCGTGTTCGCTGCGGAACGTCGTCAATTGATCCTAGAAATGGTGCGAGCTAACGGAGCGGTCTCGCTCCGCGAGCTGGCCCGCGTCGTCCAGACCTCCGAGGTGACCGTACGCCGTGACGTACGGGCGCTGGAGGCCGAAGGACTCCTCGACCGCCGTCACGGCGGGGCCGTGCTACCGGGGGGCTTCACCCGGGAGTCCGGCTTTCCCCAGAAATCCCATCTGGCCACCGCGGAGAAAACGGCCATCGCCGACCTCGCCGCGGGCCTCGTCTCGGAGGGCGAGGCCGTCGTCGTCGGAGCCGGTACGACGACACAGGAGCTCGCGCGGCGGCTCGCGAGAGTGCCTGGCCTGACCGTCGTCACCAACTCGCTGCTGGTGGCCCAGGCGTTGGCGCACGCCAACCGCGTGGAAGTGGTGATGACCGGCGGCACCCTGCGCGGTTCCAACTACGCGCTGGTCGGCAGCGGCGCCGAGCAGTCCCTCCAGGGGCTGCGGGTCTCCCGCGCCTTCCTGTCCGGAAGCGGACTGACGGCCGAGCGCGGGCTGTCCACCTCCAACATGCTCTCCGCGAGCGTGGACCGGGCGCTGGTGCAGGCGGCCGGCGAGGTGGTGGTCCTCGCCGACCACACCAAGCTGGGGACCGACACCATGTTCCAGACGGTGCCCACCGACGTGATCACCCGACTCGTGACGGACGAACCGCCTCCGCACGACGACCGCGCGGACACCGAGTTGCAGGCCCTCGCCGACCGCGGCGTCCAGGTCACCGTCGCCGGAACCGCGGCGCCGGCCCCCCATGACAGGGGGCGCTCCGAGGTCCCCATGCCCACCCCACGCCGGGCCGCCGCCTCCCAGGGTGGGAGCCCGAACCAGGGAGGGGGTACCCCTCCCACTCATCTGCGGTCGGCCCCCGCGGGCCCGCCCCGGGTGGCGGACCTGGCTCCCAGGCGCCGCTAGCAGGGATGCAGATCGCCGGGCTCCCGCGAGGCGAAGCCCTCGTGAGAGCCCTGGCGAGTAGCAGCGGACGAGAGGGCTCCACTACCGTGGAGACGTGTCCGGGAACGCGGTGACGCTTGCCCTGACCGGCGACGTCATGCTGGGGCGCGGCGTCGATCAGATCCTGCCGCACCCCGGCGATCCCCTGCTGTGCGAGCCCTGCATGCAGGATGCCGGGGATTACGCCGCACTGGCGGAGGCGGCGAACGGGCCGGTGCCACGCCCGGCCGACTTCGGCTGGCCCTGGGGCGAGGCCCTGCGCACGCTCGACGAACTGGCCCCCGACGCCAGGATCTGCAACCTGGAGACCAGCGTCACGCGCAACGGCGACTTCGCCCCGTGCAAGGACGTCCACTACCGGATGAGCCCCGCGAATGCGCCTGCCCTCGGCGTCGCCCGGCCCGACGTGACCGTACTGGCCAACAACCATGTGCTCGACTTCGGCGTACGCGGGCTGGTGGAAACGCTCGGCACCCTGGGGGAGGCCGGGCTACGGACGGCCGGTGCGGGCCGGGACGCGACCGAGGCCCGGACACCGGCGGTCGTCCCGCTCGGTCCGCCCGGCGCGGAGAGCGGCGGCCGGCTGCTCGTCGTCTCGATGGGGTCGCCGTCCAGCGGCATCCCCCGGCACTGGGCCGCGACGGGCAGGCGACCGGGGGTGCACCTGGTACGGGAGTCGTCCCTCGCGGATGCGGGGGAAGTCGCCCGCCGGGTGGCCGAGTTGAAACGCCCGGGCGACCTCGCCGTCGCCTCGGTCCACTGGGGCTCGAACTGGGGCTACGACGTACCGCCCGAGCAGGTGCGGTTCGCGCACGCGCTGATCGACGGCGGGCTGGACCTCGTCCACGGTCACTCCTCGCACCACCCGCGCCCCGTCGAGCTCTACCGGGGCAGGCTCGTCCTCTACGGCTGCGGGGACTTCATCGACGACTACGAGGGCATCAGCGGCTACGGCGCATACCGCGACGACCTGCGGCTGCTCTTTGCCGTCTCACTTGACGCGGATACCGGGCTGGCATCGGACGTGCGGCTCATCCCTTTCCAGGCCCGCCGGATCCGCCTCGTTCCTGCGTCGCCCGCAGACACGGAGTGGCTACGGGCAACCCTCGACCGGGTCAGCGCTCCCTTCGGAGCACGGGTCGAGACGGACCCGCCCGGGGCTCTCACGGTACGGGCCGGCTGAAGCGGCGCCGCAACCCCTTCCCGCCGCGGCCCCTTTCAGCGGAAAGAAGGGCAGCGGCGGGGAAGAAGGGCAGCGGCGGGAAGAAGGCTGCGGCGAAGAAGCCGAGGCTTCAGTCCTTGATCTCGCAGATGACGGCGCCGGACGTCACCGAGGCGCCGATCTCCGCGTGGAGGTCCTTCACGGTGCCGGAGCGGTGCGCGTTCAGCGGCTGCTCCATCTTCATCGCTTCCAGGACGATGATGAGTTCGCCCTCCTCCACCTGCTGGCCCTCCTCGACGGCGACCTTGACGATGGTGCCCTGCATCGGGGAGGCGAGCGCGTCGCCGGAGACGGCGGTGCCGGACTTCTTTGCGGCCTTCCGCCGCGGCTTGCGGGCGCCGCCCTCGACCGCGGCGCGTGCCAGCGGCATGCCCAGCGAGGACGGGAGGGAGACCTCCAGCCGCTTGCCGCCGACCTCGACGACGACGGTCTCGCGACCCGCGGCCTCCTCCTCGTCGGTCTCTCCGACGACGGGAGCCGCGAACGGCTTGATGTCGTTGACGAACTCCGTCTCGATCCACCGGGTGTGGACGTCGAACGACTCGCCCTCGCGGCCGCTGACCTCGGGGGCGAAGGCGGCGTCCCGTACCACCGTGCGGTGGAAGGGGATCGCGGTGGCCATGCCGGTCACCTCGAACTCGTCCAGCGCCCGGGCAGCGCGCTCCAGGGCCTGCCGGCGGGTGGCGCCGGTGACGATGAGCTTGGCGAGCAGCGAGTCCCACGCCGGGCCGATCACCGAGCCGGACTCCACACCCGCGTCGAGCCGGACACCGGGACCGGTCGGCGGGGCGAAGGTGGTCACGGTGCCGGGGGCCGGGAGGAAGTTGCGGCCCGGGTCCTCACCGTTGATACGGAACTCGAAGGAGTGACCGCGCAGCGGGGGGTCGTCGTAACCCAGCTCTTCGCCGTCGGCGATCCGGAACATCTCGCGGACCAGGTCGATACCGGTGACCTCCTCCGTCACCGGGTGCTCCACCTGGAGGCGGGTGTTGACCTCCAGGAAGGAGATGGTGCCGTCCTGGCCGACGAGGAACTCGCAGGTGCCGGCGCCCTCGTAACCGGCCTCGCGGAGGATGGCCTTGGACGCGCGGTACAGCTCGGCGTTCTGCTCGTCCGTCAGATACGGCGCCGGGGCCTCCTCGACCAGCTTCTGGTGGCGGCGCTGGAGGGAGCAGTCGCGGGTGGAGACGACGACCACGTTGCCGTGCTTGTCGGCCAGGCACTGGGTCTCCACGTGCCGGGGCCGGTCGAGATAGCGCTCGACGAAGCACTCGCCGCGGCCGAAGGCGGCCACGGCCTCGCGCACTGCCGAGTCGTACAGCTCGGGGACCTCCTCCAGCGTGCGGGCGACCTTCAGACCGCGACCGCCGCCGCCGAAGGCGGCCTTGATGGCGATGGGCAGGCCGTACTCCTCGGCGAAGGTGACGACCTCCTCGGCGCCGGAGACCGGGTCCTTGGTGCCCGCGACGAGGGGGGCGCCCGCGCGCTGCGCGATGTGCCGGGCCGCGACCTTGTCGCCCAGGTCGCGGATGGCCTGCGGGGGCGGGCCGATCCAGTTGAGGCCCGCGTCGATGACCGCCTGCGCGAAGTCGGCGTTCTCGGAGAGGAATCCGTAGCCGGGGTGCACGGCGTCGGCGCCCGAATCGGCGGCGGCCTTCAGCACCTTGGTGACATCCAGATAGCTCGCCGCCGGGGTGTCACCGCCCAGCGCGAATGCCTCGTCGGCCACGCGGACGTGCAACGCGTCCCGGTCCGGCTCGGCATAGACGGCGACGCTCGCGATTCCCGCATCCCGGCACGCGCGGGCAACGCGGACGGCGATTTCGCCGCGGTTGGCGATGAGCACCTTGCGCACGATGGCTCCCTCCTTGAAACAAGCTGAGTTTAGGTACAGGCGACACCTGAGGCCGAGCCGCCAAGGGGGGTGAGCTTGCCCACACGGAGTGTCATCCGCGGGTCGCGCAGAACCGGATCTCCCCTCGTTGTCCCACGGTACGCCGCATTCGACGCGGGATCGTCCGCCTCAGGCATGTGGGCTAGCTCTCTGTCGGAGTCGTGCGCCTGGAGGGCTCGTCTTTGTGGAGTCCCTACGACTTGGAGAGCGAAATTTTGCTTTGCGTCGTTTCCCTTGCCCCGGCTTGTACCCGTGAGTAGCGTTCGCCCTGCCAAGAGCACATACCTGGAGTAACGCAGAGCACGTAACGGCAAACAGCAGAGCGGGCAGCGGGGATCGCATCGGCGGGCGGGTGGCCAAGTGGCGGCCCGCGTACCGCAGATGCACGGCGACGGAAGAGGTGGCTAAGTGGCAGGGCGCAGACGGGCGGTGGCCGCGGTGACCGCGTTGGTGCTGACGGTGGAAGCAGCCGTGCTCGTAGGACTCAATCTCTTCCTGGGCAAGGTCGCCGACGCCCAGCAGATGTCCCTGGCGGGCATCGACCCGCGTGCCATGACGGTTTCGGCGGTGATCGGTGCCGTGCTCGTCGGCGGCTATGTGCTGAGCTGTGCGCTGATCCTGCTCCGAACGGCGCTCCGTGATGTGCCGCCGCGTGGCCTTCTGCGCATCGTGCTGATCAGCTGCGCCGTGGTGCACGGAGTGCTCGGTGCCTTCTCCGTCGGCCTGGTCGGCTGGCCGGCCTTCCTGGTGATGATGGCCGTCCTCGGCCTGATCGTCTGGTCGTTGACCTGGTACGGCGAGGCGATGGAGCAGCCCGCCGACCGTTCCGCGGGCCGGCCCGTCGACGGATCCGGGATCAGCGCGGAGCCCACAGGTCCGTGATGGAGACGCCCAGCTCGCGCAGCAGCCTGCGCAGCGTGGGCAGTGAGAGACCCAGCACATTGCCGTGGTCGCCCTCGATGCCGTCGACGAACGGACCCGAGCGGCCGTCCAGCGTGAACGCCCCGGCCACATACAGCGGTTCGCCGCTGGCGACATAAGCCGCGATCTCCTCGTCCGTCGGCTCGCCGAAGTGCACCGTCGTGGAGGCAGTCACCGAGCGACGGGGAGCCTCGGCGGGCGTATCCGTCGTTTCCGTACGCCTGTCGATGACGCAGTGCCCGGTGTGCAGGACGCCGGAGCGGCCCCGCATGTCCTTCCAGCGGGCCGTCGCGTCCTCGGCGTCCGCGGGCTTGCCCAGCGGACGCCCGTCCAGCTCCAGCACCGAATCGCAGCCGACGACCAGCGCGCCCGCCGCCTCCGCCCGTCCGGCGACCGCCGTCGCCTTCGCCTCGGCCAGGACCCTGGCCAGCTCGGAGGGGGTCGGTGCGCTGAGCGCGTCCTCGTCCACGCCGCTGACAACCACCTCGGGGGCCATCCCCGCCTGCCGCAGCAGCGCGAGACGGGCAGGGGAAGCGGAGGCCAGTACGAGACGCGGAGAGTTCATGCCGCCATCGTAAGGAGTCGGCGCGGGGGAGCGCCCAGCAGTGTTCACGAGTAGGCGACGGACAGGAGCAGCAGCATCACCACGCCGGTGACAACTAACAGCACCCAGCCGAGGCGGTGCATCTGCTCCTGGGTCCTGCTCAGTTCCGGCGGCGGCTCGTCTCGGGGGTCCGACCACAGCATGCGCCCATGGTGGTCGTGCGAAGGTGCCTGTGCCTGAGTACGCGTACTCAGCCGCAGGCACCCACGCGAGCGCGCCGGATACCGGTCAGCCGGGCCAGAACGTACGGCGCCAGACGCCGGGGCCCGGCGTGGGCAGGGGGCCCGGCACGGTGCGGGCCGGGTCGGACCAGGCGCTCGGCGCCGGCCGCTGCGGCTCCCCGGCCGCCGCGGCGGAAGCCCGGACCCGCACCACCGCCAGCGCCGCCGCCAGCTCCTCGGGCGTCGGGTTGCCCCGGACGACGCGGATGGGCGGCTCGGCGGGCGTGGCCGGGCCTCCGCCGGTTCCCTGCACGGTTTCGATGGACTCCGTCGTCATCGCGGCCTCCTCACAGCGGGATGTTGCCGTGCTTCTTCGGCGGGAGCGCTTCCCGCTTGGTGCGCAGCGTGCGCAGGCCGCGGGTGATGTGGCGGCGGGTCTCCGCCGGGCGGATCACCGCGTCCACATAGCCGCGCTCGGCCGCCACATACGGATTGAGCAGCGCGTCCTCGTACTCCTGGGTGAGCCGGGCACGCAGCTCCTCGGTCTCCTCGGGCGTACCGGCCCCCGCCAGCTTCTTGCGGTGCAGGATGTTGACCGCGCCCTGCGCGCCCATCACGGCGATCTGCGCGGTGGGCCAGGCGAAGTTGAGGTCGGCGCCCAGGTGCTTGGAGCCCATGACGTCGTACGCGCCGCCGAACGCCTTCCGCGTGATCACCGTGATCAGCGGCACCGTCGCCTCCGCGTACGCGTAGATCAGCTTGGCACCGCGCCGGATGATCCCGTCGTACTCCTGGTCCGTACCGGGCAGGAAGCCCGGCACATCCACAAACGTGAGCACCGGAATATTGAAGGCGTCGCAGGTACGGACGAAGCGCGCCGCCTTCTCGCTCGCGTCGATGTTGAGACAGCCCGCGAACTGGAGCGGCTGGTTGGCCACCACGCCCACCGACTGGCCCTCGATCCGGCCGAAGCCGGTGACGATGTTCGGGGCGAACAGCGCCTGCGTCTCCAGGAATTCGCCGTCGTCCAGCACATGCTCGATGACGGCGTGCATGTCGTACGGCTGGTTCGCCGAGTCCGGGATCAGGACGTCGAGCTCCCGGTCCTCCTCGGAGGTCTCCAGGTCCGCCTCCTCCGGGTAGCCCGGCGGCTCGGAGAGGTTGTTGGACGGCAGATACGACAGCAGCGCCTTCACATACTCGATGGCGTCCTTCTCGTCCCCCGCCATGTGGTGTGCCACGCCGGAGGTGGCGTTGTGCGTACGGGCGCCGCCCAGCTCCTCGAAGCCGACGTCCTCACCGGTGACCGTCTTGATCACGTCCGGGCCCGTGATGAACATGTGCGACGTCTGGTCGACCATCACGGTGAAGTCCGTGATCGCGGGTGAATAGACGGCACCGCCCGCGCACGGGCCGAGGACCAGCGAAATCTGCGGGATCACGCCGGAGGCGTGGGTGTTCCGGCGGAAGATCTCCGCGAACAGGCCGAGCGCCGCCACGCCCTCCTGGATCCGGGCGCCGCCGCCGTCGTTGATGCCGACGACGGGGCAGCCCGTCTTCAGCGCGAAGTCCATGACCTTCACGATCTTCTCGCCGTACACCTCACCGAGGGCGCCGCCGAAGATGGTGAAGTCCTGCGAGAAGACGCAGACGGGGCGGCCGTCGACGGTGCCGTAGCCGGTGACCACGCCGTCCCCGTACGGCCGGTTCTTCTCCAGCCCGAAGTTGGTCGAGCGGTGCCGTGCGAACTCGTCCAGCTCCGTGAACGAACCCTCGTCGAGGAGCAGCGCGATGCGCTCACGCGCGGTCAACTTGCCCTTGGCATGCTGCTTCTCCACTGCGCGTTCGGAGCCGGCGTGAACGGCTTCCGCGGTGCGGCGCTCGAAATCCGCGAGTTTGCCCGCGGTGGTGTGGATGTCGAGGTCGTCGATGTCGGGGCTGGGCGAGGACATCTCGGAGGGCTCCTTACCGTCGCGGGTTGGCTACCGACCCGTAGGCTATCGGCGACCTGCCCATTTGCGGAGTGCGGCGTTGACCACATCGCCGCCATTGCTTGAGGGCTCCGCGGGTGGGCTGTGAGGGCGGAGCCCCCCGACACGACCTGTCGGCGGCAGCCGAAAACGCAACGAGGCGTGCCCCCACAAGCGACGTACCCACCCATAGCCTGGCGGGTATGACGTCCAACCGCTGGTCCGACCTTGACCGCCCCCCTCTCAACGAGGCGGCACTCCGCAAAGCATTGCTCGGCGAGGGTTCGCTGTGGACCGATCTGGAGGTGGTCGAGTCGATCGGCTCGACCAACACGGAGCTCGCCGACCGCGCCCGCAAGGGCGCCACCGCACCGGGCAGCATCCTCGTCGCGGAGGAGCAAACGGCCGGCAAAGGCCGTCTCGACCGCTCGTGGACGGCTCCACCCCGTTCGGGACTGTTCTTCTCGATGCTGCTGCGGCCGGCCCCTCCGGCCACCCGCTGGGGCTGGCTCCCCCTCCTCGGCGGGGTGGCCGCCGCAGGCGCCCTCGCCCGGTCGGCAGGCGTCGACACCGGCCTCAAGTGGCCCAACGACGTACTGACCACCGGCAAGGGCGGCGAACGCAAGATCGGCGGGATCCTCGCGGAACGCGTCGGGGAGGACTCCGTCGTCCTCGGTATCGGCCTCAACGTCACCCTCCGCGAGAACGAGCTGCCGGTGCCCACCGCCGGCTCGCTCGCCCTCGCGGGCGCCCAGGGCACCGACCGGGACTCGCTGCTGCGCGCGGTACTGCGGGCGGTGGAGGACTGGTACGGCCGCTGGACGGCGGCCGACGGCGACGCCGCAGCGGGCACTCTGCTGGACGCGTACGCGGCGGGCTGCGTGACGCTCGGCAGGACCGTACGGGCGCTGCTGCCCGGCGGGAACGAGCTGGTCGGGGAGGCGGTCGCGGTCGACGGCGACGGCCGGTTGATCATCGCCTCGGAACAGGGCGTACAGCAGGCGGTCGCTGCCGGTGACATCGTCCATCTGCGCCCCGCAACTGAAGAGTGAGGTAGCGCACAACTGCCGTATGGTGGGCAATCGGCAGTGACATCGGGTGCCACCCGGCAGCGGTGTCCCGGCCCGGAGCAGGTTGAGCAAGAGGAACGGAAGGGCTGTGCGCAGGGACGACGCGAGGCCGCGACACCACGCCGCGGAGGATGCGGGGAGCCCGCGGTGACCGTGGACGAACCGGGCATGCCCGAACGTGATGCGGCTTCCTCCCCCAGCCTCCGGCAGGGAGAAGCCCCCGGGTCCTCGGCGACCCCGGGCGCCTCGGAAACGGCCGAGGGCGACGACCGCGGAGCGCCCGGTTCCGCCGGGTCCGCGGCCCAGGAGCCCCCCGGGCCAGGCCCTGCCGGGAGCGATACCGGAAGCGGTCCCGGGGGCGTTACCCCCAGCGAGGCGGTTGCGCAGGGTGACGGCTCCGGCACCACCGGCCCCGCGGACAGCGCTCTGCGGGGTCCGTTCGCCGTCGGGGACGACGAGGCGGGGGAAGACCCGGAGGACGAGCCCGATCCCAGCGCGCTGCGGATCGAGGAGCTCATCCTCGGCTCCGAACGTCAGTACACGCCGTTCCAGGCCGCCCGCGCGGCCGGGGTCTCCATGGAGCTGGCGTCCCGGTTCTGGCGGGCGATGGGCTTCGCCGACGTGGGGCAGGCCCGTGCGCTGACCGAGGCCGACGTGCTGGCGCTGCGGCGGCTGTCGGGCCTGGTGGAGGCAGGGCTGCTGAGCGAGACGATGGCGGTGCAGGTGGCCCGGTCGACGGGGCAGACCACGGCGCGGCTCGCGGACTGGCAGATCGACTCGTTCCTGATGGGGCTGACCGAGCCGCCCGAGCCGGGGATGACCCGTAACGAAGTCACCTTCCCGCTGGTGCAGTTGCTGCTGCCCGAGCTGGAGGAGTTCCTGGTCTATGTGTGGCGCCGGCAGCTGGCCGCGGCCACGGGCCGGGTCGTACAGGCGCAGGACGACGAGGAGATGGTCAACCGGCGGCAGGCGATCGGCTTCGCCGACCTGGTGGGCTTCACCCGGCTGACGCGGCGGCTGGAGGACGAGGAACTCGGCGAGCTGGTGGAGGCGTTCGAGACCACCTCCGCCGATCTGGTCGCCGCGCACGGCGGGCGGCTGATCAAGGCGCTCGGGGACGAGATCCTCTACGTCGCCGAGGATGCGAGCACCGCGGCGGAGATCGGGCTGCGGCTGATCGAGACGATGGCGAACGACGAGACGATGCCCGAGCTGCGGGTCGGCATCGCCTTCGGCACGATGACGACCCGGATGGGCGATGTCTTCGGCAACACGGTCAACCTCGCCAGTCGGCTGACGTCGATAGCGCCCAAGGACACTGTGCTGGTGGACGGCGCCTTCCGTGCCGAGCTGACCGCCTCGGGTACCGCACCGGAGTCCGAGAAGGAGAGCGAGGACCTGTCCGGGTACCGCTTCGCGCTCCAGCCCCTCTACCAGCGGCCCGTGCGTGGGCTGGGCGTGGTGGAGCCCTGGCTGCTGCGGCGCCGTACCCAACAAAGTTAGCGAGCGTTATCGTACGGCCATGGACGCCAATGATCTCAGCGAGCAGACGTTCGGGGAGTGGGTGCGGGTCCGCAGGGACGGGCACGTCGCGGAGCTGGTGATGGACCGGCGGGGTGCCATGAACGCGGTGTCGACGGCGTTCGCGGTCGCGCTCGCCGACGCGTGTGCCGCGCTCGCGCGGGACGGCGACGTACGGGTCACTGTGCTGACTTCCACGCATGAGCGCGCGTTCTGCGTCGGCGCCGATCTCAAGGAGCGCAACTCGCTGGGCGATGCGGAGCTGGCCGCGCAGCGCCCGCGCTCCCGGGCAGCCTACAGCGGGGTGCTGGAGCTGCCGATGCCCACCATCGCCGCCGTGCACGGCTATGCGCTGGGCGGCGGGTACGAACTGGCGCTTTCCTGCGATCTGATCGTCGCCGACACCACGGCCGTGGTGGGGCTGCCCGAGGTGTCGGTCGGTGTGGTGCCCGGCGGAGGCGGCACCCAGCTGCTGCCGCGCCGGGTCGGTGCGGCCCGCGCCGCCGAGCTGATCTTCTCGGCGCGCCGGGTGGCGGCCGGTGAGGCGCACGCGCTCGGCATGGTCGACCTGCTCGCCGCGGAGGGCGAGGACCGCGGCGAGGCGCTGGCGCTGGCGGAGCGGATCGCCGCCAACTCGCCGGTCGGGCTGCGGGCCGCCAAGCGGGCGCTGCGCACCGGATGGGGCATGGACCTGCGCGGAGGGCTGGAGGTGGAGGAGGCCGCCTGGCGCACCGTTGCCTTCTCGGGTGACCGCGCCGAGGGCGTAGCCGCCTTCAACGAGAAGCGGAAGCCGGACTGGCCGGGGAAGTGACCGACCGGCGGGGTAAGTAACTACGGCGGCCTCGCCCCAGGAGAGTTGTGATTCCCCGGCAAGACTGCGGCTTTCTTCGTAGAGTGAGGCTCTCCGCAGGGGTCTGCGCGGCAGAACGTGGCGAAGCCTCCTAATCTTGGCGGTATGGGCGGAACAGAAGCGGGCGACGAGGACGCGGACGCGCGCCTCAGCGCCGTCGTAGGACTGTCCCAGGCCATGGCGGCAGCACAGACGTCTGCGCCCGCGACGGCCCGCCCGCACCCCTACGACGAGGACGAGCCGGAGGCCGCCGCCGCGCTCTCCCACCGGGACATAGCCCACGCGGCCGCACGGGGCGCCTGCGAGGCGATGGGCGGCGCTTTCGCGTCGATATCCGTCTGGGAGCGGGCCCGCGGCCGGCTGCGGGTGCTGGTCAACGTGGGGGAGAGGGCGCCGGAGGAGGCCGAGTTCCCCACCGACGAGTCGTATCCCGTACGCGACTTCCCGCAGGTCGCCGAGTTGCTGCACGAGTGGTGGGCGGGCGGCGGAAGGCCGCAGGCGTGGGTGGAGGGCGACGGGCCCGAGGAGACCGCGGAGGCCGAGGGCGAGGCCGCACACAGCTATCGGCGGGTGGCGGTGCTGCGCCGCAGGGGCCGCGGCTCCTGCGTGATCGCGCCGATAGTGCTGCACGGCAGGGCCTGGGGCGAGCTGTACGTGGCCCGGCCCGCCGCGACGCCCCCCTTCACCCGGGACGACGCCGACTTCGCCGCGGTGCTCGCAGCCCTCATAGCCTCCGGCATCGCGCAGAACGAGCGGCTGGAAGAGGTCCGCCGCCTCGCCTACACCGACCCCCTCACCGGACTGGCCAACCGCCGCGCCATCGAGAACCGGCTGGACGAGGCCGTCGAACTCCACCGCGATCTGGGCACCGTCGTCAGCCTCGTGGTCTGCGACATCAACGGGCTCAAGGGCGTCAACGACGCACAGGGACACGAGGCCGGCGACCGGCTGCTGGAGCGGTTCGCCGCCGTCCTGTCCGCCGGTGCCGCGACGCTGCCCGGCGCACTGGCCGGACGGCTCGGCGGGGACGAGTTCTGTCTGCTGGCCGTCGGACCCACGGCCGACGAGGTCGTACGCGCCGCGGACGAGCTGTGCCGGGGCGCGGCCGAACTGGAGCTGGGGGAGGGCGTGGCCTGCGGGGTCGCCTCCACCGGCGACCCGGTCGGCGAAGTGCGTACCGCACACCGGATCTTCCGGCTCGCGGACGCGGCGCAGTACCGCGCGAAGTCGCTCCGCTCCGGCAAGCCGGTGGTGGCAGGCCGGGAGGGCGGGCCGCAAGACCCCACGGTGCGGCTGGCCGCCACCCCCGACCCCCTGCCCACCCCGGAACGCCGCCGCTTCCGTCGCAGCTGACGCTGTCCGCGGAGCCTGCGTACCCGGCATGGGGGCCGGCGGGCGAAGAAGGGGACGCGCCCCGTAAGGGGCGCGGGGAACTGCTCCCCCAGCCTCCGGCCGGGAGGTGCCCCCACAAGCCACAGCGGACTTGCAGCCTGCCGAAGTCGGGCAGGGGCAGCCCCTCACCGGAGCACGGGAGGGAGCGAGCCCTAGTTCCCGCTCGCCCCCAACAGCGTGGCGGCCAGCGCATGCGCAAACGCGGAGGGGTGCTCGACGCAGCCGATGTGGCTGCCCGGGAAGGTACGGCACTCCGCACCGACGTGCTCAGCCAGCGCCGTGGCGAGGGTGTGCGGGAGCTGCCCGCGGGAGGTCCGGCCGACGCCGACGACGAGCCGCTCGGAGACGGCCTTCAGTACGCCGAGGTCCGGGCTGTGATGCGTGAAGGGCATCAGCACATGCCGGAGGAACTGGGCGCTGCTCGCCTCCACGGTCGCCCGCAGCCGCGACGACATCGGCTCCGGCTCACCCGCGTCGTCCGCCACCGGCTCCGCCTCGCCCACCGCCGCGCCCAGCCGTGCGTATCCGGCGCCGACGCCCTCGCGTACGGCGACGTCCCGGACCTCCGCGAAGGCGGCCAGCGCCGGTTCGGGTTCCGGCAGCATCCGGGCCAGCGGCGGCTCGTGCGCGACGGCGAGGCGGATCCGCTCGGGGTGCCTGGCCAGGAGTTCGACCGCGACGATGCCGCCGGAGCTGGTGCCGAAGACATAGCCCGGCTCGGCGGGTGAGAACAGATCGAGCAGACGGTGCGCGTCGGCCGCGTGCACCTCGGGCCGCTGGTCCTCGCCCGGTACGTCCGGCGGGCTGGCGCCGATGCCGCGTGGGTCGTAGCCGACGACGGTGAACCGGTCGGCGAGCGCGGCCGCGATCCCCTGGCACGCGGCCAGGCCCCCGGCCCCGCCCGGTATGAGCAGCAGCAGCGGTCCGGTGCCGCGTACTTCGTGGTGGAGGGTGGCGCCGGGGACGGGCAGGGTGCCGACGCGGGGCCCGGTGGCTTCGGTGGGTCGGTCGCTCATGACTCTCCTCGTTTCGTCTGCTCAGGTGTCGTCGGCCAGTTCTCCAGCAGGAAGTGCAGCGCCTCCAGGGAGCGGTGCCAGGAGTCGTCGAGCCGCCGGGGGTGGCTGAAGCCGGTGCGGGTCTCCAGATCGGCGTAGCCGTGGAAGGTGCTGCGCAGCAGCCGCCCGGCGTCGGTCAGATCGGGCTCCCGGAGGCCGTAGGCGCGGAGCATCCCGTATGTCAGATCGATGCTGCGGCGGTGGCCGACCGACTCGGCGGCCACGGCCGGGTCGATCTGCAGCTGGCCCGCGGCGTAGCGCCCGGGGTGGTCGAGGGCGTAGCCGCGGTAGGCGTCGGCGAACGCGATCAGCGCGTCCTTGCCCGCGCGCCCGGCGACGGCGGCGCCGATCCGGTCGGTCATCTCGCGCGCTGCCAGCACGCACAGCCGGGTACGCAGGTCGGAGAGGCTGCGGATGTGGGAGTAGAGGCTGGCGTCCTTGACGCCGAACCTCCGGGCCAGCGCGGACAGCGTGACGTTGTCCAGGCCCACCTCGTCCGCCAGTTCGGCCGCCGCCTGGACGACCCGTTCCGCCGTAAGACCCGCGCGCACCATGCGCCGCCACCTGCCTCTCCCGCTCGTGGCCGTATGGTGCAGACCGTAAAGCTAGGAGCCCTAGGAAGAAAGCTATTTATCCTAGGGAGGTGGGCCCGCCGCCCGTGACAGATCGCAATTCACTCATTAGGGTTCGTGAATATGAATATGCACACTGTGGTGGTCGGAAGCTCGGGCACCAGCCCCGAGGAGGTCATCGCCGTCGCCCGGGACGGTGCCCGCGTCGAGCTGCACCAGGAGGCGCTGGAGGCGCTGCGTACAGCTCGCCGCTTCATCGACGACCTCGCCGCAAAGCCCGACCCCGTCTACGGCGTCTCCACCGGCTTCGGCGCCCTTGCCGTCCGCCACATCGGCCCTGACCTGCGCGCTCAGCTCCAGCGCAACATCGTCCGCTCGCACGCCGCCGGCATGGGCCCGCGGGTGGAGCGCGAGGTGGTGCGCGCACTGATGTTCCTGCGGCTGAAGACCCTCGCCTCCGGCCGCACCGGAGTACGCCCCGAGGTCGCCCAGGCCATGGCGGACCTGCTGAACGCGGGCATCACTCCCGTCGTGCACGAGTACGGTTCCCTCGGCTGCTCCGGCGACCTCGCCCCGCTCTCGCACTGCGCCCTCACGCTGATGGGCGAGGGCGAGGCGGAGGGCCCCGACGGCGTGCTGCGGCCGACCGGCGAACTGCTCGCCGAGCACGGCATCGCCCCCGTCGAACTGCGCGAGAAGGAGGGGCTGGCCCTCCTCAACGGCACCGACGGCATGCTCGGCATGCTGCTGATGGCCTGCGCCGATCTCGCGCGGCTTTTCACCTCGGCCGACATCTCCGCGGCCCTGTCGCTGGAGGCGCTGCTGGGTACGGACCGGGTGCTCGCGCCCGAGCTGCACGCCATCCGGCCCCACCCGGGCCAGGCCGCCAGCGCCGCCAACATGCTCAAGGTGCTGGCCGGTTCAGGGCTGACCGGGCACCACCAGGACGACGCGCCACGGGTGCAGGACGCCTATTCCGTACGGTGCGCTCCGCAGGTCGCCGGCGCGGGCCGGGACACCCTGGCGCACGCCCGTACGGTGGCCGAACGGGAGCTGGCCTCGGCCGTGGACAACCCCGTCGTGCTGCCCGACGGGCGGGTGGAGTCCAACGGCAACTTCCACGGCGCGCCGGTCGCCTACGTCCTCGACTTCCTCGCCGTCGCCGCCGCCGACCTCGCCTCCATCGCGGAGCGGCGTACGGACCGGCTGCTCGACAAGAACCGCTCACACGGTCTGCCGCCGTTCCTCGCCCATGACGCCGGCGTCGACTCGGGGCTGATGATCGCCCAGTACACGCAGGCGGCGCTGGTCAGCGAGCTGAAGCGGCTGGCGGTGCCCGCGTCGGTGGACTCGATTCCCTCCTCCGCGATGCAGGAGGACCACGTGTCCATGGGCTGGTCCGCGGCGCGGAAACTGCGTACGGCCGTGGACGGACTGGCGCGGGTGATCGCCGTCGAGGTGTACGCGGCTACGCGGGCCATCGAGCTCCGCGCCGGGACGGCCGGGCTGATGCCGGGGGCCGCCGCCCAGGCCGTGGTGGCCGCGCTGCGGGAGGCCGGGGCCGAGGGGCCCGGTGGGGACCGCTACCTCGCGCCCGATTTGGCAGTTACTGAGGGATTTGTTCGGTCCGGTGCGCTGGTGGCCGCCGCGGAGTCGGCCACCGGGCCGCTGATCTAGACCGTCACAGCGGGACTACTCCGCGCCCTGGCCATGTTCCAACCGCGTCACAGTGTTGCTGTGATGGGTGGGATGGTCAGGTTTTTCAGGGGTAGCGTTGGCTGTGGGCACGAACCAAAGGGCGAACAGTACGCCGCCGGCGGCCGCAGCGGTGACCAGGGGGCGGCGGTGGACTGACAGCTTCGAGGGTCCGGCCTCGGACACGAAACGCCCTCCTGGGTATGCGGGTACGACGTACGGCTCGGGGGATCAGTGTGAACTGACCGTACGCGGGCCGATGTTACTGAGTGGCGGAGGCGAGGGGGAAGGCATACTTCCGCTTTTCCTGGGAACCGGAAGGGTTCGCAAACCAGGCGGATAGGTGTCCTGGACCACAGTTTTACAGAAAGTGGAACCGGTCATAGTCCCTCGTGCGTTCCTGTGCATGGAGCTGGAGCGCACATGTCCGATTTCGGGCGCTGTGGGGGCTGCGCAGCTTTACCGGGGAGACATGGGGTTCTGAAGGCAGATGGAGAAGCCAGTGATGACGGTGGGGAAGCACCGCAAGGGTCTCGCGGTCACGGCCGCGCTGCTCGGTGGGGTGCTCACGCTGAGCGCCTGCAGCGGCGGTGACGATGGCGGCGACACCGAGAAGTCGGGCGCGAAGAACGACATATCCAATGCTGAGAAGGACACCTCGGCCGCCCGAATAAAGATCCCCGCGAAGGACGGCGAGGACAACGCCAGCATCAACGACGGCGCCAATGTCTCCGTCAAGGGCGGCAAGCTCACCAAGGTGAGCCTCAAGGCGACCCAGAGCGGCACCACCGTTGAGGGCACCCTCTCCTCCGACGGCAAGAGCTGGAAGCCCGAGCAGCAGCTCGAGCGCGCCACCAAGTACGAACTCAGCGCGACGGCCAAGGACGGCGACGGACGCAAGGCTGTGGAGAACCGCACCTTCACCACCGTCGCGCCCGAGCACAGCTTCATCGGCACCTACGCCGGTGAGGACGGCTCCACGGTGGGCGTCGGCATGCCGGTGTCCATCACCTTCGACAAGCAGATCCAGAACAAGAAGGCCGTCGAGTCCGCGATCAAGGTCAAGTCGACCGGCGGCCAGGAGGTCGTCGGCCACTGGTTCGGCAACGACCGGCTCGACTTCCGTCCGCAGGAGTACTGGAAGCCCAACTCCAAGGTCACCCTCGACCTCAAGCTCGACGGCGTGGAAGCGGGCAACGGCAACGTCGGCGTCCAGGACAAGAAGGTCACCTTCAACATCGGCCGCAAGCAGGTCAGCACGGTCGACGTGAAGTCGCACAAGATGAAGGTCGAGCGCGACGGCAAGGTCCTCAAGACCATCCCGATCTCCGCCGGAAGCGCCGCGAACCCGACGTACAACGGCCAGATGGTGATCTCCGAGAAGCACAAGGAGACCCGGATGGACGGCAACACGGTCGGGTTCGGCCGCAAGGGCGCCGAGGGATACGACATCAAGGACGTCCCGCACGCCATGCGGCTGTCCACCTCCGGCACCTTCATCCACGGCAACTACTGGGGCGCCCCCTTCGGCTCCGGCAACACCAGCCACGGCTGCGTCGGTCTGAAGGACAACCGTGGCGCGGGCAGCACCTCCACGGACGGCGGCTGGTTCTACGAGAACTCGATGATCGGCGACCTCGTGGTGGTCAAGGGCTCGCCCGACAAGACGATCCAGCCCGAGAACGGCCTCAACGGCTGGAACATGAGCTGGTCGGAGTGGAAGGCCGGCTCCGCACTCTGAGTCAGGGCCGCTGAACAACTGAACGCCTCACCACGACTGTGGGCCCCGCCGAGTGCGGGGCCCACAGTCATGTGCGGTCGGAACGGCTCTACTCCAACCCCAGCAGCTTGGGCTCGGTGGCCAGTTCGCGCAGCGCCCCGCCGGGGTCGGCCACCAGGCGCCGGGCGCTCAGATCCATGATCCCGCCCAAGCCGGTCAGTTCGGCGGCCAGTGTGCCGTCCGTCTTACGGATGAGCTGGCGCACCCCGAAGACCTTGCGATCGCTCCACTCGAAGGCGCAGCTGACCGTCACCTCGTCCCCGGACCGCAGCTCGGCCTTGTAGCGCAGGGTCTGCTCCAGGGTGACCGGGCCGATGCCCGAGGCCACCAGGGCGGCCTGCTCGATACCGGCCGCCTTCAGCAGCGACCAGCGCGCATGCTCCCCGTACTGGAGGTACACCGCCTGGTTCAGATGCCCCTGGGTGTCCGTCTCGTACCCCCGCACCGTCACGGGAACGGTGAACGGCTCGCTGTCCAAACGTGCGTGTGCCACGGTGCTCCTCCATTACCTGCGGCGTCATCGCCGGTGCCGCCCGGCGCGGCGGCACTGGTCACGCTACACAGCAATCCGTACCGGTGTTCGACTGATGGTGTACGTCGGCGTGGCAGGCGCGGGAGGCTAGCCCGCCGGGCGGTCGATGACGTACCGCCATACGCCGTCGGAGCCCCGCCGTGCGACATCGGTGGCCGTGCCCTGGATGTGCAGCGGTTGCCCGTCCGGGGCCGTGCCGTCGATCTCCCAGTCGACGACGAGCAGTGCCGTGTCGTCCGCCGTATAGATGTGCCGCGGCCGGACGGTGATCGGCAGGCCGAGGGCGAGGAACTCCTCGTTGGCACGGGCGATGCCCTCGGGCGAGTCGGCCACGCTGCCGTCCGGAGAGACGAAAACGGCGCCCGGCGCGTACATCTCGGCCACCGCCTGTGGCTGCCCGGTGTTGAAGCGCTCGGCGAAGACGGCCGGGACCTCGGCCGCCTCGCGGGCAAGGGGGAGAGGTGCGGTACCCGTTGCTTCGGTCATGCTTTTTCCGCTGCTCACAGTGGGGTTCCCTTCCGACTCGAACGGCGCCGTAGGCTCGGCGCGTACGGACGCTCCCGACGTTAGGACCCGCTGACGTGGCTCACCGAACGGTCAGTTGCGGCCACCGCAGTCCGCGGCCCGGCCTGCCCGACGATCCGCGTGCCAGGACGGCTGCGCCGATGCCGTCCTGCCCGGTCGAGATCACGCTGCATGCGTTGCGTGGTCGCTGGACGACGCTGGTCGTCCGCGAGCTGCTGCGCGGCTCGCACACGTTCAGTGAGCTCGGCGCGGTGTTGCCTGAGCTCTCCGACAAGGTGCTGGCCGAGCGGCTTCGGCAGCTTGTCGAGGTCGGTGTCGTGCGGCGTGAGCGGTTGCCGGGCTGGCCCACCACGGTTCGGTACCGGCTCACCGAACGCGGACGGACCCTTGGGCCCGTCCTCCAATCCCTATGGGACTGGGGCGCCGCCAACACTTGAGGGCCAAGCCCTTTGGGGCGGAGTCCCCCGACACGACCGGTCGGCGGCAGCCGAAGAACAAAGGAGGCGTACCCTCACGGCAGGAAGATGCCGGTATGTCATCTTCCGTACGAGTTGACCACCGCTGGCTGGCCAGCATCTGCACCGCGTTCGGCGCACTCTCACTGATCGTCGTCCACCCCGCCCTCCCCCTCGGCTGGGACGAACTCGTATACGCCAGCCGCTTCACCCCGTTCGGCCCCGAAACGCCGTTCAGTGCGCCGCGCACACGCGGCGTGCCGGCGCTGATCGCACCTGTGGCGGCGGTCGGTGACTCCGTGGTGCTGTTGCGCTGCTATCTGACCGTGGTGGCGTCGCTGGCCCTGTATCTGGGGTATCTGCCGTGGCTGCGGGCGATCCGGCGTCGCCGAGTGGTTCCGGTTGCCGCCGCGCTGTACGGCAGCGTGTGGATCGCGTTGTTCTACGCGGGCGCGGCGATGCCCAACCACTATGTGGCGATGGGGCTGACCGGTGCCGTCGGCTGCCTCGTACGCGGCACCGGGCCCGAGGCGCCTCGGGCCCGTACGTACGTGGCGGCGGCAGCGGCGCTCGGCGGCGCCACGCTGATGCGGCCCAACGACACGGTGTGGCCCACGGCGGTACTGCTGGCGGCGGCGCTGTGTGCCCGTATCAAGGGGGAGTTGTCCGGGACCCAGGCCGTGCGGTCCGCGGTGGCCGTGACCGGCGGGGTGGTTCTCGGCGTGCTCCCCTGGGCCGTGGAAGCCCGGCTCCGCTTCGGCGGGGTACTGGAGCGGGTGCACGCGGCGGGGGAGATCCAGGGCGGGATGGGCCCGCGGCTCTCCCTAGGCACCCTGCGGCAGCACGCCGCAGCACTCGACGGGCCGCTGCTGTGCCGCCCCTGCGACGGTGCGACGGTCGAATGGTCGTCCGCGGGGTGGTGGCTGCTGATCCCGCCAATGATCGCCCTGGGCGTCCACGCGGCACGCAGGGACGGCCGTACGGCGCTCGCCGTGCTGCCCACCCTCGCGGCTGCCGCCGTGGCCGTTCCGTACCTCTTCTTCATGGACTACGCGGCCCCGCGCTTCCTGCTGCCCAGCTATGCGCTGCTGGCGCCCGTCGCGGCGCTGGGGGTGGGCGGCGCCGTGCGGTGGGCGTGCGGGGTGCGGCGGCTGTGGGTGCTCGCCCCGCTGGCGGGCGCCGTGGCGCTGCTGCATCTGGTGCTCCAGCTGCACCAGTTGGAGCTGCACTCCGGCATCCAGGCCGCGGCCCGCCAGGACTGGCAGCGCATGGAACGCGTGCTGCGTGCTCACGGCGTACGCCCGCCCTGCGTACTGGCAGGCAACAGCTCCGCCATCCCCGTCGCGCACACCGCGGGCTGCCGGACCGCCCCCGCGGGCCGCCCGCACGCCCTGGTGCTCCGCCGGACCGCGCTCCCCGCCTGGGCGGCCGGGGCGGGCTGGCAGCTCCACCCCGTCCCCGGCACCTACAACCCGGGCTGGCACGTTGCCGTACCGCCCCGCAGGGTCACGCCGTACCCGCTGACAGCGGCTCCCGCCCCCGCACCTGCCCGGACTCCGGGTGGCCGAGCAGCAGTTGCCGACAGCGGTCCGCCCGGTCGGCCGGCTCCGCGTTGGTGAGCGCATGCGTGCCGTGGAGGGTGACGTCACCGACGGTGCGGGCAGTCTGTACGAGGACTGGCGCGGCAAGACGCATGCGACCGTCGCGGATCTCCGTCTGATCGCGGGCCTCGCTGTCAGAGGGGCTCGGCACAATCGGCAGCGTGGCGAAGGGATTTCCCGGCCACTCACCGTTCCGGTCCCTCGTAGTGGAGGTCCCATGTCGTATCCGAAGCTTCCGGTTCCCGCTCCCGGCGAAGTGCTGCTGATCTGCACCAGCTACGAGGAGGACAGGGCTCAGTGGGACGACGTTCTCCGTGCCCTCGGCGGGCGGCGGGAGGGGGACACGGTCGCGCTGGGGGACGGCGGGGTGCGGCTCCGCCTCGCGGAGGACCCGCGATGGGACTTCCTCCACGGGGGGAACTTCCCCGCGCTTGTGGGAGAGGGCAGCGCGGCGCCGCTCGCCGTCCTGGTGGACATCGCCGCCGTCTACGACGACAGCCACGATGTGCTGCTGGTGGATCTGCAGGGCATCCCGGGGCGGGGAGTGCGGGTCACGGCGGATGCGCTCGGCCCTGTTCTGGCGGAACTGCTGGGCGGCTCCCTGCACTTCGACGACCTCGTGCGCGGGATGGACCGGTTCGGTGTCTATCAGGGCTACAACGACGCCCCGACGGTCCCCACGCCGACGGCGGTGATCCGTACCTCCTTCCCCCGGCTGCCGGCCGTCGAGGCGACGCTGCTGGTCCGTACCGACTTCACCGACGACCAGCGCTGGCGCGCGCTCGTGGACGCCCTGGGCGCGACCGACGAGGACGGCCGGCAGCCCACGGCCGAGGTGTTCTACGAAGAAACGAACCTGAGCGCCCTGGTCGTCGACGACCGCCGGTACGAACACCTCCAGCCGGGGCAGGTGCCCGCTCTGGTGCCGCCCGACGAGCACACCACCATGGTCGCGCTCGCTGACGCCACGACCATGGCGGATCCGGCCCACCCGCTGTTCGTGGTGGACCTGTACGACACTCCTGGGCAGGCGACCCGCGTCCCCCTGGCCGAGGCGGGGTCGATGGCCGTCAACCTGGAGATAGCCAATATGGACTTCGGCGACTTCGTGTAGGCGAACGGCGTACGGCAGCGCGCACAACCTCCGGTCAGGAGTCCCAGATCTTGCGGTAAGCCTGGCGGTAGCCCTCGGAGTCCCAGGACAGGGCGCCGCCGGTGTTGTCAGCCGTGGAGATGTGGACGGGCGCGACGTATCCGCTGGCCGGCCGGTCGGAGAAGGCGCGGTTGAACTCGTCGATGATCTGCCAGCCCTGTTCGGAGAGCGGTTCGGGCACGGTGGCGGTCTGGAACTGCTTGCCGTTGACGCGCTGGAAGGCCGACGGATCCCCGTCACCGGCGCCGATGTTGAACGGGGCGCCGTCGCCGTCCTTGTCCGCGGCGCGGAGGGCGGGGGCGGCGTGGCGGAAGTACAGGTCGTTGATGGCGACGGAGTAGTTCCACTTGTTCCCGAAGCGCTTGAGCAGGGAGGAGACCTCCTTGACGGAGCGGCTGTTGGCTTCGGGGATGGGGATGTTCTCGGTCTTCAGCAGCTTGACGTCGGAGCAGGTGGCGAGTCGCTTCTTGATCAGATCCGACTTGCGCTTGGCGAAGGGGATCGTGGGGTCGGTGAAGACGACGACGCCCGCCCGGCCGTTGGACCGGGCGATGATCCAGTCGGCGCTGATCTTCGCGACGTTCCCGAGACTGGAGGTGACGTTGGTGAAGAGCTTCGGCTTCTTGCTGGGGCCGGGGGTGGCGGTGACGTGCCAGCCGATCAGCGGGATGCCGGCCTTGTGCGCCTGTGCGACCTCCTTGGAGGCGACCTTGAAGTCGAAGCTGCCGAGGACGATGCCGTCCGGCTTGAGGGCGAGGGCCTCCTTGAACGCGGCCCGGAGGCCCTCGGGGGTGCCCTTGCCGTTGATCGTCCGGGCGCGCCAGCCGACGACTTTGGCGGCCTCCTGCACACCTTGGGCCACACCGGCGACGCCGGGGTTGGACAGGGTCTGGGCTATGTAGACGACGGACTTGTCGCGGACGGCCTTGGGGCCGGTGGTGGGTCCGGTCCAGGGGGCGTCGACGTCCTCGGCCTTCTTCACGGCCTGTTTGGCTCTGCTGAGCGCTGCGGGGCACCCCGGCTTGGCGGGGCTGCTGTTGCTGTGGGATGCGGTGGTGTCGGATTCGCAGCCGGCTGCGGAGACCACGGTCAGGAGTGCGGCGGCTGTCACGACCGCCTTGCGGGTGGGATACACGGTTCTCCTCACAAGGCAAGAGAGGTTACGGACGGCTTGGGGCCGGGGCCAGGGGGGAGACACAGAGTACGGGTGGAGCCCGCTCGGTAGGACCGGGGGCGTTCCCCGTGAATGAAGTGGTGAACGAAAAGCCCTCAAACAGCGCAGACTTCGTGCCCTGGATCAAGGCATGTCTTGCATGAACGCGCGCAAACGGTAGTGTTCACCGCCCCCGGATATGTGGCGCGATCTTTTCGCTCACATTCGGTGTGAGTTCGGCGTGAGTTATGAGAGCGTCACGCTCCCCCGGTCGTCGGTGGTTCGGTAACAACGACACCTCGGTCACCGCTGAAGTACATGGAAGGAGGCCAGGGGCGTCAGTGGACACAGTGGACCCACCGCGCGAAAGCGATCCGGCTCGGCATGCTGCGCAGAAACCGCGGTTTCGGCAGCGGGCTGGAGCCTTCCTCGACCGATGGCCGTTCCGGCGGAAACTCAACGTTCTGGTGGTCGTGCCCGTCGTGGCTGTCGGCGTACTCCTGGGCGTGAGCGTCAGCAGCCAGGTGGGGCAGGCCCAGGACGCCGGTCGGATCGCGGAGTTGGTGCGTGACAGCAAGCAGGTCACGGAGCTGATCAACTCCGTACAGGCCGAACAGCGGCAGGCGCTGCTGCTGTCCGTGCGGCACGAGGAGACCCGGCCCGGCGCCGCCCTGCCCTCGACCACCGGTTACCGCGAGGCACAGCGGGCCACCGACAAGCAGGTCGCCGCCGTGCGTTCGGCGTTCGGTTCGGGCCTGCCGAAGGAGGAGACGCAGGCGCTGGAGTACATCCAGAACCTCGCCGTACTGCGCGACAAGGTCGAGCGGGGCTCGGTCCACGCGGCCGGAATCAGCCCCGCGTACGCCGCTGCGGTCACCTACCTGATCGACGGCGTCGGACTCGACCGGTTCTCCGGCACCGAAACCTCCTCGGTCACCGGTCTGCTCGATACGCTGCTGCGCGCCGACGCCGCCCACGCGGCGTTCGAGAGCGGGGTGTTCTCCGCGCAGACCCAGGACGCCAACGCCCTCACCGAGTACACCCGCGCGGTCGGTGCCCATGAGCTCTACGAGCACCAGGAGGAACGGTTCGGCAGGATCGCCACCCCCAAGCAGGTCCTGGCTCTGAGCGGTATCGAGCGCAATGCCGAGGAGAACGGCGTCGACGCCCAGTTCCAGGAGCTCCAGATCGACCCGAGCTCCCTCCAGGGCCAGTCGCCGCAAGCGCTGCGCAAGGCGATGGCCGCCGGAACGCGGCAGGCCGAGGCCCGTAACGACATCACCGGGTCGCTGATCGAGCAGATCGCCGCCCAGGCCGACCAACTCTCCGAGAGCGCCCTGGAGAGGGCCCTGGCCCTGCTCGGTCTCGCCTTGCTCGGGTTCGCCTCCTGGCTGACCTTCTCCGTCCTGGTCCGGCGCTCGGTCGTACGCCCGCTGACGGCTCTGACCGGCGCGGCGCAGCAGGTGGTCGACGTGGCGGGGGAGGAGCTCGCCCGGGTCGGGGAGGACGAGTCGGAGGACAGCACTCCGCTGCAGCCGCGGCCGATCCCCGTTCCGGTCCGCGACGAGGTCGGCAATCTGGCCGAGGCGTTCAACCAGGTCCAGGTGACCGCCGCGGCGCTGCTGGAACGGCAGGTGCTCAGCCGCCGCAACGTCGCCGAGATGTTCGGCAACGTCGGGCGCCGCGTCAGCAACCTCACATCGAGTCAGCTCATGCTGATCGATGCCGTCGAACGCGAGGAGACCGACCCCGAGGTCCTGGAGCGGCTCTACCGCATCGACCACATCGCCGTACGCCTCCAGCGCAACGCCGACAGCCTGATGCTGCTCGCCGGGATCAGGGAGACCGAGATGGAGGCCCGGCCGACCACCCTGGCCAACGTCCTGCGGGCAGGGCTCGGCCAGATCCAGGCGTACCAGCGGGTGTCCCTGCGGGCCGAGGCGGACGTCACCGTCGCTCCCGACATCATCGGCGACCTGACGCTGATGCTCGCCGAACTGCTGGAGAACGCGGTCACGTTCTCCCCGTCCCACACCCCCGTCGAGGTCGTCGTCCGGCCCGGTGCCGACGTCACCTCGGACGGCGGTGCGCTGATCGAGGTCATCGACCACGGCCTCGGCATGAGTGCGGAACGCCTCGCGGAGGAGAACGCCCGGCTGATCCGCAGGGAACGGCTCGACCTCGTACCGACCAAGGTGCTCGGCCTGTTCGTGGTCGGCAGCCTCGCCCGGCGCTGGGGCATCCGGGTCACCCTGAGCCGGACGCCGGGCGGCGGGATCACCGGCACCGTCTGGATCCCCTCCGCGCTCCTGCTGACCGCGAAGCCCACCGACCTCACGCAGTCGCCGGCCCCGGCCGACAGCGTGGCCGGGCCGGTGCCGGAACTTGCGAAGAGCTCCGCGCAGGAGCCCGCCGGGACCTCCGCCGGACCCGCGCCCGCGCCCGCGCCGGTAGCCGTCAAGTCCGTGCCCGCACCGGCCCCCACCACCCAGCCCGAGCGGCGTCCGGCGGCCCCGTCGCCCGACGGCGGTCTCCCCCGGCGCATCCCGGCCCGTCAGAGTGCGGAACAGACCGGCGCCGCCAAGGATGCGGAGCAGACCACCGCTGCCGACCAGCCGCCCGGCGCACAGGCCCCCAGGCCGCTGCGACGGCGGGTACGAGGAGCGACACTCCCCATGACCACCCCACCGGCCGACCGGGGTATCCCGGCCGTGCGCCAACCCGTCGACGCCGACGCGGTCCGTTCGGAACTCGACGAGTTCGAGGCGGCCGTGCGCAGGGCGGAGCAGGACGGTGCCACTGCCCCGGCGGAGCCGGCATCGTCGCAACACCAGCAACTTCCGAAGGAGCCGGGCAGTGAGCACGCCGACAGGTAACAGCAGTTCCGAGCGGGCAGAAACCACCGACCTGCGAGCCGCCGTGGCCGACTTCACCTGGCTGCTCGACCGGTTCGCCACCGAGACCGCAGGGGTCGTCGACGCCATCGCGGTGTCCTCCGACGGCCTGCTGATCGCCGTCTCCCAGCCGCGCGAGCAGGAAGCCTCCGAGCGGCTCGCCGCGATCGTCTCGGGCATCACGAGCCTCGCCGCGGGCGCCTCCGGCAACTACGGTCTCGGCGGCCTCAACAAGGTCATCATCGACCTGGAGGGCGGCCACGTACTGGTGTCGGCCATCGGCTGCGGTGCCGTGCTCGGCGTGGTGACCTCGAAGGAGGCGAAGCTGGGCAACATCGCGTACGAGATGACCCTCTTCGCCAACCGGGCCGGTTCGGCGCTCACCCCGCAGCTGGTGCTGGAGCTGAAGAAGAGCGCCGGCGCCGCCCCGGCCGGCTGATCCGTCCGGCTGGCGGAGAACGGCGCGGAGGCAGGGGTGCAGGCACTCAGGAGGGATCGTGATGGCTGCCGGTGAACCAGTACCGCACGAGGGGGCGGGCAGTGCATGGGACTCGCCGGAGCCGGTGGGCCGCGCGCCCGCGATCCGGCCGTTCCTGCTGACCGCCGGCCGGGTCTCGGGGAGCGGCGCCGCGGCACCGCTCCCGGTCGAGACCCAGATCGTGGCGACCGCGGCCGGGCTCTTGGCGCTGCCCTCGCTCACCTTCGAGCAACACGACATCGTCGCCGCCTGCCGACGGCCGCAGTCGGTGGCGGAACTGGCCGCCAGGCTGCGGCTGCACCTCAACGTGGTCCGAGTGCTCGCCGATGACCTGCGCGCCGCCGGACATCTGGCGGTGCACGTGCCGAACGCCAGGACCTCCCAGGACATCTCCGTACTGCGAAGGGTTATCGATGGTCTCCGTGCCGTCCCCGACTCACGGGGCTCACTCCGCGACAGCAGTTGAACAGCCGCCGCTGCCGGTCAAACTGGTCATCGCCGGTGGCTTCGGGGTCGGCAAGACGACGGCCGTCGGCGCGATCTCCGAGATCCGGCCGCTGACCACCGAGGCCGCGATCACGGAGGTCGCGGCGGGCGTGGACGATCTCACGCACACTCCCGGCAAGACCACCACCACGGTCGCCATGGACTTCGGCTGCATCACCATCTCCCCGACCCTGAAGCTCTATCTGTTCGGCACCCCGGGCCAGGACCGGTTCGGCTTCATGTGGGACGACGTGACCGAGGGCGCCCTCGGCGGACTGGTGATCGTGGACACCCGCCGGCTGGACGACTGTTACGCGGCGGTGGACTACTTCGAGCACAAGGGCATCCCCTTCGCCGTCGCCGTCAACGCGTTCGACGGGGAGATCCAGCACGACCTCGACCAGGTGCGGTGGGCGCTGGATGTCTCCGAGCACGTTCCGCTGGTCGTCTTCGACGCCCGGAAGACGGGCTCGGTCCGGGACGCGCTGCTGGTGGTGCTCGAAGTCGCCCTCTCCCGTGCGGAGGGCTCCGCCGGTTAGGCCGTGGCCGGTGAGGGGGCCCTGTTCGATGTACACGGCTGCGGGTGTGTTGTGGTTGCTCGCGCAGTTCCCCGCGCCCCTTCGGGGCGCGTCTCCCTGCTGCGCTTGGGCTCAGCCCCACAGCCGGATCGTGAAGTGGGCGCCGCCTTCCGGTGCGTGAGCGGCGGCGATCGTGCCGCCGAGCTTGTCGACGAGCTGGGCCGCCAGCGCGAGGCCGAGCCCCGTACCAACCGGTCGGTTCTCTTGGTAGCGATGGTGGAGCCTGCCCCGCTCGAAGGCCACCCGGAGATCTTCGTCCGTCAGACCGGGACCGCCGTCGCGCACGGAGAGCAGCACCTGCCCGCAGGAATCGGAGGCAGCGCCGGCGTCCGCAGCGAGCGCGACCACCAGCGGCGCATGTGGCGCGACCCGGCCCGCGTTCTCCATCAGGATGTCCAGCACCTGCCGCAGGCGTACCGGGTCGGTATGCACCCGCACGGAATGCGACGGCAGCTCGGTGCGCAGCTCGGTGCCGTTGCCTTCCAGGGACGGACGCCAAGCGGTCACTGCCGCTGCGGCCAGCGCGGTGACATCGACCTCCTCCTGTTCGACGGCGAAGTCGTCCGCCTGGAGGCGGGCCAGTGCGAGGAGATCGGTGACGAGCCGGTCGAGGCGTTTCGCCTCGGTCAGCACGGTGTGCCCGGCATCCTGCGCGGTGTCCGCGTCCGTGGACAGCACGCCGTCGGCGAGGGCTTCGGCGTAGCCGCGTATGGTCGTCAGCGGGGTACGCAGTTCGTGGGAGACGGACATCAGGAAGTCCTTCTGGCGCCGCTCACTGACCTCCAGTGCGGTGGTCAACTCGTTGAGGGCGCTGGAGAGTTCGCGTACCTCCTCCGGCTGATTCAACGGCATGCGACAGCTGCGGTCGCCCTGCCGTATGCGGTCCGCCGTCCGTGCTGCCTGCCGCAGCGGCCGGGACAGCCGCCTGGCCAGGAGCACGCCTGCGAGGGTACCCGCGGATGCGCCGACGGCCAGCGCGAGCGCCAGCCGCAGCCCGGCCGTCTCCCCGCGGGCCTCGGAAACCTGCTGCATCAGCACGACGCCGCCGGCTCTTCCGACCGGCCGGGCCTCGAAGAGCACCTCTTCGCCGTTCCGGGTGACGCTGCTGTGGACCGGCTTTCCCTGCCCGAGCCGGCGCATCGCGGACCGGGGGACCCAGCCGCGGTCGGGGGTGTGTGCGCGTACGAGGGAGATACGGATGCCGTTGCTGCGCATCAGCCGCGCCATGTGCTGCACGCGGACGGGCCGGCCGCTGCGCGCGGCGAGCATCGTCGCGGCCACGTTCGCTTGTTCACGCAGTGACTGCCGGGCGTGAGCGGTCGCGGCCTCACGTATCAGCGGCACCCCCACGGCCGCGGTGGCGAACACCGAGACGATCGCCACGAGCAGAGTGACGAGCACGGTACGGGAAGTCATCCGCCCGGCGCCGCCGGACAGCGGCCACTTGGACAACCGGCCCGCACCGGTGGCCGGTTCACTCCTCCACGCTGTATCCGACACCGCGCACCGTCCGAATCACCGCTGCTCCCCGGCCCAGCTTGGCCCGCAGCTGCGCGATGTGCACATCGACCGTCCGTGTCCCCACGTCGGAACGGTGACCCCACACCGCGGCCAGCAGATCGCTGCGCGTACAGACCCGTCCCGGCCGCTCCATCAGATGGGCGAGCAGATCGAACTCGGTGGCCGTCAGCTCCACGGGTCCGTCCTCCACAAAGACGCGGCGGCGCGGCACATCGGCCTTGACCGGGCCGACGCAGCGTATCTGCTCGGCGACGACGCCCGAGGTGCGGCGCAGCACCGCACGCACCCGAGCCACCAGCTCCCGTGGGCTGAAGGGCTTGGTGACGTAGTCGTCGGCCCCCATCTCCAGGCCGAGCAGCCGGTCCACCTCCTCGTCGCGCGCGGTGAGGAACAGCACCGGCGTCCAGTCCTGCCGGCCGCGCAGCCGCCGGCACACCTCGGTGCCCTCCATATCGGGCAGCATGATGTCGAGAATCAGCGCAACGGGGCGGTGGCGGCGCGCGGTCGCCAGCGCCGCCTCCCCGGTCGACTCCGTGATGACGGTGAAGCCGTCGCGTACCAGATAGGTGCGGACCAGCTCGGCGATGGCACGCTCGTCCTCGACGACCAGTACGAGACCGCGGTTGCGTCCGGTCAGTTGGTCCCCTCCTCTGCCGGCTGCGGCGTCGTTCATTCGGGCTCAGGCACCTTCGGGATCTCCTCCCGGCACTCCTCGCCCACACACCCTTGCAGCTTGTCCAGCCGGCGGTCGAGGAACGTACGCGCCTTTGCGTAGTCGGGATCGTTGTGGCGTGAGGTCAACTCGTGCGGGTCGGTGGCCAGGTCGTACAGCTCCCGGGCGCCCGTGACGTAGCGGATGTAGAGATAGCGGTCGGCCCGGATCGCCTCGTATGCCACGGACCGTGCCTTGCGGGGGCCCTTCCGGTTCTGCTTCCCCTGCGACGCAGCAGGGGGCGAGGCTTCCCCGTCCTGGTCGAGATCTCCGGCGCCCGCGGCCCGCCCCGCCGAGACGTCGTCGTTCGGCGGCCCGGCAGCCGGGGGCTTGCCGTGGCCCGGTCCGGCTGTCGGTGTGCGGCGGGCACCTTCCGCGATCTCCTGAAGCACCGGCCGGTCACTGCGCTTGCGGGGGTCACGCCCGTACGGCAGCAGCGAACGTCCGTCGAGCGCGAGGTCCGGGTCGGCGCCGCCGATGTCCGTGATGGTGGCGGCCAGATCTGCGTTGCTGGTGAGCTCCTTGGAGTGCTGCCCCGCGGCGATGCCGGGACCGCGCAGCAGCATCGGTACCTGTCCCGATGCTCCGTGTGGGAGGAACTTTCCCGTGGGTACGCGGTGTTCGCCGAAGAAGAATCCGTTGTCCGCGGTGAACAGTACGTAGGTGTTGTCCAGTTGGCCGGTGGACTTGAGCGTGTTCATCAGCTTCTCCACGGCCTCGTCCACGGCCAGCAGCGATTCCAGCCGCCCTCGGTAGCTCTCGGTGATGCGCTCGGTGGTCTCGCTGTCGAGCTCCGGGCGGTTCTTGAGGAACGCCGGCTTGTCCCGCATGTCGCTCTCGCTGTACGCGGGGTTCTCGGGCAGCTTCTCGTTCGCGAACTCGCCCTTGTGGCGAGGCGCCGGACGCGGGGCCGGCCCGACGGCCGGACGCTTGGCCCGCCGGGCGTCCTGCCTGTCACCGGAGTTCTCGCCCTGAGCCTTGATGTTCTCCCCGTGCGGTGCGAGGAAGGCGAGGCTCAGGAAGAACGGCTTGTCACCCTCGGCCTGGCGCTTGATGAAGTCGGCACCTTTGTCGCGGTAGACGTCTGTCTGGTAGAGCTTCGGGTCCTCCTCGTCGGGCTTCCCGTACGTGTGCACCTTGCCGTTCTCGTTGAGCTTGTAGCCCCACATCTGGTACGTGGTCGGATCCACCGAGCCCCGCCACTCGTCCCAGCCGGGCGGCACATGCTCCGGGTCCTTGCGGCCGTAGCCGTTGGGGTACTTGCCGATGTGCGAGGTCTCATAGCCGGCCTTCTGCATCCACACCGGCAGCGTCTTCTTCTCGTCGAGCTTGTCGTAGCCGCCCTGCGGGGCGCTGTTGTGCCGTACGCCGTTGTTGTGCGCGAACTGCCCGCTCAGATAGGTCGATCGCGAGGGACAGCACAGCGGCGTGGACGGGTGGTAGCGGTCGAAGGTCACGCCCTCGTCGCCCAGCAGTTTCCGGGTCCGGGACATGACTCTCATCGACTCCAGCCACTGGTCGTCGGTCATCACGACCAGCACATTGGGCCGCTTCTTCTTGCCCTGCGAGTCGTTCTGGACGAGGCACCCGGTGGCGGCCGGCAACAGCAGAAGAAGCAGGCCGAGTAGGGCGCTCCGCACGGCCATGCCCGAGAGTGGGGACCTCCCCGTCGTCCCCATCCCGGTCTTCGCGGTGCTTGTGGTCTCCATGGGGGCCAGCATCCGGAAGCAATGTTCGAGGAGTGTGAAGCCGGCGTACGGATGCGATCAGTTCTCGGCGGACAGCACCGGACGGGCAACGGTGCCCCGCACAGGGCGGGACACCGTGCCGTCTGAGGGGCGGTTCGCTCAGTCCACGTACATCCGGGGCTCGTACACCGCGGGGCCGGCGCCGGAGGCGAAGTTGTCCTCGACGGCGGCCTTTTCACTCGCATCGGGGTTGGGGTTGGTGCACTCCACCCCGGCGGAGGAGCCGGACATGAGGCTGCTGCACGGACCCGGCTTCATGTCCGGGAGACCCAGGATGTGGCCGAGTTCGTGCGCGGCTATGCGCGTGGTGTCGTAACCCTCGTCCACCGCCTGCCGCCCCATCCAGACGGTGCCGTTGCCCAGGCTGGTGGTCTGCGCGCGCGGCCAGCCGTCGTCCGCGAGTATCTCGATGTTGGCCTGGTCGCCCGACGCGGCCGGCTTCAGCTGGACGTTCTTCACGCTGTCGTTCCAGACCGCCGCGCCCTTGTCGACCGCGTCGACGAACTCCGCGGCTCCCGAGGTGTCGTACGTCAAGACGACCGCGGCGGCGGGCGTCGGGGGCGCGGCTGTGGCGGACGCCTGGGTGACGGTCCAGGACAGAGCCACCACGAGCATGGTGATCAGTGCCCGCGCTGCGCTTCTGAGTGTCACGGTGATCCTCCTGTGGGGGAAGGGTGGAATCATGCTCATGACATACATGCATTAGCGCCTCTGCCCCATCCACCCCCGTCCCAATCCCCCACTGTGCGCCAGGAGTTCGAATGCCGCCACAGTGCGCGCGCCCGCCCCCGTGCGGGGCTCGAAGAACCCGGACGTCCCCGCGCTGGTCTTCGGGGGCGCCGCATGGTCCTCGTTCATCGCCGGTCTCCACCAGGCCGAGGCCGATCGCCAGACCTCAAGATGGGGGCGGGCGCATTCGTCATGGAGCGCTGAGGGCGTCGACATCGCGTACGAAGCGGGTGAGGAGGCGAGCGAAGGCGGCCCTGCCCTCGGCGGTCCACTCGGCGGTGACCTCGGCGAAGACCCGGCGGCGGAAATCGCGGATGCGCTCCAGGCACGTCGCCGCGCGCATCGAAGCCGCCCGCGCCGTGCTGCTCAAGGGGCTGTCGCCCGAGCAGTACGCCGAAAGCGTACGGAATCCGTCCGTCATGGCGGGCAACGCCGAAGCCGCTCTGGCGGCGCTCCGGCCAGGGACGATCACAGAATCCGGCCGGTCAGGCCATGGCGGGAGGTAAGGGACCGGAGCAGAAAGCCGAGGTGGACAACGCCCATCCGATCCCGCCTTCGCTCTCCCGCCCCTGACCACTCGGGGCTCAGACAGCGCACACTGGTATCACGATGACGAATCCCCCCGCGCCTCGGCGCCATCTGCCCACAAGCCCCTTCAAAGCTCCGGCCCACCCGGTGGCCAAGCACTTCACGCTGGGAGACCGAGTCTCACATGACCGGTACGGCCTCGGCAGGATCATCGGCGTCGAGGACGGGGTCGCGATGCTCGTCGACTTCGGCTCCCACCAGGCCCGAATCGTCAACCCGTACACGGGAATGGACAAGCTCTGACGTCGTGACCCACCGTCCTGCATTCCGCGACAGGGTCGGTGGGCTGGGAGTTCTTCGCAGACTGTGCACGGCTCGAAGAACCCGTACGCCCCCGTTCACTGCCGGAGCGGGGGCGTACGGCCTGAGCCCGCCCTGTCACGGGACGGCCGCGCGGGGCGTCACTCGTTCTTCGGGGTGAGCCCGACCGGGCAGCTCACGCCCGTGCCGCCGATGCCGCAGTAGCCGCCGGGGTTCTTGTCCAGGTACTGCTGGTGGTAGCCCTCGGCGGGGTAGAAGGGGCGGCCCTCGGCGGGGAGGATCTCCGTGGTGATGTCGCCGTGCCCGGAGGCGGTGAGGACCTGCTGGTAGGCGGTCCGGGACGCGTCGGCAGCGGCGGCCTGCGCGGGGGAGTGGGTGTAGATCGCAGAGCGGTACTGGGTGCCCGTGTCGTTGCCCTGGCGGAAGCCCTGGGTCGGGTCGTGGGCCTCCCAGAAGCGCTTGAGCAGAGCTTCGTAACCGACCTCCGACGGGTCGAACACGACGCGCACGGCCTCGGTGTGGCCGGTGAGGCCCGAGCAGACCTCCTCGTACGTCGGGTTCGGGGTGGAGCCGCCCTGGTAGCCGACGAGAGTCGTCCAGACACCGTGCGTCGTCCAGAAGACGCGCTCGGCGCCCCAGAAACAGCCCATGCCGAAGTCGGCGACCTCCAGGTTCTCCGGGTACGGGCCCTGGAGCGCCGTGCCGAGCACGGTGTGCCGCTCGGGCACGGCGAACTCCGGCTCCGGGCGGCCCTTGAGGGCCTCCTCGGGAGTGGGGACGCGGTTCTTGAACCTGCCGAACATGTCGTTCTCCAGACGGACGGAGGTCGGATGCGGAGGGCCGGGAGGGAAGAGAGGGGCTCAGCCCTCCGCTTCAGCCCTTCCGCTTCGGGGCTGCCGAGGCCGTGGCCTCGGCGGACGCCCCGGCGGGTGCGTCGTCATCCGCCGCGGTCTTCTCGGAGCTGCCGCCCGCCGCGGGCTGCTCGTCCGCGGGCCGCTTGTCCGCAGACTGCTCGTCCGCGGGCTGCTCCTCGAAGTCCACGCGCTTCATGTGCTTGTTCATCGACTTCATCAGCATCCACACGGCGGCGCCGATCAACGCGAAGACGATGAAGCCGAGCACACCGGGGGTCACCTTGTTCTCGTCCAGGTCCTTGGCCAGCGGGAGGACCTGGACGAGCGTTGTCTGCGTCGGGCTCATACCGTCAATTCTCGCGGATCCCCGCGAAGAGGTCGTCCTCGGGGAGGGAGGTCTCCACGCGGGACTTCGCCAGCTCGTACTCCTCGGTCGGCCAGACCTCCCGCTGGATGTCCATCGGGACCCGGAACCAGCCGCCGTCGGGGTCGATCTGGGTGGCGTGCGCGATCAGCGCCTTGTCACGGATCTCGAAGAACTCGCCGCAGGGCACATAGGTGGTGATCTGGCGCTCCTTGATCCCCATCTGCTCCCAGCGCTCCAGCCACTCGGTGTACGGGGACTCCAGGCCGCGCTCCAGCATCGCGTTGTGCATGGCCTCGGTGCGCTGCCGGTTGAAGCCCTGGTTGTAGTAGAGCTTCTGCGGCTGCCACGCCGGGCCGAACTCCGCCTCCGGGTACTTCTCGGTGTCCGCGGAGTGCTCGAAGGCGACCATCGAGATCTTGTGGGTCATGATGTGGTCGGGGTGCGGGTAACCGCCGTTCTCGTCGTAGGTGGTGATCACCTGGGGACGGAACTCGCGGATCAGCCGCACCAGTGCGCCGGCGGCCTCGTCCACGTCCTGGAGCGCGAAACAGCCCTCCGGCAGCGGCGGCAGCGGGTCGCCCTCGGGCAGGCCGGAATCGACGAAGCCGAGCCACGCCTGCTTGACGCCCAGTATTTCCCTGGCCTCGTCCATCTCCTTCCGGCGTACCTCGTGGATGTGCTCCTCGACGTAGGTGTCGCCCTGGAGCTTCGGGTTGAGGATGGAGCCCCGCTCACCCCCCGTGCACGTCGCGACGAGCACGTCCACCCCCTCGTCGACGTACTTCGCCATGGTGGCCGCGCCCTTGCTCGACTCGTCGTCGGGGTGCGCGTGCACGGCCATCAGTCGCAGTTGCTCAGTCACAACTCAATCCTCATAAGGTCAAAGCGGCTCCGCCATCGGCCCGGCCCGCCTTCGGCGGTTCCGGGAGCGGCTTCTATAGTGACCGAATCAGCACCGTGATGTATTCCCGGTACGACCCCGCTCAGCTCCGGCCCGGCCCCCAGGGTGCGACCGGAGCGCAGGCCGAGAGGAACGGACCATGGTTGACCTGCGCCAACAGGTCCCCGAAGGGCGTTACGGGCGTACGGCGGGCCGTTCTGTGGGTCAGGACGGGAGCGCGGAGGCGCGCACCGACCGCCGTCTGAAGATCACCGGCGGTGTGCTGGGTGTGCTGATGCTCGCCCTGATCGGCTGGATCGGGGTCTCCTACGTCTCGGACCACGACGTGAGCGGCGAGTTGATCAAGTTCAAGGTCGTCTCCGACAGCGCCGTGGAAGTGCATCTGGAGGTGCGCAAGGACGCGGGCGCCGCGGGCGTGTGCACGCTGCGTACCCGGGCCGAGAACGGCAGCGAGGTCGGCCGCAAGGACGCGGAGTTCCCCTCGGGGACCTCCCGCGTCGACAAGGTGATCACGGTGCGTACGACGGCTCGCGCCACCAGCGCGGAGCTGGTGGGCTGCCAGCCGAGGTGAGCCCGGCGGCCCCGCTCACCGGCATGCCCCGCGGACCGCGCTGACCTGCGGTGGAGCGAGGGTCTTCTTCCCTTTTCCGACGGAATTGTTAAGCTCGTGGTTTCGCCCACCAGTGAAGGCGCACCCTTTCTGGTAGGGCGTTTGCTGCATCAGCTGATATCCCCAGTACCGACGAGGAGCACCTGTGACCCAGACCAGCGACAACGTCACCTGGCTGACCCAGGAGGCGTACGCCCAGCTCAAGGCCGAGCTGGAGTACCTGTCGGGTCCTGCACGCACCGAGATCTCCAAGAAGATCGAGGCGGCTCGCGAGGAGGGCGACCTCCGCGAGAACGGCGGGTACCACGCGGCCAAGGAGGAGCAGGGCAAGCAGGAGCTGCGGATCCGGCAGCTTCAGCAGCTCCTGGAGAACGCCAAGGTCGGTGAGGCTCCGGCGGACGACGGTGTGGTCGAGCCCGGCATGGTGGTCAAGATCGCCTTCGACGGTGACGAGGACGACACCATCACCTTCCTCCTGGCGTCCCGCGAATACGCCAGCTCGGACATCGAGACCTACTCCCCGCAGTCGCCCCTGGGCTCCGGCGTGATGGGCAAGAAGGTCGGCCAGGACGCCGAGTACGAGCTGCCGAACGGCAAGCTGGCCTCGGTCCGCATCCTGGAGGCCAAGCCCTACCAGGGCTGATTCCTACCGGCCCGAGCCTTGCCGGGCCGACGGCGGAACTTCCCCGGGCCCCGGCCGGGAAGCGCCCCACCTACCGACGGCGGACGGCCCGCGCAGCAGCGCGGGCCGTCCGCCGTTCGTGAGGCTCGGGGCTCGGGGCCGGGGCCGGGCTCGGGGCCGGGTCAGGGCCGGCCGGGGCTTACGCCGTCGCCGAGCGGTACTTGCGGACCGCCAGGGTGCGGAAGACCACCACGATGGCGACGGACCAGATCAGCGAGGCCAACGCCGGGTGCTGCATCGGCCAGGCGTCCGGGACCGGATAGCCGGGGGGCAGGTTGCCGAACAGCTCGCGGCAAGCGACGACCGTCGCGCTGAAGGGGTTCCACTCCGCGACGTGCTGGAGGAACGTCGGCATGTTCTGCGAGGGCACGAACGCGACGGAGATGAAGGTCAGCGGGAACAGCCAGATCAGCCCGCCGGAGGTGGCGGCCTCGGGGGTGCGTACGGAGAGCCCGATCAGTGCGCCGATCCAGGTGAACGCGTAGCCGAGCAGCAGCAGCAGTCCGAAGCCGGCGAGGGCTTCGAGGAGGCCGTCGTGCGGCGCCCAGCCGACGAGTGCCGCCACGATGGCCAGAACGACCAGCGTCAGCGCCGTCTGTACAAGGTCGGCGATGGTGCGCCCGGTCAGCACGGCGCCGCGGGTCATCGGCAGGGAGCGGAACCGGTCGACGAGGCCCTTGTGCATGTCCTCTGCGATACCGGCGCTGGCGCCCGCCGTCGCGAAGGTGACGGTCTGCGCGAAGATGCCCGCCATCAGGAACTCGCGGTAGGAGCCGGCGTTCGTGCCGGCGCCGGGCACTTTGATCGAGCCGCCGAAGACGTAACTGAACAGCACCACGAACATGATCGGCTGGATCAGTCCGAAGATGACGACCTCGGGTATGCGCACCATACGTATCAGGTTGCGCTTGGCCATCACGAGCGAGTCGGTTATCGACTGGGCGATGCCGTCGCGGCCGTCGGGGGCTGTCGGCGCCGCCGCCTGTGCTGTGGCAGTCACTTCGCGGTCTCCTCGGACTCGGGCGTGTGCTGGACGGCTTCCACCGGCTCGTCCTCGGGTGTGTTCGGACCGGCGGTCTGCGGCTCCCGCTCGGTTTCGGCGGCATGGCCCGTCAGGGAGATGAAGACGTCGTCGAGGGTGGGGCGGCGCAGGCCGATGTCGTCGATCTCGATACCGCGTGCGTCCAGCTCCCTGATGACCTCGGCCAGCAGCTTGGCGCCGCCGGTGACCGGGACGGTCAGCTTGCGGGTGTGCTGCTCGACGGTGCAGCCCTCGCACGCCGTTCCGCGCAGTGCGTGGCTGTCGAGGATCTCCCGTGCCGCGGGGATGTGCTCGCGCTCGTGGACGACGACCTCGATGCGCTCGCCGCCGGTCTGGGCCTTGAGCTGGTCGGAGGTGCCGCGGGCGATGACCTTGCCGTGGTCGACGACGGCGATGTCGTGCGCGAGCCGGTCGGCCTCCTCCAGATACTGCGTCGTCAGCAGCAGCGTCGTACCGCCGGCCACCAGTTCCTCGATGACCTCCCACAACTGCTGCCGGTTGCGCGGGTCGAGGCCCGTGGTCGGCTCGTCCATGAACATCACGGGCGGGCTGACGACCAGCGCGGCGGCCAGGTCGAGGCGGCGGCGCATGCCGCCCGAATACGTCTTGGCCGTACGGTCCGCGGCGTCGGCCAGGTTGAACCGCTCCAGCAGTTCGTTGGCCCGCTTCTTCGCGTCGCGTGCGGACATCTGGTAGAGCTGGCCGACCATTTGCAGGTTCTCGCGGCCGGTCAGATATTCGTCGACGGCGGCGAACTGGCCCGAGAGGCCGATCGAACGGCGCACCGCCGTGGGGTTCTTGAGCACGTCGACACCGGCGACGACGGCCGTGCCCGCGTCGGGCCGCAGGAGTGTGGTCAGCACTCGGACCGCGGTGGTCTTGCCCGCGCCGTTCGGCCCCAGCAGGCCGAGCACGGTGGATTCGGGGACGTCGAGATCGACGCCGTCCAGAGCCCTCACCTCGCCGAAGGTCTTCACCAGACCCTCGGCGTAAATGGCACCTGGCATGGATGGACTCCCAGAGTGTGGAGCGTGAAGCTCTACGAAGATGCTAGATCTGCCGGACAATTCCGGCATGTACGGATGCACCACGAGGCTTGAGCCCCGTCGCACAGCAGTATGAAGTGACGCGATGTATCGCGTCAAGCAATACGCGATAGTCCGCGTCCGGCATCGGGTACCCCGCGCCCGTCAGCTCATGACCGTGTAACCCGCCGCGCGCAGCCCGGAGGCGACCTCGACGCAGTGTTCCGGCCCCTTCGTCTCCAGATGCAGCTCCACTTCCACCTCGTCCAGGCCGAGCCGCGGATCGGTCCGCACATGGCTCACGTCCAGCACGTTGGCGTCCATCACCGACAGCTCCCCCAGCAGCGCAGCCAGCGCTCCCGGCCGGTCCGAGAGGCGCAGCCGCAGCGACAGATAGCGCCCCGCTGCCGCCATGCCGTGCCGCAGCGTCCGCTGCATGACCAGGGGGTCGACGTTCCCGCCCGAGAGCACCGCGGCGACCGGGCCCTCGAAGCTGTGCGGCGCCGAGAGCACTGCCGCCACCGAGCTCGCCCCGGCGGGCTCCACGACCAGCTTGGCCCGCTCCAGGCAGAGCAACAGGGCGCTGGAGAGGGCGTCTTCGGAGACCGTACGGATGTCGTCGACCAGGGTGCGGATGATCTCGAACGGCACGTCCCCGGGCTTGCCGACCTTGATGCCGTCCGCCATCGTCGAGACCGACTCCAGCGCCACCGGGCGCCCGGCCCGCAGCGACGGCGGATACGCGGCCGACCCCTCGGCCTGCACCCCGATCAGCCGCACGTCCGGGCGCAGCGACTTGATGGCCACCGCCATCCCGGCGAGCAGTCCGCCGCCGCCGACGCCCACCACGACGGTCCGCACCTCGGGGCACTGTTCCAGCAGCTCCAGGCCCAGCGTGCCCTGGCCCGCCACCACATGCGGGTGGTCGAAGGGGTGGATGAGGACGGCGCCGGTGGCGTGCGCGTACTCCTTGGCGGCCTCCAGCGTCTCGTCCACGACCTGGCCGTGCATCCGCACCCGGGCCCCGTACTCGCGGGTGGCCGCGACCTTCGGCAGCGGCGCTCCCACCGGCATGAAGACCGTGGAGGTCACCCCGAGCAGGGAGGCCGCCAGCGCGACGCCCTGCGCGTGGTTGCCCGCGCTCGCGGCGACCACGCCGCGCCGCCGCTCCTCGGGCGAGAGCCCGGCGATCCGTACGTAGGCGCCGCGCAGCTTGAACGACCCGGTGCGCTGGAGGTTCTCGCACTTGAGGTGGACGGGCGAACCGACCAGCGCGGAGAGGTGCCGGCTGCCCTCGATGGCCGTCGTACGGGCGACCCCGGCGAGGGTCTTCTGGGCGAGGCGTACATCGTCCAGCGAGACGGGGAGTTCGCGGTGCTGGGAGGGGGCGGAGGGGGTTGCACTGGTGACCATTCCGCCAGTCTGGCAGCCGGTGAACGGGCGGGCAGGCGGACGGGGCGCGGGCGGAAGGGCAGGCGGGCGGGGGTGGTCCACGTCACTGGTTTGTGCACTGGAGGTACGTCCTCGGTCCGCTCCGCGTACTCTGTGGCCACCACCTCAGGTCGACGCACCCAATAGACCACCCCAAAACTGTCAAAACTCCACAAAAAATCCCGCAGACCGACGAAGTGAGCGCACCTGCCATGCCCACGCACCCGGACATGACGACAGACACCCCCGACGCGCCGGACAACGAACCCGCGGTGCCTGCCGACGACGGTGCCACCGCCTCAGCCGCCCCCGACGCCGCTTCCGGAACCGCTGTGCTGGACGCCATGCAGCACCAGCTGGCCGTGTACGCGCGCCGCGCGGAGCAGACCCGGCTCGGCGGGCTCGGTCAGGCCCGCAACTCCATGGACCGCGCCGCCTACCTCCTGCTCAACCGCCTCGACCAGGAGGGTCCGATGGGCGTCAAGGCGCTCGCCGCAGGTATGGGCATCGACTCCTCGACGGTGACCCGGCAGGTCGCACCGCTGGTCGAGTCCGGCCTGGTCAAGCGGACCTCGCACCCCGAGGACGGGCGCGCCGTCGTCCTCCAGCTCTCGCCGCGCGGTCAGGCGCGGCTGGAGGAGGTGCGCTCCTCGCGCCGCAACCTGATGCAACTCATCACCAAGGACTGGACGGACGAGGAACGCGGGACGTTCTGCCAGCTGCTGACCCGCTTCAACAAGTCGATGCTCGAACTGAACCCGAGCAGTCTCGCGCAGCCCCCCACGCCCGGCTCCTGACCGGACCGTCTCCTGGCGAGACGGTTTGTGACACGTTCTGCTTCCGGGGGACCGAGTCCCTGACGCGCCTCTTGATTTGATCTGTCCGCCTGCCGTCCTATAGGCGGCACGGGAGGCGGCGTGCGAGAGCGTCATGCACGGCAGGAGCGCCTCCGCGCCCGGGAGTTCGAGGCGTTCGTCGCGGGCGCGGGTGGCCGGCTGCTGCATGCCGCCACGCTGCTGACCGCCGAGCCCCCCGGCGCTGCGCCCGAGGCGGAGCGGCTGCTGGTGTGGGCGCTCGCGCGGACGCGTGCCGACTGGGGGCGGCTGCGCGGCGAGGACCCCTACGACCGCACCCGGCTGACGCTGGCGGCCCGCTTCGCCCACACCGGCTGGCGCCACCGCCGCCCGCGGGGCGGACTGCTGGGGGTGCTGACCCCGCAGGAGCGGCTGGTGCTGGTGCTGCGGCTGTACGAGGGCGTTGCCGAGGAACAGGTCGCCGCGGGGCTCGGCCTCCCGGTCGAGCGGGTGCGCGCGCTGCACACCCGCGCCATGGCGACGGTACTCAGCCGTCCCCGTGCGGGCGCGGAGGCCGCGCATGAGCCTGCCTGACCGCAAGGAGGTCGAGGTGCGGCGCCTGCTGGCGCAGCGCACCGCCGAACCCGTGCCCCCCGATCTCGCGGAGCGGGCCCTCGCGGACGGGGCCCGCCTGCTGCGGCGGCGCCGGATACTGCTCACGGCGCTGTGGGCAGGGGTCTTGGCGGGGCTGCTGGCGCTCGGCATCTGGTCCCTCACCACCCACCCCTGGTCGGAGCCGCCCCCGACGACGACGTCACCTGCGGTGGGCTGGTGAGCGGCGAGGGGGGCCGATCCGGCAAAGCGACCCGGGAAGATCGGGAAGGTCCCGGGGGATCCGGGAAAAAGGTCCCGGGAGATCTGGGAAAGGGGTCAGTCCAGCGCCTGGGTCAGGTCCGCCAGCAGGTCGTCCGCCGACTCGATGCCCACCGAGAGGCGGACCAGATCGGCCGGCACCTCCAGCGCGGAGCCCGCCACCGAGGCGTGGGTCATCCGGCCCGGGTGCTCGATCAGGGACTCGACACCACCGAGTGACTCACCCAGTGTGAACAGCTGCGCACGGTCGCAGACCCGTACGGCAGCCTCCTCGCCGCCCGTGACCCGGAAGGACACCATCCCGCCGAAGCCCCGCATCTGCTTGGCGGCGATCTCGTGCCCGGGGTGGGTGGGCAGCCCGGGGTAGAAGACCTCGGTGACCTTCGGGTGCGCGGTCAGCAGCTGCACCACGCGGGCCGCGTTCTCCCCGTGCCGGTCCATCCGGACGCCCAGCGTCTTGATGCCGCGCATCACCAGCCAGGAGTCGAACGGCCCGGCGATACTGCCCATCGCGTTCTGGTGGAAGGCCAGTTCGTCGCCGAGCGCGGGGTCGGTGACGACCAGCGCGCCGCCCACCACGTCGGAGTGGCCGCCCATGTACTTCGTCGTCGAGTGCACGGCGACATCGGCGCCGAGCGCGAGCGGCTGCTGGAGATA
Organism: Streptomyces sp. 3N207; assembly: GCF_052246355.1. Lineage (NCBI taxonomy): Bacteria > Bacillati > Actinomycetota > Actinomycetes > Kitasatosporales > Streptomycetaceae > Streptomyces > Streptomyces sp. 3N207. Next base: position 256,765 of record NZ_JBQQBV010000001.1, on the reverse strand, counting down.
GGGGCTGGCGAAGGTGTTGTCGACGACGAGCCGCGCACCCGCCTCGTGCGCCACCTGCGCGACCGCCGCGATGTCGGTGATGCCCAGCAGCGGGTTGGAGGGAGTCTCCACCCAGACGGCCTTGGTGCGCTCGCGCAGTTCGGCCCGTACGGCGGCCGGGTCGGAGGAGTCGGCAACCGACCACTGCACGCCCCACCGCTCGGCGACCCGCGCGAAGAGCCGGAAGGTGCCCCCGTACGCGTCGTCGGGGATGACCACGTGGTCGCCGGGGGTGAGCAGCGTGCGCAGCAGGCAGTCCTCGGCGGCCAGCCCCGAGGCGAAGGCCAGCCCGCGCCTGCCGCCCTCCAGCGCCGCCAGGTTCTCCTCCAGCGCGGTGCGGGTGGGATTCGCGGAGCGGCTGTACTCGTAGCCGCCGCGCAGCCCGCCGACGCCGTCCTGCTTGTAGGTGGAGACCTGGTGGATGGGCGGTACGACCGCCCCCGTGCATTCGTCGGCGGCCTGCCCCGCATGGATGGCGAGGGTCTCGAAGCCTTGCTGTGTCTGCTGCGGGGATCCCGGGGTGCTGTCCGCCCCGCTGCCCATGCCATTGTCGCGCTGCTCACTCATGGGGGCGAGACTAGTGGGCCGTACGGTGGAGTGGGGCGCGCAGCAAGCTTCGCCCTCGTACGGCCCCGACCCAGCATCCCCGGGGGCACCTCCCAGCGGCAGCTGGGGGACTGTGGCCGGGAGGTGCGCCCAGCCCGTGACAGCGTGGAGATCCGACGCCATGGAAGCCCTGCTTTTCCTGATCGCACTCGTCGCCATCTTCGGTGTGGCCGTCTATCCGGCGATGCGCCGCAGGCGGCTGCAGCAGGACGGTGCGAGAGGGCTGACCCAGGCGCTCGACCCGACGGCCGGGTACGGCTTCGTCCCCTCCGACCAGCTCGACGTACGGCTGCCCGGACCGGACCGGGAGCTGGTCGAGGCGCTGGAGGAGGCCCAGCGCACCCAGGACTGGCAGCCGGTGGCACGGCTGCTGGCCTTCACCGGCGACGAGTACGAGCTGCGCTGGCAGCGGGTGCAGTCCCTGGCGGGCGCCGCGGCGATGGAGCTGGCGCGCTCCCGGGCGCACAGCGCCACCGCGGGCGCGGACGGGCCGCCCGACGTGGTGTCCTTCAGCAAGGACCAGCAGGCCGCGCAGGTACGGGACGCGCGGTGGCTGCGCGAATGGCGCGCCGAGCAGCCGCGCGACCACGGGGGCGCGCAGGTGTACGCACAGTTCCTGGTCTTCCAGGCGCTGACGGACTCCGGCTCCGGCGACCACCGCATCATCCTGGAAGAGGCCCGCAAGGTCGCGCACGACGCCGCGAAGCTCGCGCCCGCCGACCCGACGCCGTACATCACCGAGCTGTTCATCGCCCGCCACCTGAGCTATCGCGAGGCCGACTTCGAGTCGCTGTGGGACACCGTCCGCCGGCTGGCACCCGACCACATGGGAGCCCACCTCGCGGCGCTGCCCTACCGGTCGGCGAAGGGGATGGGCTCCAAGGAGCAGGCCGACACCTTCGCCCGCACCGCCGCAGCCCAGGCCCCCGAGGGCTCGCTGCTGGCCGCACTGCCGCTGTTCGCGGCCTACGACCACCTGCCCGAGGTGAACATGGTCCGCGGCCTCTACCAGAGCGAGGAGATCAGCAAGGCCATCGAGGCCGCCGAGTACGCCGTCGACCAGGTCGAGGACGACCACCCGGTACGCCCCCACGTCCTGCACCTGCTCGTCTGGTTCCTCGTCCGCGCCGAACGCTACGGCGAGGCCATGGAAGCCCTCGCCGCCGTCGACGGCCACGTCGGCGCCGTCCCCTGGGTCGACGAGGGCGACCCCGCCGCCTCCTACACCGCCTACCGCGCCCTCGCGGTCGCCGGCTGGGAAGCCACCGGCGGCGACCGCACCCCGCACTGAGGCACGCCGCCCACTTCTTTGCGGAGTCGGCGGCTGTCGGGGCCGTGCGTCACCATGGCGGTATGGCGAATCGACTCGCGGAGGAAACCTCTCCGTATCTGCTCCAGCACGCGGAGAACCCCGTCGAATGGTGGCCCTGGGGGGAGGGGGCGTTCGAGGAGGCCCGGCGGCGCGGGGTTCCGGTGCTGCTCAGCGTGGGGTATGCGAGCTGCCACTGGTGCCATGTGATGGCGCACGAGAGCTTCGAGGACGAGGCGACGGCGCGGCTGATGAACGAGAGCTTCGTCAGCGTGAAAGTGGACCGCGAGGAGCGGCCGGATGTGGACGCCGTCTACATGGAGGCCGTGCAGGCGGCTACCGGGCAGGGCGGCTGGCCGATGACGGTGTTTCTGACGCCGCAGGCCGAGCCGTTCTACTTCGGGACGTATTTTCCGCCCGAGCCCCGGCACGGCATGCCGTCCTTCCGGCAGATCCTGGAGGGCGTACGGACCGCGTGGCAGGACCGGCGCGAGGAGGTGGCCGACGTCGCCTCCCGGATCAGCGCCGATCTGGCCGGGCGCAGCATCCGGCTGGGCGCGCCGCAGATCCCCGGTGCCGAGGAGATGGGCGCCGCGCTGCTCGGGCTGACCAAGGACTTCGATGCCCGGCGGGGCGGGTTCGGCGGCGCACCGAAGTTCCCGCCGTCGATGGTGCTGGAGTTCCTGCTGCGGCACCACGCCCGCACCGGCTCCGAGGGCGCGCTGCAGATGGTCGAGGCGACATGCGAGGCGATGGCCAGGGGCGGCATCTACGACCAGCTCGGAGGCGGGTTCGCCCGCTACTCCGTGGACGCGGAGTGGGTCGTTCCGCACTTCGAGAAGATGCTGTACGACAATGCGCTGCTGTGCCGCGTCTACGCGCATCTGTGGCGTACTACGGGGGCGGAGCGGGCCCGCCGCGTCGCCCTGGAGACGGCGGACTTCCTGGTCCGTGAACTGGGCACCGCCGAGGGCGGCTTCGCCTCCGCGCTGGACGCCGACAGCGACGACGGGCACGGCGGCCATGCCGAGGGCGCCTACTACGTGTGGACCCCGGCGCAGCTGGCCGAGGTGCTGGGCGAGGCCGACGCGCAGCTGGCCGCCGAGTGCTTCCACGTCACCGAGGAGGGCACCTTCGAGGGCGGTGCCTCGGTGCTGCAGCTCCCGGACCGCGAGTCTCCGCTGACGGACGCCACCCGCTTCGAGTCCGTACGGCGCAGGCTGTTCGAGGCGCGTGCCGGGCGGCCCCGGCCCGAGCGCGACGACAAGGTCGTCACCGCCTGGAACGGCCTGGCCGTCGCCGCACTCGCCGAGACCGGCGCCTACTTCGAACGGCCCGATCTGGTCGAGGCCGCCGTGGGCGCCGCGCGGCTGCTCGCCGAGGTGCACACCCTCGATGAGGGGCGGCGACTGGTGCGCACCTCCCGCAACGGTGTGCGGGGCGGCAGCGCGGGCGTGCTGGAGGACTACGCCGACACGGCGGAGGGCTGGCTGACGCTCTACGCGGTGACCGGCGAAGCGGAGTGGCTCAACCGCGCGGGCCTGCTGCTGGACACCGTGCTGGAACGGTTCGCCGGTGAGGACGGCACGCTGTACGACACGGCCGACGACGCCGAACAGCTGATCCGGCGCCCCCAGGACCCCACCGACAACGCGGTGCCTTCCGGGTGGAACGCCGCCGCCGGTGCGCTGCTCACATACGGCGCCTACACGGGGGACCACCGGTACCGGGAGGCCGCCGAGCGGGCCCTCGGTGTCGTCCGCGAACTGGCCTCACGGGCGCCCCGGTTCATCGGCTGGGGGCTCGCCGTCGGCGAGGCGCTGCTGGACGGGCCGCGTGAGGTCGCCGTGGTGGGCGAGGAGGGCGTCGGCGCACTGCACCGGACCGCCCTGCTGTCCGGCGCACCCGGCGCGGTGATCGCCGTGGGCGCGCCGGGTACGTCCGGCGTTCCGCTGCTGCGGGACCGGGGGCTGGTGGACGGACGGCCGGCGGCGTACGTATGCCGGGGATTCGTCTGCGCGGCGCCGGTGACGGACGCGGAGGCGCTGGAGGCGGCCTTGCGGGAGTGAGGTACGCCCCGGGTTCGCGCCGCCGCGCGAGGCCCTACAGCGTCAGGCCGCGTTCCAGTACGGCCAGCGCGCGTGTCACCAGGGCGTGCAGGTCCTCCAGCGTGCCCGTCATGCCGGTGTCCACCCAGGAGTACATGGCCTCCGTCAGGGCCCCGAGCATGGCGCCGGTCACGATCCGCAGTTCGAGGTCGTCCTCGGAGCGGCCGGTGCGCTCGGCAAGGGCGCGCCGCAGCAGCCAGGCCGTCTCGGCGGACTGCTCGCTCATCCGGCCGCGCAGTGCGGGCACTTCCCGGATGAGGCGGATGCGCTGGAGGGTCTCGGCGGCGTCGGCCTGGTAGATACGGGCCATCGAGGCGTACAGCGCCTCGCGCAGCGCGGCGATCGGCGGCTCGCCCGGCGGTCGCTCCCGCAGCGCCTGCTCGATCAGCGGGTCGTACTCGTCGGTCAGCACGATGTCTTCCTTGGTGGGGAAGTAGCGGAAGACCGTGCTGGGGGAGACCTCCGCCTCTTCGGCGATCTGGTCGACGGGCGTGGCGTCGTACCCCTGTTCCTCGAAGAGGCGGTAGGCGGACCGCCGGATGGCCTGGCGGGTCTGGATCTTCTTGCGTTCACGCAGGCTCGGCTTGGCCGGGGGAAGCTCTGCGTTCGCGTCGGTGTCGTCGGCGGAATCTGTACGTGCGGGGGCCATGGATCTTATTGTCGGGCATCGTCCCCGGGCAGGGCCATGTCCGGGGCGCTGCCGGTGTCGGGCCGGTGCCGCCGCGGCAGCGCGCCGGGGGTGGCCACCAACAGCAGCGCGCCTGCCATCGCCGCCGCCCCGCACAGCAGCAGCACCTGGCTCATCCCGGCCAGGAAGGCGGTGTCGGCGGCGTCCGTGAGCCGCGGCAGGCCGAGCCTGTCGGCGATCAGATGCGCGGAGACGACCGAATCCTCCGCCGCTGCCGCTGCGCGGGTGCCCATCGCGTCCCGGTCCACGTCCAGCCGCGTCGCGTATGTCTGGGCGAGCAGGCTCCCCAGCAGCGCGATGCCGAGCGCCGTGCCCATCTGCCGAACCGTCATCAGCAGTCCCGAGCCGCTGCCGGTGCGGTCGGCGGGGAGCGCGGCGAGGGCCGCGTCCATGGCGGGCACCATGGCCAGACCGGCGCCGAGTCCGGTGATCGTCAGCCAGGTGGCGGCCAGCGGATAGCCGTCGGCGGTGCCGGTACGGGCGCCGAGGAACGCGGCGAACGCGAGCGTGGTGAGCCCCGCGCTGATCACCGGCCGCGGCCCCAGCTTCCCGGCCAGCGGTCCGGCCGCCCGGGCTGCGACCACGATCCCGGCCATCATCGGCAGCAGCCGCACACCGGTGCCGAGCGCGTCATGGCCGAGGACCGCCTGGAGGTACTGCGGGACGATGAACAGCAGTCCTGCCAGCACCATCGTCACCAGCGTCACCGTCAGCGCGCTCCAGCGGAATCCGGGGGCGCGCAGCAGCGTGAGGTCGAGCATCGGCCGGGCCCCGCGCTGCCCCGTGCGCCGCTCACGCAGCAGCAGGCCCGCCAGCAGCAGCGCCGAGCCGGGGAAGAGCCCCACGACCAGCGGATCGCCCCAGCCACGCGTCGGCCCCTCGATGATCGCGAAGACGAGCGCGGCGAGTCCGGCGACGCCCAGCACGCCGCTCAGCGGATCGACACGGGGGGCCGACGGGTCGCGGGACTCGGGCAGCAGGAGCAGACAGGCGAGGATGCCGAGCGCTGCCAGCGGGACGTTGACAAGGAAGACCGAGCCCCACCAGTAGTGGTCCAGCAGCCAGCCGCCGACGATCGGCCCGAGCGGCATCCCGCCCGCGACGGCCGCCGTCACCACTCCGATGGCCTTGGTGCGCTCCTTCTCGTCCGGGAAGAGCGGTGGCAGCACGGACAGCACCAGGGGCGAGACCAGCGCCGCGCCCAGCCCCATCCCGGCGCGGGCCGCGATCACCCAGCCGGGCCGGTCGGCGAGAGTGCCCAGCAGCGAGCCGACGATGAAGACGGCGAGCCCCGCCATCAGCAGCCGCCGGCGGCCGTAGCGGTCGCCGAGGAGACCGGCGGGCAGCATCGTCGCGGCGAAGACGACGACGTACGCGTCGACGATCCACTGCATGTCACCGGTGTCGGCGTGCAGTTGGGACGCCATCTCGGGCAGTGCGACATTCAGGATCGTCAGGTCGAAACCGAGCGTGAGCATGCAGGCGCCGAGCGCGCCCAGTGCCCACCACCGGTGTGCCGTGCTGCGGGGTGCGGTGGTCATGGGGCTGCCCCCTTCCTTCGAGCGTGATGACAGTAACTCTCAAATAGGAGACACTGTCAATATCAGCTCCAAGGTCGCCGGGGCGGGGATCCCCGAGGTGAGGGAAAACACGAAGCGGCCGTTCAGCGGCGCCCGTAGGGTGGCAGCTATGCACGTCATCCAGTCGACGAAGCTCGCCAACGTCTGTTATGAGATCCGGGGCCCGGTCCTGGAGGAGGCGACGCGGCTGGAGGCGGCAGGGCATCAGATCCTCAAGCTCAACACCGGGAACCCGGCGGCGTTCGGCTTCGACTGCCCGCCGGAGATCCTCGAGGACATGCTGCGCAACGTCGGGACCGCGCACGGCTACGGCGACGCGAAGGGCCTGCTCTCGGCCCGCCGAGCCGTGATGCAGCACTACCAGAAGCAGGGCATCGAGCTGTCGGTCGACGACATCTATCTGGGCAACGGCGTCTCCGAGCTGATCCAGATGTCGATGCAGGCGCTGCTGGACGACGGCGACGAGGTGCTGGTCCCCGCGCCCGACTACCCCCTGTGGACCGCCTCGGTCTCGCTGGCGGGCGGCACCGCGGTGCACTACCGATGTGACGAGCAGTCCGACTGGATGCCCGATCTGGTGGACGTCGAGCGCAAGATCACCGACCGCACCAAGGCGCTCGTCATCATCAACCCCAACAACCCCACCGGCGCGGTCTACGACGAGGAGGTCCTGCGCGGCCTCACCGACATCGCCCGCCGCCACGACCTGATCGTGTGCTCCGACGAGATCTACGACAAGATCCTCTACGACGGCGCCACGCACACCCCGACCACCCTCGTCGCGCCCGACCTGCTGACGCTGACGTTCAACGGCCTGTCCAAGTCCTACCGGGTCGCCGGCTACCGCAGCGGCTGGCTCGCGGTCTGCGGGCCCAAGGCGCACGCCGAGAGCTATATCGAGGGCCTGACGATCCTCGCCAACATGCGGCTGTGCGCGAACGTGCCCGCGCAGCACGCTGTCGCCGCCGCGCTGGGCGGACGGCAGTCGATCGAGGACCTGGTGCTGCCGGGCGGCCGGCTGTGCGAGCAGCGTGATGCGGCGTACGAGCTGCTGACGCAGATCCCGGGCGTCACCTGCGTACGGCCCAAGGGTGCGATCTACGCGTTTCCGCGGCTCGATCCGAAGGTGTACAAGATCAAGGACGACCGGCAGATGGTGATCGACCTGCTGCGGGCCGAGAAGATCATGATCGTCCACGGCACCGGGTTCAACTGGCCCGAACCCGATCACTTCCGGATCGTCAATCTGCCCGGCGTGACCGAACTGCGCGATGCGGTGACCAGGATCGGCCGCTTCCTGGACGGCTACAGCCAGCCGTGACCGTTTGTGACCGCCTGTAGCTGTTTCATGAACGCGGGACAACTTTAGACGGTGTCTAAGTTAGGATGGCCTCCTGAATGCATCAGGAGGCCGTCCATGTACGAACCGATCCGCACCAAGTCGGTCCACACCGTGGCCGAGAGCACCCAGTCCGGACTGCCGCGGCGCACCCGCGAGGAAGAGCTGGACATCCGCCTGGCGGGGCACCTGACCGCGTTGCTGACCGTGACGGACGAGCTGCGGGCGCTGACGCCTTCCGCTTCGCTGGACGCCGCCGCTCATGAGCTCGCCGCTCATGCGGGCCGCCTTTCCGGCGGGAGGGCGCCGCTACGCGCCGAGCCCTCCGCCCTGCGGGCCGACGCCGAGCATGTCGCCTCCCTCCACGCGCGGGCCCACACCCTCGCGGGCAACGCGCTGGCTGTCGCCACCTCCCGCGGCGATGAGGCAGTCACCGCACTGATGACGGAACGCCTCACGGCGCACTCCCCAGAAACAGCCGCGGCGTAATCACCCCGCCGCACTTGGGCACCGCTCACCCCTACTGCACTTGGGCTGCGCCCGCCACCTGCTGCGCTTGCCCACCGGGCCGCACCCGAAAGACGCCCACTGCACGGCGCGGGGTACGGCCGTCGTGCGGCGTGCGGGCCGGTTGTGCCCACCCGTTCCACCCTGGGGGTACCCCCGGCCGGAGGCTGGGGGAGGAACGATTGCCCACAACCGGCCATGCCGGTTACCCCAGGCGCTGCACCAGAGCCTGGTATTCGTCCCAGAGGGCACGCGGCGTGTGGTCACCGAAGGTGTTCAAGTGCTCGGGGATGAGCGCCGCTTCGTCGCGCCAGACGTCCTTGTCGACCGCGAGGACGAAGTCCAGCTCGGCCTCGGACAGGCCGAGCCCCTCGGTGTCGAGGTCCTCCTTCCGCGGCAGGAGGCCGATGGGGGTCTCGACGCCCTCGACCTCCCCGTTCAGCCGCTGGACGATCCACTTGAGCACCCGGCTGTTCTCGCCGAAGCCGGGCCAGACGAACTTTCCGTTTTCGTCCTTCTTGAACCAGTTGACGTAGTAGATCTTCGGCAGCTTGGCGGCGTCGGCACCTTCGCCGACCTCCAGCCAGTGGGCGAAGTAGTCGCCCATGTTGTAGCCGCAGAAGGGCAGCATCGCGAACGGGTCCCGGCGCAGCTCGCCGACCTTCCCCTCGGCGGCGGCGGTCTTCTCGCTGGCGACGTTCGCGCCGAGGAAGACGCCGTGCTGCCAGTCGAAGGACTCGGTCACCAGCGGGACGGCGGAGGCGCGCCGGCCGCCGAAGAGGATGGCCGAGATCGGCACACCGCGCGGGTCCTCCCACTCGGGGGCGATGATCGGGCACTGTCCTGCCGGGACGGTGAACCGCGCGTTGGGGTGGGCAGCCGGGGTCCCAGACTCCGGCGTCCAGTCGTTGCCCTTCCAGTCGGTGAGGTGAGCGGGCGGCTCCTCCGTCATCCCTTCCCACCACACGTCGTTGTCGTCGGTGAGCGCGACGTTGGTGAAGACCGCATTGCCCCACAGGGTCTTCATGGCGTTGGCGTTGGTGTCCTCGCCGGTGCCGGGGGCCACGCCGAAGAAGCCCGCCTCCGGGTTGATGGCGTAGAGGCGGCCGTCCTCGCCGAACCGCATCCAGGCGATGTCGTCGCCGATCGTCTCGACCGTCCAGCCGGGGACGGTGGGCTGGAGCATGGCCAGGTTCGTCTTGCCGCAGGCGGACGGGAACGCCGCGGCCACGTACTTGGCCTCACCGCGCGGCGGCGTCAGCTTGAGCACCAACATGTGCTCGGCCAGCCAGCCCTCGTCGCGTGCCATCACGGAGGCGATGCGCAGCGCGTAGCACTTCTTGCCGAGCAGTGCGTTACCGCCGTAGCCGGAGCCGTAGGACCAGATCTCGCGGGTCTCGGGGAAGTGCGAGATGTACTTGGTCGAGTTGCACGGCCAGGGCACGTCCTCCTCGCCTTCGGCGAGCGGGGCGCCGAGGGTGTGCACGGCCTTGACGAAGTTGCCGTCCTCGCCGAGCTCTTCGAGCACCGTGCTGCCCATCCGCGTCATCGTGCGCATGGAGACGGCCACGTACGCGGAGTCGGTGATCTCCACGCCCAGCGCGGAGAGCGGGGAGCCGAGCGGGCCCATGCAGAACGGGACGACGTACATGGTGCGGCCGCGCATCGAACCGCGGAAGATGCCCTGTTCCCCGGCGAAGACGGCCTTCATCTCCGCGGGGTCCTTCCAGTGGTTCGTGGGGCCCGCGTCCGCCTCCTTCTCGGAGCAGATGAAGGTGCGGTCCTCGACCCGGGCGACGTCGGACGGGTCGGAGGCGGCGTAGTAGGAGTTGGGGCGTTTGACCGGGTCGAGTTTCCTGAACGTGCCCTTGGCGACCAGCTCTTCGCACAGACGGTCGTACTCGGCCTCGGAGCCGTCACACCATACGACGCGGTCGGGTTGGGTCAGCTCGGCGATTTCGCCGACCCAGGAGAGCAGCTCCTGGTGGCGGGTGGGGGCGTCCCCGGTGGCCGAAGTGTGCGAGGGAGACGGGGCTGAGGTGAGGGGAGCCGCAGAACTGCGCGCCACGATCGCTCCAGACGTTTGAGGGTTTTTTCGACTGTCAGCGCGCCCCTTGGGGGCCGCGACCCGGATGCTTTCGTGGCAGTTTGTCTCGTCGCTCATCCGGTGCCGCTTATGCTCATCTGATCATGCGGTGCGAATGGTTGTCTGTCCAGACGGGGGGTGTGTGGCTGTCGACACGTAAGGTCTTCCCAGCTGGCACGCAGGGTCATTCCTGCTGCTGGTGAGCCGTAACCTACGGGCACGTAGGTCGAGGACGTGCGTGGGTACGATGGCCCGATGACCGACTCCGCGTCCCCGTCTTCGGAGCCCGCCGCCGTGACGTCCCCACCGTCCGGCGCGTCGTCCTCGCCCGACTCCCGCTCGGCCTCCCCCACGGCCTCACCCACGGTCCCGCATCCGGCCTCCCCCGCAGCCGATGCCTCGTCCTCCCAGCCGGCCGCTGCCCCGGCCGACCACAACTCGGCCAACCATTCGGCCGGTCACTCGGCCGCCGCCCGGCTGTCTGCATCGGCGCACTCCGCGGCGCAGGTCATCAAGCCCAAGCTGCGGGGCTGGCTGCACCTGGGGATGTTCCCCGCCGTGCTGATCTCCGGAATGTTCCTGACCGCGCTCGCCGACAGCACGCGCGGCCGGATCGCCTGCGCCGTCTACACGTTGACGGCCTGCCTGTTGTTCGGGATCAGCGCGCTCTACCACCGCGGTGACTGGAGCCCCCGGATCAACGCCGTGCTGCGGCGGCTCGACCACGCGAACATCTTCCTGATCATCGCGGGCACCTACACCCCGCTGACGATCCTGCTGCTGCCCGACGGGCGGGGCGACCTGCTGCTGTGGGGCATCTGGATAGCCGCCGGTCTCGGTATCGCCTTCCGTGTCTTCTGGGTCGGCGCGCCCCGCTGGCTCTACACCCCCTGCTACATCGCCATGGGCTGGGCCGCCGTCTTCTTCCTGCCCGACTTCATGCGGACCGGCGGGATCGCGGTGCTGGTGTGTGTCATCGTCGGCGGCCTCCTCTACAGCGCGGGCGGCGTCATCTACGGCATCAAGCGCCCGAACCCCTCGCCTCGCTGGTTCGGCTTCCACGAGGTCTTCCACTCCTTCACGCTGGCCGCGTTCGTCGTCCACTATGTGGGGATTTCGTTGGTGGCCTACCAGCACGCGTAGTCCCTGCCGGGGAGAGGTGGTCATTGTGCCGGTGATGCGCGACTTGCTCGCACGCGACGGTGTGCCGGAGGGGTACAAAGTCGAGGTGTTCGACGGCACGGTGATCATGTCGCCGCGGACTCCGGAGCAGTCCCGGACCGCCTTCCAGATCAGGAGGGCCGTCGAGGACGCCGTGCCGTTTCCGATCGGCCGGGAGCGGGTGATCGGCAATGTGTGGCTGAGATTTCCGGGGGAGAACGATGCCGCGCCCGACCTGGCCATCCTCGCCCACGACGCCGAGCGGCACGGCGACAGCTATGACTGCATCGATGTCCTTGCTGTGGCCGAGGTCGCTTCCCGGCCCGGTGACGAGAAGGACTACGTCCGCAACGTCGCCAAGTACGCACGGTTCGGGATCGACCTCTACCTGATCGCCGACCCGTTCAAGCAACTCTGCACTCTGCTGACCGAGCCTCATGCGACCGGATACGGCAAGGTCAAGGAGATCCCTTACGGGCAGCCCTTCAGGCTCACGCTCAGCACCGGCGAGCGGATCGAGGTCGACACCTCCGATTTCCCCGTACGGGCGTAGCCCTCATACCGTGCGCCGTACCGCCCGTCCGGCCAGGACATCCGTGCGTCGCCCGTCCTTGATGACCGGGCGGCCGGCGACGAAGACGTAGGGGATGCCGACGGGGAGGGAGCGCGGGGCGTCGAAGGTCGCGGTGGCGGCGACCGTTTCCGGGTCGAAGAGCACCAGGTCCGCCAGGTAGCCCTCGCGGAGCAGGCCGCGGTCGGGAAGGCGCAGCCGGGTGGCCGGGCGGCCGGTGAGGTGGGCGACGCACTCCTCCAGGGAGAGGATGCCCAACTCGCGTACGTAGCGGCCCAGATACTGCGGGAAGGTGCCGTACGCGCGTGGATGCGGTTTGGCGCCCTGGAGGATGCCGTCGCTGCCTCCGGTGTGCACGCGGTGCCGCATGATCGCCTGGACGTTCTCCTCGTGGCCGACGTGTTGCAGGATCGTCGAGCCGAGCCGGTCCTCGGTCAGCAGCCGGTGTGCCGTCTCCCACGGTTCCTCGCCGCGCAGTGCCGCTGACTCGGCGACCGTGCGGCCCACATGGCCGGCCAGCTCCGGATTGCCGACGCCCGAGATCTCGATGGTGTCCCACTCGATCGGCACCCCGTGGCAGCCGTCGGCACCCTCCACCTCCATGACGTGCCGGATACGGGCCGCCGTCGCCGGGTCGGCCAGCCGCGCCAGCGTCGCCTCCGGGCCGCCCGCGTTGGCCCAGCTCGGCAGCATCGCGGCCAGCGTGGTGCAGCCCGGGGTGTAGGGGTAGGTGTCCAGGGTGATGTCGGCGCCGCCTGCGAGCGCCCTGTCGAGGAGGGCGAGAAGCTCGGGCGCCCGGCCTTGGTTGACGCCGAAGTTCATCGTGGCGTGCGCGAGATGGAGCGCGCAGCCCGCCTCGTGGGTGAGCGCCACCATCTCCGCGTACGCCTCCAGCGCACCGGCGCCGTACGAGCGGTGATGCGGGCAGTAGTAGCCGCCGTACTCCGCCACCACCCGGCACAGCTCGGTCAGCTCCGCGTCGGAGGCGTACATACCGGGCGTGTACGTCAGACCGGACGACAGGCCCATCGCGCCCTGCGCCATCCCCTCGGCGACCAGGCGCTTCATGGTGGCGAGCTCGTCCGGGGCGGCCGGGCGGTCGTCCCAGCCCATCGCCAGCATCCGGACGCTGCCCTGCGGGACCAGATACGCGGCGTTGACCGCTGTGCCCTGCCGGTCGATCCGGTCCAGATAGCCGCCGACCGTGCGCCAGTCGAAGTCGATATCGCTGCCGTCACCGTTCCAGCCGGTGATCGCCTCGCGGATCGCGCCGAGGGTGGTGTCGTCGGTGGGTGCGTAGGACAGCCCGTCCTGGCCGAGCACCTCCAGGGTGACCCCCTGGGCCGCCTTCGCGGTGTGCTCGGGGTCGCGGAGGATCGCCAGATCCGAGTGGGCGTGCATGTCGATGAAGCCGGGGGCCAGCGCGAGCCCGTCGGCGTCGAGGGTGCGGGTGCCGCCGGCGCGCGGCTCCCCCTCGGGGGAGATCCGGAGGATGCGGCCTTCGCGGAGGGTGACATCGGCCCGGTAGGAGGGGGCGCCCGTGCCGTCGACGACGCGGGCGCCGCGAATGACCGTGTCCAAGACGGGTGCCTCAGAAGCTCAGAAGAAGGTGCGGACCAGATCGGTGACCGTGCCGTCGGAGTCGACGACGGGGATCACCTGCCACTTGTCGAACATGGTGCAGGGATGGGACATCCCGAGCCCCACCCACTCGCCGACCTCCAGGTCGACGCCCTCGTCCACCCGCAGCCACGCGTGCTGGTCGCTCAGCGCGGTGACGGTGAGCCCCGCGGCGGAGCGCACCGTTCCCCCGGCGCCCCGCACCACATGGGGTTCGGGGAGCTGAAGGTCGAAGGCGGCGTCCCGCTTGCCGGCGTTGAGGAACGCCTGCCCCGCCTCCGGCCGGGAGACGACCTGCGTCCACAGCGTGAAGGCGGCCTGGAGACCTCCTTCGTCGGGGTGCCGGTTGAACGGCGTCAGATGGCGGTAGTGACCGACGTCATGGGAGACGTACGCGCCCGAGCGCAGCAGCTTCAGCGTGGGTGCCGACAGTTCGGGCAGCTCGGCGAAGGCTTCGGCGACCGCGTCGAACCAGGCGCTGCCACCCGCGCTGACCACGATCTCGTCGAGTCCCTCGAAGCGTCCCGCCGTATCGAAGGCGACGGCCAGGCCGGTCAGGCGCCGCAGCCATCCGCGTACCGCCTCCAGGTCGGCGCCGGGTACCTCGCCCTCGTATCCGGCGACGCCCACCAGGCGCAGCGTGCCGGTCGCGGCCACCGCGTCGGCGACGGCGGCGCACTCGGTCTCCGTACGGGCACCGGTGCGTGCGCCGTCGCCCGCGCCCAGCTCGACCACCACCTCGACGGGACGCCGGGCGCCGGCGGCGCGCAGGGCCTCGTCCATGAGGGCGACGCCGTGCGGGGAGTCGACGTAGCAGACGCAGCGGAAGTCCGGATCGGCGTCCAGTTCGGCGGCGAGCCAGCGCAGTGCCGCCGCGTCCACCAGCTCGTTGGCGAGGAAGATCCGCGGGACGCCGTAGGCGCGGGCCACCCGCACCTGGTGCGGGACGGCGAGCGTGATCCCCCAGGCGCCGTGCCTCAGCTGGCGGTCGAAGAGCTGGGGCGCCATGGAGGTCTTGCCGTGCGGGGCGAAGGCGAGGCCATGGCGCGCGGAGTAGTCGGCGAGCGCGGCGAGGTTGTGCTCCAGGCGCTCCGCCGAGAGGGCGAGGACGGGGGTGGTGAAGCCGCCGGTGAACAGGGAGCGGCGCTCGCCGGCCAGCTCGCCGAGGGTGGTGCCCGCGGCGGCGGCGTCCGGGGGCAGCCCCTTGAAGCGGTGGTCGGCGGGCTCGTCCGCGAGCCGGGCAACAGGGGAGGGGGCGGGGGCTGCCATGCGGTCTCCGTAGTAGCCAGTAGCGTTGTTGCATTATCTGCAACGACCATTGCGTATAACGCTGGAGGCTGTCTAGCATCCCGCGGAACGGCCGGTCAATGGTGCCGGAACCCCATCAACCCGGGATCCCCCGCCCGGGACAGATGTCCGCCCCGGGACACGCAGCGAGGAGCAGCAGCCACCGTGACCACCACCTCCGACATCGACGTCGTCTGCCTGGGCGAGTCCATGGTCACGTTCCTGCCCGCGCGCCCCGGCCCGCTCGCCGACGTGCCCTCCTTCGACCGCGCGATCGGCGGTGCCGAGTCGAACGTCGCCTGCACGCTGGCCCGCGCGGGGCACCGCGCCCGCTGGGTCAGCCGGGTCGGCGCCGACGGCTTCGGCGACCATCTGGTCCGTACGATCGCCGCGTACGGGGTGGACATCAGCGCGGTCGAACGCGACCCGGAGCGGCCCACCGGCATCTACTTCCGTACGGACGGCGAGCGCGCGACCGGCGCCGCCGATCCCGCAGCGCACCCTTCCGGGCTCTCCGAAGTGCTCTACTACCGCGCCGGGTCGGCCGCCTCCGCCATGTCCCCGGCCACCGTTCCGCCGCAGGCCGTCCACGCGGGGCAGGTGCTGCATCTGACCGGGATCACCGCAGCCCTGTCCGCCGACTGCCTGGCCCTGCTGCGTGCCCTCACCTCGGCACGCACCCCCGCCGGGAGCGGCGCAGGCCCGGGGCCGCTGGTCTCCTTCGACGTCAACTACCGCGTCGGCCTGTGGCGTACGCCCACCGCTCCCCGGGCCGGCGCCGAGGTACTGCGCGAACTGGCCCGGCACAGCGACATCGTCTTCGTCGGCGAGGACGAGGCCGCCGCCGTCTGGGGGGTGACGGGCGGGCCCGAGGCCGTACGGGAGGTGCTGCGCGAGCCCGCGGTGCTCGTCGTCAAGCAGGGTGCGGCCGGCGCCACCGCGTTCGTCGGGGACGGGCCCGCTGTCTTCGCGCCCGCGCTGAGCGTGGACGTCGTCTCGCCGGTGGGCGCCGGTGACGCCTTCGCTGCGGGCTTCCTTTCCGGGACCCTGCGCGGGCTGCCGGTGTGCGAACGGCTGCGGCACGGGCACCTGATGGCCGCAGCAGCGCTCACGGACGCGGGCGACCTCGCCGAGCCACCCGCCCGTGAGGTCGCCGACCGGCTGGTGGCCCTCGATGACGAGAGCTGGGGGAGACTGCGGCTGGGCCCCGGCTGGACAGCGCGCGGGGCACAGGCCGCAGCCGCCGGGCGGCCCGACAACCCCGGCGAGGAGGAGTGCCTCTCATGAGCCAGACCGTCGATCGGGCGCTGAGCATCCTGCCGCTGCTCGCCGAAGGGCCCGCCAACCTGGAGCAGGTCGCAGCGCGGCTGGACGTGCACAAGTCGACGGCGCTGCGGCTGCTGCGCACCCTGCACGAGCACGGCATGGTCTACCGCCAGGCCGACCAGCGCTACCGGCTCGGGGCACGGCTGTTCGCGCTCGCGCAGCAGGCCGTGGAGAACCTCGACCTCCGCGAGATCGCCCACCCGCACCTGGCCGAGCTCAACGCGGCCTGCGGACACACCGTGCACCTCGCCGTCCACGAGGAGGACGAGGTCCTCTACATCGACAAGGTCGAGAGCCGCTACCCGGTACGGATGTACTCGCGCATCGGCAAGCCCGTCGCCATCACCGTCGCCGCGGTGGCCAAGCTGCTCCTCGCCGATCTGCCGGAGCCGGAGCGGCGTGCCGTCGCGGAGCGGCTCGACTATCCCCGGTACACGCCGCGTTCGACCCCGGACGCCGCCGCGTTCCTCGCGGAGCTGGCCAAGGTGCGCGAACAGGGCTGGGCCACCGACCTCGGTGGCCATGAGGAGTCCATCAACTGCGTCGCGGCGCCGATCCGCGGCGCCGAGGGGCGGGTGGTGGCGGCCATGTCGGTCTCCGCGCCGAACGTCGTCGTCTCCGCCGACGAACTCCTCACCCTGCTGCCCCGCGTGCGGCGGACCGCCGAGGCCATCAGCGCCGAATACACGGGACAGTCGCCCTGCCTTCGATCCGACCGACCGCAGTCCGACGAACCGCAGTCCGACGAACCGCGGTCCGACCGACCGCGGTCCGACCGACCGCCGACGAGAAGCAAGAGAGCCGCACCATGAGCGAGAAGCTTGCCAAGACCGCCCTCACCCCGGCCACGCACACCACGCCGCCCGCGAAGTTCTCGCACGGCGTGCGCAAGGGGAACATCCTCCAGGTCGCCGGGCAGGTCGGGTTCGGCCCCGCCGTCGAGGGCGAGGCCCCGACGCCGGTCGGCCCCGGGCTGCGGGAGCAGACCCTCCAGACCCTCGCCAACGTGGAGGCAGTTCTCAAGGCAGGCGGTGCCGGATGGGAGGACGCGATGATGATCCGCGTGTATCTGACGGACACCGCGCACTTCGCGGAGTTCAACGAGATCTACAACGAGTACTTCGCCTCTCTTGACGGGGCTCCGGCCGCGCGTACGACGGTGTACGTCGGCCTCCCCGCCGGCCTGCTGGTCGAGATCGACGCGCTCGCCGTCCTCGGCTGAGCGACGCCCTTTTCGCACCGCCTCCCCGATAAACCGAGCCACGCCCCCGGAATCCGGTCTCCCGATTCCGGGGGCGCTCTTGTGGTGGGCGTCAACTGGCCCAAGAATGCACGGCGTCAGACCGAACGAACCTTCGGTATCAAGAGAGGAACCCCCACCTGTGAACAGACCTCTCGCAACCTCACTCTCCGCCGCGCTCTTCGGCGCCGCGGCGCTCACCGGCATAGCCGCGGCACCCGCGACGGCTGCCGACAGCGGCAAGGCAGCCCCCAATGCCGCGCCCAAGGCAGCCCCCAAGGCCGCGCCCTCCTTCGAGGGCACCGTCGCGCTCAGCAATTGCTCGGGCTCCGTCGTCAAGATGCCCAACTCGAAGCCCGGCGACCCCGCGCTGGTCCTCTCCAACGGCCACTGCCTGGAAGAGGGCATGCCCGAGCCGGGACAGGTCATCACGGACAAGTCGTCCAACCGCTCCTTCACGCTGCTGAAGGCCGATGGTGGCGACGCGGGCACCGTCAAGGCCACCAAGATCGCGTACGCGACGATGACCGACACCGACGTCTCGCTCTACGAAGTCGGCTCCACCTACGAGGAGATCGAGTCGAAGTTCGGCATCAAGGCACTCGACGTCGAGGCGGCCCACCCCCCGAAGGGCAACGCCATCACCGTCGTCTCGGGCTACTGGAAAGAGAAGTACGGCTGCGCCATCGACGGCTTCGCGTACCAGCTCAAGGAAGACGGCTGGACGATGAAGGACTCGATCCGCTACACCGCGGACTGTCAGACCAAGGGCGGTACCTCCGGCTCTCCCGTGATCGACAACGCCTCCGGCAAGGTCGTCGGCGTCAACAACACGCGGAACGAGAACGGCGAGGAGTGCACGCTCAACAACCCCTGCGAGGTGGACGAGAGCGGCAAGACCACCGTGCACGAGGGGATCGGCTACGGCCAGCAGACCTACATCGTCGCGCCGTGCGTGGCCGAGGGGAACAAGATCGACCTCAGCCGCGAGGGCTGCACGCTCCCCAAGCCGTAACGCAGCAGTGCTGTACGGACGTTGGGGCGTTCCTATCCCTGTCACCCGATCCGGAAGAATGAGGAGTACATGAGAAAGCCCCTCGTCAGTACGCTCGCGGCGGCGCTGTTCGGCGCCGCCGCACTCACGGGCATAGCCGCGGCACCGGCGGCTGCCGCCGACAGCGGCAAGGCGGCCCACAAGGCAGCCCCCTCCTTCGAGGGTACGGTCGCGCTCAGCAACTGCTCGGGCTCCGTCGTCAAGCTGAAGGACTCCAAGCCCGGCGACCCGGCGCTCGTCCTCTCCAACGGCCACTGCCTCCAGGAAGGCATGCCGGGCGCGGGCGAGGTCGTGGTGAACAAGAAGACCAGCCGCGACTTCACGCTGCTGAACGCGGACGGCAGCGACGCCGGGAAGGTCCACTCGAACAAGATCGCGTACGCGACGATGACCGACACCGACATCTCCCTGTACGAGACGACCTCCACGTACCGGCAGATCAAGCAGAAGTACGGCATCGACGCGCTGAAGCTGGACGCCAAGCACCCGCGCCAGGGCCGGGACATCACGGTCGTCTCCGGCTACTGGAAGGAGAAGTTCGGCTGCTCCGTGGACGGCTTCGCCCATCGGCTCAAGGAAGCCGCCTGGACCTGGAAGAACTCCATCCGCTACACCATGGCCTGCCAGACCAAGGGCGGCACCTCCGGCTCCCCGGTGATCGACAACGCCACCGGCAAGGTGATCGGCGTCAACAACACCCACAACGAGGACGGGGAGCGCTGCACCCTCAACAACCCGTGTGAGGTGGACAAGAGCGGCAACATCACCGTCCGCCACCTGAACGCCTACGGCCAGCAGACCTATCTGATCAACCCCTGCTTCGGCCGCGGCAACCAGCTCGACCTCGACGCGCGCGGCTGCGTCCTGCCGGAGCCGAAGAAGTAGCACGTACGGCGCCGGACGCCCCGGGCCTTCGGTGGCCCGGGACGCCCGGCTGTGGGGGGTGGCGGACGTCCGGTGGGTGGGTTGGATGGGTTACGGCAGGTTCGGCCGGTTACGGCAGGCCGTGTACGTGCGGGCCCACCGTGCTGGACCACTTGTTGCCGTTGCTGGCGTCCCACGCCGTGGACCAGGTCATCGCACCGCGGATGCCGGGCCACTTCTCGTCAGGGGTGAAGCTGCCGCAGCCGGTGCCCTTGGCGAGGCAGTCCAGCGCGTTGTTGACCACGCCCGGATCGACATGGCCGGAGCCCGCGGCGCTCGGTGAGGCGGGGGTGCCGATGCCGACCTGGGAGGGGTCGAGACCGCCCTTGATCTGTACGCAGGCCAGCGCGGTGAGGAAGTCCACGGTGCCCGCGGAGTAGACCTTGCCGTCGCAGCCGTTCATCGAACCGCTGTTGTAGTACTGCATATTGACGACGGTCAGATAGCTCTTGATGTTGAGCGCCGTCTTGAAGTACTCGTTCTGCGGCGACTGCATGTCGACCGTCTGCGGCGCCATCGTCACCACGACATCGCTCTTGGCGGCGTGGATCGCGTCGAGGGCCTTGGTCATGTACGTCGAGTTGAGCCCGTTCTCCAGGTCGATGTCGACGCCGTCGAAGCCGTACTTGTCCATGAGCGAGACGATGCTCTTGGCGAAGGCGTCGGCGGAGGCGTCGTCGCTGACCGAGACGGCGCCCTTCTCGCCGCCGACGGAGATGATCACGGACTTGCCGGCGTCGTGCTTGGCGGCGATGTCCTTCTTGAACTCCTCCTCGGAGTAGTTCAGGGCCGGGTCGAGTTTGAAGTCGACCTGACCCGGTGTGCCGGTCGCATCCGCGAAGGCGACGGCGATGATGTCGTACTCGTCCTGCACCTCGGCGAGGGTCTGGACGGTCGCGCCGTTGTCGAAGTTCTGCCAGTAGCCCGTGACGGCGTGGGCGGGCACCTGCGAGGCACCCACCTGGGGACCGGCTTGGGCGGTGGCGGGGGTCCCCGCCTGCGCGGCGGCCGGCCCGAGGGCGAACAGACCGCCCGCGGCCAGGGCCGAGGCGACGAGGCCGACGAGTACCCGGGGGAACGAAATACGTCTGGTACGGGAACGTGCCACAACTGCCTCCGGTGTGGGGGGAGAGGGGAGGTGGTGGTGCGCGTGCGCCGTACAACCTGGTCCAGACCAATGAGGTTGTCAAGGCATCGGACAGCGCTCGCCGGTGGCGCCGGACGCCGGCCCCGGGCACACGTCGTGGCCCGCGACCCCTTGTGCTGATCGTCCGCAGGCGGTTACATCACCTGCCACCTGCAGGTGGTCCACCCTCGAAGCTCGCGTACGGCGGAGGCGTCATGGCAGCGGAGGACATCACACCCGGCACGTCCAACGGCGCCGCGCCCCCGGAGCGCAAGGCCAGTTGGAAGATGATCGGCCCCGGCATGGTCGTCGCGGCGACAGGTGTCGGCGCCGGGGACCTGGTCGCCACGCTCATCGCGGGCAGCAAGTTCGGCTACACACTGATGTGGGCCGCCGTCATCGGCTGCATCATCAAGATCGCCCTCGCCGAGGCGACCGGCCGCTGGCATCTGGCCACCGGCCGCACCATCTTCGACGGCTGGCGCAGCCTCGGGCCGTGGACCACGGTCTACTTCGCGGTGTATGTCGTCATCTGGGGCTTCGTCTACGGCGCCACCGCCATGTCCTCCAGCGCGCTGCCGCTCCAGGCGCTCTTCCCGGACGTGATGCCGCTCAAGGCGTGGGCCATCATCACCGGTCTGATCGGCCTGGTGTTCGTGTGGACCAACCGCTACGCCATCGTCGAGAAGATCATGATGGTCTTCGTCGGCGTGATGTTCCTGGTCGTCGTCTACGTCGCGATCCGCGTCAGTCCGAACCTGGGCGACGCCTTCGCCGGGCTGCTCCCCGTGCTGCCGTCCGGCTCCATGATCTTCACGCTGGGCCTGATCGGTGGCGTCGGCGGCACCATCACCATGGCCGCGTACGGCTACTGGATCAACGCCAAGGGATGGGCCGACAGCAGCTGGATGAAGATGATGCGGCTCGACAACCGCGTCGCCTACATCACCACCGGCATCTTCGTCGTCGCCATGCTGATCGTCGGCGCGGAACTGCTGCACAGCTCGCAGATCGCCCTCGCCACCGGTGACAAGGGCCTGCTCGACCTGGACGAGGTGCTGGAGAAGCGCTTCGGCAGCTCCACCTCCACGCTCTTCCTGATCGGCTTCTTCGCCGCCTCCTTCTCCTCGCTGGTGGGCGTGTGGCACGGGGTGAGTCTGATGTTCGCCGACTTCGTGGAGCGGCTGCGGGCCGCGCGGGGCCTGGCCGCCGAAGCGGGCGTCGCGCCGCTCACCCGCGGCGAGCAGGAGCGCTCGATGCCCTTCCGTGCCTACCTGCTGTGGCTGACCTTCCCCCCGATGGCCCTGCTCTGGCTCGACCAGCCCTTCGCGCTCGTCGTCGCCTACGGCGTCCTCGGCGCCTTCTTCATGCCCTTCCTCGCCGCGACGCTGCTCTGGCTGCTCAACAGCGAGCGGACTCCGCGGGAGTGGCGTAATGGCTGGCTCAGCAATGTTCTGCTGGCCGCCTCTTGTGTGTTGTTTTTTGTTCTGTGCGTTCAGCAGGTGCGGGAACTTCCCTGGTGAGGCTTGCCATTTCCGGGTGCCCCTCCCGTTGTTCCGACGGGGGGTGCCTCTGCCTGAAGTTTGCGGGCTGCGGCTTGCGTTGTGGCTGATCGCGCAGTTCCCCGCGCCCCTGACGGGGCGCGTCCGCGTCACCCTGCTGCGCTTGCCCACCATGCCGGGTACGCAAGAGACGCCGGACAAGCCCTGCGGGGATTGGGGGCCGGGGTGGGGCGGGTAGTGGTCTCGCTGTTCCGGGTTCGGCGAACGGTTCGCGTTTCGGCGAACTGTTCACGGTGTGGGGGGCCATGGCTAGTGTGGTAGGCCGGTGGCGGGCTCCGGGGGAGGCGGATGTGTCTACGGCGTTAGCGGTCACCAGCCCCGACCACCTGCTGGCACCGCCCGACCGGCACACCCCGCAGGCCCATGTGCTCTCCCCGCCCAAGGAGCAGCCGCTGGCGGCGGCGCTGGCCGAGACGCAGTCCCTGCTCGAACAGCACGGCTACCTCGTCACCGTCTACCCGGCCACCCTTCCCACCGCCTTCCGGCACCGGCTGCACACCGTGCGCTCGCTGCTGGAGAGCAGCCGGATCGCGCTGCTCCCGGTGGAGCTGCCCCCGCTGGCGACCGGCGTGCTCGTACGGCAGCTGCGGCAGCTGTCGCTCTGCGACTTCACGCCCGGAGTGCTGGGCGCGGCAGCGCGGCTGCTGACCCACTACTTGTACGCGGGCGCCGTGCTCGGCTCGGTCGCCAAGCTGGACCGGGTGCCCGTCGCCGTCACCTCGCACGCCCGCTCCTGGCTGCCCGGCACCCAGTTCGCGGTCCTCGCGGCGCCCACTCCCGGGCTGGTCCGGCTGGGGACGCCCGACGCGGAAGAGGGGCTCACCGGACCGCAGTTCGCCACCCGGCTGACCGTCGCCCCCGGGCAGCTCTCCTCCGACTGGGCCATGCGTACCCTCCCGGCCCGCTGGCGGGTCGCCCAGGTGCAGGAGGCCCGGCTGCCGCGGGACTCGCCGGCCTGGTGGGGGACGGCCAGGCTGACGGAGTTCGTGGCCGCGATCCCCGATGTCTCGGTCCTCTACCAGCTGGTCGCCTCGGTGCGGCGGGACGAGTGCCATGGATGCGGCCTCGAACTGATCGGTGACCGCTGCGCGTTCTGCGCCACGCCGCTGCCGCCGACGCCGCCCGCACCGTCCACGCCAGCCGCACCGTCCACGCCAGCCGCACCGTCCACGCCACCTGCCGCCTCCGCGCCACCTGCCCCCTCCGTGCCACCCGTGCCACCCGCGCCGGAGGCGCCACCCGTGCCACCCGCGTCGCCCCCCGTGTCCGAGCCAGTCGTCGCCGACCCCCGAGGTATCCGTCCATGAACTCTCGCCAGCGCCGCGGCGTTCTTCTGCTGGTGCTCTCGGTCCTGTGCGCCCTCGCCGCGTTCGCCGGAGTGCTGGCCGTCGTCAGGAACGTGGAGTCGAAGGTGGGCGACGAGACGACGGCCTACAAGCTGAAGGAGGACGTGCCCGCCTACCAGGCGCTGACCGGCGCGCAGTTCACCAAGGTGTCCATGCCGAAGCGGTGGCTGCCCAAGACAGCCGTCACCGATCTGCGCGACATCCGCCGCAAGATCGCCGTCAACCCGCTGAAGAAGGGCTCCCTGCTCCAGTCCGACATGATGGCCGAGCGGCCCGAGCTCGCGGCGGGCGAGCAGGAGATCGCCATCATGATCGACGCGGAGACCGGTGTCGCCGGGAAGATCAATCCCGGCAACCGCGTCAACATCTACGCCACCTTCGAGGGCGAACAGCGCCCCGGCGCCAAGGGCGACGACAGCGGGACCAAGGCGCCGTCCGAGTCCCGCGTCATCGTCAGCCGCGCCAAGGTGATCGACGTCGGCGAGCTCACCCCGCTCGAGGACGACGGCGACCGCGACGAGCGCACCCGGCAGCGCGAACGCGACGGAGTGCCCATCACCTTCGCGCTGACCACCAAGGACGCCCAGCGCGTCGCCTACGCGGAATCGTTCGCCGAGCACGTCCGGCTCGCGCTGGTCGCACCGGGCGACGACGCGGAGGTCCCCGAGGAGGACCGCACCTACACGCTCCCCGGAGACAAGTGAGGCCCCGATGGTGATCCGCATCCAGCCGGCCGTCAGCGACCCGGACGCCGCCCGTCACCTCGTCACCCTGCTCAGCCGGCTCCCCGACGCCGAGCCGGTGCCGCCCGCCGTCGACTCCACCCAGCTGCTGGAAGCGCTCGACCGGCAGGCGGGCGAGGCACCCGCCGAGCTGCCCGAGGTGGTCCTCGTCCACGAGCGGATCGGCCCGGTGCCCGCGCTGGAGCTGATCAGCCGGATCGCCCTCCGGTTCCCCGCCGTCGGTGTCGTCCTCGCCACCCAGGACACCAGCCCCGCGCTGTACGCGGCGGCCATGGACGCCGGAGCGCGCGGCGTCGCCGGGCTGCCGCTCACCTACGACGAGTTGGCGGCCCGGATCGGCGCCGCCGCCAGCTGGGCCGCCGGGGTCCGCCGCCACCTGGGTGGGTACGAGGGCCGGGGGTACGGGAGCGAGCCGTACGGTCCCGGTGGGCAGGGCGCCGGCGGCACCCTCGTCACCGTCGCGGGTGCCAAGGGCGGTGTCGGCACCACCCTGGCCGCCGTCCAGCTCTCCCTGGCCGCGTGTGCCTCCGGCCGCAGCACGGTGCTGGTGGACCTGGATCTGCAGGCCGGCGATGTCGCCTCCCATCTGGATGTGCGCTTCCGCAGGTCCGTCGTCGACCTCGCCGGCATCAAGGACCTGACGCCGCGCGTCCTCCAGGACGCCGTCTATCTGCATGAGACCGGCCTCGCCCTGCTGCTGGCGCCGGAGGAGGGCGAGCGGGGCGAGGACGTGGACGAACGGGCCGCCCGGCAGCTGGTGGCCGCGCTGCGCTCGCACTACGAGATCGTCGTGCTCGACTGCGGCACCCAGATGCACGCGGGAAACGCGGCGGCCATCGAGGCGGCCGACCTCGCGCTGCTGCTGACCACCCCCGATGTGATCGCCGTACGCGGTGCCAAGCGCATGGTGCGGCTGTGGGAACGGCTCCAGATCCGCAAGGCGGAGGAGACCGTCACCGTCGTCAACCGGGCCTCCCGGCACACCGAGATCCAGCCGCAGCTCGTCACCCGTATCACCGGCAGCCCGGCAGCGCGTACGACGGTGCCGGCCAACTTCAAGGAGCTCCAGTCCGCGCTGGACGCCGGACGGATGCAGGACCTGGACCCCAAGGGCAGCGTCCGGCAGGCGCTGTGGGGACTCGCGGGCGAACTGGGGCTGGCCGTCGCACCGGACGGGGAGCAGCCTCGCGGGCTCGGCGCGCGGCGCCGGGGGAGCGGGCGAGCGCAGGGGAGCAGCGGCGGTACGGGCGCGGGCGGCACCGCCGGGCACAGACCCTCGCTGCCCCCGCAGTCGCGGCACGCCCTGCCGCCCGGCTCAACGCCCGCCACCCGGCCCGACCCCGACCCCGACCCCGGGCCCGGCCCCAACCCCAGCCCCAGTCCCAACCCCGGCCTCCGACCCGGCCCGGCGCCCGGCGCCTCCCGCCTCGGCTCCGACCGGGGCTCGCTGACCGTGGAGTTCGCCGGGATGGCGCCGATCGTGCTGGTCACGCTGGTGCTGCTGTGGCAGTGCGTGCTCCTCGGCTACACCTTCTCCCTCGCGGGCAACTCCGCAGACGAGGCCGCCCGCGCCGCCACCGCTGCCGCCGCCTACGGCGACCCGCAGGGCGCGTGCGAGGCCGCAGCGCGTGAGCACCTGCCCCCGAAGTGGCGCCAGGACGCCTCGGTCAGCTGCACCCGCGGCGGCACCGTCTGGAAGGCGAACGTCGACCTGCGGACGCCCCTGCTGTTCCCCGGCGCCGCCGGGCTGCCGTTCACGATCGGCGGCGAGGCGGGCGCGGCGGAGGAGGGATGAGGGGGCATGGCTGTTCCTCCGTACTGGCGCGACTGCGAGCGCGACCGCGGTTCCAGCGCACTGGAGTTCGCCGGGATGCTGCCGCTGCTGCTGCTCGTCGCGATGGCGGCCATCCAGCTCGGCATCGTCGGCTACGCGGTGCAGCAGGCGGGCACCGGCGCGCGGGCCGCGGCACGGGTGGCCTCCCAGGAGGAGATCGCGGACCGGTACGAGGCGAGCGGACGCGCCGCCATGTCCGACTGGACGGCGCGGCGCAGCAGTTTCGCGCTCGGAGGCGGCGGCGACGAGGTGAAGGTCACCACAAGAGTGACCATCCCCTCCCTCATCCCCGGCATGGACAGCCTCGGCACCGCGTCCCGCTCCGCGACCATGCCCAGCGACAGCGCCGAACGAGGGGGAGACGAATGAGCGAGGTCGGTCCATGAGTCTGCGCTCCCGTATCACCACGCACGAGAGCAGCACCGCGCGGAGCGGTGGCCCGTCCCCCGGGTCCCCCGTCGACAGCACCGGGCACCTGGTCTCCGCGTACCGCACCAAACTGCTGGAGGAGATCGACCTCGCCGAGATGTCGGCGCTCAGCCCCGCCGAGCGCCGCGCCCGCCTCGAACGCGTACTCGGCCACATCATCAGCCGTGAGGGCCCGGTGCTGGCGACCGGGGACCGGACGCTGCTGATCCGCCGGGTGGTCGACGAGGCCCTCGGGCTCGGGGTGCTCGAACCGCTCCTGGAGGACGGCTCGATCACCGAGATCATGGTCAACGGGCCGGACAACATCTTCGTCGAACGCGGCGGGCGCGTCGAACAGGTGCCGGTCCGCTTCGCCTCCGAAGAGCAGCTGATGCAGACGATCGAGCGCATCGTCTCCACCGTGAACCGCCGGGTGGACGAGTCCAACCCGATGGTGGACGCGCGGCTGCCGTCCGGTGAGCGGGTCAACGTCATCATCCCGCCGCTCTCGCTGACCGGCGCCACCCTCACCATCCGCCGCTTCCCCCGCGCCTACACCCTCGGTGAGTTGATCCACCTCGGGACGCTGGACGAGCACATGCTCTCGCTGCTCTCCGGGTTCGTCCGGGCCCGCTTCAACCTGATCGTCTCCGGTGGTACGGGCAGCGGCAAGACGACCCTCCTCAACGCGCAGTCGGCGCTCATCCCCGAACACGAGCGCATCATCACCGTCGAGGACGCCGCCGAACTCCAGCTCCAGCAGCAGCACGTCATCCGGCTGGAGACGAGGCCGCCCAACGTCGAGGGCAAGGGCCAGGTGACCGTACGCGACCTCGTCCGCAACTCCCTGCGGATGCGCCCCGACCGCATCATCGTCGGCGAGGTGCGCGGGGGCGAGACGCTGGACATGCTCCAGGCCATGTCCACCGGGCACGACGGCTCGCTGGCCACCGTGCACGCCAACAGCGCCGAGGACGCCCTGATGCGGCTCCAGACTCTCGCCTCCATGTCGGAGGTCGACGTCCCGTTCGAGGCCCTCCAGGACCAGATCAACTCCGCCGTCGACGTGATCATCCAGCTCGCGCGGCTGGCGGACGGCTCCCGCAAGATCGTGGAGATCGCCCTGCTGGCCTCCAACGGCCGCGAAACCTTCCAGATCGCGACGGTCTCCCGGTTCGCGGCCCGGCCCATGGGCCCCGACGGGCGGGTGCACGGCACGTTCGAACACCTGCCGCTGCCCCGCCGCGTCGCCGACCGGTTCCATCTGGCGGGCGAACCGGTGCCCGCGGCCTTCGGCGTGGCCCGCTCCGACGATCAACTCGCCACCCGGGAGGCGGTGTGAGAACCCGGACGATGCAGCATTCCGTGACCGTGGCGCTGGACTCCACGGCCGCGGCCCAGTTCGCGCTCGGTGCCACCCTGGCCGCCTGCGCCCTGGGCATCGCGGGAGTACTCCTCTTCGCCTCCGGGCGGGCCCGCCGCCGGGTCCTCCTCGAACGGCTCAGCGGGCACGAAGGCCCCGCCCTCGCCCTCCCGCCCGGCAGCGGCGGCAGACGGCGCCGCTTCGCGGGAGTGGACCGGCGGGTACGCGCCACCGGGCCCGGCCGCCGCCTCCAGGGGAAGCTGGCCCTCACCGGACTCGACCTCACGCCCGGCGAGTACGTCGTCTACCTGGCGGGCCTGGTGGCGGTGCTGTGGATGCTGGCCTCGTCCGTCCTGGCCCCCTTCTTCGGGCCGATCGCCGGACTCGTCGGCGTACTGGCCGCCAACGCCTTCCTGGGCCACCAGCGGCAGCGCCGCACCGAGCAGTTCATCAACCAGCTCCCCGAACTCGCCCGCATCCTCGCCAACGCCACCTCCGCGGGGCTGGCACTGCGTACGGCGTTGGGCATGGCCGCCGAAGAGCTGGAAGCCCCCGCGGGGGACGAACTGCGGCTGGTCACCGACCAGCTCGCGGTCGGCCGCTCCATCGACGACGCGCTGAACGAGCTCGCCGAGCGGCTGCCCTCCCGCGAACTCGTCGTGCTGGTCACCACGCTGGTCCTCGCCAACCGCGCGGGCGGCACCATCGTCGCCTCCCTGCGCAACCTCACCACCACGCTGGAGGAGCGCAAGGAGACCCGGCGCGAAGTACGCACCATGCTCGCCGAGGTCAACGCGACGGCCTTCACCATCCCGCTGCTGGGCCTCGGCGCCATGCTGATGATGAACTCGATGATGCCGGGCGCCCTCGCCCGGGTGACCGGCAGCCCGGTCGGCCAGGTCGCGATGGTCGTCGCCGTGGGGCTGTTCGCCGCCGGGTTCCTGGTCATCCGCCGCCTCGGCCGGATCGAGGTGTGAGACGTGATCGCTCTCGGACTGGCCGCGCTGCTGGCCCTCGCCGTCTACGGTGCCTTCGCGGGCCTCCGGATGTACCGCGCCGAGACCAGGCTGCCGCCCGATCTGGCCGTCGCCCTGGAGGTCGGCGCCACCCGCACCACCAAGGGCGAGGCCGCCGTCGACCGGCTCGGTATGCGGCTGGCGCCGCTGGTGCTGCGGCTGATGGGCCCCAAGCAGGTCGCCGCCAAACGCCGCAGGATCGACCAGGCCGGCAACCCCGGCGGCCTCACCCTGGAGCGGTACGCGGCGCGCCGCGCCGTCTACGGCGCGTTCGGCATCGTCATGGCCCTGGTGGGGCTGTCGGCCGGCAGCCTCTTCTTCACCGCGCTCGTGCTGGCCTTCGGCTGGTTCGCGGCCGATCTCGCCATCCGGCAGGCGATCAAGGACCGCCGGCGCGTCATCGAGCGCACCCTGCCCGACTTCCTCGACGTCCTCGCCGTCGTCGTCTCCGCGGGGCTCGGCTTCCGGCAGGCGCTGGAACGGGTCGCCGACCGCTACCAGGGCCCCTGGGCCGACGAACTGCGCATCACCCTGCGTCAGATGGACATGGGCGTCAGCCGCCGCCAAGCCTTCGACGAGCTGCGCAGACGCAACGCCAGCGACCAGGTCGACCAGTTCGTCACAGCCCTCCAGCAGGGCGAGGAACTCGGCGCCCCGATCGCCGAGACCCTCATCCAGATCGCCACCGACATGCGCCGCACCGACGCTCAGAACGCGCGCCGCAAGGCAGCCAAGACCGTCCCCAAAGCCACCATGACCACCATCGCCTTCCTGCTCCCCGGCACCCTCATCCTCATCGTCGCCACCTTCATCCTCGGCTCCGACACCGACTTCGGCGCGGTGCTGGGTGGCTGACGCCTGCGGTGGTCGGGACCGACGGTGCCCGACCCGCCGCCCACACAGGGAGCCTCAGCGTGAGGCGTTCCCCCTCACCCCATCGCCCTCCGCGGGGAGTTATGGCACAGTCTGCATTCGGGTAACGACTGTTAGCTACACCGCGGAGTGGCAACGGGAGGGGGCGCGCGCGACGTGACGTTACAAACCCGCGGCGGCCCCCGAGGGGGCGGCTCCGAGTCAGCCAGCAACGGAGGAGAACCCGATGTCGAGCGCCACCCGCGGGCGTATCCGCACCCGCCTGGACCTCATGCGGGGGCGCCCCGGAGACCGCGGCGCCAACTCGATCGAATACGCCGGCATCGTCATCCTCGTCGCAGGCATCATCCTGGCGATCCGGGCACTGGGGCTCGACGCGATGATCTCCGGCGCGATCGCCAACGCGGTGAGCGCCGTACTGGGTGGCTGACCGCGCGCCGTACGACCGGTGACAGCGGTCAGACGGTCCTGCTGTACGGCGCGGTGATCGCCGGACTGCTCTTCCTCGCCTTCGCCTTCTTCGCCGTGGCCCAAGCCGGAACGGTGCGTAACGGCGGTCAGACGGCAGCTGACGCGGCGGCGCTCGGAGCCGCCGAGGACGACCGGCAACAGTTCTTCGACGGCTTCCTGGACGCACTCGACGACGAGGACGGCTGGCGGGACTGGCTGGACGCGGTCGCCCCGCTGACCGGTGACGGCTGTGGTGCGGCAACACGCTTCGCGAACCGCAACCGGTCCGACCTGCGGGCCTGCGACCTGGTCACGCGCGACGGCGACGACGGTTACAGCGTCAGCATCGAGACGCGGTTCGACACGGGCAACACGATCATCCCCGGCACGGACAACAAGACGGCCAAGGCCACCGCCACCGCGGTGCTCAGACCGCGCTGCGAGGCCGACGACACCGGCGCCGGTGAGGACACCGGCGACAGCGGTGACGCCGGCGAGAGCGACGACACCGGTGACACCGGCGGAAACGGTGACGACCCCGACCCTGGCGCCGAAGCCGCCGAGGAGATCCAGCTCATCTGCGACGGCGAAGAGTTGACGATCGACCCCGAGGACGAAGGCGACGGCCTGAAACCGTCAGATCTCTTCTCGGTGGTGCTGGTCGAATGACGAGCGAACGACGAACGAGAGTCGAGTACTCCATGAATCTTCGGCATGTCCTGCGGGCTCGCAGGGGTGTGACCGCGGTGGTCCTCGCGACCGGACTGGTCCTGACGGCCGCAGGCTGCGGCGGGGGCGACGGTGGCGACGACGAGAAGGAGCCCCGGCCCTCCCAGAAGGCGAACAGCATCGGGGGCGGCAGCAGTGGCGGGCAGTCCGACGGATCGGCCGACGGCGAGCCGCTGGCAGAGGTCCGCGGTGGCGAGGAGATCACCCTCACCGTCAACTCGGCCCGCCGCGAGTCGGGCGGCTTCGTGACGCTCACCGGAAAGGTGACCAACGGGAGCGGCAAAGCCTGGGTGGCGCCGGGCTGGGAGGGCAACGAATCAGAAGTCGCCCTGCGTAACAAGCTGTCGGTCGCCGGTGCCAAACTCGTCGACAAGAAGGGCAAGAAGCGCTATCTCGTCCTCAGGGACACCGAGGGCAAGTGTCTGTGCACCTCGTTCGGCCAGCCGATCCAGGCCGGGAAGTCGAAGACGTGGTTCGCGCAGTTCCCCGCGCCCCCGAAGGGCAACGACAAGGTCGACTTCCAGATCGCGGACATGCCCCCCGCCAGTGTGACGATCAGTGGAGGGGAGTGAGGGATGGGTGTCACCCAGCGGCACTTGACGAAGGTCGTGGCTTGTTCGTCCTTCTCCGCCGCGCTCGTACTCGGTATCACCGCGTCGGCCGCGCGGGCAGAAGACCCCCGCCCAGGGCCCACCCCCTCCATCCCCGACATCGCCACCCAGTACCCCACCGACGACCCCACCGGCATCCCCACCGGGCACGCACCCTCGCTGCCCGGGGAGAAGGGGCCGGGGGATCCGGGGTTCAGTGAGCCGCCGGACAACATCGGGGACTCGGAGACGCCGGTGGAGGTGGAGCCGAAGGCGGACGGGCTGCGGCTGGCCGCCGGGGCGAAGCTGGCGGAGCCCAAGGTGCTGGACATCAAGTTCGTCACCGAGGACCTGGGCGGCGAGGAGCGCCGCGAGGACAGCACGGCCAAGACGAAGTTCACGCTCCAGGCCGAGGTGCTGTTCACCAAGAACAGCTCCAAGCTCAACAGCGGGGCGAAGGCGCGCATCAAGACCATCGCGGACGAGATCGAGAAGCAGCAGAGCACCGAGGTCAACGTCTTCGGCTTCACCGACGACCTCGGCTCCTACGAGCACGGCAAGACGCTCTCCAAGAAGCGCGCCACGGCCGTCCAGACGGAGCTGTCCCAGCAGTTGGGCTCCGAGGTCAGCTTCAACGTGCGGGGCTACAGCGAGGACTACCCGGTCGCCGACAACAGGACCGAGCAGGGCCGCGCGAAGAACCGCCGCGTCGAGGTGTCCTTCCCGAAGAAGGACTGACCGCTTGCGGGCCGGCTTCCCCCGCCGGATCATGAGCTGGGCCGGTGCGAGGGTCGAGGGGGCGGTGCAAGCATGGGCAGTACGGCGACGGAAGCGGAGCCGGCATCCGGCGAGCCGACGACGGCGGACGGCAACGGCCCGAACGGCGGCCCGGACAGCACCCCGCGCCGTGAGGGCTCCCGCCTCCGGGACTGGACCGCCGGCCGGACGGCGGGTCTCGCACAGGCGCTCGGCGCCGCGCTGCTGCTGATCACCGAGTTCGTACGCCAGGACGTCGCGGCCCTCGGCGCGAAGGTGCCCGAGGGCGCCCGGCTGCCCGACTACGCCGCCGACTTCCCGCACCTCATGGACACCCTGGACGGCCAGTGGTGGTTCCGGGCGGCCGAAGCGGTACGGGACGCCATCAGCTTCGGGGAGCCCCGCGCCGCGCTGTGGGCAGCCGTCTGTGCCGCGCTCGTCGTACGCCTCAACCCGGACGGGCCACCCCGCACCCAGTGCTTCCTCTCCCTCACCGGCGCCGGCTACTGCGCCGTCACCACACTCTCCGCGCTCCCCTACCTAGCCCTAGCAGGCGCAGCCCTCCCCTTCGCACTCCTCCTCGGTGCCATCGCGGTGGCCCTAGCCACCGCGCCCCCTCGCGCCCCGTAAGGGGCGCGGGGAACTGCGCGACAAGCCACAACGCACCCCGCACCCGGCGGACGCCAAAATGCGGCACCCCGGAAGCCGCAAATCACCGAGCCGCATCCGCCGTGCACAAGGTGCGCCCCCCATCCACCTTCCACGCCCAATAGCGAGGGTGCCCACCCGAGTCGCCCTCCCGGCAAGGGGTCGGCTCGTCGTACACGCCGGTGATCGTCAGCAGCCGGTCATAGCGACCCGCCCCCGAGGGCGGCTCGGTCGAGCACGCGGGCGCCGACATCAGCGCAGCGCGCATATCGCCGCCGCTCGACTCGGCCAGCAGGCACTGACTGGTGCGGAACTGGCGGGTGACACACAGCGTCGTGTCGCCGTTCGCCCAGGTGGCACGCCCGTTGCCGGTGGGGCACGCCCGCCCCGTCTCGCCGCCGGGGCCTGTACGGCGTACGGAGGTCACCCGGGTGTAGGCACGGTCGTCGTCGCAGGCGACCCGGGTGGCCTTGGTGGGCGCCGGGCGGCTCCAGCCCGAGCCGTTGCCGTGCACGGTCAGGCACTGCCCGGCGCGCACCGAACGGAACGCGCCCGCAAGGGAGTCGGAGCCGGGGCCCGTCACGGGCCCCGAGCCGCCCGGCGTGGGCGTGCCGGCGGGCGGGCTCGGCAGCGCGCCGCTGGGGCCCGAGCCGGGGAGCGAGGGCACCGGTGAGGCGGAGGGGCCGTCGCCGGGGCGGCGCGTCGGGTGGGCGGGGACGCTGCCGATGCCGGGCGAGGGCCGGGCGGCCTCGGCGCCGTCCGACACGTCCGCGTATCCGGGAGTGCCGACGACCTTGGGCAGGATCAGCGTCGCGAACAGCGCCCCGGCGACCAACAGCCGCCGCCGACCGCGCCGGGCGCGCGCCTCGGCGGTGTCCACGGGGCTCACATCCGGGCTCTCGTCGTGCTCGGCCGCCACCGTGTGCTCGCGCTCCGTCCGCCGCCACAGTCCCCGCATCCGCACCGCATGCTCCGTCTCCCCATGGGTCCGCGCCCCCCGCGCGTACCGCTCACGCATACATGCTTGCGGATCAACAGACGGGTGGCGAGACCCCGTTCAGGAGCGCGACGGAACAGCGGAGAGAAACCGGGGCAGCCGGGGGATCAAAGAAGGGAGGGGGAGGAGAGGGAAGAGATGGTCAAGGCGGCGGCCCTCACGCCGCCTTGACCATCTCGGCACGAACGGCGCGCTGCCACTGCCCGCGCAGCCGGTCCAGCTCGGCGAGAGCTTCCTTCGACCAGAGGGTGCGGCCCGCGACGAACTCTCTGATCGCGTCGTTGGCCGCGGTGACGGAGAGCTCCGGCGAGGGCACGCGGCCCACACCGGTCTCCCGGGACCGTCCGGGCTCTCCGGGCCCGGTGGAAGTCGATGTCATACGGACTACAGTACGGCCCGCCACTGACAGGGGCAGTTGCATAACGAGGCGCCCAAGACGGCTGGTTGGCGCTGCGTCGCAGGTGTCGGCGCTGTCCAGCTCCGAGATGCTCCGGCCGGGTGTGAGATGAATCGCGCCGGATCCCGTCCGTACGGGGGAGTAGGGAGCCGTCCCGTAAGCCCGACGTAAGCTCGCGGTGTGCCGCTGTTGGAGTGGATAGCGATCGTGGCCGCCGCCGCTTACGGTGCCGCGGCGGGCTCCCTTCTGCCACGCGCCGTGTACCGCCTCTCGGTGGAACCCGGGGAGCCGTGGCGCCGCAGCTGCCCGCGCGGACACGCGCTGGGCGGGGGAGTGCGCGGCGTAGTGGGTCCCGCCACGTGTGATGCGTGCGCCGGGAGCCAGGAGCGCCACGGGGCGTACGGGCGCGGACGGGGTGCCCTCGCCGTGCTCGGCGCGCTGGTCTGCGCCGGACTGACGGCGGCCGTCGGATTCCGTCCCGAACTGGCGGTGTGGCTGCTGGTGGTGCCCCTCGCCCTGCTGCTGGCGACGGTCGACCTCGCGGTGATGCGGCTGCCGGACATGCTCACCCTCCCCCTCGCGGGCGGCACCGCGGCCCTGCTCGGGCTCGCCGCCCTGCTGCCCGGCGCGGGCGGCAGCTGGCTCCGGGCGCTGCTGGGCGGCCTGGCGCTGGCCGGGGCGTTCTTCGTGCTGTTCCTGATCAGCCCGCGAGCCGTCGCCTTCGGTGACGTCAAGCTCGCGCTGTCGGTCGGGGTAGCCCTTGGGTGGTACGGGTGGGGGGTGCTGTTCGCCGGAGCCTTCCTCGGCTTTCTGTCAGCAGCCGGCTATGGCTTCACGCTGATGGCGACCGGGCGGGCCCGCCGCAACAGCGCCATGGCCTTCGGCCCCTTCATGGTGCTCGGGGCGATGGCGGGTGTCGCACTGGGCGGGCTGGCGGTCTGAATCTCCCGGATCCGCTTGTACGACACGGTCGTTGGTGTGCGGAACATCCTCCCTGAGGGGCTATTGTGGGAACCCCCCCTCGGGCCGGTCCGTATCCCCCCACGGACCGGCCCGCTTTATGCCCGGAGGGCGCCGCCGTCCGTGGCCGGCTCAGAAGCTGCCTCCGGCGGCCCCGGATGTTGCTGCCGGCTCCGAAACCGCCGGCTCATCGATCTCGCGCGGCTCCCCCTCGGCGAGCTGCGCCCCTTACCTGCGTGAGCCCCACTCTCCGTACGTGTCCGGGTGCATCAGGTAGCCCGCCTTGGGGGGAGCCCGGGTGGAAATGACCAGCTCATCGCGGTATGGCCGGAAATCCTGGCGAAGATACGGCCGAAATTCAGCCCGGAGGTCCTTGGGGGCGGGTGATGCCCAGGTCCGAGGCGCGGCGCAGGATCGGCGCGGCAGAGCGTGTCGGACGGACCGAGGGTCCCGTCTTGCACCCGTGACCGGCCCGGTTCGTACGCTCGGGCGAACGGCAGTAAGGTGCTGGGAATCCCGACTCGGCACGGAGAGGCTGGCCGTTCCCATGAAGTTGCGCGACCTGGTGTACAAGCTCTATGCGCGCCGGGTGGAGGACCGTCTCGACCACGCCCAGGTGCCCAAGCACATCGGCGTCATCCTGGACGGCAACCGGCGCTGGGCGCGTGCCGCGGGCAGCACGACCGAGCAGGGACACAAGGCCGGCGCCTCGAAGATCGAGGAGCTGCTCGGCTGGTGCGCCGAGACGGATGTCGAGGTCGTCACCCTCTGGCTGCTCTCGACGGACAATCTGAACCGCCCGGAGAGCGAGCTGCTCCCGCTGGTCGGCATCATCGAGGACACCGTGCGTGACCTTGCCGCAGACGGGCGCTGGCGCGTACACCACGTGGGCCAGCTCGACCTGCTGCCCGCCAGTACCCAGAAGGTGCTCAAGGAGGCCGAGCAGCAGGCGGGCGACATCGACGGGATATTGGTGAACGTCGCCGTCGGCTACGGCGGACGCCAGGAGATCACCGACGCCGTCCGCTCGCTGCTGACGGAGCGCGCCTCGCGCGGGATAAGCCTCGACGAGTGTGCGGAGAGCCTCACGGTCGAGGACATTTCGGAGCACCTGTACACCCGCGGGCAGCCCGATCCGGACCTCATCATCCGCACCAGCGGGGAGACCCGGCTGTCGGGCTTCATGCTCTGGCAGAGCGCACATTCGGAGTACTACTTCTGCGAAGTGCTGTGGCCCGGGTTCCGTAAGGTCGACTTCCTGCGGGCCCTCCGCGACTACGCTGCGCGGCACCGCCGCTACGGGGGCTGACCCCTCCCCCTGCGGCCGTCTGCGGCCCGGTGGCCGGTGCTGCGCTTGCCGCCCACCCTGCGCCCTGGGGGCACCTCCCGGCCGGAGGCTGGGGGAGCAGACTGCCCAAGCGCAGCGCAGTGCAAGTGGGGTGCAGCCCTCAAGCGCAGCGCGGCGCAGCCGCAACCGGGCGCGGCCCTCTCGTTCGCGTAGCGCGGATGGGTGCAGCCCTCTCGTTCGGGCGATGGGGCGCAGCGCAGCGTACCGGCATGCGGACTGGGCATTGCATGGCTCGCCACTCGGGAGGGAATATCCCTCACGACCGTGCCCCTCCCACGGGTCGCGGTCGCCGGGAGGCCCTTTGGACACCACGGATGCCTCCGGGCCGCGCGGAGCAGTCAGGCGCGCGGGTCGGGTGCAGGACGCGGAGGGCCGGAGTCCGGCCCGTGTGGTGCGGGTCATCTCCGGTCTCTTCCCCCGCGACGCCGTCGCTCCCCGACCTCATCCGAGGGGGTTCGTCCCACCGTGGTGATCAGCAAGAAGCGCAGCGAATCCGACCGACGCACGTACGTCATCGACACGAGCGTGCTGCTGGCGGATCCGGCCGCCATGGACCGGTTCGACGAGCACGAGATCGTGCTCCCCGTGGTCGTCGTCACCGAGTTGGAGGCCAAGCGCAACCACCCAGAGCTGGGCTATTTCGCCCGGCAGGCCCTCCGCAGGCTCGACGAGTACCGCATTCGCCATGGCCGGCTCGACGCACCGATCCCGATCGGCGACACGGGCGGCACGCTCCGGGTCGAGCTGAACCACTCGGATCCGGGGGTGCTTCCCGCCGGCTTCCGGCTGGGCGACAACGACTCGCGCATCCTGGCCGTGGCCCGGAACCTCCAGGCGGAGGGGTATGACGTCACCGTCGTCTCCAAGGACCTGCCGCTGCGTATCAAGGCGTCGTCCGTCGGGCTGCTGGCCGAGGAGTACCGCGCGGAGCTGGCGATCACCGACTCCGGCTGGACGGGGATGGCCGAACTGACGCTTCCGGGTGAGGACGTCGACGAGCTGTTCGCGGCGGAGAGCGTGGCGATGCCGTACGACGCTCCTGAACTGCCCGTGCACACCGGGCTGGTGCTCCAGTCGGAGAAGGGCAAGGCACTCGGCCGGGTGACGCCGGACGGCCGGATCCGGCTGGTGCGCGGCGACCGGGAGGCGTTCGGCATCAAGGGCCGCAGCGCCGAGCAGCGGATCGCGCTGGATCTGCTGCTCGACCCCGAGGTCGGCATCATGTCGATGGGCGGCCGGGCGGGCACCGGCAAGAGCGCGCTGGCGCTGTGCGCCGGTCTGGAGGCGGTGCTGGAGCGCAGGCAGCACAGCAAGGTGATGGTCTTCCGGCCGCTGTACGCCGTCGGGGGGCAGGACCTGGGGTATCTGCCGGGCACCGAGGCGGAGAAGATGAGCCCCTGGGCGCAGGCCGTCTTCGACACGCTCTCGGCGGTCACCAGCCGGGAGGTCATCGAAGAGGTCGTGGCCCGGGGCATGCTGGAGGTCCTGCCGCTCACCCACATCCGCGGGCGCTCGCTGCACGACGCGTTCGTCATCGTCGACGAGGCACAGTCGCTGGAGCGGAACGTGCTGCTGACCGTGCTCTCCCGGATCGGCACCGACTCGCGGGTGGTGCTCACCCACGATGTGGCGCAGCGGGACAACCTCCGGGTGGGGCGGTACGACGGAGTCGTCGCCGTGGTCGAGCGGTTGAAGGGTCATCCGCTCTTCTCGCACATCACCCTGACGCGTTCGGAACGTTCTCCCATTGCCGCACTGGTGACCGAAATGCTGGAGGAGGGCCGGGTTTGACCGGCACATTCCCCCACGTAGTGCTCAACAGAGCTGCGTAGCAACTGCGTCGGACCGGGCCCCGTGCGAAAAGGGCACAGCACCCTAGCCGCACGGGGCCCGGTCGCGCGCCTATTTCCGGGATTCCCGTGCCCCAAACGCCGTGTGAGCTTTCCCACTCAGCGCAGAATTGCTTCGGCGCGTCCCGTTCCGGCAGGGTGTGGGTCCTGTCAGGCCCCGCATACGGCACACCCGCACCACCAACGGTGCGACACCGCAAAGCAGTACAGAACTGAACAGCAGTAGCGCCGTATGCCGCCCGAAGCACCACGCGGCTCCCCAGTCGGGGAGACCCACCGGGCCCGCGCCTCCCGTGGCCAGTACGAGGGAGACCAGTGTCAGGGGCACGATTGCGTCCGCGAGGTCACCCCAGCGGGCATGTTGGAAGGAAACCGTGTGACTGCTCGGATTTCGGTCCGGGGATTCGCCGTGGCGTCCGCCACCGCGGTCACCACCGTCGGCGCCGTCGTCGGTGTTGCCGCAGGCGCCGACCAGGGCCAGGCGTCCGGTGACGCCGAGGCCACCGCCGCCGGGGCGACGCTCCTAGAGGACATACCAGCCGGGTCTCAGACCCATGCACAGACGGCCGCCCTCACGCAGCAGGCGGACGCCGCATCGTCGGCAGCCGACGCCGAGGCGAAGAAGTCCGCCGAGGAAGCCGCCCGTAAGCAGGCGGCCAAGGACGCGGCGGCCAAGGCGGAGAAGGCGAAGAAGGATGCCGCTGCCAAGGCGGCGGCGGAGAAGGCCAAGGAGCGCGAGAAGCTCAAGACGGCCAGCCGCTCCTCCGACCGCGCGGACGCCGGTGACTTCGCCCAGAAGGGCTCGTACACCACGGCCGAGGTCCAGGCGATGGCGAAGCAGATCGTCGGCTCCGGTCAGTACCAGTGCTTCTCCAATATCGTCGATCACGAATCAAGCTGGAACTACAAGGCGACCAACGCCTCCTCGGGTGCCTACGGACTCGTTCAGGCGCTGCCCGGTTCCAAGATGGCCTCGGCCGGTGCCGACTGGCGGACGAACCCGGCCACCCAGATAAAGTGGGGCCTCAACTACATGAACGACCGGTACGGAAGCCCGTGCGGCGCATGGGACTTCTGGCAGGCCAACAACTGGTACTGAGCCGGACCGGCCCACCGCGACTTGCCGGACCCTAAGGGCCCGGACGGGATGCCCCCTCGTGGCGATCTGTGAGGATCAGCCCAGGGGGCATCCCTTATGTCCGGACACGGGCACCCGAACGCGGTGCGCTGCGGTATCCGATGTCTCCGCACGGAGCCCGTCCGCGAGCTTCCCGGTTCGGGAAGCAACCATCGGCCCGGGTAACGTCGTCCCTCACACGGCGAAGCCACTGGCCCGGGGGCGGAGGAAGCGGAATGACGAGAGGCATGGACAGGCTCAGAGCGGCTGCGGGCCGCTGGGCCGCGAAGGCCGCCGAGCGGCGTGCCGAAGCGGAGCGCAGCTCCGATGCCGCCCGCCGCAGGGACGACGGCGTCGATCCCGAACTCTCCAACAACGAGGCGGGCCGTGCGCAGGCCGAGGCCGAGGCGGAGGCGGGCGGTGCCGGGAGCGAGAGCGGCTATGTGCCGCCGCCCCCGCAGTACGCGCCCGCCATAGCGGCCAAACCGGAGCCGTCCGCCGCCGTGCCGTGGGGGATGCGGGTCGCTGCCGAGGCCGGCTGGCGGCTGCTGGTGCTCGCCGGCGTCATCTGGGTGCTGATGAAGGTCGTCAGCACGGTGAGCCTGCTGATCATCGCCTTCTCCGCCGGTCTGCTGATCACCGCGCTGCTCCAGCCCACCGTCGCGCGGCTGCGCCGGATCGGCCTGGGGCGCGGGCTGGCCACCGCCATCACCTTCATCGGTGGCTTCGTCATCATGGGCCTGGTCGGCTGGTTCGTGGTGTGGCAGGTGATGGAGAACCTGGACACCCTCACCGACAAGGTGCAGGACGGTATCCAGGAGCTGAAGAGCTGGGCGCTGAACGGTCCGTTCCATGTCTCCGAGGCCCAGATCAACAACATCGCCCAGAATCTGAGCGACTGGATCGGCGACAACAGCAAGGAACTGACCTCGGCGGGCATCGAGGGCGTCACCGTCATCCTCGAATTCCTCTCGGGCGCACTGCTGACGATGTTCTGCACCCTCTTCCTGCTCTACGACGGCCGCCGCATCTGGGAGTGGACGCTCAAGTTCGTCCCCTCGGCGGCGCGGGAGGGCGTCGCGGGCGCGGGCCCGCGAGCCTGGGCAACGCTGACCGGCTATGTACGCGGCACGGTGATAGTCGCGCTGATCGACGCGGTCTTCATCGGCGTCGGGCTGTACGTCCTCAAGGTCCCGATGGCCGTGCCGCTCGCCGTCTTCATCTTCCTGTTCGCCTTCATCCCGATCGTCGGTGCCGTGATCTCCGGCGCGCTCGCCGTCGTCGTCGCTCTGGTGACAGACGGCATCTTCACGGCGCTGCTCGCGCTGGCCGTCGTACTGGCCGTCCAGCAGATCGAGAGCCACATCCTCCAGCCGTTCATCCTCGGCCGCCTGGTGCGTGTCCATCCGCTCGCCGTCGTCCTCGGTGTGACGGGCGGCAGCCTGATCGCGGGCATCCCCGGCGCGGTGGTTTCGGTGCCCCTGGTCGCCGTCACCAACACGGTCGTCGGCTACCTGCGCGGCTACGCCCAGGAACAGACCCTCCGCAGACTCCGGGAGGCCGCCCCGCAGCAGGCGGGTGCCACTGCAGAGGGCCCCGCGCCCGGCCCGGACCAACCGCAGCTCCCCGAAGGCAACGGCAACCAGTCGTAGGGCCGCTGCTTCCGCCCTCTCAGTAGGGGGCCTCCCGCTGGTCCATGAACCGTCTCAGCTGCTCCGTGTCGGTCTTCGTCCAGCCCTCGGCGGGAGCGACGGCTGCCCAGCCCTCCACGGAGCCGTTGCCGTAGCGGTGGCCGTGCGGGGCACCGACGCCGTAGGAGACGGCCATGTCCACCGTCGTCTGCCAGAAGGTGACCAGCGGGAACCAGTTGACCTCGTCGGTGATGTCCGGCCCCAGCGGCTCGCGCAGCCAGCGGGGCGGGTCGAGGGCGAGATCCGGTGACCACCACACGATGGCGTCCGAGGCGTTCTGGAGATAGACGACGCGCGGCGCCTGCCATGCGGACGCCGGGCCCGGCCGGACCAGGTCCTTCTTCGGCCACTGGGCGAAGCGGAAGTGGCGCCCCCTGTCGTACTCGGGCCGCCAGACCGGGCTGCCCGGGTCGCGGTGTGCGGTCAGCTGCCGGCGGATGGGGGAGAAGTTCGGCGCCCCGGCCAGCAGCGCGCCGTCCACCTTGGCCAGCATGTCGTCGGGGCCGTCGAAGGAGGCTTCGATCCCGTAGGCGCCGAGGGACTCGCCGAAGACGACGAGTTTCGGCCGCTCGGCGGCCGGTGTCCGAAGCCAGCGGGCACGTACCGCCTCGACCAGCGCCCGGGTGGCGCGGCCCGCCTGCTCCTTGTCCACCATGAACGAGGCCCAGCTGGGCAGGTAGGAGTACTGCACGGCGACGATCGCGGTGTTCCCGCCGTGGATGTACTCCAGCGGTTCGGCGTCCGTGGAGTTGACCCAGCCCCGCCCTGTCGTGCCCGCGACGGCCAGCACGTCCCGGTCGAACGCGCCGGTACGCTCCAGCTCCCGTACTGCCAGCTCGGCGCGGGTGGTGAAGGTGGGCGCCGACTCCTGGCCGATGTAGACCCGGATCGGCTGCACGGCACGCTTGCCGGTGACGGTGCTGATCTGGCGGGGCGTGAGGGACGAGCCGGTGAAGTTCCGCCCCTCGTAGCCCAGCTCGTCCCAGCGCACCAGCGAGGCGGAGCTGCCCGAGACGAGCGGTGAGGCGGGCCGGAGGATGCCGTCCTTGGTGCTCTGGTCGGTCTTCTCCGCCAGCCGTGCGGCGACATCGATGATGCCGCGGTCGAAGACGACGTCCCGAGTGCCGAAGACCACGACGGTGGCGCTGACCAGCAGTCCTACGCCGATGGCCAGCGGGCGCGGCACGAAGCGGCCCAGCAGCCGGATCAGGGCGCGGGTGCCGAGCCGTACGGCGCGGCCGATGGCCACCAGCGCGGAACAGATCGCCATGGCCAGCAGGGCGATCATCATCGAGTGCCAGGTGAGGGTTTCCGGCATCTCCTGGAGCCGGCGCAGTTCCCGCTGTGCGTCGGCGCTCCAGGAGAGCGCGGCAATGGTGAGAAGGGTGCTGAGCGCGTAGTACGCCAGCCAGGCGTACGCCCGCCAATGCGGTCCCGGCCGTGCCGGCAGTCGGCGGAGGACACGGCGGCGGTTGGGGGCGCCCCCTGGACGAGGTCCTCGGAGGAGCCACAGCCGTCCGAGCACGAGCTGGGTCAGCCATTCGGCGAGCCCGCCTATCGCGTACCCGATGGCGGCCGTTATCCCGCCGATCACCCCCTGCAGCAGCCAGGGCCGGGGCACCAGCGAGGGCGTCAGCGAGAGCCAGAAGAACAGCGTCGCGCAGCACATCGCCGTCAGTCCGGGCCAGCGGCGTACGACGTAGGCGGAGTTGGGCGCCTCCCAGTACGGCTGCCGGACGAAGCGTCGTACGAGGCCGAGCGCCCAACGGAGTGCGCGGCGCAGCAGCAGCGTGCTGCTCGGCGGCCGGGCGGGGTCCGGTGGCTGGATACGGCGCGGCGGTTCGGCGGGGCGGGGCAGCTCGGCGGGGCGGGAGGGCTCGGCGGGGTGGGACGGGGCGGTTGCGGGGAGCGGCTCGATGTCGTCGAGCGGCTCCGCGTGCGGTTCTGTTGTGAGCCGGTCGTCCGCTGCCTGTTCCATCGCCCACTTTCCCGCTCGATGTCCGCACACGATGCCGACCGTCCGTTTCGACGGCCCCGTTGGCTGACGCAGCCAGTGGCGAGGGGGTTGCTCGCTGCATCGGGCCCGCGCGACAACGACGTCAACTGCCCCGAAGGAGACCGGTGAGCGACTCCGGGGCAGCGATGTGTCCGGGTTCGGATACATGTTCGTGAAAGCTTGACGGAAGCCCCGCGCGAGCCCGATTTCCTTTGCTAAATTTGCCGACTCAAAAGGGCTGACAAGCCGAGGAAACGGGGCGGGGGCATGACGAACGGGGCGGTGTCCGAGAGCTGGCAGCGGCTGCTCGACGAAGCCAACGGCGCAGGCACGAGGATGAACCTGGCGAGTGCGAACGAAAAAGCCGGTGGGGGCGGCAACGGCGGGGGTGAGGGCGGCGGCGAACCGGACCTGAAGAACGCCAAGAACCCCTGGACCACCGCCTCGAGTTCCCTGGAGTCCCTGCGGAGCAACGTCTCCCGCGCGCTGGGCGAGATGCGTACCGGACAAAAGGGCGCCGGTCGCTTCGACGACGGCGTCGACGGGCTGGAGAGCTCCGCCATGCAGGTGCGGGTCTTCGACTCCTGGCTGGCGCGGCTCACCCTGGTACG
This sequence comes from Streptomyces sp. 3N207, assembly GCF_052246355.1. Lineage (NCBI taxonomy): Bacteria > Bacillati > Actinomycetota > Actinomycetes > Kitasatosporales > Streptomycetaceae > Streptomyces > Streptomyces sp. 3N207. Next base: position 212,909 of record NZ_JBQQBV010000001.1, on the reverse strand, counting down.
GGACGAGTGCGACGAGGTCTCGGGCAAGCTGGAGAAGGCGGGCACGACCCTGTCCGGCAAGGACGAGGAGATCAAGGACCAGTTCGGGAAGTACGAGGCCAAGCCCACCCCGCCGCCCGGCGGGCCCGGCGGAAGCTGGTGACCCGGCCATGCTGACCTACCAGCAGCTCAAAGACCTCGACCCGGAGCAGTTCGAGCAGGCCGCAGACGGCTGGCACAAGGCGAGCAGCTGCGCGGAGGAGGCCAAGGACCGGCTCAACGACGCCGTCAATCCCAAGCTGCGCGCGGGTCTTAAGGGCCAGGGCGCGACGGCGGCGTCCACGCGGCTGAAGAAGCTCGCCGAGAGCTTCCACTACGCGCAAGTGCAGTGCGGACTGGTGCGTACGGCGCTCAACGGGCTCGCCGGTGAACTGCGCGCCGCCAAGCGGAAGCTGACGGAGGCGGTCGCGGACGCCGAGGCGGTGGGGATGTCCGTCGGCGGCGACGGCTCGGTCCACTACACCATCAAGGACCAGGGCCCCCTGCTGCCCGGCGGCGGAAAAGTGCAGCCGGGCCAGACCACCGTCCCCTTCACCCCTGAGATGCTGAGCCCCGAGCAGAGCAAGGCGCATGGCTTCGCCGATCGCATCGGGGACGCCCTGCGGGAGGCGGGGCGGGTCGATCACGAGTACGCGCAGACGCTCCGCCGGCTGATCACCACCGCCACCCTGAAGGTGACCGCGGACGACTGGGCGGACTCACGCAAGGACCGCTCGGCCGTCGGCAAGGCCGCCGACGACTACTTGGACCCGGTGCCCAAGGACCGCACCCCGAAGCAGAACGCGGCCTGGTGGAAGTCGCTGAACGAGGAGCAGCGCGCCGACTACATCTCGCTGTACCCCGCCAGTGTCGGCAAGCTCGACGGCATACCGGCCGAGGCCCGCGACGAGGCGAACCGCGCGGTCTTCAACGAGAAACGCGCCCAGTACCAGCTGGAGCTGGACAACTACCCGCCCGAGCCGAAGGTCCGCTACATCACGGCGGGCAAGGCGGGTTCGATCCCTGACTCCGACGACAAGGCGAAGTGGCAGCAGTGGCACGACCGCCAAGAGCACCTGAAGAGCGCGCTCAACGGGATGAAACGGATCCAGACGCGCTTCGACGACACCGGGACGGCCGGCTTCGACAACTACGGGCCCAACAAGGACAACCCCGGCCAGAAGGGCCTTCCGCCCGCCTATCTGCTGGGCTTCGACCCGGAGAACAACGGTCGCGCCATCATTGCCAACGGAAACCCGGACAAGGCCGACCACACCGCGGTGATGGTGCCGGGGATGAACACCACGCTCGGCGGCATCAACAAGTCGCAGATCGCCTCGGACAACCTGTGGCAGGCCACCTCGGCCCAGCCGGGCAATCCCACGGTGTCCACGATCAACTGGTTCGGCTACGACTCGCCGTCCGGCATGATCAACGCCTCGAACGACGACGCGGCCGAGCGCGGCGCCCCTGACCTGAACCGCTTCCTGGACGGCCTGGAGACCACACAGGGCGGGCCCGGCGCGAGCCACACCACGGTGATCGGGCACAGCTACGGCAGCAACCTCGTCGGCTTCGCCTCCAAGACCGGTGACCTGGGCGCCGACGACATCATCTTCGCCGGCAGCCCCGGCGTGGGTCTGGGCCACGCCGACGATCTGGACGCGCCACGGGGCCATGTGTGGAACGAGAAGGCCGGGAATGACAACCTCGTTCCCGAACTGGGCCGTTTCACGCACGGTGGTGGCAGCGACGCGGCCGTTCCCAGCGACAAGGATTTCGGGGCGAACCGGATGACGACTCACGACGGCGACCACGGCGGCTACTGGTGGGAGGGCTCGGAGGGGCTCAGGAACCAGGCGTACGTGGTCACGGGCCGCGGCGGGCGGGTCGACCTTGAGGACTGAGATCCTCGGCGCACGCGTGCTGGTGGCGGCGGCCACGGCACTGATTCTGATGACGGGATGCTCGATGTCAGACTCCGACGACCTCGGCTACACGCCCGAGGTCCGGGAGACCCGCCGCTCCCTGGAGGACGCGGGCAAGCTCTCCAGCCAGCTCTACGACCTGATGCGGCTCAAGGGAAAGGTCACCCCGCCGGGCCCGATCCTCGACGTATGCGGGGACATGGACGACGACAGGTACTACAAGGTCCGTCACACCTGGTCGATCTACGGCCGCTCCGACAAGTCCTTGACCAAGGCGTGGGAACGGCTCAAGGACGCCCTGCCCGGCAACGGCTGGAAGATCACCGGCCGGGGCAGGGAATCGGACGCCTACAAGACCCCCTACCTCCAGGCCGACTCCCGCGAGAAGAAGTTCACCGTACGCATCACCCTGGAACTGGTCCCCGAGGGCCACACCCCCGCCAAGGGCGAGGAATCCGGAATCATGTTCTCCCTCGCCTCCGCCTGCTTCCAGGTACCGGAAGGCAAGACGGTCCACTAGAGCCCGGCGGCGCCCCGAAGGGGCGCGGGGCTGTGCTCATGTGCGGCTCCGCCGCGTGGGCGCGCCCGGCCACGACTCACCCGCAGCCCGCGCGCGTCGAGCAGGGGCACCCCCTTCCCGGAACGCCGGGCGGACGGCTCCCGCTTTTTTCGGCCAGCTATACACGCGATGTATACACCTCGTGTACTGTTCCTCGGTATGTCGATCAGTCACACCTTGCTCGGCCTCCTGGAGACCGGGCCCCGCCACGGATACGACCTGAAACGGACCTTCGACGAGAAGTTCGGGCAGGACAGGCCGCTGCACTACGGGCAGGTCTACTCGACCATGTCGAGGCTGCTGAAAAACGGGCTCGTCGAGGTCGAGGGGATAGAGCCGGGGGCAGGACCCGAGCGCAAGCGGTACGCGATCACCGACGCCGGAATCACCGATGTGGCGACCTGGCTGACCACGCCCGAGAAGCCGGAGCCCTATCTGCACAGCACGCTCTACACCAAGCTGGTGCTCACCCTGCTGACCGGGCGGGACGGCGTCGCGTTGCTGGACGTCCAGCGCTCGGAACACCTGCGGCTGATGCGGGAACTGACGCGCCGCAAGGCCGACGGCGACCTCGCCGACCAGCTCATCTGCGACCACGCCCTCTTCCACCTGGAGGCGGATCTGCGGTGGCTGGAGACGGCTGCCGCCCGGCTCGACAAGCTGGCCTCGGAGGTGTGCGCATGACCTCCGCCCCTTCTCCGGCCGCATCGCCCGCTGCCGCCGGGCAGACCGGCCCCGAACCGGGCGGCCCTCTGCTGACCGCCGCCGGGCTGCGCAAGACCTACGGCGGGACGACCGCGCTCGACGGGGCGGACTTCTCGGTCAGCGCCGGTGAGATCGTCGCCGTGATGGGCCCCTCGGGCTCCGGCAAGTCCACGCTGCTGCACTGCCTGGCCGGAATCGTGCCGCCCGACGAGGGGCGGGTCACATATGCGGGCCGGGAGTTGTCCGCCCTCTCGGACGCGGAACGCAGCGCCCTGAGGCGCGGCGATTTCGGGTTCGTCTTCCAGTTCGGTCAGTTGGTGCCGGAGCTGACCTGTCTGGAGAACGCGGCACTGCCGCTGCGTCTGGCGGGTGCGAACCGCAAGCAGGCGGAGGGGCGTGCCGCCGAGTGGCTGGCGCGGCTGGAGGTCGACGACATAGAGCACCACCGGCCCGGTCAGATCTCCGGCGGACAGGGTCAGCGGGTCGCCGTGGCCCGCGCATTGACCGCCGCGCCTCGGGTGATCTTCGCCGACGAGCCGACGGGCGCTCTCGACTCCCTCAACGGCGAGCGCGTGATGCAGCTGCTGACCGAAGCGGCGCGCGACACGCGGGCTGCGGTGGTGCTGGTCACCCACGAGCCCCGGGTGGCCGCCTACTCGGACCGCGAGATCGTCGTCCGCGACGGCCGGGCGCGGGACATGAGCGCACCGGCAGGCGTCCTGTGACCGGGCGGCGCGCAGGCCGGGGAGTCGCCTGGGGCCGGGACCTGGCGATGGGCGCCCGGTTCGCCGCCTCGGGTGGCCGGGAGGGCTGGACGCGTACGCTGCTGACCGCCGTCGGTGTCGGCCTCGGGGTGGCCGTACTGCTGCTGGCGGCGTCCGTCCCGAGCATGATCCACCAGAACGAGGTCCGCCTGGCGAACCGGGGCGAGGGTCTCCCGGCGATGGCTGAGGACAACCCTCCGCGCAGCGACCGCACCGTGCTGTCCCAGAGCGCCGGTACCAGCTATCACGGCCAGGACGTGCACGGCAGTGTGATCCAGGCCGAGGGGGACGACCCGGTCAGACCGGCGGGTGTCGTGCAGCTCCCCGGTCCCGGTGAGCTGCTCGTCTCGCCGGAGCTGAAGAAGCTGCTGGGCTCGACCGAGGGCAAGGAGCTGCGCAACCGGCTCGACGGCCGCATCGTCGGCACCATCGGGGACGACGGCCTGGTGGCCCCCGACGAGCTCTACTTCTACCAGGGCTCGGACGAGCTCTCCGCCGACCAAGGCGCGCTGCGCTACGCGGACTTCGGCGGTGGCGCGGACGAGGGGCCGCTGGGGCCCGTCCTGCTGCTCATAGTGGTGGTGGCCTGCGCGGTTCTGGTCATGCCGATCGCCGTCTTCGTGGCCACGGCCACCCGGTTCGGAGGCGAGCAGCGGGACCGGCGGCTGGCCGCGCTGCGGCTGATCGGGGCCGACGGGGCGATGGCGCGGCGAATGGCCGCCGGGGAGTCCCTGGTGGGAGCGGCGCTCGGGCTGGTGCTGGGAGCGGGGTTCTTCGCACTCGGACGGAACATTCTGGGCGAGGTCTCGCTGTTCCAGCTGAGCGTCTTCCCCGAGGACGTCGTACCCAGCCCGCTCATCGGTGCGCTGATCGTGCTCGGGGTGCCTGCCGTATCCGTCGCCTTCTGCCTGGTGAGCATGCGGGGCCTGATCATCGAGCCGCTCGGGGTGGTGCGGCAGGCGCTGCCGCACCCTCGCCGCTTGTGGTGGCGGCTGGTCCCTCCCGCCCTGGGCGCGCTGCTGCTGGTCCCGATGGCCGGAGCTGTCACGGGGGATGAGCCGCACGTCAACGAGGTCCAATTGGTCGCGGGCATCGTGCTGCTGCTGAGCGGGGTGACGCTCCTGCTGCCCTGGCTCGTGGAGCGGATCGTGACGCGGCTGCGCGGCGGTCCCGTCTCCTGGCAGCTCGCTGTCCGGCGGCTCCAGCTCAGCAGCGGTACGGCCACGCGTGCGGTGAGCGGCGTCACCATTGCGGTGGCCGGCGCCATCGCGCTCCAGATGCTCTTCGGCGGGATGACTGCCGAGGCGACCACCTCGGCCCGGCACGACCCGGATGGGTCCTGGGTCTCCCTCTCGGGCCCGGTCCGCACCCCGGGCCAGGTCCAGGCCCTCACGCGGAAGCTGGACCGGACCAACGGCGTGCGGACGTCGATCGGTTACCTGGAGTCGGAGTCATACCTCAAGGGCACCGGGGGCGAGGTGGGCACCCCGGTGGTCGTCGGCAGCTGCTCCATGCTGCGAAAGTTGGCCTCGCTCAGGTCCTGCCGTGACGGGCAGGTGTTCCTGGTGCCGAGCGACGGCACTGACGAGTACGAAAAGACCCCCGAGCCCGGCGGCGCGCTCGACTTCGCTGTGGAGGCCGGGAAGTCCCAAGGAGAGACGTGGACCGTCCCCGCCTCGGCCCAGGTGGTACGAGGCAAGAAGTTCGCCGGTGGGTGGAGAGCCACGGGCGTGCTGGCCACTCCCTCCGCCATTCCGTGGTCCCGGCTGGACGAACCGGACTACATGGGCCGGGCGGAACTCGATCCCGCCGACCCCGAGGCGCTCGAACACGTACGTACCACGGCGTTCCACGTCGATCCGGCCCTCTCGGTGTCGGGGGAGGACACGAAGAAGATCTCCGGGCATTTCGACAGTGTGCGGCGCGGCATCTTCGCGGCCTCGGCCGCCGTGCTGCTGCTGATCGGCGCCAGCATGCTCGTCTCCATGCTGGAGCAACTGAGGGAGCGCAGAAGCCAGTTGGCGGTGCTGGTGGCGTTCGGCACCCGGCGCTCGACATTGGGGGCCTCGGTGTTGTGGCAGGCAGCGGTGCCCGTGTTCTTGGGGCTCGCGCTGGCCTCCGCCATCGGGCTGGGGCTGGGCTGGGCGCTGCTGCGGCTGATCGGCAGCCCCGTCGAGGACTGGCTGGTCTTCCTGCCGACCGCCGGAGTGGGCGCCGGACTGATCGCGGTGGTGACGCTGTTGAGCCTGCCGCCGCTGTGGCGCCTGGTGCGGCCGGAGGGGCTGCGTACGGAGTAACTGCGCCACCCGCTGGCGGGATCCGCACTCGGGCGTTAAAGTGCTAGCACATTGATAGGGACGGGCACCCGCGAGCGGGTGCCCGCCTGACCGTACGACCGAACGGGGGGATCGCGATGAGCCTTGACCAGCCGACCGACGCACCTGAAATGCCCACGCCGGAAGTGAAGGAGACCGCAGCGCACAGCATTCCGGGCGGGCTCGCCCTGCTGCTGGGGCTGATCGGCTTCCTGCTCGGCGTCGGCGCCGTGATCGTGGGCGGCGGTCTCGCCTCGGACGGCAGCGGAGCCGGCGGCGGTGTGCTGATCGTCCTCGGCATCGTGCTGGTGATCGCCTCCGTCTTCGGCATGGCGGGGCTGAACATGGTGGCGCCGGGGGAGGCCCGCGTCGTCCAGCTCTTCGGCCGCTACACCGGCACCATCCGTGCGGACGGCCTGCGCTGGGTCAACCCGCTGACCAGCCGCACCAAGATCTCCACCCGGGTCCGCAACCACGAGACGGCGGTCCTCAAGGTCAACGACGCCTACGGCAACCCGATCGAGCTCGCCGCGGTCGTCGTCTGGCAGGTGCGGGACACCGCCCAGGCCACGTTCTCGGTCGACGACTATGTGGAGTTCGTCTCCACCCAGACCGAGGCCGCAGTCCGCCATATCGCTATCGAGTACCCGTACGACGCACACGACGAGGCGGGCCTCTCGCTGCGCGGCAACGCCGAGGAGATCACGGAGAAGCTGGCCGCCGAGCTGACGGCCCGGGTGCGCGCCGCCGGGGTGTCGGTGGTCGAGTCCCGCTTCACCCACCTCGCCTACGCGCCCGAGATCGCCTCCGCCATGCTCCAGCGGCAGCAGGCGGGCGCCGTTGTCGCGGCCCGCAAGCAGATCGTGGAGGGCGCCTGCGGCATGGTCGAGGACGCGCTGGCCCGGATCACCGCGCAGGACTTCGTGGAGCTGGACGAGGAGCGCAGGGCCAGTATGGTCAGCAATCTGCTGGTCGTGCTGTGCGGCGACCGCTCCCCGCAGCCCGTACTGAACACGGGGTCGCTCTACCAGTGACGGCCGACGGCGAGGGCAAGGGGAAGCCGCAGCAGCGCAAGCAGGTGCTGCTGCGGCTCGACCCTGCCATGCACGACGCGCTCGCCCGCTGGGCGGCCGACGAACTGCGGTCCACCAACGCGCAGATCGACTATCTGCTGCGGCAGGCCCTCAAGCAGGCGGGCCGCCTCCCCAAGGAGACCCGCCCGCATCCGCGCAGAGGCCGCCCTCCCCGCGAGGACTGAGGGCCGCCGGCGCCACGGCCGCGCCGCCCCGGTGCCGAGTGACCCGGCCTGCAAGACGGACCCGCACGAAGTCCTCGGGGGAGGCAGCGTCGCCCACTCCTACGGCAGCACGGGCCGTACGGGCAGCGACCGCATCGCGGCCCGCAGCGCGTCGCCGAAGGCACGGAACTCCTCCTCGCGCGCGGCGCCCTCCCGCATCGCCAGCGCGATCCGCCGCGCCGGCGCGGGATCGGCGAAGTGTGCCGTACGCAGGGACTCGTTGCGCCCCGCCTCCACGCGCACCGCCGTACGCGGCAGCAGCGTCACACCCATGCCCCCGGCCACCAGTTGCACCAGCGTCGAGAGGCCCGCGGCGCTGGTCGTCACGCTGGCAGATTCGGTGCGGCCCGCCTCGCGGCAGATGTCGAGCGCCTGGTCGCGCAGGCAGTGCCCCTCGTCCAGCAGCAGCAGATCCAGTTCGCGCAGCATGGAGCGCGGCAGGTCCGAGCGCCCGGCGGCCGGGTGACCGTCCGGGGTGACCAGCACGAAGTCCTCGTCGAACAGCGGCACCTCACGCACCCACGAAGCGCCGAGGGGTACCGCGCACAGCAGCAGATCCAGCCGCCCCTGCCCCAGCCCCTCCAACAGCGAGGCGGTCTGTTCCTCGTGCACCTGGAGATCCAGCGCCGGGTAGCGCTGGTGGACGAGACCGAGCACGGTGGGCAGCAGATACGGCGCCACCGTAGGGATCACCCCCAGCCGCAGCACCCCGGTGAACGGCGCCTGCGCGGCCTCCGCCTCCTCCATCAGCTCGCCCACGGCGTGCAGTACGGCCCTTGTACGGGCGGCCATACGTTCACCGGCTGGGGAGAGCAGCACCTTTCGGGTGGTTCTCTCCAGCAGCTGCACCCCCAGCGTCTCCTCCAGAGCCGCGACCGCGCCGGACAGCGCGGGCTGGCTCATGCCGAGCGCCGCGGCGGCCTCCCGGAAGTGCAGATGCTCGGCGACGGCGGCGAAGGCGCGCAGCTGCGACAGGCTGGGCCGGCGGGCACGCGCTGCCCGCGTCGGCTGTACGGGGACAGTGGTGGCGGTCACTGATAACTCACTCCAATCAACCCCACCAACTGTAGCTATTGACACGATCAAGCTCCGCGAGGCGGCGGCGGCGCGTGTGTGGCGCGGAGTCATCCGGCCCGGCGGTGGCTCTTCGCAGGTCAGGTGAGGAATCAGGCGTCATCGGGCTGGGTTGGACGTCAACGACCACTGCCGCCTGATAGGTGAATCCCCGTCATATAACGCGTAAAGAATCTCTCAAGTGTCAATAAGTTCCATTGTCGTACAGAACCGGACGAACTCGACATGTACGAGGAGGAGTCAACAATGAAGACATGCGCACGCGCCGCGGTCGTGGTTGGTCTCACTGTCGCTCTCGGTGGTCTCTCCGCGCCGGCTGTCCTGGCTGACAGCGGCGTCAACCTCGGAGCGTCCATCAACTACCAGAACTTCCGCGAAAGCGGTCCTGGGGACCTCGGCTACACCAACGTAGAGGACTCCATCGGCGTGCGGACGTCGCAGCTGGACAAGTCCGTCGAGGCAGGTGACATCGTCACGAAGCTGCTCGGCAGGTTCGGCAAGACCACGGTCACCCCTGAAGTCGAGGGTGACGAGCAGGACCAGGGAGAGAAGTAAGAGCCGACCCCGCAGGTGGCCCGGACCGTTTGTCGGTCCGGGCCCGGCGCCTGTCCGGCCCTCGGGCCGTCGGCTGATAACTCCGGCCGATCAAACGACTCGCTGCGGGCTATTTCCGCGATCAATATCGCATGTGGTTAGGTGGTGGTGACCAACCTCCAGGAATGCATGCAATACGGGCATCCTGGCCGCAAGTGCAAGGAGTGTGTACGTGCTCACTGTCGGTGACAAGTTCCCTGAGTTCGAGCTGACCGCCTGCGTCTCTCTGGAGAAGGGCAAGGAGTTCGAGGCGATCAACCACAAGACCTACGAGGGCAAGTGGAAGGTCGTCTTTGCTTGGCCCAAGGACTTCACCTTCGTCTGTCCGACGGAGATCTCCGCGTTCGGCAAGCTGAACGAGGAGTTCGCCGACCGCGACGCGCAGATCCTCGGTTTCTCCGGTGACTCGGAGTTCGTGCACCACGCCTGGCGCAAGGACCACCCGGACCTGACCGATCTGCCCTTCCCGATGATGGCCGACTCCAAGCACGAGCTGATGCGCGCGCTCGGCATCGAGGGCGAGGACGGCTTCGCGCAGCGTGCCGTCTTCATCGTGGACCAGAACAACGAGATCCAGTTCACGATGGTGACCGCCGGCTCCGTCGGCCGTAACCCCAAGGAGGTCCTGCGGGTCCTCGACGCGCTGCAGACCGACGAGCTGTGCCCCTGCAACTGGACCCAGGGCGAGGAGACCCTCGACCCGGTCAAGCTGCTGGCTGGTGAGTGAGCAGCATGGCTCTCGATGACCTGAAGTCGGCCCTTCCGGACTACGCGAAGGACCTCAAGCTGAACCTCGGCTCCGTCATAGGCAATTCGGACCTGCCCAAGCAGCAGCTCTGGGGCACGGTTCTGGCCTGCGCGATCGCGTCCCGCTCCGGGATCGTGCTGCGCGCGCTGGAGCCCGAGGCCAAGGAGAACCTGAGCGACGAGGCGTACACCGCCGCGAAGTCGGCTGCCGCCGTCATGGCGATGAACAACGTCTTCTACCGCACCCGGCACCTGCTGTCGGACCCGGAGTACGGCACGCTGCGTGCCGGGCTGCGGATGAACGTCATCGGCAACCCCGGTGTCGAGAAGACGGACTTCGAGCTGTGGTCGCTCGCCGTCTCCGCGATCAACGGCTGCGGGCAGTGCCTCGACTCGCACGAGCAGGTGCTGCGCAAGGCGGGCGTCGACCGCGAGACGATTCAGGAGGCGTTCAAGATCGCCTCCGTTGTCCAGGCGGTCGCCACCACCCTCGACGCCGAGGCCCAGCTCAGCGCCTGACGCTGCGCTTCGCGGCTACGCAGTTGCGCTTGGGAGGTCTGCGCCCTGGCGCAGACTGCCCAAGCGCAGAGCAAGGGTCACAACTCCGGTTCCGGTTCCGGGACCGGGAGTTCGAACCAGACGACCTTGCCCGTGGAGAGCCGGGTGGCTCCCCACCGCCGGGCCAGGCGGTTGACCAGATACAGCCCGCGCCCACCCTCATCGGTGGCGCGGGCTTGCCGCAACCGGGGCAGCTGTGGCACGTCGTCGCCCACCTCGCAGCGCAGCATGTCGGTGCGCAGCAGCCGCAAGGTGATGGGGCGTTCGGCGTACCGCACGGCGTTGGTGACGATCTCGCTCACCAGCAGTTCGACCGCGTCGGACAGCTCGTCCAGACCCCAGCGGGTCAACGCTCTTCGGGCCAGCCGACGGGCCTGCCGCGCGGTCTGGGCGCGCGGGTCCAGGAACCAGTACGCCACATCGCTGGGCGCGATCCCGTCGAACCGGGCGGCCAGCAGGGCGATGTCGTCGTCCCGGTCGCCGGGTCCGAGAATGTCCAGCACCTCGTCGCACAGCGGCTCCAGCGGGGCCGAGGCGCCGGGCCGGGTGAGCCGCGCGGTGGCGGCCAGCTTCTCGCGCAGATGCTCGATGCCGGTCCATACGTCACGCTGCCGCGACTCGACCAGCCCGTCGGTGTACAGCAGCAGCGTGGCGCCCGCGGGTGCATCCAGTTCGACGGCCTCGAAGTCGACGCCGCCCACCCCGATCGGCGCACCGGCCGGTATCCGCAGCACCTCGGCCCGCCCGCTGCGGTGCAGCATGACCGGTGGCGGATGGCCCGCGTTGGCGACGACGATGCGGTGCGCCACCGGGTCGTAGACGGCATACAGGCAGGTGGCCATGCGGTCGCTGCCGAGCCGCTGGGCCTGCTCGTCCAGGTGGTGCAGCACCTCCTGGGGCGGCAGGTCGAGCCCCGCCAGCGTCTGTGCCGTCGTCCGCAGCTGACCCATGATCGCGGCGGAGGTCATCGAGTGGCCCATCACGTCGCCGACGACCAGCGCCACCCGTGAGCCGGGCAGCGGGATGGCGTCGTACCAGTCGCCGCCCACCCGTGCCGTCTCGGCGGCCGGCAGATAGCGGCTGGCAAGCGTTACGCCGGTGGGCTGTGGGAGTTCGTCGGGCAGCATGGTGCGCTGGAGCTCGTCGGCGATGTACGCCTCGCGGCCGTAGAGCACCGCCTTGTCCACGCCGAGTGCCGTATGGGTGGCCAGTTGCGCCGCGATGAGCAGGTCGTCCGGCTCGAAGGCGGGCCGGTCCGGGCGGCGCAGGAAGACCGCGGCGCCGATCACCCGGCGCCGTCCGCGCAGCGGCGCGAGAATGGCGCGGTGCCCGGCAGGCACCTCGCGTTCCGGGCCGAGGAGTTCGGGCAGCGCGGCGCTGGCCGCGGGGGAGTCCGCGAAGACCGGCCGCACCCCGCGCAGCACCTCCGCCAGCGGGCCGCCCGGGCGCACCTCGGCGAGCTGGGCCGCTGCCGTGCCCGCCGAGCCGGCCGCCATGCCCGCGGCCATCCCCAGGGAGAGGCCGGCAGCCTCCGCGGCCACGTGTCCCGGGAACCCGACGGTCTCCGCCGGATGCCCGGTGCCGTCCGCCGTCCGGGCGCCGGACACCGCCGCCTGTGCCTGTGCGGCCTGCAACGCCTGGGCGGCCAGCGGGTCCTCGGGGATCCGGTCGCTGCGCCGCAGCCGCAGGACGAAGGGGCCGGTGGGCCGCTCGTCGCCGACCGGCAGCGGATCGCGCAGATAGACGAGGATCGCGTCCGAGTAGGCGGGCACACTGGCGCGGCACAGACCCAGCACCGTCTCGTCCAGGTCGACACCGCGGGCGATGCGGCGTGTCGCCGCGCCGACGAACCGCAGCCGGTCCCCGCCCCGGCGCTCCCGCTCGGACAGCTCGCTGCCGGCGTCGCCGACGGTGGCCGGTCCGGCGGCGGGCGACTCGGCGGGCTCGCCGGGCTGCGGGGGATGCGGTCGCGGCCGCGGTGGGGTGCCGTCGCGGCCGCGCGCGGCCGGCTGTCCCTCGGTACCGCCGGGGCGGGCGTTGGCCGACGGTGTGGGGTGCGTCGGTTCGGTGGTGCTGCTCGCCGCAGGTTTCTCGTGCTCCGTCACGCGTTCGGTTTCCATCCATCCGGGGCTGCGCGTCGGCGCACGCCCTGCGCTGGGTGCTCGCGGTCTATGGGCGTCGTCGGCACTGCAAGAAGAGCTGAATCTCGGGAGGTACATCCGTGCTCGCAGGAGCGTACGCGCGTGCGTCCTCTCCTACGACATCGAATCCCGCGTCCTGGACCACCCCGCGCAATTCGTCCCGCAGATAGCCGGATACCCGGATCGTGTTGCCCAGGAACGGGATGGAGAAATCGTTCACGTCCGCCTCCACCATCCCCAGAACGAGTGGTCCTTCGCCGCGCAGCTGCCCGTACAGGGCCCGCAGTGCGAACGGGATCTCCGGCCTGGGCAGCATCAGCAGCGAGAAGAAGGCGACTGCCCCGTCGAACGGGCCCAGACCCGACGACTCCAGGTCGGCCACGTCCAGTTTGCGGCACTCGCTCTCCGGGACGTTGTCGCGGCACAGTTTCAGCATCGAGGAGGACAGGTCGATGCCGACGACCTTGTGCCCGGCGTCGGTGAGCTGGCGGGCCGTCGGCAGCCCGGTGCCGCAACCCACGTCCAGCACCCGGGAGCCGGGCGGCAGTTGTTCCGCCAGCCAGGCCGCGCCGACGATCTGGCCCTCTTTGTGGGGGAACGCCTCGTCGTAACGGTCCCCGATGGCGTCGAACGCCTCGGACTGGCCCGATCTGTCAATGGTCGTACGGTCAAATCCGTCATATGCCCCGGAATCTGCCCCGGATCTCCCGCTAGCCCCAAAACCCGCAGAGCTGCTCACGGCTGGGCTCCTTCCTGGCTGCCGGTCAAGTCCCCGGGGGGTGAGGGGAGTTGTGCAGCGTACGATTACGGATGTTGATCCTACGTTTGCAGTATGGGGGCGTATCAAGGGGCATCGGGAGGTCGGTGCAGACACGCGTTGAACGGCGGTCTGTCCCAGTCCTCCGGCAGCTCCGGCACCGGCCACGCCGGATCGGGCCGCCACCGCTCCCAGCCGTCCGCGAACGGAGCGCCCCAGGACTGCACCGCCTCGACGGCCCGCTGCCCCGCCTCACGGATCCGCCCGGCCTGCGCCTCCCCCAGCAGTCCGGCGCGCTGGGCCGCGGCGAACTCGTCCTCGTCAAGCCACTCCCAGCGGCCGTCCGGGCTCACCGCGAGGTCCAGGAAGTGGTCCTCGGAGTCCACCCCGCCCGGCCAGCGCAGCCGGGGCTCCTCCAGATTCACGTAGAAATTCTTGAACCGCCAGCCGTTCTCCCAGAACAGCCAGACCGACCACGGCTCCTGCGGCCGTGCCAGCTTCAGCACGCCCGCACCGGACCAGCGGCAGAAGGCGGCCCTGCGCGGCTTGGTGTAGCGGGTGGCCAGTGGCTCGTGGTGCACAGGCGTGCCGTCGGCGAGTTCGGGCCTGACACACAGCGTGCCGGGCGCCATCCAGACCGCCAGCAGCTCCTCCGTATCGCGTACGACGGTGACGGGTCGGCAGATGTGGGGGTGCTCGGCACCGTTGGCGCGGTAGCGCCACAGGATCTGGGCGCCTGTGGGCCAGCGCTGCGGGGGCGCCGCTTGTTCCGCTGTCATGACGAGATCTTAGGTGTCCTGCCCACCGGCCCGCCGTGAGCTGCGCCGCAGCGGGGCGCACGACGGGCCGACGGAGGGTTACGGGGCGTCAGGGGCGGGTCATCCGTAGCACGTCCAGCGCCTCGTCCAGCTGCTGCACAGTCAGCTCTCCCCGCTCGATATAGCCGGAGGCCAGTACGGCCTCGCGGATGGTGAGCTGCTCTGCCATGGCCTTCTTGGCGACGGCGGCCGCGTTCTCGTAGCCGATGTACTTGTTGAGCGGAGTGACGACAGAGGGGGAGGACTCCGCGAACTCCCGCGCGCGTTCCACGTTCGCGGTGATGCCGTCGACGGTGCGGTCGGCCAGCAGCCGCGCCGCGTTGGCCAGCAGCCGTACCGACTCCAGCAGGTTCTTGGCGATGACGGGCAGCATCACGTTCAGCTCGAAGTTGCCCGCGGCGCCGGCCGCCGCCACCGTCGCGTCGTTCCCCGTGACCTGCGCTGCGACCATCAGCACCGCCTCCGGCACGACGGGGTTGACCTTGCCCGGCATGATCGAGGAGCCCGGCTGGAGATCGGGAAGCGCGATCTCGGCAAGCCCCGTGCGCGGCCCGGAGGCCATCCAGCGCAGGTCGTTGGAGATCTTGGTGAGGCCCACGGCGACGGTCCGCAGCTGCCCGGAGGTCTCCACCAGCGCGTCCCGGGCGCCCTGCGCCTCGAAATGGTCGCGGGCCTCGGTCAGCGGGAGGCCCGTGGAGCGGGCCACCTCCTCGATGACGGCGGCGGCGAAACCGGGCGGGGTGTTGATGCCGGTGCCCACGGCCGTACCGCCCAGCGGCAGTTCGGCCAGCCGGGGCAGTGTGGCCCCCAGCCGTTCGACGCCGTACCGCATCTGGGTCGCGTAGCCCCCGAACTCCTGGCCGAGTGTCACCGGCGTGGCGTCCATCAGATGCGTACGCCCCGACTTCACCACATCGGCGAACTCGCGCGCCTTGCCCTCCAGCGAGGAGGTCAGCCGCTCCAGTGCCGGGATCAGATCGGCGGTCACGGCGGCCGTCGCGGCGATGTGGATGGAGGAGGGGAAGACGTCGTTGGACGACTGGCTGGCGTTCACGTGGTCGTTCGGGTGTACGGAAGAGGCTTCCGCACCTGAGGCGGTCAGCCGTTCGGTGGCCAGGGTCGCCAGCACCTCGTTCATGTTCATGTTGGACGAGGTGCCCGAGCCGGTCTGGAAGACGTCCACCGGGAAGTGGTCGTCCCACCGTCCCTCGGCGACCTCCTCGGCCGCCGCCCGCACGGCATCGGCCCGCTCCTGGTCGAGCACCCCGAGCCGGGCGTTGACCACGGCTGCCGCCGCCTTGATCCGGGCCAGCGCCTCGATGTGCGCCCGCTCCAGCCGCTGCCCGCTGATGGGGAAGTTCTCCACGGCCCGCTGTGTCTGCGCCCGCCACTTGGCGTGCGCGGGGACCCGCACCTCACCCATCGAGTCGCGCTCGATGCGGTAGGCCGTTGTGCCGGGGCCGTCGGGGCTGTCGGTCATCGGCGCTCCTTCGTTGGTACCACCGGCTTCAGCCGGAGAGAAAACGAAGCCTCTGCGAAGCAAGGCAGGAGAGATGAATCGCGGCCGGACGATTCGTCGGTCACGAATGACTGCCCGCATAGGCTCACAAGCTGGCATGGTAACTTGTGAGGAATGGTGGCCACGCATGTGAAGCGGGCGTTCAAGTACCGCTTCTATCCGACAGATGCGCAGGCAGCGGAGCTGTCGCGCACCTTCGGTTGCGTGCGGAAGGTCTACAACATGGCTCTTGCGGCGCGTACGGAGGCGTGGACGCTGCGGGCCGAGCGGGTGAACTACAACGCCACCTCCAGCATGCTGACGGCGTGGAAGAAAACCGAAGAACTCGCCTTCCTCAACGAGGTCTCCTCCGTGCCGCTCCAGCAGTGCCTTCGGCACCTGCAGGCGGCGTTCACCAACTTCTACGCCAGGCGGGCCCAATACCCTCGCTTCAAATCGCGGAAGAAGTCGCGTGCTAGTGCCGAGTACACATCCTCCGCGTTCCGCCTTCAGGACGGGGAGCTCACGCTGGCAAAGATGTCCGAGCCTCTGGACATCGTGTGGTCCCGGCCCCTCCCTGAAGGGGCGAAGCCATCCACAGTGACAGTCTCGCGAGATGCGGCTGGACGGTGGTTCGTCTCGATGCTGTGCGAGGACCCGTCCGTCAAGCCGCTCCCTGCCTCCGGGAGAGCTGTCGGGGTCGACGCCGGCCTGGAGAACCTTCTGACTCTCTCGACGGGTGAGAAGATCACCAACCCCCGGCCCGAGCGCCGCGACAGGGCCAGGCTCGTCAAAGCTCAGCGATCCCTCTTCCGCAAGGCAAAGGGTTCGGCGAACCGGGCCAAGGCCAGGCGTAAGGTAGCCCGCATCCATGCCCGCATCGCCGACCGGCGCCAGGATCATCTAAACAAGATCACAACTCGGCTCGTTCGTGAGAACCAAACGATCGTGATCGAGGATTTGACTGTTCGGAACATGCTGAAGAGCGGCACACTCGCCCGCGCCATATCCGATGCCGCGTGGTCTGAATTCCGGAGCCTGCTGGAGTACAAGGCGCAGTGGTACGGGCGCGAGGTGATCGCGGTCGACCGCTGGTTCCCCTCCTCCAAGTTGTGCTCGGCCTGTGGCGCCCTCCTACATAGGCTGCCGCTGCACGTCCGTACCTGGAGGTGCCGCTGCGGCACGATCCACGACCGGGACGTGAACGCAGCGAAGAATTTGCTGGCCGCCGGACGGGCGGTGACAGCCTGCGGAGCTGGTGTAAGACCTCAACGGAGCACTCCGGGCGGGCAGTCGGCGACGAAACAGGAAGCCTCACAGCGCGAGCCGTGAGAACCCTCCTTTCAGGGAGGGGAGCGTCAACGTGCGAACACCTCCATGCGGTTCAGCATCCCGTACGGCGGAGACATTCCTGGCTATGGTCCGGCCATGACGAGCCGTATCGCTGCGCTGAGCATTGACGCCGTGGATCCGCGGACCGTGGCGGACTTCTGGTGCCGGGTGCTGGAGTGGCAGGTCAGAGACGAGGAAGAGGGCGGCATCGAGATCGGCCCGCCCGACCCGGCACAGCCGGGCATCGACGTCCTGCCCGTCCCGGAGCGCAAGACGCTGAAGAACCGCCTCCATCTGGACCTGCGCGCCAACGGCAGTACGACGGAGCAGGAGCTGCGCCGGCTGCTGGAGCTGGGTGCTGTCCGGGTGGACGTCGGCCAGTCCGCGGACGTGTCCTGGACGGTGCTGGCCGATCCGGAGGGCAACGAGTTCTGCCTGCTGGAGACGGCCGTGCAGGACCTCTGACGGCGTGGAACGTGCCGTTCGGCTCACCGCCCGCCGCCGGCCTGGGTGTACGCGCTGTTGACGATCTTCTGGGCCAGCGTGGCGTGCTCGGGGGCCACGCGGACGCGGAGCCATAGCCGGCGCCGGTCGAAGGGGGCGACCCGGTACTCGCGCAACAGGTGCATCTCGTACGACTCGGCACCTTTGCGTACCGCGTACCGCGCGTCCTTCGTTCCGTCGGGCCGCAGCCAGCGCACTGGTTCCGCACCCGGGCGGGTCCGCTCGAAGACGCGGGTCTCCCGCTGCCGGCACCGGCCGCCGCACTCCAATTCGGCGAGGTCGATGCGGACGCGGGGGGCCGGGCGTGCGGGGAGACCGTCTTCGGGGGGCTTGCAGACGTAGGCGGACAGGTCGAGGGCTTCCGTCGACTCGACCGCGTCGTCCTCGTCGCGGTATTCGGTGTCGCACTCCAGCTGGCGGGGAGCGCGGAGGGGGACGCTCACGTAGTCGAAGGTCAGGATCCGTGAGGGCTCGTCGCCCTGCCACACCGCACCGTGCAGCGACCGTTCCTCGCGCGCGTAACCGGCCAAGCGGGTGCGCTCGGGCACGCGCGTGCGCGGGATCGAGGCGAGGTCCCGCGCGCTGGGCCGGTCCAGAGCCTTGCGGAGCAGCGATTCGGCGACGGCGGAGACGCGCCGCGCTGACGCGTACTCCTCGGCGTAGAAGACGTAGGCGCGCAGGTTGCCGTCCCGGGCGTAGTAGCGGGCCTGCCGCATCCGCGGCACCCCGTCGCTGGGGAAGGTCGTGCCGAGCACGCGCAGTTGCTGGTCGGCCAGGGCGGGGCCGCGCAGGACGGATGAGTGGGGGTTCCGCCGCTCGAAGCCCGCCCTCTCCCGGAAGTCGTCGCGTGCCGCCTCCACGCCGCTGCCGCTCGCCGTCGCCGTATCGGCGGACAGCCGGATCTGGACCTCGACGGCGGGGCGGAACGGCGACTGCTCCGCCGCGACGCACTTGGTGTGGCCGTCCTGCACCGCCAGCGGGCGGTCCATCAGCGCCTCCCGGTCGTGCGCGCTCAGCACGGAGCAGGCGGGCGGTCGGGGGCCGTGCGGAAACGGGGCGGGCTCGGCCTTCGGTGTGCCGTAGACGGACGCGGCCAGGAACAGCGGGGCGCAGATGGTGGCGAGGGCGCCTGCAAGTGCTGACCCGAGTTTCCGCACGTTCGCGGGCACGCGCGTGCGCAGCGCCCTGGGCACGCGGGGGGAGCGGGCGCGTGATGGTGCGTGTGCCGCGAGCCGGTTGCGCAGCTCGATGTGCCGGAAGCGGTACACGCCGCCCGCCTGGCGCAGCACGCCCCTGCGGTGTGCGTCGCGGAGGAAGTCCATGAGCCGCCACGGCAGTTGGCCGTGACAGGTGCACCAGACCCGGGCGAGTGTGAAGCGGCCCCACGCGGAGAGCGCGAAGTCGTGCAGGTAGGACGCCACCGCGGCGCCCGCCAGGACCACGGCCCACGTCCGGGCGGTGACCACGTCCCGCCCGCCGGAGAGCTGCCAGAGGCCGAGCGTCACCACGAGCACCCAGCCCACGTAGGGGCGCGGCCTGGCGAAGTCGGCGTTCGCGTCGAGGCTCTTGGCGATGCCCGAGCCGACGGCGCCGAGCGCCAGCACGGAGCGCCGGTCCAGCCGGAGGAGACGCGCGGGTTCGGGGGCGGTCTCGGGATCGGCGGGGGTGCGCAGGCGGACGAGGAGGGCGGTGAGCGGCAGGCAGATGAGGCCCGCGACGGCCAGTGCGGCGGCGTCTGTCTGCAGCTCCCCTCTGATCGTGCCGAGTATCCACAGGGCCGCGGCCAGAGCGACCAGATACAGCGTTCCCCCGGCCCACCAGCTCCACCGCCGGAGCGGTGCGTGCGCTCCCGCCCCGCCCGGCCGGGCGCGCCGTGGCCACCGCACCCGCTGCGGCCCGCGCGGGTGCCCGCCGGGGAGGGCGTCCCCGGCAAAGCCCAGCCACAGCCCGGCGCCGAGCACCAACCACAGCGGCGCCGCCACCCACCGGTCCCACCACGGTGTGCCGATCCCCGCCAGGTGGACGGTCAGCGCGGCCACCGCCGGGCCCGGCAGCAGCGCAAGCGCCCGTACGGCGCCCGGCACCGCCTCGTCCAGCCGCCACCAGGCAAGGTCCTGCCGGCCGGCCTCCCGCAGCCGGGCCGCGAGGAAACCGGCCCAGCGGGTGGCATCTTCTGCTTGGCGCCCGTAGGCGGCGGTGAAGAACGCGTCGTACAGGTGGCGTTCGACGGCCTGGCGGATGGTGAAGCGCCCGGCGCCGAGAAGTTCGGCCGGGTCGGCGTCGGTCCCGCTGTACGCGACGCGGGCGAGCGCCACCATCAGCGGCGTGCTGAGCACCGCGCGCAGCACCCGCACCTCGCGCGCGGTGTCCGCCGGGTCCGCGAGCCGCCGCAGTACGGGCTGCCAGGTGGTGTCGGTACGGCCGCTGGTGCGCGGCAGATACGCGGCGAGGTCCTGGGCGGTCAGCGGGCACAGTCGTACGGCCGCGGCGCCGGGCAGCGGAAGGCCGCCCGCGTCCCGTAACGCGCGGGTGTACTCGGCGACCCGGCTCGTCAGCACGCAGCGTGCGGGCGCGGCGAGGCTGCGGCGCAGCTCGCTCAGCGCGTCGGCCCGTACCGGTTCCGGCAGCTCGTCGAAGCCGTCGAGGACGGGCAGCAGTCGGCCGGACTCGATGAGGTCGAGTGCGAGTTCGGGGGTGGGCAGCAGCGCGGGCTGCTCGGCGGAGAGCCGCTCGGCGGCCCAGTGCCACAGGCCGCGCGCGTCCGCCGGGTCCCAGGAGGCGAGCGGCAGCACGACGGGGACGGGCGCACCGGACACCGGGCCGCGGTGCTCCAACAGGGTGCGCGCCAGGCGGTACGCGAGCACGGTCTTGCCCGCGCCGGGCTCGCCGAGGACCACGAGCCGCTGCCGGGGCAGCGCGGTGAAGAAGGCCCCGATCTCTCCGAATTCCCCCGTCACGTCGAGCGGTTCGCCGGATTCGGTGGCGCCCGCCGGCAGGCCCAGCACATTGGCCTCGTGCTCGGACACCGCCGGGTCGGCGGCCTCCCAGCGCACGGGCAGCGGGGTCGGGGTGCTCACGGGGGAGAGCGCGAGCTGGTCCTCGCGCCCGTACTGCCGGGTCAGCACTTCGGCGAGCTGGCCTGTGGTCCAGTCGAGCCGGTGCGCCGGCACGGGCTTGCGGGGCCGGGTGAAGCGGCGGCGTTCGAGCGTACGGCTCAGGGCTGCTGTCCCGGTGAGCGCGGCGGAAGCCAGCGCGAGCAGTCCGGGAAGCGGGCCGTAGCGTTGCGCGACGTACGCGGCTGCGCCCGCCAGCAGCGCGGCGAGCCCGTACAGGAGCCGCCGGGAGGGGGGTAACTCCCGCTCGGGGTCGTGCACATGGATGTGCAGGGCATCGATGCGGGCCGCCTGTACGACGTTCCCGAACCGCCCGCCGGTGATGGTGTTCTGGACCGGGGCGCGCCCTTCGCTCCCGCCCGTCAGCGCTCTCACCCCCGGTTCCTCGGCCCGGCCGGAGGGGATCGTACTCCCCGCCGCGCGCGACGGGGAGTGGGCGGGCGCGCCCCTTGCCGTGGTCCTGGCGGCGTCAGCTCCCCGCGCGGACCGGGATCGAGGTGACGAACGGCTGCTCGGGTGCGGGGTCGGCGAAGAAGTCGTTGCCCTTGTCGTCGACGACGATGAACGCGGGGAAGTCCTCCACCTCGATCTTCCAGACCGCCTCCATGCCCAGCTCCTCGTACTCCAGGACCTCCACCTTCTTGATGCAGTCCTGGGCGAGCCGGGCCGCCGGGCCGCCGATGGAGCCGAGGTAGAAGCCGCCGTGCGCGGCGCACGCGTCGGTGACCTGCTTGCTGCGGTTGCCCTTGGCGAGCATCACCTTCGAGCCGCCGGCCGCCTGGAACTGCTCTACGTAGGCGTCCATGCGCCCGGCCGTGGTGGGGCCGAACGAGCCGGAGGCGTAGCCCTCGGGGGTCTTGGCCGGGCCCGCGTAGTAGACGGGGTGGTCCTTGAGGTACTGCGGCATCTCCTCGCCCGCGTCCAGCCGCTCCTTGATCTTCGCGTGGGCGATGTCGCGGGCCACGACCAGCGTGCCGGTCAGCGACAGCCGGGTCTTGACCGGGTGCTTGGTCAGCTCGGCCAGGATCTCGTCCATGGGGCGGGACAGGTCGATCTTCACCGCGTCAAGGTCCGGGCCCGCGCCCTGGGTCAGCTCGGACTCCGTCGTCTCCGGCAGGAAGCGCGCCGGGTCGGTCTCCAGCTGCTCCAGGAAGACACCCTCGGCGGTGATCTTCGCCTTGGCCTGGCGGTCCGCCGAGCAGGACACCGCGATGGCGACGGGGCAGGAGGCACCGTGCCGGGGCAGCCGCACCACGCGCACGTCGTGGCAGAAGTACTTGCCGCCGAACTGCGCGCCGATACCGATCTGCTGCGTCAGCTCGAAGACCTTCTCCTCCAGCTCCTTGTCCCGGAAGCCGTGCCCGGAGGCCGAGCCGGACTCCGGCAGCTCGTCCAGGTAGTGCGCGGAGGCGTACTTGGCCGTCTTGAGCGCGTACTCGGCGCTGGTGCCGCCGACGACGATCGCCAGGTGGTACGGCGGGCAGGCGGCCGTACCCAGCGAACGGATCTTCTGTTCCAGGAACTTCATCATGGAGGCTTCGTTCAGCACCGCCTTGGTCTCCTGATACAGGAAGGACTTGTTGGCGCTGCCGCCGCCCTTGGCCATGAACAGGAACTTGTAGGCGTCGCCGTCGGTCGCGTACAGCTCGATCTGCGCGGGCAGGTTGGTGCCGGTGTTCTTCTCCTCCCACATGGTGAGCGGAGCCATCTGCGAATAGCGCAGGTTGAGCTGGGTGTAGGCGTCGTGGATACCGCGCGAGAGCGCCTCCTGGTCGCCGCCCGCGGTCAGTACCTGCTGGCCGCGCTTGCCCATCACGATCGCCGTACCGGTGTCCTGGCACATGGGCAGCACGCCCGCCGCCGCGATGTTGGCGTTCTTGAGCAGGTCCAGCGCGACGAAGCGGTCGTTGGCGCTGGCCTCGGGGTCGTCCAGGATGCGGCGCAGCTGCGCCAGGTGCTCGGGGCGCAGGTAGTGCTGGATGTCGTGGATGGCCTCGGCCGCCAGTTTGCGCAGCGCCTCCGGCTCCACCCTGAGGAAGGTGCGCCCGTCCACCTCGAAGGTGCTCACGCCCTCGCTGGTGATCAGGCGGTACGGCGTGGGGTCCTCACCGGTGGGGAGCAGATCCGTGTAGGAGAACTCCGGGCTGGCCGGTTGGGAGCTGGCAGACATACGGGGACTCTTCCTCTCACACTTGCGGCTCTCGACGATGGGAGCCCGGCTCTCGACGATGGGAGCGCGTCTCACAGCGTAGAACCAGCCCGCAAGAGGCCGCTGCGGGGGTAGTCGCGATCTATCGCGTTTGGGTACTCTGCTCTTGTGACTGAAGACTCTGCGCGCACTTCGCTCCAGAAGCAGT
This sequence comes from Streptomyces sp. 3N207, assembly GCF_052246355.1. Lineage (NCBI taxonomy): Bacteria > Bacillati > Actinomycetota > Actinomycetes > Kitasatosporales > Streptomycetaceae > Streptomyces > Streptomyces sp. 3N207. The sequence continues at coordinate 189,830 of NZ_JBQQBV010000001.1, read as the reverse complement.
CGTCGGCCGAGCGGTCTCCGGAGCCCGCGACCGCATCGGCGCCTGCTCCTGCTCCCGCGGCGGACGCCGGTGTCCGTGCCTCGGACGCGGACCGGGACCGGGTCGCCGACATCCTCCGCGAAGCCCTCGCCGAAGGCAGGCTGGACGCGGAGGAGCACGGTGAGCGGATCGAAGCCGTCTACGCCGCCAAGACGATGGGCGAGTTGGAGCCCCTCGTCCGCGACCTCCCGGCGGGCCGCTCGGGCGTCTCCGGCGCGGAGCACGGCAGCGAGCAGCCGGGTGCGGGCGGCCAGCGTTCCTACGGCACCGCGTTCGCGAACTTCGCCGCCTCGCACACCTCGGGCCCGGCCCAGCCCGGTTACGGCCCCAAGGAGAACCTGGTCGCCATCTTCAGCGGTACCGGCCGCAAGGGGCGCTGGCGGGTCCCGCGGAAGATCAACGCGTTCGCCTGTTTCGGCGGCATCGAGATCGATCTGACCGAGGCGCTTTTCGAGCACCCGCACGTGCAGATCAACGCCACTGCGATCTTCGGAGGAATCGAGATCCGCGTCCCGGAGAACGTCACCCTGCAGCAGAAGGGCGCCGGGATCTTCGGCGGTTTCGACGTCCAGGTCACCGACTCCCCCGATCCGAACGCACCGACCGTCCTGGTCGAGGGAGCCGCTGTTTTCGGTGGTGTGGACGCCAAACCGAAGCGTGGCCGGCTCGTCCAGAACCTGCGCGACCGGTTCCGCAAGGAGCTGTGAGAGGGCGGGCGCACGCGGCATTCGGTGAACGCTCGGGAGCGCACGCCTGGGCGCGTATCGGACGACACGTAATGCATACCGGCGCGTACAGCGGGTAGGGCTCGGGCATCGTCTTTCGTACGGCATGAGTTTGCGAGTCGGCCCTCCAGGGGGCCCGTGGGGGAGCCGTGAACTGCCGTGCGCTGCAAGACGGGTGAAGGGGAAACAAACCTCCGTCGTCGCGTCAGGAGCAGACCGTGCTGCAAACGCCGCATCAGTCCCCACAGGCCGCCGCCACCATCCCCGTACAGCGAACGCCTGAGCGAGATGATCAAGCGGGCCCCTGGCATGCGGAAGCCGTTTGCCGCCGTGACGAGGCGGGCCTCTTCTTCGCCCCCTCCAAGGAGCCCACGGCCGCCAGGCTCTCCCGTGAGCAGGCCGCCAAGCGGGTGTGCGCCCGCTGCCCCGTGCTGGTCGAGTGCCGCGAGCACGCCCTGGTGATGCCCGAGCCGTACGGCGTCTGGGGCGGGCTCACCGCCGCGGAGCGGCGCGTGGTGCTCACGCGCCGCCGTAAGACTGCATCCGCGGGTCAGCCGACTACGGAGGTGTCCCGCATCGCATAGCCGCCTGGCGCCCCCTGTGCTGCGTAGGGGGTGCCCCTGCTTGTCGTTTGCAGGCTGCGGCTGCGTTGCGGTTGCTCGCGCAGTTCCCCGCGCCCCTGAGGGCGCGCGTCTTCCTCGGAAGCTTGGGCAGTCTGCGCCAGGGGCGCAGGGTGGGCAAGCGCAGCCCCCATGCGGAGCAACCGACTCATGGGGGCCACCAATGGGAGCGGCGCAGGCCGGGCGCAGCCCTCAGCGGGCGCGGTCGAAGTCGATGGCGCTGTAGGCGCGCAGCTTCGAGAGCCGGTGGACGGACTCGATCTGGCGGATGGTGCCCGACTTCGACCGCATCACCAGCGACTGCGTGAAGGCACGCTCGCCCCGGTAGTGGACGCCCCGCAGCAGATCGCCGTCGGTGATGCCGGTCGCGACGAAGAACACGTTCTCACCGCTGACCAGGTCATCGGTGAACAGCACCTGGTCCAGGTCGTGGCCCGCGTCGAGGGCGCGCTGCCGCTCCTCGTCGTCCTTGGGCCACAACTTGCCCTGTATCGTCCCGCCGAGACACTTGATCGCGCAGGCCGCGATGATGCCCTCCGGGGTGCCGCCCACGCCCAGCAGCAGGTCGACGCCGGTCTCCTCGCGCACCGTCATCACGGCACCCGCGACATCGCCGTCCGAGATGAACTTGATCCGCGCGCCGGCCTCCCGGATCTCCTTCACCAGCCCCTCGTGGCGCGGCCGGTCGAGCACGACGACGGTGACGTCCTCGACGCCGCAGCCCTTGGCCTTGGCGATCCGCCGGATGTTCACCGCGGGCGGTGCCGTGATGTCCACGAACTCCGCCGCCTCGGGGCCCGTCACCAGCTTGTCCATGTAGAAGACCGCGCTCGGGTCGAACATCGAGCCCCGCTCGGCCACCGCCAGCACGGAGACCGCGTTGCCCATGCCCTTGGCGGTGAGCGTCGTACCGTCGACCGGGTCGACGGCGACATCGCACTCGGCGCCCGTACCGTCCCCGACACGTTCCCCGTTGTAGAGCATCGGGGCCTCGTCCTTCTCGCCCTCGCCGATCACCACCACGCCGTTCATGGAGACCGTGGAGACGAGGGTGCGCATCGCCTTGACGGCCGCGCCGTCCGCGCCGTTCTTGTCGCCCTTGCCGACCCAGCGGCCCGAGGCCATCGCGCCCGCCTCGGTGACCCGTACCAGCTCCAGCGCCAGGTTGCGGTCCGGGGCCTCCGGGCTGACTTCGAGCTGGGAGGGCAGGTGGTTGTGTTCGGTCATCGGAACACACCTTTCTGTACGGCGGCTCTTACGGCCACTGCGGCGACGTGAGCTGTGCCGATTCGGCGAGGGTGGGCAAGATTTTACCCGTCTGCCACAGAGTGAGCAGGGGCGCCCACGGATGAGCAGACCGGGAGTGAACGGCGGGCGGCGCACAGGCATCGCCGATGGAGCCCCCGCCCCTCGCACAAGCCGCCGACCGGCATAAGGGACGATGGGGGCGTGGCAGCAAACAAGAAGCGCGGAGCACAGGCCGTGCGCGACATGGTGATCTCGCTGGCATTGATCCTTCTCGCCGCCTGGGTCATCTACCTGTTCGTCCCGCACGACGACACGAAGGACCCGGTCAAGCCCGTCGGTTACGGCGTGGAGCTGGCCTCGGCGCGCCGTGCGGCGCCGTACCCGGTGGCCGCGCCGCAGGGGCTGTCCAATGAGTGGCGTGCCACCTCCGTCCGCTACACCGCCGACGGCCCGAAGGGCGCCGCCTGGCATCTGGGCTTCATGACGCCGGACAACGAGTACGCCGCCGTCGAGCAGAGCGACCAGCGGCGGCCGAACCGCTTCGTCGACGACGTCACGCAGGGCGCCGAGAAGACGGCGAAGAAGCAGCGCGTCGCGGGCGAGGAGTGGACCCGCTACCAGGGTTCGAAGTACGACGCACTGGTACGCGTCGCCGACGACGGCAAGTCCGTGACCGTGGTCACGGGCACGGCGACCTTCCGGCAGCTGGGCGAACTGGCCGGAGCACTCCAGGCCAAGTCGGAGAAGCCGGCCACCTCGGAGACGCCGGGCAGGAGCGGTTCCACGAAGGCCGCCGAGTAGCCGGAGCAGGCCGAACCGCGGGCCCGCGGGCCCGCGGAAACGAGCAGCGGGGCCCGCGCAAAGGGAAGCCCCCCGCGCGAGGGGGGATTCGCGCGGGGGGCGGTCTGGGGGCGGCGGTCAGCGCCTCAGAGGACGGTCACCACATCGCCGTAGGGAAGACGGGGCGAGCGTGGGGCGAACGCGTCGGGGCCCGGCTTGCCGATGTTGACGACCAGCAGTACGCGCCGGCGGCCGTCGGCGAAGAACTCCTTGTTGATGCCCTGCGCGTCGAAGCCGGTCATCGGGCCCGCGGCCAGTCCCGCGGCGCGTACGCCGAGGAGGAAGTACCCGGCCTGCAGCGTGGCGTTGAGGGCGCCCGCGGTCTCGCGTGAGCTCTCCTCGGAGAAGACCGCATCCTTGATGTGCGGGGCACGCGGGAAGAGCTCCGGCAGCCGCTCGTGGAAGTCCAGATCGTAGGAGAGGACCGCCGTCAGCGGGGCCGTACGGGTCTTGGGCACATTGCCCTCCGCCATGTGCGTCAGCAGCCGCTCGCGGGCCTCGGGGGAGCGCAGCAGGGTGAGGCGCAGCGGCGACTGGTTGAACGCCGTGGGCCCGTACTTCACCAGGTCGTATATCGCCTGGAGCTGCTCCTCGGCGACCGGCTCGTCCGTGAAGGTGTTGGCGGTGTGGGCCTCGCGGAAGAGGAGGTCCTGGGCCGCGGGGTCGAGGGCTAGAGCCATGGGGTGGTGCCTTGCCTTTGTGTACGACATGCAGGGGCGCAGGCAAGTGTAACCAGCACTAGTTCAACGTTTAACGAAGGGGTCGTCCCGCCGCCCTACCGCCCCACCACCGGCCCAGGACCGCCGGCCGGGCCGGACACGCGCTGCTCGCCCCTGCTACTCGTCCTCCTCCGCGGCTTCCTCCGCCTCTTCTTCCTCCTCCGCCTCCAGCACCGCGTCCAGCCGGGCCCGTGCGCCCTCCAGCCAGGCGCGGCAGATGCCCGCGAGCTCCTCGCCGCGCTCCCACAGCGCCAGCGATTCCTCCAGCGTCGAGCCACCGGACTCCAGACGCTGCACGACCTCGACCAGCTCAGCGCGCGCCTGCTCGTAGCTGAGCGCGTCCGCCGTCGCCAGCTCCGCCTGGGAGGCGCCCGCCGCGCCGTCCGCCGAGGCATCCGTCGCGGCAGCTGCCGGGCCGCCTCGGGCTGTCCGGCCTTCCGTTTCCGTCGTCATACCCGCCAGCCTATGCGTGCGGTCCGACAGCGACGCCGAACTCTCCCCCGGCCACCCGGGCCCGCAGCCGGTCGCCCTCCGCGACCTGGGCGGCGTCCCGGACGACGGCGCCGTCCGCCCGCTGGAGCACGGCGTAGCCCCGCTGCAATGTCGCCGCCGGTGACAGCGCGACGACCCGGGCGTGGGTGTGTGTCAGCGCGTCCTCCGCGCGGGCCAGCCGGTGGTCGAGGCAGCGGCGGGAGCGGTCGAGCAGCCCCGCGATCTCGTCCTCGCGGTCCTCCACCATGACGTGCGGGTCGGCCATCGCCGGCCGGCTCATCACCTCCGCCAGGCCGCGCTCCTCGCGCTCCAGCAGCCCGTTGATCACTCGCCAGGCGCGCTCCCGCAGCGCCCGCACCCGCTGGTGCTCCTCGCCGACGTCCGGAACGGTGTCCTTGGCGGCGTGGGTGGGCGTACGCGAGCGGACGTCGGCCACCAGGTCCAGCAGCGGCGAGTCCGCCTCGTGCCCGATCGCGGAGACCACCGGCGTATGTGCCGCGGCGACGGCACGCACCAGGCGCTCGTCCGAGAACGGCAGCAGGTCCTCCATGCCGCCGCCGCCCCGCGTCACGATGATCACGTCCACGTCCTCGCGGGCGTCCAGCTCCTGGAGCGCCTCGATGATCTGCGAGACGGCGTACGCCCCCTGCACCGCCGTGTTGCGCACCTCGAAGCGCACGGCGGGCCAGCGCTCCCGCGCGGTGTGCAGCACGTCCCGCTCGGCGTCCGAGGCCCGGCCGGTGATCAGCCCTATCCGCTGCGGCAGGAACGGCAGCGGCCTCTTGCGCTCCGCTGCGAACAGCCCTTCGGCCGCCAGCGCCTTGCGCAGCCGCTCCAGCCGCGCCAGCAGCTCGCCGACGCCCACCGGGCGGATCTCGGCGGCACGCAGCGAGAGCCGCCCCGTCTTCTCGTACCACTCCGGCTTCGCGTGGACGACCACCCGCGTGCCCTCGCCGATGACGTCCTTGACCTGCTCGTACACCTGACGGAAGCAGGTGACGCTGAGGGAGACCTCGCGGGAGGGGTCGCGAAGCGTCAGGAAGACCATTCCGGCACCCGGCCGGGGCGAGAGCTGGATGATCTGCCCCTCGACCCAGACGGCGCCCAGCCGGTCGATCCAGCCACGGATCAGCCGGGAGACCTCGCTGACGGGGATCGGGGAGTCGGCGGACGTGGTGAGAGCCATGCGAGAATGCTAGGCCCTGCCACTGACAGCCCCGGCCCGCCCGGCCACCTTCCGGGAAGTCCCTCAGCCTGCTGCTGCCTCGCGCCTGTCCCGGCGGCGCAGCACTGTCAGCACCACCAGCGCGACCGCCAGCCACACCAGCCCCACCCAGTGGGCTTCGCGGTTCGCGGTGACGATCACCGCGACAGTGATCCCGAGGCCCACCAGCGGCACCGCCCAGTCCCACAGCACGCTCATCCGGTGCCGTCCGGCCCCGCCCGCGGCTTCCTCGCCCTCTCCCGCCGGGCGGCTGCCCTCCCGCCGTCCCAGCCCGTAGTAGCCCATGACCGACAGGTGCAGCATGCCGAAGCCGAACAGTGCGCCGATGTCCACGACGGAGACCAGCCGGTCCAGACCGTCGGCGGCCCGCGCTGCCCACACCGCGGCGCACAGCGTCAGCACCGCGCTCAGCAGCAGCGCCCGCCCCGGCACCCCGGTACGCGAGCCGACACTGCCCAGCGCACGCGGCAGCCGCCGGTCGCGGGCCATGGCGTACAGCAGCCGGGAGGCCGCCGCCTGTCCGGCCAGCGCCGCGAACGCAGCACCGATCGCCTTGCTCACCGCCACCGTCGTCTCCAGCCAGCCGCCGATCGCCGCCTCGGTCGCCGTGTAGAAGGCGGCGCCCTGTGCGGCCGGGTCCTCGGCCAGCTGACGTGAGGAGTCCTCCGACAGCAGCGCGGCCAGATACGTCTGGACGACGAAAAGCACGCCCGTGACCAGCAGGCACCACACCAGCGCACGGGAGACCAGTGTGGCGCTGTTCCCCCTGCCGCCCACCGCCTCCTCGGCGAAGTTCGCGATGGCGTCGAAACCGAGGAAGGACAGCACTGCCACGGAGACCGCGCTCAGCAGCGCCGTCAGCGAGAAGGCCCGGTCCCCGGTGAGCGGCGAGAGCCAGTCGCGCTGGGGCCCGTCCTGCGCCAGTACGACGAGCGCGGCGACGACGAACACCAGCAGCACCAGGATCTCCATGGCCAGCACCAGAAAACCGACCACTGCCGCACGGCGTACGCCCGAGAGATTGAGCGCTGTCGTCACCACCACCGCGAGCGCCGTCCAGACCCACTGGTCCACCTCGGGCACCAGCTGCGCCATGGCGATCCCGGAGAAGAGGTAGGCGACAGCCGGGATGAGCAGATAGTCCAGCATCATCATCCAGCCGGCCACGAAGCCGGCGCCGTGCCCGAGGCCCACGCGCGCGTACGCGTACACGGAGCCCGCCTGCGGCACCGTATGGATCATCCGGGCGTAGGAGTAGGCCGTGAACGACATGGCCACTGTCGCCACCACGTAGACCAGTGGGACCACGCCATGGCTGCGCGCGTCCAGCGCCCCGTAGATACCCACCGGCGCCATGGGCGCGATGAACAGCAGCCCGTAGACGACCAGATCGCGCAGCGTGAGACTGCGCCGCAGGGCTCCGCCCGGCCTGTCCCCCAGGATTTCGGCTGTGTGCGAGCGAGCTGCAGGCATGGAAGCCAGCTTGCCGCAGAAGGTAACCGCCGGCAGCGGGGCACGCGCCCGTGGCCGTGCATCCCGAGTGCCTCCGCACTCCGGGCGCCCAGAGGGGTGCCTCCCGGTGGGCCCCGGAGCGATCCGAGTACGGCCCTTACGATGGAGCCATGACTGGTTCGCCCGACCGCAGGCCCGCCGACGCACCGGAAGCCACCGCACCGCAATCCCCCGCTCCGGGCCGCCGCCGCGTCCTGCTCGCCGCCCCCCGGGGCTACTGCGCGGGCGTGGACCGTGCGGTGATCGCCGTGGAGAAGGCACTGGAGCAGTACGGCGCTCCGATCTACGTACGGCACGAGATCGTGCACAACAAGTACGTGGTCCAGACCCTGGAGAAGAAGGGCGCCATCTTCGTCGAGGAGACGGACGAGGTGCCCGAGGGCGAGATCGTCATCTTCTCCGCGCACGGCGTGGCACCCACCGTCCACAAGGAGGCCGAGCGCGGCAAGCTGGCCACCATCGACGCCACCTGCCCCCTGGTCACCAAGGTGCACAAGGAGGCCGTGCGGTACGCCCAGGAGGACTACGACATCCTCCTGATCGGCCACGACGGCCACGAAGAGGTCATCGGCACCAGCGGCGAGGCGCCCGACCACATCACGCTGGTCGACGGCCCCAAGGACGTGGAGAACGTCGAGGTCCGCGACCCCGAAAAGGTGGTGTGGCTCTCCCAGACCACCCTCTCGGTGGACGAGACCATGGAGACGGTCGACGCGCTCAAGGGCCGCTACCCGAACCTTCTCTCGCCGCCCAGCGACGACATCTGCTACGCCACGCAGAACCGCCAGACCGCCATCAAGCAGGTCGCCGCCGAGGCCGACCTGGTGCTGGTGGTCGGCTCCAAGAACTCCTCCAACTCCGTTCGCCTGGTCGAGACGGCCCTGACACACGGCGCCAGGGACGGCCATCTGGTCGACAACGCGGACGAGATCGACGAGGCGTGGCTGGAGGGCGTCGAGACGATCGGCCTGTCCTCCGGAGCCTCCGTCCCCGAGGTCCTGGTCGACGGCGTCCTGGAGTGGCTGGCGCAGCGCGGCTGGGACGAGGTGGAGATCGTCAAGCCGGTCGACGAGCACATGCAGTTCTCGCTCCCCAAGGAGCTGCGCCGCGACCTGCGCGCCGAGGCGGCGGAGCGGCTGCGGGCCTGACGCCCGTCGGGGCTGTCCCCGACCCCAGGGCCGGGGGCCTCAGGCCCTCTCGGCGCGTCGTCGGGCGCGGCGCTGCTCCAGGCCGAGCGCCGCTTTCCGGACGAGCACGATCACCACGGCGGCCAGCGTGCCCGCGTACAGCCACACAGCGTGCAGCGCCAGGCCCGTGAAGACGTTCTGGAGTACCCCGGTGAAGCCGTCACCGGAGCCCCCGGCGAAGAACAGCCCGGCGGTGTAGGCGAGCGGGGCAGCGATCGGTGCGGCCAACAGGTCCGCGGGCCGCACCCACACCGCGGTGCCCATGGCGACCAGTACGAACCCGATGCCGTAGAACGCGGGCGCCCCGCCGGGCATCAGCGACACCAGGCCGCCGAGCAGCACCATCAGCAGCGAGGCGAACACCCCGACGCCCAGGCCCGTCAGCCGGGGCGTCGGCAGCCCGCCGCGCGCCCCCCGGCGGCGGCCGTCGGCTGTACGCGCCGCAGCCGCTCCCTGCCCGCCCTGCGGCTTCCGGGCCGTCCCGCGCCGGGTCGCCCGCTGTCGGCCCGGAGGCTGCTCGGCCGCTTTTCCGCGGTGGGCGGCGTCCGGGGCGGCGGAGGGCCGCGCCTTGGCCGTGGCCTGTGCCTGGCCTGGTGCGGGACCCTGCGCCTGGCCTTGTGCCGGACCTTGTGCCTGTCCTCGTGCCTGGCCTTGTGCTTTGCGGGCCGGGGGTGCGGTCGGGGGTGCGGGCGCGGCCGGATGCGGGAGCCGCGGGCCGCGCCGGGCGGCGGCCCCGTCACCGTCGGTGCCCTCGCCCGGGGGAGGGGTCCCGTACCGCTCGTGCGGGTCGTGCTGGGTCGTGCGCGCGCTGCGTTGCTCCACCGGGCCACGGTAGGTGGTACGGGGCCGCACTCGCCGTCATGAACACGCGGAATCCCCCAACGCCACCGATCCGGCACAGTCCTGCCCGCCCCTTTGTCCGCCGGGCAGCCCCCAGGAGCGCTTCCGAGGGCGCCGTAGACTGGGTGGTCGGCCTCCGGGCCGGCTGTCCGCCAAGAGACCCCACTACGGAGAACCCCCGCCAGGGGCAACGGGAAGTAGTCGCAACGTGTCGCTCACGATCGGAATCGTCGGCCTGCCGAACGTCGGCAAGTCGACCCTTTTCAACGCCCTGACCAAGAACGAGGTGCTGGCGGCCAACTACCCGTTCGCCACCATCGAGCCGAACGTCGGTGTCGTGGGCGTCCCCGATCCCCGGCTCGGCAAGCTCGCCGAGCTCTTCCAGTCGCAGCGCGTGCTCCCCGCCACCGTCGACTTCGTCGACATCGCCGGCATCGTGCGGGGCGCGAGCGAGGGCGAGGGCCTGGGCAACAAGTTCCTGGCGAACATCCGTGAGTCCGACGCCATCTGCCAGGTCATCCGCGCGTTCAAGGACGACAACGTCGTACACGTCGACGGAAAGATCTCGCCCAGGGACGACATCGAGACGATCAACACCGAGCTGATACTGGCCGACCTCCAGACGATCGAGAAGGTGCTGCCCCGGCTGGAGAAGGAAGCGCGGGTCAAGAAGGACAAGCAGCCGCAGGTCAAGGCCGTCCAGGAGGCGAAGGACATCCTGGAGGAGGGCCGCACCCTCTTCTCCGCGGGCATCGCACAGGGCACCGAGCGCGCCGAGCCGCTGCATGAGCTGCATCTGCTCACCACCAAGCCGTTCATCTACGTCTTCAACGTCGACGAGGACGAGCTGACCGACGACTCCTTCAAGGACGAACAGCGCGCGCTGGTGGCCCCCGGGGAGGCGGTCTTCCTCAACGCCAAGCTGGAGGCCGACCTCGCCGAGCTCGACGAGGACGAGGCCCTCGAACTCCTCCATACCGTCGGCCAGGAAGAGCCCGGCCTCGCCACCCTCGCCCACGTCGGCTTCCGCACCCTCGGCCTCCAGACCTACCTCACGGCAGGCCCCAAGGAAGCCCGCGCCTGGACCATCAAAAAGGGCGCCACCGCCCCCGAGGCCGCCGGTGTCATCCACACCGACTTCCAGAAGGGCTTCATCAAGGCCGAGGTCATCTCCTACGAGGACCTCCTGGAAACCGGCTCCGTGGCCGAAGCCCGCGCCGCCGGCAAGGCCCGCATGGAAGGCAAGGACTACGTCATGCGCGACGGGGACGTGGTGGAGTTCCGGTTCAATGTGTGAGTTGTTCGAGCAGAGGCCCTTTTACCTGCTTTGATACAGGTCAGAGGGCCTCTCGCGGGCGGATGTGGTGGAGTTCCGCCGGATTATCTAACCGGGTGGTTCGGGGGCGTGGGGCTTGCGTTTGTGCAGGTCAGCGCTATGTAGCGGGATAGTTGAATCCGCAAAGGGTGGACGCGGGCACCGGGTGCGCCTCGGGTGTCGGCGTCCACGGCAGCCGCAGGAGACTCGATTCCGAAGTGCTCGCAGACATCACGCAGGATCCAGCGCGCGATATCGGGGCAACTCTCGCCGTCCAGCTTCGGGAGGACGAGGCCGAGTTCTGTCAGGGTGTCCACTCCGAAGGATCAGCCTCATACCTGAACCTGCCCCAGCCAATGCAACATCCGCCGCACCTCCGCCGGGAAGGCGTGGTGCGGGCCGTGCAGTCGCTCCGCGTCGTACAGGAGACGGGAGAGGCAGTCCTGGGCGGCGGGACGGTCGCCCTGGGCGAGGAGCAAGTTGCCTATGGAGCGGCGGATTTCCAGGGGGCGGGCGGGGTCGTCGGGATAGCGCTCGAAGTACGGGAGGAGGGCGCGGTACTCCTCCAGGGCCTGGGTCAGCTCGCCCAGCTGCTCCAGGCATTGGGCGGCCTCGTAGTGGAACTGGTGGGCCTGACGGGTGGCTGCTGGGCCCTCTTCGTTGGCGAACTCCTCGGCCAATTGGCGGAGTTCGGGGAGGGCCTGTCGATATCGGCCGTCGTCCATGAGGGTGGCGGCGTACTGCTTGCGGAGGGTGCGGACCACCGGGGAGTGATGGCCGTGGCGGGCGGCGGCGGCCGGGAGGATGTCGCCGAGGATGTCGACGGCTTGGGTGATACAGCCCCGGTCCAGGAGGTTCTTGACCTCGTCGACCGCCTCAGCGACGTTCGTGACGGAGGAGGAAGGAGGTGGGGACGGGGACGCGGGCGCGGAGTGCGGTGCAGGCGTCGGTGGGGCGGGCACCGAGGTGGGTGGCGGCGCGGACAGGGCTGAGACGCGTACCGGCCAGGGGGCGTGAGGGTGGCGGAAGGGGCGAGTGGGGTCCATGGGGGCCAGAGGGGTGGGCGGCTGGTTGGGGGAGTGAGGGCCGGAGTCGGAGGCGGGGAGGAGGGGGGCCAGCGCCTCGTAGACCTCCTGGGCGTTGGTGGGGCGGGCCGCGGGGTCTTTGCGCAGGAGGCGGAGGATGAGCGCTTCGAGGGGTTCGGGGACGTCGGGGCGCAGGTGGCGTACCGGGACCGGGTCGTCGTACAGATGGCGGTGCAGGACGCCGAGGGCCGTGGAGGCGGCGAACGGGACCTGGCCGCCGAGGAGTTCGTGGAGCACGACCCCAAGAGCGTAGAGGTCGGTGTGGGGGCCCACGGCGCCGCCCATGGCCTGTTCGGGCGCCATATAGGCGGGGCTGCCGATGGGGGACCCGGTGTGGGTCAGGCGGGTGGTATCCGTATCGAGGGCGGAGGCGATACCGAGATCGAGGACCACCAGGGTGCCGTCGGGGCGGACCATGACATTGCGGGGCTTGAGGTCGCGGTGGACGATCGGCACGGCGTGTACGGCGGCCAGCACGGCGCAGAGCTGGGCGGCGGCGCTGACCGCCCACGGCCACGGGTACGGACCGTGTTCGGCCAGGTGATCGGCCAGGTCGGCGCCCTCGACGTACTGCAACACCAGGAAGAGTTCCTCACCGTCGCTCCCGGCGTCGTGGACGGTGACCAGTCCCGGGTGGTCGACCCGGGCGGTGACCCGGCATTCGCGGACGAAGCGGCGGCGCGTCAGCTCGCCGTCGGGGATTCCCGCCACCCGGTCCGGGCGCAGCAACTTGACGCCTACCCGGCGGCCCAGGTTGCGGTCGTAGCCGATCCAGACCTCGCCCATGCCGCCCTGGCCGAGCAGGGCGGAGAGTTCGTAGCGTCCGGCGATGACGCGGCCGTTCACCGCCCTTCCTCCCGGTGGAGGTAGTCGCTGAGTTCTTCGAGTTCGGCCCGGACCTGGTGGATGCGCTGGGGGTGGGGGCGAGCCTGGTGGGGGTCGTGCTGGGCAGGGGCCTCGGCATACGAGTTCACGTACGGGCGGGTGGAGTTCGCGTGCTGCGGTGTGCCGTACGCGGGCGAGGGCGGCGCGGTGGGAGGCGGCCCGGCCGGGTAGGCGGTCGGCGGGCCGTAGGCGGGATGGGCGGGCCCGTGCGGCTGCCCGGCGGCGGCCGGCCGTACCGCGGTGGTGTCGATGACGAGGTAGTAAGCGACGGCGGCCATCATCTGCAGCAGCAGCGCACCCACCGCGAGATTCGTGCGCCAGTCCGTCTCGGGGTAGGACAGCACCAGTACGCAGACGGTGACCAGCACGGCCAGATCGGCGCCGAACAGCCACCAGCCCAGCGGGCGCCGCTGCACCAGCGCGGCCCGCAGCATCGCGGCCCAGGCCAGCAGGCCCAGGCTGCACACCGTCACGGCCACGAAGAGCACGCGCAGCAGGACTACGCCCGCCGCCGATGGGCGGTACTGCGGGGGTGCCGGGGCTGGGGCGTGCATTACTGCTCCTGGTGGATCGGCTCAGGGCCGCGGATGCGGCGCGGTGACGCATAGACGCATAGGGGACGGCAGCGTATACGAGACGACGGAGCCGTCACGGCCGGGGTTGTGCGGAACAGGTCGGGCGAACTGCCTTGCCCTGCAACCCCGGAGGCGGCGGCGGTGTTATCGCTTCGGTTACTCGGCCGGGCCCTTGTCCGGGGCCACCGAGCCTTCCGTGAGCCCGTCGTACAGCCCCTGCACCAGCTGTTCGCCGAGGCTGGTGGCGAGGCGCAGGGCCTCCTCGAAGGCTGCCAGGTCGCGGAAGCGGGTGCCGTAGCGGCGCTGTTCGGCCAGAGGGAAGCGGGGGAGCTGGAGGCGGCGGACGTCCAGGCGGGTGACGGTGGAGGCGTAGCTGCTGGCCTGGCGGTTGTTGGCGGTGCCGCGGAGGAAGCCGGCCAGGAACCACGGGTCGAGCGCGGCGGGGTCGGGGCGCAGCAGCGTGAGGTTACGGCCCAGGGCGACCCCGGCGGTGGTGTCGTCGATGACGCGGGCGATGGCGCCGCCGCCGAGGACGGGGACGACCACATCGCCTTCCTGGACGAGGACCGCTTCCTCGGCGGGGGTGGCGGGTGCGGTCTCCGGGAGGGTGCCGGTGGGGCTGCTGGCGGCGATGACGTCGTAGTCGGTCAGGACGGGGAACGGGACGCCAGGGAGCGCGGTGCCAGGGCCACCGGCGCGCAGCACCAGGGCGCCGGAGCGGGCGAGTTCGCCGACGGTGGTCAGCGGCCAGCGGGCCGGGGCGGCGGTGACGGTGTCCTGGGAGGTCGGGCGAGGGGCGAGCCGGGTCGTAAGGGCGAGGGTGTCGGTCAGGCGGTCGCGCACCCGGGACAGTACGGCGGAGCCGCCGGCCGCGGCGGGCGGGGGGAGATGGCGGGCGGGGGCGAGGTCGACATCGTCGTCGAGGAGGTCGATGGCGGCCAACGAGCGCCGCACACCGGGCATTTCCTCGACGTCCCCCTCTCTGTCGAAGGCGCGCCATGCCTCGACGGCGGTGGTGTGCACAGCCTGCCAGTCGAGTTTGTCGCGACCCGGGGAGCCGGAAGAGCCGACGGCGGTCGGCGCTGCGGTGTCCACGACGAGGAGCTGGGGCGCGGGCAGTGTGCTGCCGTTGGGCTTGCGCAGCACCCATAGGTGGAGGGGGACGGCGTTGGGCGGGGCGGCGCCGGCGGGCAGCGCGATGACGGCGCGCAGGACGCCGCGGCGCAGCAGATCGGCGCGGATCCGGCGGCCGGAGCGGCGGGAGGCGGCGGCCGGCGGCATCAGCAGCACGGCGGTGCCGCCTGCGCGCAGCCGGGCCAGCGCGTGCTGGACCCAGGCCAGTTCGGATTCGGTGCGGGCCGGGAAGCCGTACTCCCAGCGGGGGTCGTAGGCCAGCTCGTCGTGGCCCCAGTTGCGTTCGTTGAACGGCGGGTGGACGAGGACGGCGTCGGCTGCCAACTCCGGGAAGGCGTCAGCGCGCAGGGTGTCGGCGCTCCGTACGCGAACGCGGGCGTCGGGGAGGCTCAGTGCGAGGCGGAGCGCGGTGAGCGCGGCGAGGTCGGGGTCGGCCTCCTGGGCGTAGAGGGCGAGGGGGGCCGCGTCCGGGCCGGTGGCGTCGGCTGACGCGGCGGACCGTTCCTGTGCGGCGGTCAGCAGGGCGCCGGCGCCGCAGGCGGGGTCGAGTACGGAGCCCAACGGGGCGTCCGCCGCAGCGAGTTCAGCCATCAGCGCTGCCGGGCCCGGCGGGGTGAGGGTGTACTGGCGGGGGTTGGCGTCCAGGTGGCGGCCCAGCAGGAAGGCGTACGCCTCGGGGGCGCCCATCAGGGTGGAGAGCTCGGCGGTGGCGCGCACCAGCGCTGCGGACGGGGCGAGCGCCTCGCGGGTCAGGTCCCGCACGGGGTGGCCGTCGCCGAGCCGGGCGGTCAGGACGGAGTCCAGTATCCCGGGCAGGACGCCGGTGAGGTGAGTGTCGTCGGAAGCGCCGCGCAGCTGGCGCCAGGCCGTGGGGCGGTCGCGGACCAGGAGCAGAACGGCGCCGGCCTGCCGCAGTGCACCCACGGCGCCGGAGGGATGGCCGACGATCTGCTGCCAGACCCGCTCGCTCAGCGGCACCTCCGCGAGCTTGCCCTGTTCGCGCAGCCAGCGCTCGATGTCGCTGAGGGAGAAGGAGGGGCTGGTCTCGGTGCCGCCGATGGGCTTGGGGAAGTCGGCGTGCCGACGGCGCCAGTTGCTGACGGCGGCACGGCCGACCCCGGCCAGCCGTGCGATACCGGCGGCGGTGACCTCGGCGGACCGGTCGGCGGGGGAACCGGACGGGCGGTCCGCCGGGTGGCCGACGGAGGGGGTGCCACTTGCCGCGCCGTCGTCGGCCACGCCGATACCGGCGGCACCGTCGTCCGTCGCGTTGTCCGTTGCTGCGTTGTCGGGCACGTGGCTGGCTCCTGTCCCGATGCGTGATCTGTGTCAGCAGCATACCCATCGCACTTCGCGGCGTCACTTCACAGCGTGAATCCTGCATGGACTGTGAACCGTGTTGACTCGGTTCACGACCTCTGCTGTGATTGCCCCTTCACATCAGCGGAACTTCGATTCAGCGCCCGGAAGGGGCCACTCCCACATGTCTCATCAGATGCAGTACCAGCCGGCGCCCCCCGTCCACGGCGCACCGGTCCGGGCCCTCAACGGCTTCGGCGTCACCGCCCTGGTCCTGGGCATCATCGGATGCCTCAGCGGCATCCCGATGTTCCTGTTCTGGCTGGCCGGGCCCCTCGGCCTGCTCGCCCTGATCTTCGGCATCGCCGGCCTGAGCCGTGTCAAGAAGGGCAGGGCCACCAACAAGGGCGTGGCGATCACCGGCACGGTCCTGGGCATCCTGTCGCTCATCCTGGCGATCATCGGCGCCGTCGTGACCCTGTGGGTGGTCAACGAGGTCAAGAAGGACGTCGATGAGCAGACGGGCTCCAGCAACAGCATCACGGACCTCGGCGCAGGTGAGGCGGCGAAGTACAACAACGGCCTGGAGGTGACCGTCTCCAAGCCGACCCCGTTCACTGTCGACCCGAACACCGTCGTCAGCGGTCACACCGCGGGCAACAAGGCGTGGAAGGTCACTGTCACGATCAAGAACACCGGTGACAAGGACTTCAAGGACCCCCTGCTGACCACCGATGCGGAGGCCGACGGCAAGAAGGCCGAAGAGGTCTCGGACGACAAGCACGGCGTGCTCAATCGCGACTGGGAGAAGAGGCTTGCCCCTGGCGAGTCGGACAGCGCGGAGATGGTCTTCGACGCGCCGCCGACCGCCAAGGAGCTCGAAATCAAGATCACCCCGGACGTGATCCTCGACGAGGCCAACTGGCAACTGCCCCTGTGACCTCCCAGCGGTGAAAAGGCTGTCGACCCGAAACCGTCCCCCGGTTCCGGGCCGACAGCCGTGTACGTACCTACGTCGTGTACACGTACCTACGTCGCGTACACGTACCTACTTCGCCGAGAACTGGGTCGGCGCCTCCGTCGGATTTGCCGCCGCCCTGCAGCCGCTCCCCCGGGCAGGAATCGAGCATCCGCGTCATCGCGTCCTTCTCCGCGCGGGTCACCCATAGCCCGTACTTCTTCTTCACCGCCATCTGCCGTGCCGACATACGTGCAGCGGTATGCCCGGTACGCGGGCAGCCAGGCGGGGGTTGGAACCCCTCCTTCCCTGCTGGCAACGCTCCCTCGTCCAATTGGTTGTGCGCTGGTTGATCCGGTCGACCGCGCCAGGCCGGGCAGCAAGCACCGCATCCTCGTCGACGGGCAGGGCATCCCACTCGCGGTGACGCCGAGTGGCGGCAACTCCCGAGGTCTGTTCGGCGACCGCAGCTACGACCACGACAAGCACCGGCGCCTGGTCCGGGCCCAGGGCGTCAAGCCGGTCATTGCCCGTCGGACGGTTCTGCACGGCTCCGGGCTGGGAACGACCTGTGTCAGAGCCCTCCAGGGGCCTGTGCCTGGTCCGCTTCCCGCCTCGACGGCAGCTGTTCGTGGACGAGGCCGGAGAGTGCCCCGACGGTGTCGGCGTCGATCCAGTCGGGGAGGTGCCGCAGCGCGACGCCCACCGCACGGGCGGTCTGCTCCGGGGACGGGTAGGGCCGTTCCTCCAGCCAGCTCTTCAACCCGACGGCCCAGTCTTCAACGTCGCAGTCCGGCCACGGCCAGGGACCTTCGCGGGTTGCGTAGGCCAGACCAATCAGCCGCTCCGCCAGGTGCTCGGCGTCGGAGGCGTTGAGCACCGACTGCCACAACCAGAGCACCACCCCACCGGCATCGAACCGGCCGGCGATCGCCAACAGCCGGAGCATGTCTCGGCGTTGGTCCGGCATCCCTCCCTGGAGGAGTGCGCACCACTCCTCCACCCGGGTCCTGCTCAGGGCGCGTCCGCACGCCGTCAGCCACGCCTCGGGCCAGATCCCGAAGCAAGTTTCGACGGGCCCCTCGTCGACCGCGCCTGCGATGCGCATCAGCAACTTCAGGATGGCACTGCGCTGCGGCGTCCGCCTGTCCTGAGCGAGCTTCACCAAGAACGGCACGGAGACAGGGGTCGCGTCGCGCACGGCGACACAGGTGTGAGACGAGTGATCGGGAACGAGTCTCTCGCGCAACTCTCCAGGGCACAGATGCTGCCCGTACCGTCCCACAGCTGCCTCAGCAACGAGGGAACCCGGTCGACTTCACCCTGGCAGTCCCAATGTTGGCTCCACTCCACGCCGCTCATGCCCATCAGCGGGGAAGAACCGTCGCCCAAGGTCAACTCGCCCCCTTTCGGACAGACGACTCTATCGCCCACCGGGCTGCGAGGCGCACGGCGGAACCGACACTCACACCGTCAACCTCGGCTTGTTCTACGTGGGTTGTCAGGTGGGCAGGCTGACGGGTCGTCCGGGGTGAGGGACCTGCGGAGGGCTCGGTGGCTCTTCACCCGGCGGATTGAGCGGGAAAACACGGCACCTGGTCGGCGAAGTGCGGGGAAGGAGACCTGCATCCACGAGCGATCTTGCGCGTCGGTGGGGGCTGCCGCCGGTGTCGGCTCCTTCTACCCTCCAAAGGGACACGGCTCTGGTCGGTATGCGGCCAGCGCTTGGGATATAGCGCTAGAACAGCGGGCCCGCCGGTGGCCCAGGGGGCGAACTCCACTGCGGCGGAGAGCCCATCCCGGTGGCGAGTCGGCGACGATGGCGGCCACGACGGACGGCAGTCACGACGGTGATAGCCACGCCTGCGGCCACGGCGGCGAAGAAAAGACCGATTGCCGCGAAAATGGCACCCACCGTGGCACCCACCCGCGGTTTGTCGCCCACTGCGAAATCCGCCTGCTTCTCTGAGGTACATGTGAGTGCGTAGTCGCCACTGCTGCCGGGCCTCACCTCAAAGACCCGCTCCCAGGTACGGGACCCGACGGTGATACGAAAGGTGCTGTCCGGCTGGGTTATCGACCCGGACCGCAGGCCCGGGATCCTGCAGTTGACCCGGCCCTTCCCGGACTGGGAGACGTAGATCGCCTTGGCCTCCCCTTCGGTGAAATGGAACTTCTGAGAGCCGCCGCTGGTGAAGCTTCGGTCGCTGTCGACCGAGTTCACTGCCCCCTTCGCCGCCACCACGATGACGGTGACACCGCTGCCGGCCAGCACAAGCGCCAGCACCGCGGCGATCACGTACCAGACACGCCGGGGCCTCACATCCTTTGCCGGGATCTTCGGCAAAGGCGGCAGCCCGCCGTATGGAGTTCCTCCAGAGGTCCCTATAGCCACAGTGCCGCATCGTACCGGCGACGGTCAGTAACGCTACGGGCGAGGCCGGAAGCGCAGCCCCTCGCACCAGGGCGGGAGTGGAATCGAGCCACAACTGTACTGACTAAGGCAGGCATTGGATCAGGGGATTGGGGCGTGCTGCCGGTGACCACTGGTCTTGTCCAGGTCCAACACGTCCGGGACATCAATGCCCTGGGCGCGCTGGGCTCCGGCGTGTTTGCCGGCGGCCGTGATCAGCGCGGGTGGCCGCCGGCCCGAACGTCCACATCCTCACCGCACCGCCCCACCGACATCACGTCCGAGCGGTCGTCGGCGCGCTGCCGGGAGTTCGCGAAACCATCGCCGACGAAGTCGGCGATGGCCCCCTTCCTGGGCAACGAACCCCCAACACGCACCGACGCGACGCACCAGCGCCGGCGGAGACCAAGCGTAGTCACGGCGTGATCCCAACTGGCTCTGCCGCCGGTCGTGCTGCCCCTGATCGCCTCCGGCCGTGATCGAACCGGAACCGTCATCTGGACGGCTGCCGCCGGTATGCCTCTGCCAGCCGCTCGGTCATCATGTGCTGGTTCCACAGCTGTCCCGGGTCGTTGGGCATTGCCGCGTCGTACAGCTCCAGGCGGGCTTCGGTGGGCACCCGCCGCAGCCTTTCGTACGCGTCGGCCGCCTCAGTCACCTTCAGCCCCAAGGCGGCGCGGGTTTCGGACGACAGACGTTTGTGGGTGTCGACACCGCTGGAGTCGACTCCGGGCAGGCCGGTCAGCCACAAAGCCGCCTCCGCGTGGTCGAGGTCGGCGGCCTTGGCGAGGTGGGCTGCTGCGTCGGGGTCGAACGGCACCGGTTCGCGTCGCTCCAACTCGTCGGCCAGCAAGCGCAGCCGCTTGACGGTGGCCCAGCCTCGGGTCACCGGCCGGATGTCTACGAAACCCTCTGGCCGGGGCACGTCGCCGCGTTGCAGAAACGCCTTGATTCTGTAGTTCCTGCCTGCTTGCGAGCGGGCCCAGTCGCCGAAGTGCATGGCGATGTCCAGCGGCAGCAGCTTGCCCTCCGCGGTGGACTGGGCCACCGGGGGTTCCTCGTCCGCGTCCTCCCCCGGGTCCAACAGGCCGCGGTGCAGTACCGGATCGGTCAGGGGTGAGGAGGCCCAGAACCGCAGCAGCGCGATCACTGCCGCGCGGTGCTCGGCAGGGGTGACGGCGCTGGCCGCGCGGATGCCGAGGCCGCCGATGCGGCCGGCGAGCTCCGTCCAGTCGTAATGACTCCCGTGGACCGCCCAGTGGGCCATGGCCGTCTCTCCGTCGATCGAGCCGGTGAAGAACGCCGAGGCCAGCTCGATCTGCCGTACTGTCCCGCCGGTTCCCTCGGTGTAGAAGCTGACCAACCCGTGCAATGCGCCGTCCAGGTCCGGCTCCGGAACCTCCAGCAGTCGTGGAGTCTGCTGGTCGAGCACTTTCAGGAGCCGGTCCCGATGCTGTATCCGGCGGTTGGTCTCCTGGAAGAACCCAATGAGCCCGTCCAGGAGCAGTTGGTGGCTGACCTCGGGCAGCAGGGAACCCAGGGCATTCCGCAGCGCCGACGTGGAGGTGGCCGTCGCCGCCAGCAGTGCCCGCACGGTGTCCTCGGAGATCTCCCGCAGCGCCTGCGAGCCGGGAAGGTCACGGGGGGTCAGGAAGTGCCAGAACGCCTTCGGCGGCATGCGCTGTGTGCCCGCGGCCATCGGGGACGAGTGGTTGACGATCCAGTCCTGGTCCATCATGTAGACCCGCCAGTGCGCCGCACCGGTTTCCGGATCGCGCGCGGTGACGTCGTAGCCGCCGTCCAGCAGCAGTCGTCGGTCCGAGCCGGGAACGTCGAGGAGCCCCCAGGGGATGGGGGGCTTGGACGACCAGCGAGCGTGCGGCAGGGAACCGGTCGTCGGGAGAGCGATGCCGTGGGCGCCGTCGATGCGGTGGTAGCGGATCTGTCCCGTCACGCGGTCGTAGGCGACCCTGAAGCCCAGGTGTTTGCCGTCGGTGCCCAGGGGCGAGGTGGCGGTACCCGCGGTGACCGGGGCCAGCGACGAATGCTCGATCAGCCAGCCCTCGTCCTCACCCAGCAGCGAAGGATCGAGGAACGCGGGCAGGCCGGGCTCGCCGAGCTGCTCGGTGGCCAGGTCGATGGGGCGCACCACCCGGGATTCTTTCTCCACGCCGGTGTACCACCAGTACGTCCGGCCGTCGTGGAACATGTGGCCCTCGGGGCCGACCCGGCGATCGCCCACGGTCAGGAGCCGGTGGCCCATGAACCGCCGGGCGCGGGGCCCGAGGAAGGTGTAGCCGGAGCGCGTCTTCTCGTCGTACCGCCACTTCCACGAGGATTCGTGCTCCGTGTGGATCTCGCCCGGCGCGCCGGACCAGTACACGCTCTGGTCCTGGTTAACGGCGTGGAAGACCTGGAACTCTCCTTCGGAGAAGAACGCCCGGACGTCGTAGTTGAATTGGTTGGCGCCCTTCGGCACCACCAGCCGGTGCTCCGCGATCCGGCCGCCGGGGCCGATCGCGATGGCCTTGCGGCGGTCGTGCACGGTCAGGATGGGCCAGCTGGCCCGGCACCAGTTGTCCTCGCCCTTCAGCTCGCCGGCGGCCTTGTCCAGGGCGTCCCAGCCCAGTTCGTCGAGAATGCCCGCGCGGAGCGTCTTGGTCAGCGGGGCCACAAAGTCGATGCCGGCGAGCCGGTCGAGGAGGTCGGGCAGTTCCGCCACCGCCCGCCGGGACAGCGTCGCGTAGAGCCAGTCGAATGCGTCGAGGGCGCTTTGGAGGGTGCCGGAAGTGGCGCAGTTCAACTGGTCGTCGATGATCCTGCGCAGGAAGGGCCGCAGTGGCTCGATCGTCCATTCCCTCTTCCAGCGTTCGTCGGACCGCTTGTCTTCGAGGAGGGAACGGACCAGCGGGTCGGCGAATCGGTCGTCGGCGGTCAGCGCCTCGAGATCGACGCGGTCGTGCTCCCACCAGTGCCCCAGTAGCAGCTTCGGATCCGGGTCCGGCACCGGGATGCCCGCTGCCAGACAGCCGCCGATGACCGCCGCGTCGATGCGGTACTCCTTCGCGGTGCCGTTGCCGAGGCGCAGCGGGCCCTCTTCCGGGCTGATCCGTACGGCCAGGCGCGGCAGCAGGTCCAGCAGCTCCTTGGGGGCCTTGGGGGGACGTCGTTCGCCGGGTCCGCGGTAGCGGCGGAGCATCGTGGTCAGCCACCGGCCGGTGTCCTCGCCGAGCTGGTCGAAGGCGCCCGCTTCGTCGAGGAAGGCGACCCACCAGGCGTCCATGTCCGAATACGGGAGATCGACCAGTTGCCACACCAGCCGCTGCTTCACCGCGTCCGACGTGGCGACGGCGGCCAGCCAGGTCTTGCGCTGCGAGGTCCAGAAGCCGTCCGAGGCCCGCCAGAGCGCGGGCGCTTCCACGAGGGCTTCCAGCACGGACCCGTGTTCGGCCGCCACATCGAGGCCGGCGGCCTTCGCCAGTTTGGTGAGCTGCTTGAGCATCTCGGGCCAGGGCGGCAGGCCGCCGAGCGTACGGCGGACGGCCAGCTCCCGCAGCTCCTGGTAGGCCCCGACGGGGTCGCCCTGGCGCTTCCCGAGGTCCGCGACGTAGGTCTTGATGTCCTTGACCGACAGTGCCCCGGCGAGGGCGAACTCCAGGAACACCGTGCGTTGCCTGGCCGGATCGACGGACGGCAGGTACTGATCGGCCTTGCGTGCCCGGCCGAACATCATCGCAGCCTGCCGGTGGCGGTCGGCGGCGATGAACGCCCGGCCGACCTGTTCCCAGTAGGCCGGAAGGTGGGAGTCCGGCAGCGTCGCGGCGATCTGTCCGTACAGGTCGAGCGCGGGTCCCGGCTTGGGCCTGGCCAGCCGCTCGGCGCGCGCCATCTCGGGCGCCGCCGCCAGGGCCGCGTCGGCGTGGGCGGGGTCGTGGAGCACGGCCCACGCCGGATAGCCGGGCTCGTGGCGGTACCCGGCCGCCACTGGTGGGCCGGCATCGGGTGCGGAGAATCCGGCGGCGGCCAGCACCCGGTCCTCGCCGGGCGCGGCGGCCTGTCCGACCAGCCGGACCATGGGGCGGGTGCCGAGCAGTGGGTGGGTGTAGCTGCGGGCGGTGACCGGCTCGCCGTCCGAGGTACCGGCGGGCGCCAGGCCCGTGTCCAGAGCGATCCGGTCACTGGTCATCGGTCGTCCTTCCTGCATGGATCAGTTCTGCCATGCGCACGCCTTCGGACCAGGCCACCGGACCGACCTCGCCCAGCGCGACGGGCCGTTCGGATGCGTCCACCCACAACAGTCGTCCGGTCTCGATGGGCAGGCCGGGATCGTCGGCCCCCAGCCAGTAGCGGGCCTGCAAACCGACGCCACCGTCGACGATCCGCAGCATCGCGAAACCACCGCGCATGACGAAGCCGTACCGGGCGGCGCGGGCGGTGGCGTGACGCAGCTCCTCGAACTCGCCCCCGGCGTAGTCGTCGAGGCTGGTGGCTTTGGGGTCGATGTCGTCCGGCCGGTGGTGGAGCTCGCGGGCGAGCTGCGGGATACCCTGCGCGGCCTCACGGTTGTCGAGCAGTTCCCGCCACTTTTCCACGTCGGACAGCAGGACCGGATGTGGCAGGGACATGGGGCCCACTGGTGGGGTGTGCGGAGTACCGTCCTGGTCCACCAAGCCAGTTCGACCCTCCTCGGTCACCTCCGTCAGCAAGCCCGTCCGCCCGTCGACGACCACCACGAGGTGCTCCAGGGCGGACCGCCAGCTCGGGTCTGGCCACACGCGGGCCAGCAGGGCGGCGGGCACCGGAACGCCGGCCAGCAGCCAGGACTCCACGGTGGACCGGCATTCCTCCTCATGCCGCACCAATCGCTCGCGCAACTCGGACAGCTTCTCGCCCATCGAGCTGCTGCGCACGGCTCTGGGGACTGACGGCAGCACCACGTGGCCGTTGGACTTACGGCATCTGAGAGTGGTTCCGTCCAGAGCCAGTTCGTGGCCATGGGTGGCGGGGAACCACACGGGGGGAGTTGACATGGTCCGCATCGTGTCAGTCCCCTGTGACAATCCTCCTGGGGGCGTGACAATCAGCCCGGGCACGCGGCATCGCGCCAGGCTTCACGGAGAGAGCTCCGTTTCGGCCGGGTGGCCACGCTGGGGCCTCGGGCTCGCTTGAGATCCCCCGCACGCACGCGTACGGGCAACGCCGCCGAGCCGCGGGGATGCGCCTCCAGGTCATCTCCGCGCTCCTTCCAGGGCTTTTCCCACTCCCAGCCGGACTGTCTCCCGCGCTGCGTACGCTCCGCCGACGAGGGTGCCGCGGGCTCGGTGCAGCGTGCCGGCCCGGCGGTTCACCAGTGAGGTCAGCAGGTCCTCGTAACGGGCGGCCACGCGCGCGGGGTCGAAGCGAGCCGACGCGGCCAGCGCGGCCTTTCCCATCCGCACGCGGAGTTGCTCGTCGTTGATGAGGCGGAGCAGCGCACCCGAAATGGCGCTCACATCGCCTGTCGGAACCAGGAGTCCGTCCTTGCCGGCACGGATGATCTCTCCCGGCCCGTGCGGGCAGTCGGTGGCCACGACGGGGAGGCCGCACCGCATCGCCTCGACAATGGTCATGCCGAAGGATTCGAGGCTCGACGTGACGGCGCAGATCGCTCCCTTCGCCCATTCGGCCTCGATGGGATGTGCCGAGCCCATCAGGAAGACGTGGTTGTACAGGCCGAGTTCGTCGATGAGATTCCTCAGCTTGTCGCGCTCGCGGCCGTGGCCGTAGATGCGCAGGCCCCAGTCGGGACGCTCGCGAACGACCTCGCCGAAGGCCCGTATCAGCACGTCGTAACGTTTGGCGGGGGCGAGCCGGCCTGCGGCGACGACCCACTTGCCGCTGCCGTCCGCGGGACTGACCTGCGGCTCGGGCACGCTGTTGGGGAGCCCCTCGACGCGTACGCCGGGCAGCCGCAGGGTGCTGCGGTAGTCGCGGGCGTCGGCTTCGGTCACGGTGGTGACCGCGTCCAGCCGCGGATAGATGCGGCGCAGCAGGAGCTTCAGCCGCGTGGAGTGCGTGGCAAGCGTGAGGTGCTCCTGCCCCAGCCGCACAGGGCCATGGCGCGTCTGCCGGGCCACATGCACGTTGAGTCCGGGCCGGGTGCCTAAGACGACGTCCGCCTCGGTGCTGCTCAGGTGCTCACCGATCCGGCGGTCCGTCAACGCGCTGTGCCGGGAGAACTGGCCGTCGGCAGCGGGGAAGACCCGTGCGGGGCGGGCGTGTTCGGGATCACTGCCGTCATAGGTCGGACTGTGCCGACGCATGTCGACCAACGACGTCAGCCGTACGCCGTTGCCCGGCTCGAAGAACGGCCTGTCCCGGTACCGGAAGACCGACACGACCTCTACCTCGTGCTGCTCGGCGAGCGCCTGCGCCAGATTGAAGGTGGTGCGGACCGTTCCGCCCATTCCGTACGCGCTGAAGATCAGAAATGAGATGTGCATAGTTCCTCAAATCCCTGATTGGTCCCGTGTTCGGCGGCTTCATCCCGGCACGCTGATTCCCCCTGGCAGGGCACTCTGAAGCGCTGAGCTGCCCGGCGCGGGGTGTCAGCTGGTGTAGGGGACGGCGTCTGCGGGGTCGGCGTGCCAGTTGGTGGTGAGGGGCTCGTCGACCAGGGTGGGCTCGGGGAGCTTGAGGGTGACGGGGTTGGTCTCGTCGCCGACGACGGCGATCGCGAGCCGGCCGGACTCCTTGCCGTCATCGTTGTTGGTGCTCTTGGGGCTGATACCGGCGTAGGCGGCGGTGGAGCCGGAGAGCTTGACGGGGTCGGTGACGCCGTGTTCGGCGGGAGATGCCTTGCCGGTACCGGATCCGAACGAAGCGGAGGGGATGGTGCCCTCCAGGTAGCAGGTGACGCCGGGCTTGGCCTTGGTGGTGACGAGGAAATAGCCGCCGGCCTGCGTCTCCTCGCTGACCGAGAAGGTCAGGTCACCGGTGGCGCAGGCCCGCTCCGCGTCGTTCTCCTGGTCGGCGCCGATCTCGCTCCCGCTGCTGCTGGGATCGGCGCTGGCGGTGGCGGCGGCAGCGGTGGTGAGGGCCGCCGCTGCGGCGGCGGCCAGAACGAGTCCGGCGAAGCGGGTGGCAAGACGTGAACGCATCGGGTTCCCCCCATTTACTGCCGTTGCGGTGGTCTGTACGTCAAGTTCGATGACGACTCCGCGTGGAAAGTTCACGACATACGGCAAGTTTCCGACGCCCGTCTACCCCGGGCGGCCACAGAGCCGGGCTGCGGGCGGTTCATGCGCTGCCCGTGCCCGGCCCGGTCCGCCGCCTCAGTCCAGGGCGCCCAGTTGCCGTAGCAGCCCGAGGTTGTCCCAGTTCCACCAGCTCTCGGCGATCTTGCCGCCCTGGCAGCGGAACGTGGCGTGCCCGGTTCCGGCGATCTCCCGGCCGGTGGGCTCCAGCCCCTGGTAGGTGCCGGTGTGCCGGCCCTGGAAGGTGATCCGGCAGGTCACCAGGTCGCCCTCGGCGATCACGCTCTCCAGCGTGAGCCGGGGGTCGACGGCGTCCATGATCTCGCCGCTCTCCCGCATGGCCTGGGCGAGGTCCAGGTCGTAGGAGGAGAGCGCGGCGTCGTGCTCCCGGTAGTTGTCGGTGCACAGTTCGTCGGCGAGGTCGAGGTTCTTGGCGTTGATGACCTCGTCGAAGAAGCGGCGGACGACGTCCTTGTTGAGCTGGACGTCCCGTACGACGTCGAGGTCCGTGAAGGTGGGCATCTCGTCGCAGGCGGCGATCAGTTCCTGGAAGATGCGGTCGGTCTCGGGGAGGTTCGAGTTCTTCATCGCCTCCTCGTAGGAGGGGAACTCCACGATCTCGACGAGATGGGTGGAGTCCGAGCGGTCCCGCCCGACGATCGAGTGCGTGGCGGTCCGCTTACCCTCGGTCGCCTCGACCCAGCTGTCCATCAGTTGGTTGAGCCGGTCGACGTTGCTTGTCTTGCAGTCGATGAACTGGACGAAGGTCATGAGTCCCTCCCGTCCTGTGAGTGACACATGTGAACAATCGTGCAATTCCAGGCTAACCCCGAACTCTCGCCCCAGTCTTCGGTCACTCCCGTCGCCGCCACGACGGGCGCCGGTCCTCCCGTGGTTCGGCGTGGGCGACGCCGCGGAGCACGTCCGTACGGCGGCGGTCGGCGGGGGCGTGACAACGTCGCCGACCGGGTCGTTGTAGAGGGCAACGACATTGCCGGTGTGGGCCGTGCCGTCGCTTCCGAACGTGCGGTGCATCCCGATCGCGACTGAGCCGCAGGGCCGGCCCTGCGACCGGCGACGGCGCCGGGAGAAATTCGTACGCCCGGGCGGCAACCTTCCGCGGACCGGCGGCAACAACAGAGCAGACAGCACTCGGTGCCGACCGGTGATCCGGTGGATGGAGATCACCGCGAACCCGCGAACCCGCGAACCCGCGAACCCGCGAACCCGCGAACCCGCGGAACGGCGGAGCCGCGGGGCAAGGCAACCGCCCGTACGGAGAAGGAAGGAAACCCCCACATGGCACGGCAGAGACGGCACGGATACCGCAGGCGCGGCATTCTCCTCTTAGCCTCTTCGGCTGCGTTCGCCGCGGTGCTCGGTTTCTCCGCGGCACCGGCGCACGCCGCCACCTGGTCCTCCTCGGACCGCTGGGGCAGCTGGCAGACGTCCGACGGTTACACCCTCTACAACAACATCTGGGGAGAGGGCGCCGGTTCACAGACCATCGAGGCGAACTCGGCGTCGGACTGGCGGGTGCACGCGGACCACCCGGCCACCGGCGGCATCAAGTCCTACCCGAACGCCAAGAAGGTCGTCGGCAAACGCATCGGTGAGCTCTCCTCGCTCGACAGCAGCTACCGGGTGAACGTCCCGGAGGCCGGTGCCTACAACACCTCGTACGACATCTGGGACAGCGATCACGACTACGAGGTCATGCTGTGGGTCAACCAGCACGGCGCGGTCGGTCCCATCGGCTCGCCGCAGGACACGGTCTCCCTTGGCGGGCACACCTGGCAGGTCTACAAGGGCGACAACGGCTCCAACCAGGTCTTCTCGTTCGTGCGCACCTCCGACTCGTCGGAGGGCACCGTCGACATCCTGCCGATCCTCCGCTGGCTGAAGGACGCCAAGGGCTGGTGGGGCGACGAGACCATCGGCGACGTCCAGTTCGGATACGAGATCACCTCGTCGCCCGGCGGCCTCGACTTCACCACCCGCCAGTTCGGCGTCACCAGCCGCTGATCCCGCGCGTATCACCCCTCCGCACCACCCCCATCACCCCCCACACCACCCCCCCGCAGAAGGAGATCCGACGATGAGAACCGCACTGCACCGACGTCGGCTGAGCCGCCGCGCCACCCTCACCGGGGCGTTCGCCTCAGTGGCGCTGACCGGGGCCGCCCTGTTCGGCACCTCGGTCACCTCGGCCGGGGCCGCCGCCGCCCCGGAGTGGCCCGACCCGCAGGGCGAGAAGCCGGTCTCCGAGACGATCCCGGTCTCCGGTGAGTACGACGGCAAGATGCAGCGCTTCTACGGCGAGGGCGACCTCGGCGGTGGCGACCAGGAGGAGGGCCAGGACCCGATCTTCAAGCTCGAGGACGGCGCGGTACTGAAGAACGTCGTGCTGGGCAAGCCCGCCGCGGACGGTGTGCACTGCATGGGCAGCTGCACCCTGGAGAACGTGTGGTGGGAGGACGTCGGCGAGGACGCGGCCTCCTTCAAGGGCGAGTCCTCCTCCGCCACCTACACGGTGACCGGCGGCGGCGCGCGCAAGGCCGACGACAAGGTCTTCCAGTTCAACGGCGCGGGCTCGCTGAAGGTTTCCGGCTTCCAGGTCTCCGACTTCGGCAAGCTGGTGCGCTCCTGCGGCAACTGCGGCACCCAGCACAAGCGTTCCATCACCGTCGAGGATGTGGACATCACGGCGCCCGGCAAATCCGTCGCCGGCGTCAACGCCAACTACGGCGACACCGCCACCCTGCGCAAGGTCCGCATCCACGGCGACTCCGACAAGAAGATCGAGCCCTGCATCCGCTACCAGGGCAACGACACCGGCGACGAGCCGGACGAGATCGGCAGCGGGCCTGACGGCAAGACCTGCCTGTACTCCGAGTCGGACATCTCGTACGACTGACCCGTACCCGGCACCCTGCACCCGGCACGACCGGGCAGCAGGACGGCGGGGCCTTGCGCAACGCGGGGCCCCGCCCCCGTCGGTCGGGGCCCGCTGCCGCTACCGACCCCTCCACTTGGGCCGAGGAGCCGCCGCCTTCCCGCCGGCCCGGATCGACCTGTCTCTCTCCTGCCCCTGCCTCAACTCTCCTTGCATGCATGCATGCCGAGCGGAAACGGAGACGCCCTAATCCTCTCCCCAAGCAGTCACGACGAAGGTCACTTTGCCCTCCTTCGGCGCGATGCGTTGTACGCGCAGCAGTTCGGCAGGCTTCCCTTGGCCGTAGGGGTGGGTGAGGCAGAACTGCTGCCCGACCTCGAGTTCGGAGAAGGGGACGGCGGCGTTGATTTCGGGTTTTTTACCGCTCTTCACCACGGCGTTGCAGCTGCGCCTGTCCTGTTGCCCGGTGACCCGGTAAGCCATATTCACACTGTCGTGGGGGTCGAGGAACTTCAGCTCCGCTTCTCCGCCCTTGCTCCCGCACGGAGCAACTGACAGGTCCGGATTGGTGTATCTCATCTCGAAACCGCCCTCGACGATCTTGGGAGACCGGCCGTCGAGTGAGGCGAAGCTGAAGGCGCAGCGGTCGGCCTTATCAGTCGGTCTGCCGCCCAACGTGAGCGAGGCATCCTTGTACCGCACCGGCTCGTCTGCGGTCGGTGAGCTGGTGGGTGGGCTTGTTTTCGGCCTGGGGGGAGGCTCCGAATCGGGCTTCTTGTCCTCGCTCGACGAGCAAGCCCCCACCAAAAGCACCGTCAAAACACCCGCCAAGGCCCCGGTTACTCTCCGCATGACCCGAGAGTTCCATGGGCCTCGACCGCCAACAATCGCACTCAGCGCCAACTTTCTGGCCTCGCCGTCCACGACGGCTTCACGCCCGTCGGACTCTCGTTCCTGCGAGGCCACCGCAGGTGAGAAGGCCCTACTGGCCGCGCTCGAAGAGCAGCCCGTAGGGCATGCGGTCGTTGTCCGTCGATATGGGGGCGAAGTCCGGGGACGTGCGCGCAGCAGTGGCCCGCAGTCGGGTGACGGCCTCCTCGGTGGACAGCGGCTCCAGCGCCAGGGCTTTCAGCAGCTGGTCCCGGTGTTCATCGAAGTCGGGGTGGTCCTCGCGCATTTGCTCCGCGAGCTCGTGCTCAGGGAAGCCTGCGCCCAGATCCCTCCAGCACGGGCAGTGGGCGATCAGCCTGATGGCCTCCACGAGATCCTCGGCCATGAGCGTGGCCTGCCCCTCGGAGTCCGCGTACAGCACAGGTCGCCGCTCGGCTCCCGGTTCGCCGCACAGGAAGTAGGTGCCGCCCGCGCCGCACCCGGCTATCGGGTACAGCGGCATACCGGTCGGCAGCCGAAGCTCCTCCACAGGATCGCGGCGTTCGATGTCGAAGTCGCCGGGCCATACCAGCAGCTCTGCGACGGCAGGGTCGTTCTCGATCCGGTGCAGGAGATCGTCCGAGGCGCTCATGTCCGCAACGTAGCAGGGGGGTCCGACAATCCACTGGGCCCGCCTGTGGCCGGACGAGGGGTTGCTGCTTCGCGCAGGCGCGATTACGGCTGCTGTGGCGCCGGGTCGCGGCCGAAGACCCAGGGCGCCAGGACGACCAGCCAGCCGTCGGGGTCCTGGAAAAGGGTGGCTCCGTGATCGGGCCAGTAGGGGTTGGCCGCGGGGACGGGGCGGTGGCCGCGGGATTCGAGATGGGCGACTGCCCGGTCGTGGGCGGCCTGGTCCGTCAGATAGAGGACCAGTTGGTTCTCGGGATGCGCGGCCGGGATGCGGGGTGGGTCGCCGTGCTGGGTGAGCTCCATGTGGACGGGGGTTCCGGGCAGACCCAGGACGATCCCGTCGTAGCCCGCGTGGTCGCGCCACTCGGCGAGGACGGGAAGGCCGAGGTCGTCGCAGTAGAAGGCGCGTACGGCCTCGAAGCGGGCGGTCGGCCGTGCGAAGCGGACCGCGCCAACGGACAGATGCTCCGGCCAGGTGTGGGGGAGGGGGCTGCTGTTCATGAGGCCACGGTGGCACGGGCGTGAGGCGCTCTCCTCGGGCACAGGGCTGAGCCGGCCTCCGTCTTTAGGGGCAGGACGGGTTTCTCCGGGCTTCCTCGGCGCGTACCTCCAAAGAAGTGTTTGATGGTAGGCGGGTGTCTGCCGCACACTCACGACATGACCTCTCCCGCCTCCCCTCCCCCCGACCGGGCCGGAAGTCCCGACCGGGCCGAAGGCACCGACCGAGCCGGAAGCACCGGCCGCGCCGCGCTCCGCGGCATCCTGCGTCGGCGCGGCTTCCGCGAGCTCGCGCTGGGCCGGGCGCTCACGTTCTTCGGCAACTCCATGGCGCCGGTCGTCCTCGCGTTCGCCGTCCTCGACCTGGGCGGCTCCGCGGTGGACGTGGGGCTCGTCGTCGGGGCCCGGTCGGTCAGCAATGTGGTGCTGCTGCTGTTCGGCGGCTTGCTGGCCGACCGGATGCCGCGGGCACTCGTACTCCAGGGCGCCGCCCTCTCCGCGGCGCTGGTGCAGAGCGGGGTCGGGCTCGCGGTGCTGCTGGACCGGGCGCCGGTCGGCGTGCTGCTGGTGCTCAGCGTGGTGCAGGGCGCCGTGGCAGCCGTCTCCATACCGGCCTCCGCAGCGCTGGTTCCGCTCACCGTGTCGCCCGGCGAGCTGCGCCCCGCCAACGCGCTCTCCCGGATGGGCATCAACACCGGGATGATTGCGGGCACTTCGCTGGGCGGGCTGCTGGCCGCCGTCGCGGGGCCGGGCTGGGGGATGGTGCTCAACGGAGTGGCGTTCCTGGGCGCCGCGTTCGCCTACCGGCTCGCGGGGCGTGAACTCGTACGCCGCGAGCCCGCACGCCGCGACGCCGGTGCAGCGCAGACGGCCGCCCCCGCCGAGCCGGTGCGCCCCTGGCGGGAACTGCGCGAGGGCTGGACGGAGTTCGTGTCCCGCACCTGGGTGTGGGTGGTGGTGCTCCAGTTCTTCGTGGTGAACGCCGTCTCGGCAGGCGGCATTCAGGTGCTGGGGCCGACGGTCGCCGACGCGACGTTCGGCCGTACCGCCTGGGGCTTCGTCCTGGGTACGCAGATGGCCGGGGCGCTGGTCGGCGGGCTGCTGGTGGCACGGTCGCGTTCGCGGCACGCGCTGCGGATCGGTGTCGCCGTCGTGGCACTGGACGCGCTGCCGCTGCTCGCCCTCGCACAGTCGGCCGATGTGGCGCTCCTGCTGGCGGCGATGTTTGTGAACGGCATCGCCCTTGAGCAGTTCAGCGTCGCCTGGGACCTCTCGCTCCAGGAGAACGTCCCGCAGGAGAAGTTGGCCCGCGTCTACTCCTACGACGCGCTCGGCTCCACCCTCGCCCTCCCGCTGGGCGAAATGGCTGCCGGGCCACTGGCGGAACGCTTCGGGGTGCGTACGACGCTGCTGTGCGGCGTCGCGCTCGTCGCGCTGGTGACGGTGGGTTCCCTGTGCAGCAGGAAGGTGCGAGGGCTGACTACGGGCGAGCCGGTGCCGGACCGGGGAGCTGCGGAAGGCGCGGGGGTGTGAGGCAGACTGGCCGGGTGTCCGAACCCCGCTCCACCGGCTCGTCCGGCCGCTCGCCCGACTCCGCTGCCTCCGGTTCCGGGTCCGGTTCCGGTTCCGGGTCAGGTCCCGATGCCGCCCGCGCCGGGGTTTCCGGCACCGGCGACCCGGACCCCCGTGCTTCCGCCGCCTCCATGGCGGATCTGCGGGTGCTGGCCCATCCGCTGCGGCTGCAGTTGCTCTCCTTGCTGACCGGGCAGGCGTACAGCGCGGCGGAGGCGGCGCGGGTGCTCGGCCAGTCCCAGGCCAACGTCAGCTATCACCTGCGCAGACTGCACTCGGCCGGGCTCGTCGAAGCCGCCGGCGAGGTCGCCGTACGCGGCGGGACGGCCAAGCGGTACCGGCACGATCCTGACAGCGGCGAACTCCTGGGACGAGGCGTCCCGCAGGGCGTCGACTCGTACCTCGCCCTGGCGGGTGCGCTGGGCGAGGAACTGCGACGGCGTACGGCGCAGCGGGACACCGCGGTACAGGGCGCGATGACGGATGCCGAGGTATGGCTGGAGCCCGAGGTGTGGACGCGGGTGTGCGAGCACTCCAGGGAGTTGGGCGAAGACCTGCACCGGCACGCACTCCCGCCGGGCACGGAGGGTGCCGTGCGGGTCAGCGCGACCATGGTGCTGTTCGCGATGCGGGCCGGGGAGGGCTAGAGCGGCCCGGCCCGGCCCGGCCCGGCCCGGCCCGGCCCGGCCCGGCCCGGCCCGGCCCGGCCCGGCCCGGCCCGTGCCGCGCGGCGCGGCCGTTGTCAGTGGTGGGCTCCATACTCTGAGGCGTGTCGGCGCTGTCGCTCCCGCGCGGTCGGGGGGCTCGCGGGGGCGGCGGTTCGCACTGTTCACGGGCAACACCTACCGGCTGGAGGCCAGCGATGTCTCGCGTACGCGTCCACAACTTCGCCGTCTCGATCGACGGATTCGCCACCGGTGAGGGGCAGAGCGCGGAGGCTCCGTTCGGGCACGCGGGTGAGCGGCTGCACGAGTGGTTCATCCAGACCCGTACCTTCCGCCAGATGCAGGGCGCGCGCGGTGGCAGCACCGGAGTGGACGACGCCGTCGCCGGTACGACGGAGGTGGGCATCGGCGCCGAGATCATGGGGCGGCACAAGTTCGGCCCGCAGCGCGGCCCCTGGGAGGACCACACCTGGCAGGGCTGGTGGGGCGACAATCCGCCCTTCCATACGCCGGTTTTCGTGCTGACGCACCACCCCAGACCGTCGATCGAGATGGCGGGCGGCACCACGTTCCACTTCCTCGACGCCACGCCGCAGGAGGCGTTGCGGCAGGCGCGGGAGGCGGCGGACGGGCTGGACGTGCGGATCGGCGGCGGGCCGACCACGGTCCGCGCCTTCCTGGAAGCCGATCTGATCGACCATCTGCACGTGGCCGTCGTGCCGGTCCTGCTGGGGCGCGGCGTCCGGCTGTGGGGCGGGCTGGAAGGGCTGGAGGAGCGGTTCGCCATCGAATCCGTGAGCACGCCGTCGGGGGTGACACATCTGACTTTCACCCGCTCCTGAAGGTCCGGGGCACCCGCCCCTTGAAGCCCGGGCGCATCAACACATCAAGGCTTGACGGAAGTCAGGAGCCCGGCTCTCCCGGGTCCGCGCTGAGGAAGTCGGCCACCAGTTCCGGCGGGTTGGCGGCCCGGGTGAGGACGAACATCTCGTCCGGGGCGAACATGTCGTAGAGGACCACGGGCACCGGCCGTCCCAGGGCGCGTACGAGGTCGCCGTCGGCATGGAGTTGCCGCGCCAGGTCGACGCAGAGCTCGTGGAACCGCGCATCGAGGAGCTCCGCCCGCTCGTCCTGGATGTCTTCGGGGTCCTCGTCCTCGTACCACAGGCCGTCCGCGCGTGCCTCCTGACCATGCAACTCGGCGCCGCGTGGGTCATGTTCCTCGTCGTGTCCGACGATGCGGACGCCCTCCAGCCCCGAGGGCGGGAAGTAGGCATAGTTCCAGCGGGCCTCCCACGGCTCCGGCGGACTCGGCTCCGCGAGCAGCCGGGCCACCTCGTCCTCCGTGTTGTAGCCGAGGGCCAGATAGGGGAACCGAGAGTCCTGGTCCACGCTGTCGATCCGGAACGTGACGGTGTAGAGGCCGGATTCCGGTCCGCCGGGGAACTCCGCCAGGGCGCTCGCCGTCATCTGCCTCATGTGCTGCCGGAACGTCATCGAGCGCTCTCCCCGGGGCCGTGGTGGCTGTGTCATCGGTGATGTTGATGTGGCCCAAGTGGCCTGTGACGCGGAACTCTAGCGGGCGGCCCACGCTGCGCCCCGCGCCTTCCGTATCGCGGTCCTTCCGCCCCGCGCCCGCCCGCCCCGCGCGCTCCTCGCACCCTGAACGCCCCGTCGAGCGCGGGCGGACAAGCGGGATGTGTGGGGTCTGAGCAGGCGCTCATCACATCGGGTGAAACTTTGGCCGATCGTTGCGGTCAACAACCCTCTGTTGCCAAGCTGTTGCTGACCGTCAGCACCACTCAGCACCAGTCGGCTTCACTCAGCAGCTGGCAGAAACGGGGAGGGCCCACGTGCCATTCGGTGAGCAGCCCGCGTATCTGCGTGTGGCCTCGGACCTCCGCAAGAAGATCGCGGACGGCTCCCTGCCGCCGCACGCCCGCCTCCCCTCGCAGGCCCGTATCCGCGAGGAGTACGGAGTCTCCGACACGGTCGCCCTGGAGGCGCGCAAGGTGCTGATGGCGGAGGGGCTGGTCGAGGGGCGCTCCGGTTCCGGCACGTACGTACGCGAGCTGCCGGCCGCCCGCCGGGTCTCGCGCACGGGTTACCGCTCGCTCGGCGAAGTCACCCCTTTCCGTCAGGAGCAGTCCGACGAACGGGTGCAGGGCACCTGGGAGTCGCAGAGCGAGCAGCAGGACGCTTCAGCGGACATCGCCGAGCGGCTGTTCATCGAGCAGGGGGACCGGGTGATGCGGACCCGCTACGTCTTCCACGTCGACGGCGCTCCGGTGATGCTTTCCACCTCCTGGGAGCCGCTGGCGGTGACGGGGCGGACGCCGGTGATGCTCCCGGAGGAGGGCCCGCTGGGTGGCCGCGGGGTGGTGGAGCGGATGGCCGCGATCGACCTGGTGGTGGACAACGTCGCCGAGGAGGTCGGCTCCCGCCCCGGTCGCGCCGAGGAGATGACGGCGCTGGGCGGCGTCCCGGGCCATGCGGTGCTGGTCATCGCGCGTACGTACTTCGCGGGCAAGCGGCCGGTGGAGACGGCGGACGTGGTGGTGCCCGCCGACCGCTTCAAGCTGGCGTACCACCTTCCGGTGAAGTAGCCGACCGGCCTTTCGGTGACGTGGTCGACCGGCGGAGAACCGATGACCCGGTCCGCGCCCGAGTGGTTCCGCGGCTCCGCGCGAGCGCCGGCTCACTCGGCGGGCCGGACTGGCGGGTCGGCAAGGGGCGAACACCTGGCCGAAAAAATTGGCCCCATGTGCAAAGCCGAATGCGGTGAGTGAAGGCCGGGCGTAAGCTCCGGCATATGCGAAGTGCGAGCGGCGACAGTGACGCGGTGCTGCCCTGGCAGCTCATCCGCCAGGACTGCCACGGCAACCGCTACCGCGTCGGCAGTTATGCCACCCGGGCCGAGGCGCAGCGTCTCGCCGAACGGCTGAGCGAACAGGGCGAGGGCTACATGGTGGAGCACCGCGACCGTCTTGCAGCGCACGGGGAGCGCGTGGACGACGGCCGCACCTGAAACCACCCGGCTGCCGCCGGGTTCTTCCCTCCCCGCTGGTCGTCCTGTCCCGGGCCCCTCTTGTCTCGTCCTGCCTCCGGTCTCCTCTTTCTTGTTGCGGCGTTCTGTTTTCCGGTCGCCTGCCCGGTCACCCGCCCCCAGCAGGGGCGACGCTCCGCGTGCGCGCGATCGCGCTCCGTGTCGGGTATATGGATAATTGGTCCATCTTGGACGTATCCAGATCCCGACCAGGGGCGTGGGCCGTGTGAGCACCGAACCCGCCGACGAGGCGACCTCGCTCCTGGACACCCTCCGCGTCGGGATCGTCATGCTGGACGGCCAGGGCACCATCCTGATGTGGAGCCCGACGACCGAGGAGATCCTGGGCTGGTCCGCCGAAGAAACCGTCGGGCGCCCGATCGAGGAGTTCCTGGAGGGTGACCACGCCGAGCGCCGCGCCCGCCGTAGCAGCCTCGGCCGTGCCGGGAGCTGGCGCGGCATCCTGCACACCCGACACCGGTCGGGACACGTCGTCGAGGTCGAGGGGCGCGGCTCGCTGCTGCGGGACGCCGACCAGCGTCCGTTCGTCCTGGCGAACATCATGGAGACCAGCCGGCTCCGCGCCGTCGAACACGATCTGGCGGCGCTGGACGCGCTGTTCGCTTCCTCGCCGCTGGGGATTGCGGTCTTCGACACCGAGAAGCGCTTCGTCCGCTTCAACGACGCCCTCCTACGGCTGAACGGCGCCACCCGCACCGACCTCCTCGGCCGCACAGTCGCCGAACTGCTCCCCGCCGAGATGGCCGAGGAGGTGATGCAGATCCAGTCCCGCGTACTGGAGACCGGTCGCTCCGTCGTGGACCTGGTGACCACCACACCGGACGGCCGGAGTGCGCGCTCCGTCTCGTACTCCCGGATCACGGACCGCAGCGGCAAGGTGCTCGGCGTCAGCTGCACCGTCATGGACATCACCGAGCGGCTGGAGGCGCTCAACAAGGCGGAGGTGGCCCGGCAACGGCTCGCGCTGCTGGACCAGGTCGGGGTGGCACTGGGTGATCTGCTCGATGTCCGCGCCATCTCGCAGGCGCTCGCCGATGTGCTGGTACCGAGGTTCGCCGACTACGCGGGGGTCATGCTGCGGCGCGAGGTCGCCATCGGGGGCCATCTGCCCGAGCCCGTCATTCCGGTCGGGACACCGCTGAATCTGTACGGGTTCGCCGCCCGGGAGGCCGGTGAGCGGGTGGAGCGGCTGCTGCGGCTCGGCGGCGAGATCATCTATGAGCGTGAATCGCTGCTCGGCAGGGCGCTGGACACCGGGGCACCCCAAGTCGCCACCACTCCCGAGGAGATCCTGCGCGCGACCCGGCCGGGCGATCCCAAGGTCGAGGCCACGTTCGAGCTGGGGGTGCACTCGTTGATGGCCGTGCCGCTGCGGGCACGCGGCACCGTGCTCGGTCTGCTGCTGGTGAGCCGGGCACGCGGGGACGAGCCGTATGTGGCCGAGGACCGGGCGCTCGCCATGGAACTGGCCGACCGCGCCGGGACTTTCCTCGACAACGCCAGGCTGTACGCGCGGGAGCGCGAGGGCGCGCTGATGCTCCAGCGCAGTCTGCTGCCGCAGCACATCCCCGAGCCGACCGGGGTCAGCATCGCCTACCGCTACGTTCCGGGCAGCAGCGGCACGGAAGTCGGCGGCGACTGGTTCGACGTCATCGCGCTGCCGGGCGGCCGGGTCGCCTTCGTGGTCGGCGATGTGATGGGCCACGGGCTGCACTCGGCGGTCACCATGGGACGGCTGCGTACCGCGGTCCGAACCCTGGCGGGACTCGATCTGCCGCCGGACGAACTGCTCGCCCGCGTCAGCACCGTCGGCGACGACTTGTCCCATGGGCCCGACGATCCGCTGATGGCGACCTGCCTGTACGCCGTCTACGAGCCGGCGCCCACCTCGGCGGGCAGGCGGTGCGGGGTGCTCACCATGGCCAGCGCCGGGCATGTGCCACCGCTGCTCGTCACGCACGAGGACGGCGGCGGATGCCGGGTCCGGCCCGTCGAGATCCCCTCGGGCACCCCGCTGGGCGTCGTCGGGGCAGCGCAGGGCGATACGTACCAGCTGGCCGAGGTGGAGATCGAGCAGGGCAGCGTACTCGTCCTCTACACCGACGGGCTCGTGGAGAGCAGGGGGGAGGACATCACCGAGGGCATCGACCGGGTCTGCGCGCTGCTCGCAGGTCCGGACCGCCACCGGGCGGCGCCGGAAGAGGGGTTCACCTGGAACGGCGCGGGAGGGTACGTCTCGTCCGGCCCCGTCGAGGAGACCGGGTGCGGGGGCATCGAGGACGCCTGCGACGTTCTCATCGACTCGCTGCGCCGGCACGGCAGCAGCGTCAACGGCCACCTCAGCACCGGCGACGACGTGGCGCTGCTGATGGCCCGGCTCGGCGGGCTGCCGGGGCACACCGCCGCCTCCTGGTCGTTCACCACCGGGAGCTATGCCGTGCGCCGGGCTCGGGAGGCCGTTCGCAAGACGCTGCGCGAGTGGGGGCTCAGGGAACTGGAGGACACCGGTGTGCTGCTGGTGAGCGAACTGGTCACCAACGCACTGCGGTACGCGCACGGTCCCATCGGGGTGCGGATGGTACGCGACACCGGCCGGGACCCCGCGGGGCCCGGCGGGGTGCTGATCGTGGAGGTGTCGGACCCGCTGACGGATCCGCCGCGCGAACGCGTCGTCACCGAGGAGCAGGAAGGCGGCCGGGGAATTCAGATGGTGGCGAGCGAGGCCCGCCGCTGGGGTACCCGGCACGGTCCGGAGGGCAAGACGGTCTGGTTCGAACTGCCTCTGCCCTGAGCGGATATGAAGCAAGCCTCAAGTACATCTGAAGCGGATGTCGACCGAGGGGCTTCGGTGGCGTGGGGTGGCGTGATATGAGCAAGTGGACCGGTCCGGGGCCGGTGCACGCTCGTGGGGTTCGACGTGGCATTCCCTGGTTAGGAGTCAGGGGGTGACCCCCGTGAACAACAGGGGCATGCGCATGTTGCCTCGTCGTGACGAGGAAGACTTGTGGCGATCGGGAAGAGCGGGCTCCGGATGGCTCTCCGGGCTGCCACACTGCTCGGACCGGAGGCGAGCACCGGCAGTGGAAGGGGCGGCGTTGAGCGATATCCCAGTGGAGGCGGCCGGTAAGCAGGACGACGTACGTCGTGCCCTGGCCCTGCTGAACGCCGCGGGCGCGCGGATCGGCAACTCACTGGATCTGGAGACCACGGCCCGCGAACTGCTGGACGTGGCGGTGCCCCAGTTCTGCGACCTGGCCTCCGTCGACCTTTACGAAAGTGTGCTGGCCGGGGACGAGCCCCGCCCTGTCGGGCCGTCGGTCCCCGAGGACACCGAGGATGCCGGTTTCCACCAGGCGGACACCGTACGGCGTGAGGGGCCGGAGGTGCGGCTGGCCAGCGAGCTGCCCCGGCGCCGCCGGGGGCCGATCGGTTCGCCGCGCGGCGAGCTGCGCCGGGTGGCCTTCGCCAGCGCCGTCTCGAACACCCCCTACGGCTACGGACTTCCGGACGAGGAGGCCCGCACCGGCGAGACGGTGGTCGGCCCGCGTGACGCAACGCAGGACGGTGCCGGTGCGCAGGGAGGTGCCCTTGGGCAGGGAGCCCCCCTTGGGCAGGGCGGCGCCGGTCGCGTCCGCGCCAACGGCGTTCCGGTCGCCGCCGCTGCGCAGCCGGGCCAGCCCGCGGAGGTCGGCTCCACACACTGCTACGCCGAGCACTCCCCGTTCGCGATAGCGCTGCGCACCGGCCGGGTGCAGAACATCACGAGCCAGGACGGCACCGTCCCGGCGCAGTTCGGAGCAGTCGTGCAGTCGACGCTCGCCGTGCCCATGGTCGCCCGGGACCGGGTGCTGGGGCTCGCGCAGTTCTCGCGGGCCAAGGGCAGCGAGCCGTTCGGCGAACGGGACGGGGCGCTCGCCGCGGAGCTGGCGGCCCGTGCCGCGGTCTGTATCGACAACGCCCGGCTCTACCGCAGGGAGCACGAGCGCGCCCTCATCCTCCAGCGCAGCCTGCTGCCGCCGGGCGACCCGGAGGCGGCCGGGCTGGAGATCGCCTGCCGCTATCTGCCGGGCAACCCGGCAACCGAGGTGGGCGGCGACTGGTTCGACGTCATCGAACTGCCGGGCCACCGCACCGCCATCGTCGTCGGGGACGTGATGGGGCGCGGGCTGCGCGCGGCCGTCGCCATGGGCGAACTGCGCACCGCCGTACGCACGCTGGCCCTCACCGACATGGAGCCGGCCGAAGTGCTGGGCGCGCTGGACGAGATCGCGCGCGGCCTCGGCGACCCCCGC
This sequence comes from Streptomyces sp. 3N207, assembly GCF_052246355.1. Taxonomy (NCBI): domain Bacteria; kingdom Bacillati; phylum Actinomycetota; class Actinomycetes; order Kitasatosporales; family Streptomycetaceae; genus Streptomyces; species Streptomyces sp. 3N207. The sequence continues at coordinate 148,934 of NZ_JBQQBV010000001.1, read as the reverse complement.
AGACAGCAGCCGCAGCGTGGACACCGGGGCAGCGACACCGATCTGTCCGAGGTGTATCTGGCCACCTGCATCTACGCCGTCTACGACCCGGTATCGCGGCGCTGCACATTCGCCAACGCCGGGCATCTGCCGCCCATAATGGTCGAGCCGGGTGAGCCCGCGCTGCTTCTCGAAGTCCCCAAGGGCGTGCCCCTGGGTGTGGGCGGCGAGCCGTTCGAGGAGATCGAGATCGAGCTGCCGGAGGGCGCGATGCTCTCCCTCTACACCGACGGCCTGGTCGAGTCCCGCGACCATCCGCTCGACGAGGGGCTCGACCGGTTCCGCTCGGCGCTCACCGACGCCACAGAGCCGCTGGAGGACACCGCGGACCGGGTGCTGCGCACCCTCAACGTCCATCACGGCGAGGACGACATCGCGCTGCTCGTCGCCCGCGTGCAGGGCCTCGACCCCGAACACGTCGGCGACTGGACGCTGCCCCCCGAGCCGCGTTCGGTGGCGCGGGCCCGCGAACTGACGTGTGAGCAGCTCGCCGCCTGGGGCCTGGACGCGCTGAGCGACACCACGGAGCTGCTGGTGAGCGAGCTGGTCACCAACGCGCTGCGGTACGGCGAGGGCAACATCCGGCTGCGGCTGCTGCTGGAGCGCACGCTGGTGTGCGAGGTGTGGGACGCGGGCCAGGTCCAGCCGCGCAGGCGCCGGGCCCGGGACACCGACGAGGGCGGCCGTGGTCTGCAACTGGTGGATCTGCTCAGCACGGGGTGGGGGAGCCGCCGGGTGCCCTCGGGGAAGGCCGTCTGGTTCCAGTTGCCCCGCCCTGAAGAGGGCAGGTCGGCTCCGGATCCGACCGAGGCGTTGCTGAAATTGTTCTGAGTGACGCACTTGGTTCGAGAAAGTGGCCGAAATGCAGCGCCCTTTTCCGGGGCGTTGCATGGAATCCTCACATACGTCTGGATGCCCCTTTTTTCTGGGTCCCTGCCCCGATAAGCTTTCCGCTCGGGGATCAGTGATTCTTGAAACGGGGGGTGCTGCATGGGTGTGCGGCTCATAATCCTTGACGACGACCCGCTGTATCGCATGGGCGTCAGAGCGGCGGCGGAATCCGACGGCACGATCGCCGTCGTGGCGGAACAGGGAATTCCGGAGCGGCGCGCCGGATGGACACCACCCCCGCTCGGGGAACTCGTGGGGCAGGCGGACGTGGTGCTCGTCGGCGGCCCGAGCCCGGCCCGACTGGCCCGTACGGTGCGGCTGCTGACCTCCGAGGCGCAGCGATTGCCGACACTCGAAGCCCAGCCGGTGCGGCAGCGCGCGGGCCCGGCGCGGGTGCTGGTGGCCTCCGGCGACGGCAGTACGGCGGCCGTCGTCTCGGTGATCCGCTCCGGCGCGATGGGGTATGTGATGAAGAGCGTAAGCGCTCGTACGCTGCTCAGATCGGTACATCTGCTCGCCGAGGGCGGCGCCGCCTTCGGGGCCGGGGTGGCCGAGGGGCTGCGCGGCGGGCTGGGGCTGCTGCCCCAGTTGCCCAGTCGGCTGGCCTTCCCGACGCTGACCGAACGGGAGCGGGACATCCTGGAGCTGCTGGCGCTCGGCTGGGAGAACAAGCGCATCGCCCGTCGCCTCGTGCTCGCGGAGAAGACGGTACGCAACCACATCACGGGCCTCTTCAGAAAGCTGGAAGTCCCCGACCGGAACGCCGCCATGATGCGGGCGCGGGCCGCGGGGATAGGGGTGGAGCAGAAAGCGGCGGAGGTCTGAATTCCGGCGCGGAATCCGGCGGTGAATCCGACGCGGAATCCGGCGTGGAGGTGGGCTCCGGTGGGAAATCTTTCCCCAGGAATTCACGGATAGTGAGAATGTATTCGAGAGACTGTCCGTGGGGCCGGGGCCCCGGAATTACTTGCACTTCTGTGTCCGTACGTCGGGTTCATTTCCCCTTGGACGGCGTGACGAGGCCGTGCTCGTACCCGGTGATCACCAGCTGGACCCGGTCCCGGGCACCGAGCTTGTCGAGCAGCCGTCCGATGTAGGTCTTCACCGTGGCCATGGACACATGCAGCTCGGCGGCGATCTCCGTGTTCGACAACCCTCTGGTCACCAGCAGCAGCACCTCACGCTCCCGGCCCGTCAGCGGAGCAAGGCTGTCGGAGACGGCCGGCACGCTCTGCGGCTGGCGGCAGAACTCCTCGATCAGCCGGGACGTCACGCTCGGAGCCAGCAGTCCCTGCCCCGCGGCCACCGTACGGATGGCGCGCACCAGATCGGCCGGGGCGACGTCCTTGAGGAGGAAGCCGCTGGCCCCGGACCGCAGCGCGGCGAACACATACGAGTCCATGTCGAACATGGTCAGCACCAGCACCCGCACCCCCTCGGCGTCCGGGTGCGTACGGATCAGTCGCGTCGCCTCGATCCCGTCGAGACCGGGCATCCGTACGTCCATCAGGACCACGTCCGGGTGCTCGCTCACCGCCATCCGGACCGCCGCGTCACCGTCCTCGGCCAGCCCTACGACCTCAAGACCCGGTTCGGCATTCACCAGCACGCGGAAGCTCTCGCGCAGCAGCTCCTGGTCGTCGGCGATCAGCACCCTGACCGGATCGGGGAGATTGCTCATCTCGACTGTGACGCCTCCTGAGTCGTGTCCTGCGCCGCCTCTCGTGCGGCGTCCTCCGGCGAGAGCTGCCGCGCACGCAGCGGTATCCGGGCACGCACCGCGAAACCCCCTCCCGGCAGCGGAGCCGCCGTCAGCTCGCCGCCGTACAGCGCCACTCGCTCCCGCATTCCGATCAACCCGTGCCCTGCCTCCTGCCCCGCCCCGGATCCGGCCCCGGGCGGGGCCGCCTCGTCCGTCCCCGGGCGTGTGCCACGAGCAGCTCCGGGCGCCATCCAGTGAGCCGCGCCCTTTCTGCCGTGGCTCTGCCAGTGACCGCCGTCGTCGATGATCTCCAGCCGCAGCTCGTCGAGCCCGGTGGCCAGGACGAGTCGGCAGTAGCACGGAGCAGCGTGCTTGATGACGTTCGTCAATGCCTCCTGCACCACCCGGTGCCCGGCCCGCGCCACCCCGTCCGGCAGTCTGCCGAGTCCCTCGGCGCTCAGCTCCACCTCCACGCCGGCCTCGCCCGCCCGGCGCACCAGTGCGTGGATGTCCGCCTCGTGGGTCAGGCTGCGGTCCGGGTGGCGCGGCTCTTCCTCCCCGTCGGGTTCATTGCGCAACAGGCCCAGGATGCCCCGCATTTCCTGGAGCGCCGTACGGCTCTCCTGGTCGATGACCCGCAGCGCCTCGGTCGCCTCCTCGGGCGCCACCGCCGCCACATGACGCGCGACGCCCGCCTTCACGGCGATCACCCCGACGTGGTGCGCGACCACATCGTGCAACTCGCGTGCGATCCGCAGCCGCTCCTGCGCCACCGCGTTGAGCGCCAACTGCCGGGCCGCCCGCTCGGCATAGGCACGCCGCTCCCGGATGGCCTGCCCGGAGGCCCAGGTCAGCCCGCAGACGATAAGGCCGGAGAGCCAGGCCGGCAGCCCCGCGCCGAAGGTGGCCGACGGAGTGCCACCGGCGACAAGCAGAAGCAGGATCAGCGCGCTGCCGCAGACGACGACCCACCGCACCGCACGGCCCGCCCTGGTGGTGGTCACGGCAACCGCGTACAGCGCATACGCCACCGCCAGGAACGGCTCCAGAAGCACGTCAAGCACCGCGGCTGCCGCCGATGCCGCGACGACGACCAGCAGTACGGTGCGCGGCCACACGCGGCGCACGGCCAGCGGCAGGCTCATCGCGAGGAGCAGCGGCCACTGGAGCGCTGCGGGGGCCGGGGCTCCGTGCTGCACGGGGGACAGCACGGCGTAGAGCAGGGCGAAGGCCAGCGCCGCGGCACCGTCCCATGCCATGAGTTGTCGCCGGGTCAGGCTGACCTGCACCCAGCTACGACGCTGTACTTCCTTGCTCTCCCCGGAGTCACCGGCCACTCGCACACCGTAGCCCGCAACCTGCCTTCCGCACGTCCGACCACGGTCGGTCAGACCACGGTAGGAATCGAGCTGTGCGAACCAGGTCCCGTCCACCCCTGGTCCCGGCGGAAACTTCGGAGCCCGGTCCGATGTGTGGGGGCCGGGCCCGGAGCCATGCTCGATGCGTGATTGAAGTCCAGCATCTGACCAAGTCCTACGGCCCCACGCGGGCCGTCGACGACCTGAGCTTCGTGGTGCGGCCGGGAAGAGTCACCGGCTTCCTCGGTCCCAACGGCGCGGGCAAGTCGACCACGCTGCGGCTGCTGCTCGGCCTGGGCGAGCCGGACGCGGGCCAGGCCCTGCTGTTCGGCAAGCCCTACCGGGAACTGACCGACCCGCTGCTGCGCGTCGGGGGCCTGCTGGAGGCCAAGTCGACCCAGCGCACCCGAAGCGCCTACCACCATCTGCTATGGCTGGCCCGTACCCACCGCATCCCGCAGTCCCGCGTGCGTGAGGTGCTCGGCATGGTCGGCCTCTCCGACGTGGCGGGACGCAGCTCGGGCGGCTTCTCGCTCGGTATGTCCCAACGGCTGGGCATCGCCGCCGCGCTGCTGGGCGACCCGGACGTGCTACTGCTGGACGAGCCGGTCAACGGGCTCGACCCGGAGGGCGTGCACTGGCTCCGCAACCTGCTCAAGGAGCGGGCCGCCGCCGGGTACACGGTGTTGCTTTCCAGCCATCTGATGAACGAGATGGCCGTCACCGCCGACCATCTGGTCATCATCGGGCGCGGCCGGCTGCTGGCCGACACCAGCCTGGCCGACTTCACCGCCGAGCACTGCCGCAGCGTGGTCCGTATCCGCAGCCATGAGCCCGAGCGGCTGTGCGGGCTGCTGCGGGAAGCGGGTGCCGAGGCGGAGCCCGAGCCGGACGGCACCTTGCGAGTGACGGGGCTGGAGAGCCGCGACGTGGCGAAGCTGGCCCGCGCCCATGACATCGGATTCGACGAGCTGGCGGGGGAGTCGACCTCGCTGGAGGAGGCGTTCTTGGAGATGACCGCACGCGAAACGCAGTTCACGGCCGGCAGCGGCGCCGGCCTGCGGGGAGGTGCCGGTCATGGCGTCCTCTGAGGCCACCGCCGCCGCATCCTCGGGCTCCTCGGGCTCCTCGGGCTCCTCGAGCTCCGCCGGTTCGGGTGATGCCTCGCGCTCCTCCTCCGGGGTCTCTGCCCTCCCGGCCGTGCGAGGGAGGGCGTTGTGGGGGGCGATCCGCGCCGAGTGGACGAAGGCCCGTACGCTGCGCTCCACCCTCGCCGTGCTGGTGGCCACCTTCGCGGTCAGCATCGGCCTCGCGCTGATCTCCGGAATCTCGGTCAGCAAGGCGCTGGAGGCCGACAACGGCAGGGTGCGGCCGGACTTCAACGCGTTGGATTCCGGCTTCAACATGGTCTGGTACACGCAGCTGGGGCTGGTCGCCTTCGGAGTGCTGCTGATCACCGGCGAGTTCGGCAGCGGCATGATCCGGGTCTCCCTCGCGGCGGTGCCCCGGCGCGGGCGGCTGTATCTGGCGAAGGCCGCCGTGTGCACCGCCGTGACGCTGCCCCTGGCGGCGGTCACCGTGGTGCTGTCCTGGCTCCTCGACCAGGTGGGGCTCGGTGAGCACGGCGTCTCGATGGCCGAGCCCGGCGTGGTGCGGGGCATGGTGCTGGGCACGGTGTATCTGACGCTGATCGCGCTGCTGGCCTTCGGAGTGGCGACAGCGGTGCGCTCCACGGCCTTCGCGCTGGGGGCGATGTATGTGTTCCTGTTCGCCGTCTCGCCGCTCAGCCAGGCCGTTCCCGGGCTGAAGGACGCGGCGCGCTATCTGCCCGACAAAGCGGGCATCCAGGCGCTGAAGGTGGGCGCCGACGCGGACCCGTCCCTCGGCCCCTGGGGAGGCATACTCGTCGTCGTCGGCTGGACGGCGCTGGCCCTGCTCATCGGCTGGCTCGCCTTCCGGCGCAGGGAGGTGTGAAGGCTGCCGCAGGGTGGAGGGGGCCGGACCAACGGGTTGTAGGGGGAAGCCAGGGGGAAGCCGGAACAACGGGACATAGTAGGGACCACTGTCCCAAGTCGCAGGGACACAAGGGGATTTACCGTCAGTGGTGTTCACGGGTTACGGCGGTGCATCGGCCGACATCGCCCAACCGACCGATGACTCTCACGGAGGATCCCATGGAGCACACCTACGAGCCCCCGGCGCTGACCGAGCTCGGCGACTTCGAGGAACTGACGCAGTGCCTGCCGTCGGGCGACTGCCCGGACTTCCTCGGCTGCGGCCGCGCGCTGTGGTGCATCTGAGGCTCGCACAGTCGCACGGCTGAGCCGGCGTAAGTGAGTGGCCGGGAAGCGACCTTCCCGGCCACTGCCGTTCCTTGCCATTGACCTCCCGGCCATTGACCTCCCGGCCATTGACCTCCCGGCCATTGACCTCCCGGCCATTGACCTCCCGGCCATTGACCTCCCGGCCATTGACCTCCCGGCCACTGACCTTCCTGTCCGTCGCAATGGCCTCCTGGCCGTGGCTCTGCCTTTCCTGGCCTGGCCCTCCCTTGCCGTTGCCCTGCCCTTGCCCCGGCCCTGCCCTTTCCGGCCACCAGGCCAAGCCGTCTCGTAGGCATCGAGGCGGGACGAGGGCGCACACAGATGCCGCCCGCCTGTCGCCACGCAATCAGGAGATGCGCTGGACATGGACTTTCTCATTCTTCCCGACCATCCCGCCGCCGAGGATCTCGTTGCCCGTACTCCGGCGCTCGGCGCGGCCACGGTGATCCCGCACGGCTCCGGTCGGCCCTGGCTGCTCGGCTGGTGGGACGGGGCTGGGGACAGGGACAGCGGCGCCGGGGATGCGGTCCAGGCTGTGGCCTGCGGGGCGCGGCGGCTGGCGGTGTTCGGCCACACCCGGCCCGCGGGCGACCGGCTGCGGCGCGTGCTGGACCGGGCAGGATCGCTGTCCGGACTCGACGGCGCGGCCCGCTCGACGGCGGGCTGCTGCCATCTGGTGGCCAGCTTCGAGGGGCGGGTGCGGGCGCAGGGGGCGCTTTCGACCGCGCGGCAGATCTTCACCGTCCGGGTCGCGGGCGTGACGGTTGCGGCGAGCGGTCCCGCGCCGCTCGCCGCGCTCGCCGAGGCGCCATGTGACGAGGCAGTACTGGCAGCCCGGCTGCTGACGCCGTATATGCCCTGGCCGCTGTCCCGCCGGTCGGTGTGGCGCGGAGTCGAGGCGGTCACTCCGGGGCACTGGCTGGAGCTTGCGCCCGACGGCACCGCGCGTGAGCGGCGCTGGTGGCAGCGGCCCGCGCCGGAGACCCCGCTGCCGCAGGCCGCGGCGGCGCTGCGGGAGGCTCTCCGTGAGAGCGTGCGGGTGCGGGCGGAGTCGGCGGGCACGCTCAGCGCGGATCTGTCGGGTGGGCTGGACTCCACCTCGCTGTGCTTCGTCGCGGATGATGTGGCAGCGCCCACCCGCACCTACCACGCGGTTCCGCTGGACCCGCGTAACCCCGACCACCGCTGGGCCCGGCTGGCCGCAGCGCACTTCGGCTCCACCGTGCAGCACACCGATCTGGCGCATGACCACTCAGCGCGGCACTTCGGCCTCGTTGCCGACGAGGTGGACGGTGGCACGGACGAGCCCGACGGCGGTGAGGGCCCGCTCAACTGGCGCTGGGGCGGCCCCCATCTGCGGGCGCTGTCCCGCACGGCGGCCGAGGCGGGCTCCCGGCTGCATCTGATGGGGCTCGGCGGCGATGAACTGTTCGGCCCGCTGCCCAACGGCCTGTGGGCCATGCTCCGTACCGAGCCCCGCGTCGCACTCCCGCAGATCCGCCGCCGACAGCTGCTCAACCGCTGGCCGCTGTCGGCCACCGTGCGCGGGCTGGCCGACCGCTCGGGCTTTCCCGAAGCTCTCCGCGAACTCGCAGGGAAGCTGACCGGTCCGCCGCCGCAGCGCTGGCAGGTCGGCTTCGGCTGGACGGGGGAGCTGCGGATGCCCGCATGGAGTACGCCCGAGGCGGTCGATCTGGTGCGCGGGGCGCTGCTGGCCGAAGCCCGTGCGGGCACGCCGCCGCTGGACGGCGACCGGTTCGGGCACCAGGTGCTGGAGTACCTGGCCTTCGAGGGCACCACCATCCGGCAGACCGCGCGGGCCATGGCGCGATACGGCATCGGCTGGGAAGCGCCGTTCCTCGACGACCAGGTGATCGAGGCGGCGTTGTCCGTACGGCTGTCCGAGCGGATGCCATCCGGCCGCTTCAAGCCGATGCTGACGGCGGCCATGCGCGGCATCGTTCCGCAGGACATCCTCGACCGCACCGACAAGGGCGAGTTCAGCGCCGAGCTGTACGAGGGCCTGGCGCGCGGGAAAGAGGCGGCAGTCGCGATGTGCGCCGGGCTGCGGCTGGCCTCGCGGGGCCTCGCGGACGCTGACGTACTGCGTACGGCGCTGCTCAGCCCGTCCGACGAGGGCCGCTACGCAGCGCACTTGGAGAACACCGTCGCCGTCGAGGCATGGCTGCGCTCCCCGCACACCCACCCCGAGCTGCCGCACACCTGGACCAAGTCGCCGGACAACCAAACCGAGTTGCCGCACACCTCACCACTGCCGACGACTCCGCTGAAGGAGGCATCATGACGCTCGCCCTGCCCCGCGAGGTCATCCTGACCGAGACCGAATCCGGAGTGGTGCTGCTCAACGAGAAGGACGGCCGCTTCTGGCGGCTGAACGGTTCGGGCGCCACCGCGCTGCGGATGCTCCTGGAGGGCAGCACACCACAGCAGGCGGCCGAGCAGCTGAGCGCCGCCGGCCCCGAGTTCCTGGAGCGGGCCACCGCGGATGTGCGCGGACTGGTCGACGCGCTCAAGACCGCCGGACTGCTGGTGACGCGATGAGTCTGCCAGGAGTGGGGGAGCGCACGGTACGGCTGGCACCGCACCGGCAGTTGGAGGCGCGAATGGCGGTCGGGGCGGCCCGGCTGCTGGTGAAGCTGAAGCCCGGTCGGCTGCGCCGGGTACTGACGGTGCTCAGCCGCGGTGCCCGGCCGGCCGGACGGGAGCGTGCACTGTACGCACGGCAGGCCGCCATCTCCGTGAGCGTGCGCTGCGCCGGGCTCGGCTGCCTGCAACGGACCGTTGCCGCGGTGCTGCTGTGCCGCCTGCACGGCGAGTGGCCGGACTGGTGCTCGGGGTTCCGTACCAGGCCGTTCGGGGCGCACGCCTGGATCGAGGCGGACGGCGAACCGGTCGGGGAAGGCCAGGCGCTCGACGCCTTCCGCACGGTGATCGCCGTACGCGCCCAGCCGGCCCGCGCGGGAAGGCCGCTCCGCGCGGAGGAGGGGGCACGCCATGGCCACGGCTGACGAGTTGGCGGTCCGTACCGAGGATCTGGGCAAGACCTATGGCGACGTCACCGCGGTCGTCGGGCTCGATCTGGCCGTGCCCCGCGGGGTGACGTTCGGCTTCCTCGGGCCGAACGGTGCGGGCAAGACGACGACCATCAGCATGCTGTGCACCCTGCTGCGCCCCACAGCCGGGCGGGCCTTCGTCGCCGGGCACGATGTGGTGGCCGAGCCGCACGCGGTACGCGAACGCCTCGGGCTTGTCTTCCAGGAGACGACGCTCGATCTGGACCTGACGGCGCAGGAGGCGCTGCGCTTCCATGCTGAGCTGTTCGGTATCCCCTGGCGGGAGGGCCGCCGTACGGTGGCGGCGATGCTCGACCTGGTGGGTCTGACCGAGTGCCGAGGCCGCCCGGTGCGGGAGTTCTCCGGCGGCATGCGGCGCCGGCTGGAGATCGCGCGGGGGCTGCTGACGGCCCCGCAGGTGCTCTTCCTGGACGAGCCGACCACCGGCCTGGACCCGCAGACCCGCTCTGTCATCTGGGAGCACCTGCACCGGCTGCGGGAGGAGCGCGGCATCACCCTCTTCCTGACCACGCACCACCTGGAGGAGGCCGAGCACTGCGACCGGCTCGCCATCATGGACAACGGCCAGGTCGAGGTGGAGGGCAGCCCCGCCGAGCTGAAGTCGGAGGTGGCCAGCGACACGGTACTGCTACGCACCCGTGACGACGCGGACGCGGTACGCGTCGTACGGGAGCGCTTCGGTATCGAGGCGTCGTCCGGTCCTGACGGGGTGCGGCTGAGCGTCGCGGACGGTGCGGCGTTCGTACCGAAGTTCTGTGCCGAGGCGGGCATTCCGGTGCTGTCGGCGACCGTGACCCCGCCCTCGCTCGACGATGTGTTCCTGCACCACACCGGGCGCACCATCCGTACCGAACGCAGCGGTCCGCCGACCGTCGACGACGTGGGGAGGCGGCGATGAGCGCCGTACAGGCCGTACCGCAGGGGACCGGGGCCGTACCGCCGGGGCTTCCGACGGCAGGGGAGGCAGGGGCCGGGCGCGCGCGTCTCGCCCGCGAGCTGCGGGCGGTCCGGGTGCTGTGGCACCGCGAGATGGTGCGGCTGTTGCGCACCAAGGTGCAGATCGTCATGGGGTTGCTGACGCCCGTGATGTTTCTGCTGGTCATGGGCACCGGGCTGGAGTCGATGAGCACCACGGCAGGGGATGCCTTCGCACAGTTCCGCAGCTTCCTCTTCCCCGGCGTCCTGGTGATGGCGACACAGGCGCCCGCGCTGGCCGTCGGCCTGTCCGTGGTGATGGACCGGCAGAGCGGAATGCTGCGTCAGGCGATGGTCGCGCCGGTGCACCGGGTCAGCCTGCTGCTGGGCCTGTCGCTGGGCGGTGCCACCTGCGGGGCCGTCTACGGCGGGCTGGTGCTCGCCATCTCCGGCACCGTCGGCATCGCCTACCATCCGCTGCTGCTGGTCGCCCTGCTCGAAGTTGCCGTCATCGCCCTGCTGTTCACCGCGGGCGGCATGCTGGCGGCCGTCACGATCCAGCGCATCCAGACCTTCCAGGTCCTGATGGGGCTGGCCCTGATGCCGCTGATGTTCCTGTCCGGCGCGATGTTCTCGCCCAGCGGGCTGCCCCGCTGGCTGGGCATCGTCGTCCACCTCAACCCGCTGACCTACGCCGTCGATGCGGTACGCCGCACCCTCCCCGGCGAACTCGACATGGGCGGCTACGCGGGCCCGCCGCAGATAGCGGGCTGGAGCCCGCCGGTCGCCCTGGAGGTCTGCTTCATCACCGCGCTCGCCGCCCTGACGCTCTACGCGGCTGCCCGGCGCTTCGCCCGCCGCGGGTGAACCACGGGCGGCAGTACGTCAACCCTGACGAACGACCAACCCCCGGGCCGACTTTCGGGCCGGGCCGGTGGCCGGGCGCCGACCGTAGCTTCCGTGCCATGTCCACGGAACGAGGAATACGACGAAGGCCGGCTGCACGCGGGCCGCTCGGTGCGGTGGCGGTGCTGTTGGCCGGCGGCGCGGGAGTCCTGGCGGTCTGGCCGGGCGGGCTCGGCAGAGAAGCACCGGTACGCATCACGGACGGGACCTCAGCGTCCCTCTACCGGGAGCTGAGCGAGGTCGCCGAGGGCGGCCCCGACTGGCTGGGCGGGCTCTTCGAACTGGCCACGGAGGGCACCCTGGTCGCCCTCGGCCTGCTGCTGCTCTGGGTGGGATGGCGTGGCTGGCGCGGCGGACGTGCGAAGGACCCGCGGCTGGTGGGCGTGGTGCTGACGGGCGTCGGCACCGTCATGGCGTACGCGGCGAGCGAGGCGCTGAAGCTGGTGGTGGACGAGGAGCGGCCGTGCCGGGCGCTGGCCGGGATCGACCCCGTGGCGGAGTGTCCGCCGCCTGGCGACTGGTCGTTCCCGAGCAACCACGCCACGCTGGCCGCCGCGCTGGCCGTGGGGCTCGCCCTGACGCTGCCCCGCCTCGCGGCGGTGACGCTGCCACTGGCCGGCGCCGCGGCGCTGCTGCGCGTGCTGGTGGGAGTGCACTATCCGCACGATGTGCTGGCGGGCGCCCTGCTGGGTGCGGCATGCGCCGCCGCGGCGGTGCTGGTGTGGCCCCGGCGGCGCGTTGCGGCGCCGCCCGCCCAGCCCCTGTCCTGGAAAGAGGGTGCCCCTTCCTGACGTCCGCAGGCTGCGGGTGCTCCCCCAAGCTCTTCGAGCAGGGGGTGCCCCCAGGGCGCAGGGTGGGCAAGCGCAGCCCTCATGCCGGCAAGCACTAAGCCATGGGCGGCGGCACCAATCCCGCTTCGTGGGCCACCACGGCCGCCGCCGCGCGGTTGTCCACGCCCAAGCCTGCCAGGACGGCGCTGACATGGGCCTTCACCGTGCCCTCCACCACCCGCAGGCGCCGCGCGATCTGCGCGTTGGACAGTCCGGCGCCCAGATGGGAGAGGACCTCCCGCTCGCGGACCGTCAGCGCGTCCACCCGGGAGCGGGCGGAGGCGCGGCGGCCGGCCGTCGAACCGGCGTCGGTCGCCGCGAGATGGGCAATGACGCGGGCCGCCACCTTCGGGGAGAGATAGGCGGCTCCGTCGGCCACCGCCCGTACGCCCGCGAGCAGTTCCTCCGGCTCTCCGGCCTTGACCAGGAAACCGGCGGCGCCGCCGCTCAGCGCCTGGAGGATGTAGTCGTCCTCGCCGAACGTCGTCAGGATCACCGCGCGGGTGCCCGGTACGGTCCGGCCCAGCACGGCCAGCGTCTCGATGCCGTCGGCCTTGGGCATCCGGATGTCGAGCACGGCCACATCGGGCCGGTGCCGGCGCGCCAGTTCGACGGCCTCGTGTCCGTCCCCCGCCTCGGCGACGACCTCGATGGCGGGATCGGTGCTCAGGATCGCCCGTACGCCCGTACGCACCATGGGCTCGTCGTCGGCGATCAGTACGCGGATCGTCGGTACGGTCATCGCTCGAAGCCCCTCATGCGCGCAGCGCCTCGGCGGAGACCAGCGTGCCCGCGCGGAAGCAGAGCCGGTACGCATCGCCGGAGCGGTCGTCGAAGGGGTTGGCGGTCATCGCGTAGTACTCGCACGTGGTTCCGGCTCTCTGCGGCGGGGGCGGGGCGGCGGCGGGCCGGTGCCGGGTCTGCTCGTCGGGCAAGTACGGGGCGATCCGCGCCCGCTGCTGCCCGGCCCGCAGCCGGCCGAAGTCCTCGGCCGACAGCACCGCCCGCTCGGTGACCAGCATGTCCCACCAGGTCAGCGCCCCGCCCAACAGGGCCCCCAGGGACAGGCAGGCAGTGACGGCGGTGAGCGCCGTACGGCCCAGCCTGCGGCGGGCGTGCTGCCGCTCCAGCACCGGTCCGGCATACGGCGCGGCCGAGGCGGCCGAGGCGGCCGGCGGCTGGGGTGTCCCGGTGCGCGGGAGCATGGCCCGTACGGCGAAGCCGCCGTCCGGCGTCGGTCCGCAGCCGAACGTGCCGCCTGCCAGCCGGACCCGCTCGTCGAGGCCGATCAGCCCACGTCCGCCGACCCGCGGCCGGGCCTCCTCCGCGTTGCGCAGTACGGCGGCGGGACCGTTCTGCACCGCCACCCGTATCCCGTCCGTCTCATAGGCCACATCGACCGTGACGCCGGCACCCGGTGCGTGTTTGGCGGCGTTCGTCAGTGCCTCCTGGACGACGCGGTGCGCGGCCCGCAGCGAATGCAGCGGCGGCCCGTGCGTGTCGTCGTCCGGCTCGCTCTCGATCCGTGCCGTGACGGACAGCCCGGCGGCCGACGCCTCCTCGACCAGGCGCTGGATGCTGGTGTCCTGCGGGCGGGTGGGTGCGCCCTCAGCCGTCTCCCGCAGCACGCCGATGACTTCGCCGAGCCGGTCCACCGCCGTCTCGGCGCGGCTTCTGATGTCCTCGGCGGCCTTGCGGTGCTGAGTGTCCAGGCCGTCGGCAAGCTTGAGGGCGCCGGCGGAGAGGGCGAGCAGGCTCAGCTCATGGCCGAGCGCATCGTGCATGTCCTGTGCGATACGGGACCGTTCGCGCAGTCGCGCCTGGTCGGCGACCAGCTCGCGTTCCCGCGCCAGCTGTTCGGCCCGCTCCCAGCCTGCGCGGGCCAGCTCCTGGTACTGCCACCAGAAGCGCCCCGCGCACCACGAGAGCATCCCGGCGGTGAGCGCCACCGCCACGAACCGCGTACCCGCCGTCAGCCAGGCCGGGTGCGCGAGGGCCGCCGTCATGCTCGCGGCGAGGGCCCCGGCGAGGAACAGCCCCGGTACGCGGGCGCTGCCCGGACGCCGACCGGCGAGAAAGGCACAGCCGGCGGCCGGCGCGAGCCACCACGGTCCGGCGAGCACCCCGAGGAGCGCCGCAAGCCCGGCTGCCGCGGTGAGGGCGTGGGTGGTGAGCTGACTGCGTACAACGGTCACAGGGGCGACGGTAGAGCGCACGGGGCGGCCGGTGACACTGCCGAAAGTCGAAGAGTCACCGGCCGCGAGACCGCTTTGCGCCGCTTTCGAGTCCTACGCCGTTTTCACATCGCCCTGCGCCGTTTTCACGACGCCCTACGCCGTTTCACGTGGTCCGACGGCGGATCTTGTTACCCAGCCAGACGAGCGGGTCGTACTTCCGGTCAGCGGCCCGTTCCTTGAGCGGGATCAGGGCGTTGTCCGTGATCTTGATGTGCTCCGGGCAGACCTCCGTACAGCACTTGGTGATGTTGCAGTAGCCGAGCCCGTGGTCGTCCTGCGCCGTGGTCTTACGGTCCAGACCGGTGTCCTCGGCGGCGTCCAGCGGGTGCATGTCCAGCTCGGCGATCCGCATCAGGAACCGTGGCCCGGCGAAGGCCGTCTTGTTCTCCTCGTGGTCCCGCACCACATGGCAGGTGTCCTGACACAGGAAGCACTCGATGCACTTGCGGAACTCCTGCGAGCGCCCGACGTCCTCCTGCTGCATCCGGTACTCGCCGGGCCCGAGATCCTGCGGCGGTACGAAAGAGGGAACCTGGCGTGCCTTGTCGTAGTTGAAGCCGACGTCGGTCACCAGATCCCGGACCACCGGGAAGGCTCGCAGCGGGGTGACCGTGAGGGTCTCGGCGCGGTCGAAGACCGACATACGTGTCATACACAGCAGCCGGGGCCGCCCGTTGATCTCCGCGCTGCACGAACCGCACTTGCCGGCCTTGCAGTTCCAGCGGACCGCGAGGTCGGGGGCCTGGGTCGCCTGGAGGCGGTGGATGATGTCGAGGACGACCTCGCCCTCGTTCACCTCGACCGTGAAGTCCTCCAGGCCGCCGCCGTCCACATCGCCGCGCCAGACCTTGAAGTGCGCGTCGTAGCTCGTCTCCGGCCGCGTCGTGTCCGGGGCGCCGCCGCTCACCGCGCCGTCGATGTCCTCGGTTCCCGGCCCCGCACCGTGATGCGCTTCCGTAGTCACTCGCTCGTCAGCTCCTCGTCGGTCAGGTACTTGATCAACTCCTCCTTCTCGAACAGCTCAAGGAGGTCCTTGCGGATCGGCGGCATCTCGCGGCGCCGCAGCGCGATCCGCCCGGCGCGGCCCGCCTCGGCCTCGGCGGCTGCCGCGCCTTCGGCTGCCGCGAGCGTGCAGACGAGGTTGGCGCGGCGCCACTCGCGGTCCATCTCGGGGTAGTCGTCGCGGGTGTGCCCGCCGCGCGACTCCGTACGGTTCAGCGCGGCCCGGGCCACACACTCGCTGACCAGCAGCATGTTGCGCAGGTCGATGGCGAGGTGCCAGCCGGGGTTGAACTGCCGGTGCCCCTCCACCTTCGCGCGGCGGGCGCGTTCACGCAGCTCGGCGAGGCGCTCCAGCGCCTCGGACATCTCCTCCTCGCGGCGGATGATGCCCACCAGGTCGTTCATGGCCCGCTGGAGGTCCTGGTGCACCGCGTACGGGTTCTCGACCAGCTCCTCCGGCCCCTCGGCCGTCTCCTCGCCCGCGGGTGCCGCACCGACGCCGAAGGGCCGCAGCGCCTCGGCCGCCGCCGCGTCGATCTGCTCGTCCTCCACCCGCGGGCGCGCCTGGGCACAGCCGCGTGCGTACTCCGCGGCGTACAGCCCTGCCCGCCGTCCGAAGACCAGCAGGTCGGAGAGGGAGTTGCCGCCCAGCCGGTTGGAGCCGTGCATACCGCCGGCGACCTCACCCGCAGCGAACAGCCCCGGCACGCCCTGGGCCGCTGCGGTCTCCGATTCGACGTCCACGCCGCCCATCACGTAGTGGCAGGTCGGTCCGACCTCCATGGGCTCCGCCGTGATGTCGACGTCGGCCAGCTCGCGGAACTGGTGGTGCATGGACGGCAGCCGCCGTTTGATCGTCTCGGCGGGCATCCGGGTGGAGACGTCCAGGAAGACGCCGCCGTGCGGAGAGCCGCGCCCCGCCTTGACCTCGGCGTTGATGGCGCGCGCCACCTCGTCGCGGGGCAGCAGCTCGGGCGGGCGGCGATGCTTGTCGGGGTCCTCGTACCAGCCGTCGGCTTCCTGCTCGGACTCGGCGTACTTGTCCTTGAAGACGTCCGGGACGTAATCGAACATGAACCGCTTGCCCTCGGAGTTGCGCAGCACCCCGCCGTCACCCCGTACCGACTCGGTGACCAGGATGCCCTTCACCGACGGCGGCCAGACCATCCCCGTGGGGTGGAACTGCACGAACTCCATGTTGATCAGCGACGCCCCGGCCAGCAGCGCCAGCGCGTGCCCGTCCCCGGTGTACTCCCAGGAGTTGGAGGTCACCTTGAACGACTTGCCGATGCCACCGGTCGCCAATACCACCGCCGGTGCCTCGATGACGAAGAACCGGCCGCTCTCCCGCTCGTAGCAGAAGACACCGGAAACCCGGTCCGGCTCCCCGGCGTTCGGACCGGGCTCCTTCAGGCTGCTGGGTTCTTTCAAGACCTGGGTGACGGTGCACTCCTGGAAGACCTTGATACGGGCCTCGTAGTCACCGCTCTCCTGGTAGTCCTCCTGCTGGAGCGAGACGACCTTCTGCTGGAGCGTACGGATCAGCTCCAGGCCGGTCCGGTCGCCGACGTGCGCGAGCCGCGGATACTCGTGGCCCCCGAAGTTGCGCTGCGAGATCCGCCCGTCCGGTGTCCGGTCGAACAGGGCGCCCCAGGTCTCCAGCTCCCATACCCGGTCGGGTGCTTCGCGGGCGTGGAGCTCGGCCATCCGCCACTGGTTGAGGAACTTGCCGCCGCGCATGGTGTCGCGGAAGTGCACCTGCCAGTTGTCGCCCTCGTTGACGTTGCCCATGCTGGCGGCGATACCGCCCTCGGCCATCACCGTGTGGGCCTTGCCGAAGAGGGACTTGCAGATCACCGCGGTACGCAGGCCCTGCTCCCGTGCCTCGATCGCGGCCCGCAGTCCGGCGCCGCCCGCGCCGACGATGACGACGTCCCACTGCTGACGTTCGACGTGTGCCATGTCGCTGTTGTCCCTCTCAGAAGAGCCGCGGGTCGGTGATGGTGCCGGTGGCGAGCAGGTAGACGTAGAAGTCCGCCAGCGCCACGCTGAGCAACGAGGCCCAGGCGAGCAGCATGTGCCGCTCGTTGAGCTTTCCGACCCAGCCCCACAGCCGGTACCGCACCGGGTGCTTGGAGAAGTGCCGCAGTCTGCCGCCGACGATGTGCCGACAGGAGTGGCAGGAGAGGGTGTACGCCCAGATCAGCACGATGTTGGCGAGGAACACCAGCGTGCCCAGGCCCATATGGCCCCACTCGTACTTCTCGTCCCGGAAGCCGAGCACGGTGTCCCAGGTGAGGATCACCGCGACCAGCATCGCCGCGTAGAAGAAGTAGCGGTGGATGTTCTGCAGGATCAGCGGGAAGCGGGTCTCGCCGGTGTACTTCTTGTGCGGCTCGGCCACCGCGCAGGCCGGCGGAGAGGCCCAGAAACCGCGGTAGTACGCCTTGCGGTAGTAGTAGCAGGTGAGCCGGAAGCCCAGCGGGAAGATCAGGATGAGCAGCGCGGGCGACAGCCCCCACCACTCGCCGAACAGGCTCCAGTTGGGCCCGTCCTTCATCGTCGCGCAGTTGTCCGCCAGACAGGGCGAGTAGAACGGCGAGACGTACGGCGCGTGGTAGTAGTCCGTGTTCGCGAACGCACGCCAGGTCGAGTAGACGACGAATGCCAGCAGCCCGAGCGCTGTCGCGGCGGGCGCGAGCCACCAGCGGTCCTTGCGCAGGTGCGGTTCGGCGATGGCGGCGCGCGTGCTGGTGTGCACGCCGGTGGGCTGGGGGCCCGCGGGAGGTCGGGGCCCCGTGCTCTGTTGGGGTTCGGTGCCAGTGGCCAACGGTTTCTCCGGATGAGACGGCTGGGGTCAGGGCAGGCCCGGGCAGCCAGGGCCTGCCTTCAACGACTCGTTGTCCAACGAGTCACGGTGCGTGCCGGTCGCGCGCTCCGAGCCCCTCGTCGTCGACATCCGTCCACAAGCCCGGGTCGTAGGGCTGGTCGGGGATGGTCACCATCTCGGCGTGCGGCTCGGACATCGGCCGCGGGGCGGTTGCTCTCAGCAGGGAGAGCGACTCCTTCAGATGCTCGGCGTCGCTGCGTACCCGGCGGATCTCCAGGCCGGTGCCGATGTGACCCTCGAGTCGGCTGACGCAGCGTGCGAGATCGTCCAGACAGCGCTGAGCGGCTGTCAGTTCATCGTGCAGAGACATGGCTTGCCCACCTCCGCGGTGGTGGCGGCTTGCGTGGTCGATGCGCGTGGCGAGTGTTGCGCGTCACACTCCCGCTTGTGAAGGGTGCGACACGCCTTTCCGCCCGTACGTGACCCCGCGGGCGGCTCAGTCCCGGATCAGCGCGGAGGTGTCGAGGGCGGGGAAGGGAGCGGGGAGAGGCAGCGGGTCCCCGAGCTTGACCTCGGACGTTGTCTTGTACCGCGCCTCGCCGTCGTCACCTTCGTGTGAAACCGGGTCGGAGAACGCGTACGCCTTGCCTTCTTTGCGGTGGATCAGCACGTAGACGGGGACTCCGGCTGCGGCATAGGCCCGGTACTTCGGTCCTGAGTCCGTCTCGTGATTGCTGGAGGTGACCTCGCCGGCGAGAGCCAGCATTTCGATCGGGTACCAGCCCTTGTGAGCCTTGCGGTATGCCTCATCGACTTCGGAGGGTCTGCGACACCGGACGTAGAAGTCGGGGATCAGCAGTGCTCGGGTCTCTCCTCCCTTCACACCCGACCGATAGCCGTTGCCGAAGCCCGCCAGGCGGAAGCCAGCCGTGCGGAGCTGGAAGTACAGCTCCCCCCCGAGATCGTTGTGCTCGTCATCAGGCTGCGGCGGCACGATGACCATCCCCTCGATGTACTGCGGCCGAATCGGCTCATCGGATGCCTCTTCGAATGCGATCAGCAGGTCGACGGGGTCCATGGCCTTCTTCACCGGCTCCATCACAGGTTCGGCGGTCATCGCAGGTCCTCCTCGTGGCTCTCCCAGATTACGCCGGGGCCGGACACCCCGGGAGCATCCTGCGGCCCGGCGCGAAGCCATGTGCGGGGTTTGGGCGCTGGTTGGTCCGTACGGGTGGCGCGGGGGTGCGAGGGCGAGGGTGTGCGCCTCTGAAGCGCATGGGGGCTGCTCCGCACGAGTGGCAAGTGTGCTCCGTACGACGTGTCTTCCCGGTCTCGGGCGTGGGCTCGCTTTCAGTGGGGCGAAAAGATGTGATGAGCCGCCAAAACCGCCGAAAGTGGATGTACGCGGACGCGCGGCCAGCCCCGGAGGTTTGAGCATGCGAGCCGTCCCAGCCGAATCACGAAGGCCCCCGAGGCCGCCACAGCCAGGGGAGCCCCTCAGCCGTGCCGCGACCGTCCGGCCCTGCCGGAGCCGGCGCTGGGCGGCGGCGCTCGTCGCCGGTCTGCTGCTGCCACTGCCGCTGGCGGCCTGTGGCGGCTCGGACTCGCAGGACGCCGAGGTCAACACCGGCAGCGGCTCGGCAGACAGCGGCGGCGACGTACGCGCAACCGAGCGGCAGCAGGTCGCCTCCGGCGGCACCGTGCGCTGGGCGGTGGACGCGGCGCCCACCACTTTCAACGTCTTCCAGCCTGACTCGGCCGAGGCCACCAAGCGGGTCGCCGCCGCCACCCTGCCCACGCTGTTCACCCTCGACGAGCGCGGCCGGGCGCAGACCGACGAGAACTTTCTGCGCGATGCCGAGGTCACGGAGACCGAGCCGCGGCAGACCGTCGTCTACAAGCTCAACCCGAAGGCCCGCTGGAGCGACGGCCGCCGGCTGGGCGCGGCGGACTTCCGTGCCCAGTGGAAGGCGCTGCGCGGCAAGAACAACGCCTACTGGACGGCGCGGAACGCCGGATACGACCGTATCCGGAAGGTCACCAAGGGTGAGGGTGCCGACGAGGTCAAGGTCGTCTTCGGCAAGCCCTACGCGGACTGGCGCTCGCTGTTCACGCCGCTCTACCCCAAGCAGGCCATGAGCAAGCCCAAGGTCTTCAACGACGGCATCCGCACCGCGCTGCCCGCGGCGGCCGGCCCGTTCCGCGTCGTCAAGGCGGGCAAGAACCGTGACCGTACGGTCCTCGAACGCAACCCGCGGTGGTGGGGCGAGCGCGCCAAGCTGGACCGCATCGTGCTGACCGCCGTACCCCGCGCCAAGGCGGCCAAGGCGCTGGCGAAGGGGGAGGTGGACGTCGCCGATGTCAGCGCCGCAGCGGCCAAGCGGGTCGGCGCCGCGAACGGGCTCGGCGGCCCGGTGAGCCCGGACAGCGCCGCGGGTGCCAAGAACGCGCAGGACGCCAAGAAGCGCGAGGCCGAGCGGCGCGAGGCGCGCAAGCGGGAGGCCCGTAAGCGGTTCGGCGCCTCGGCGGCGCGGCACCTGGGCAGATACGAGGTACGCCGGGCGCTGGACCCCGCCTACACCCAGCTCACCCTCAACGGCGCCGGCGGCCCCCTCGCCGACGAGCGGGTACGCCGCGCGGTGGCTCGCGCCATCGACCGGGACGAGCTGGCCGAGAAGGCGTTCGACGGAACGGGGCTGCCGGACAAGCCGCTCGGCAGCCATCTGCGGATGACCAACCAGGACGGCTACCAGGACAACAGCGGCGACTTCGGCAGCGCGGACGCCGACTCCGCACAGTCCCTGCTGGCCGACGCGGGCTGGAAGACCGGCGGCCTCGGCGGGGCGGGCGCCGAGAAGTCCGCCGAGAACGCCCACGCAGCGCACAAGGGGGAGAAGGCACAGGACAAGGGGGAGAAGAAGGAGAAGCGGGCCGACGGCGGGCCCGCCGAGCCGTCCGCCGCGGCCGGCTCCCCCGACGCGGGGGGCGGCGCGCCCCACCGCGGGGAGGCCGAGTCGTCGGTCGTCCGGCTGACCGCCGCGCAGATCGCCCGGGTCGTCGACAAACCGCTGGGCCTCTCCGTCTCGGCCACGGCCCAGCGGGGCGCCATCCTCGCCCAGGCCGCGCACTCCAGCCTCGCCTCTGCCAGACAAGCCGGCTCCGAGCGCAAGCTGAGCCGTGCCAGGGCGGCGCTGGAGACGGCCGAAACGGTGCAGGCGACGGCCCGGGAACTACGGCTGCTGGCGGGCGACCCGGCCAGCGGGGTGCGCAGCAAGGACGGCAAGCCCCTCGCACTGCGGTTCGTCCTGCCGGGCGGCAAGGGCTCCGCACAGCTGAGGGACACCGGCAAGCGCATCGCACGGATGCTGAACGAGGTCGGCATCCGTACGCAGATCAAGGAAGTGTCCGGCGACAGCTACTTCAAGGACCACATCGCGGCGGGTGACTACGACCTGGCGCTGTACTCATGGCCCGCGACGGCGTTCCCCGCCACCGAGGCGCGGCCGATCTTCGCCAAGCCGCGGCCCGCGTCGGACGGCTCGCTGGTGGTCGAGCAGAACTACGCCCGGGTCGGTACCGACCGGATCGACCAGCTCTTCGAGCAGGCGGCGGGCGAGCTGGACGACGGACGGCGCCGGGAGCTGATGCAGAAGGCCGACCAGCGGATCTGGGCGGTGTCCGGTTCACTGCCGCTCTACCAGCGGCCCCAGCTGGTGGCGGCCAAGCGGAACCTGGTCAACGTGGGTGCCTTCGGCTTCTCCACCCCCGTCTACGAGGACATGGGCTACCGCAGGAGCTGAGCCACCCTGCCCCGCCTCACCGAGCGCCGGACGGACCGCACAGCGGCCCCGTCCGGCGCTTCGCGCGACGGCCCGTACCATGGTTGACGAGGCCGCGGCGAGTCCTGCCCGGCGTCAGGGAGCGCGAACCGGCCGCACAGGCGGTCACGCGGCCCGATCCGTCAACCCGGGAGACACCCCCCAGTGCCCACGCGCCACGACATCCGTAACGTCGCTATCGTCGCCCACGTCGACCACGGCAAGACGACCCTGGTCGACGCCATGCTCAAGCAGGCCGGCGCCTTCGCGGCCCACCAGCTCGAATCCGTCGACGACCGGGTGATGGACTCCAACGACCTGGAGCGCGAGAAGGGCATCACCATTCTCGCCAAGAACACCGCGGTCAAGTACCACCCCAAGGACGGCGGCGAGCCGGTCACCATCAACATCATCGACACCCCCGGCCACGCCGACTTCGGCGGCGAGGTCGAGCGCGGGCTGTCGATGGTGGACGCGGTCGTGCTGCTGGTGGACGCCTCCGAGGGCCCTCTGCCGCAGACCCGCTTCGTGCTCCGCAAGGCGCTCCAGGCGCGGCTCCCGGTCATCCTCTGCGTCAACAAGACGGACCGACCCGACGCCCGGATCTCCGAGGTGGTGGACGAGACCTACGACCTCTTCCTCGACCTGGACGCGGACGAGGAGCAGATCGAGTTCCCCATCGTCTACGCCTGCGCCCGCGACGGCATCGCCTCGCTGACCCAGCCCGCCGACGGCGCGGTGCCCGCGGACAGCGACAGCCTGGAGCCGTTCTTCAGCACGCTGCTGGAGACGGTGCCCGCGCCCACGTACGAGGAGAACGCGCCGCTCCAGGCGCACGTCACCAACCTGGACGCCGAC
The DNA here is from genome assembly GCF_052246355.1 of Streptomyces sp. 3N207. Taxonomy (NCBI): domain Bacteria; kingdom Bacillati; phylum Actinomycetota; class Actinomycetes; order Kitasatosporales; family Streptomycetaceae; genus Streptomyces; species Streptomyces sp. 3N207. The sequence goes on along the minus strand of NZ_JBQQBV010000001.1, from coordinate 126,129 downwards.
AACTTCCTGGGCCGGATCGCGCTGCTGCGCGTCAAGGAGGGCTCGCTGAAGAAGGGCCAGACCGTGGCCTGGATGAAGCGGGACGGCTCCGTGCACAACGTGCGGATCACCGAGCTGCTGATGACCGAGGCGCTGACCCGCAAGCCCGCTGCCGAGGCCGGTCCCGGCGACATCTGCGCGGTCGCCGGCATTCCGGACATCATGATCGGCGAGACGCTCGCGGACGCCGAGAACCCGGTCGCGCTGCCGCTGATCACCGTCGACGAGCCGGCCATCTCCATGACCATCGGCACCAACACCTCGCCGCTGGTGGGCAAGGGCGGCAAGGGCCACAAGGTCACCGCGCGGCTGGTCAAGGACCGGCTGGAGCGCGAGCTGATCGGCAACGTCTCGCTGCGGGTGCTGCCCACCGAGCGTCCCGACGCCTGGGAGGTGCAGGGCCGCGGTGAGCTGGCGCTGGCCATCCTGGTGGAGACGATGCGCCGGGAGGGCTTCGAGCTGACCGTCGGCAAGCCGGAGGTCGTCACCCGCGAGATAGACGGCAAGCTGCACGAGCCGGTCGAGCGGATGACCATCGACGCCCCCGAGGAGCACCTGGGCGCCATCACCCAGCTCATGGCGACCCGCAAGGGCCGCATGGAGACCATGACCAACCACGGCTCCGGCTGGGTGCGCATGGAGTGGCTCGTCCCCTCCCGCGGGCTGATCGGCTTCCGTACGGAGTTCCTGACCGAGACCCGCGGCACCGGCATCGCCCACTCGATCTTCGAGGGGCACGAGCCGTGGTTCGGCGAGCTGCGGACGCGGCGCAGCGGGTCGCTGGTGGCGGACCGCTCCGGGACCGCGACGCCGTTCGCGATGATGAACCTCCAGGAGCGCGGCACCATCTTCATCGAACCGGGCACCGAGGTGTACGAGGGCATGATCGTCGGAGAGAACTCCCGCTCCGACGACATGGACGTCAACATCACCAAGGAGAAGAAGCTCACCAACATGCGGGCCGCCTCCGCCGATACGACGGAGAACCTGGTACCGCCGCGGAAGCTCTCCCTGGAGCAGGCGCTGGAGTTCTGCCGTGAGGACGAGTGCATCGAGGTGACGCCGGAGACGGTGCGCATCCGGAAGGTCAACCTGGACATGAAGGAGCGGGCCCGCGCCGCCGCGCGCGCGAAGCGGTAGCGAACTTTCGGGCTGCGGAATGCTGTGATGCGGCCGGACTGATGTGAAGGGGACCCACCCTGCGGGTGGGTCCCCTTCGCGCATTCCGAGGGGCGCCCTGCGCGGCAGCCCCCGAACGGGTGCCGGGGGGTGGGATGGCGGGCAAGGCAGCCAGGCATATGGTGTCAAAAGGTGTTATGTGGGTGGGAGGCGTACCCGGACCCACAGCGCACCCAGGAGGCACCCATGTGTGGAGCCACCCGCACCACCATGACCAGGCGGGCGCTCGCCGCCGCCGGGGCGGTCGCTCTGACGGCAACGGCGTGTGGCGGCGGCTCCAGCGCCGGGAGTGCCGCGGGCGGCGCGCAGAGCGGGGTCGTACGGGCGTTCTGGACCGATCCGCAGCATCCGGTCGAGCCCGCCAACACCAACGAGGTGCAGGGCGGCAAGGTCCTCGACATGATTTCCCGGGGGCTGAAGAAGTACAACCCGACCACGGGCGAGGCCGAGAACGCCGTCGCCGAATCCATCGAGTCCGACGACCAGCAGAACTTCACCATCAAGCTGAAGAAGGGCTGGAAGTTCTCCGACGGCACACCCGTGACGGCCAAGTCCTTCGTGGACGCCTGGAACTACGGGGCACTGGTCACCAACAAGCAGATCAACTCGTACTTCTTCCAGTTCATCGAGGGCTACGAGGACGTTCACCCCGAGAAGGGGAAGCCCAAGGCGAAGAAGCTCTCCGGGCTGAAGGTGCAGGACGACCGCACCTTCACGGCGAAGCTCAACCAGAAGTTCTCCCTCTGGCCGCAGACCCTCGGATACAGCGCCTACGCACCACTGCCGAAGTCGTTCTTCACCGACCACGGCAGCTGGCTGAAGAAGCCCGTCGGAAACGGCCCGTACAAGGTGGACTCCTACACCAAGGGCCAGTCGATGCAGCTTTCCCGGAACAAGTACTACGCGGGGAAGGACAAGCCCCGGAACAAGGGCGTCGAGCTGAAGGTCTACACCGACCAGAACACCGGCTACACGGATCTGCAGGCCGGAAATCTGGACGTCGTCGACGAACTCCCCGCCGCGCAGCTCAAGAACGCCAAGCGGGACCTGAACGGCCGCTACATCAACCAGCCCGCGGGCATCACCCAGACCATCTCCTTCCCCATGTACGACAAGAAGTGGCAGGGCAAGAAGGCCGCGATGGTGCGCCGCGGACTCTCCAAGGCGATCGACCGGAGAGAGGTGACCGACAAGATCTACCACGGCACCCGTGAACCGGCGACCGACCTGACCTCCCCCGTGCTGAAGACCACCGGCGGCTACAAGCCCGGACTCTGCGGCGATGCGTGCGAATACGACCCCAAGGGCGCGAAGAAGCTCATCAAACAGGGCGGCGGGCTGCCCGGCGGAAAGATCACCCTGACCTCCAACGTCGACACCGGCTCACACCGGCAGTGGATGGAGGCCGTCTGCAACAGCATCAACAGCACGCTCGGCAAGAACAACGCCTGCACCGTCAACCCGGTGCCGACGTTCAGTGAATTCCGCTCCGACATCTCCGACAAGAAGATGAAGGGGATGTTCCGGACCGGCTGGCAGATGGACTATCCACTCATCCAGAACTTCATCCAGCCCATCTACTACACGGACGCCTCCTCCAACGACTCGGGCTTCTCCGAGCCCAAGGTCGACCAGCTCATCGACAAGGCGAACGAGGCCACCGCCGAGAAGTCCGCCGTCGGCCTCTTCCAGCAGGCGGAGAAGCGCATCATGGACGCCTTCCCCTCGATTCCGCTGTGGTACCAGAACGGGAACGCGGGATACTCCAGCCGCGTCAGCAACGTCAGACTCAACCCCTTCTCCGTACCGGTCTTCACCGACATCAAGGTCAAGTGAGCCGCAGTGGGGCGCTACGTCACCAGACGACTGCTCCAGATGATCCCGGTCTTCGCCGGGACCACCTTCCTCATCTTCGTGATGGTGTACGCCGTCGGGGACCCGGTCAACGCGATGTTCGGGGAGCGGGCTCCCGACCCGGCCACCGCTCAGCAATTGCGCAAGGAATTCAATCTCGACAAGCCCATCTGGCAGCAGTACGGGCTCTACATGGGCAAGATCTTCACCGGTGACTTCGGGAACGCATTCACCGGGCAGCCGGTGACGGAGCTGATGCGCACGGCCTTTCCCATCACGATCCGGCTCGCCGTCGTGGCCGTCGTCTTCGAGATCATCTTCGGCATCGTGCTGGGCGTGGTCACCGGGCTGCGGCGCGGGCGGCCGGTGGACTCCGGGGTACTGATGCTGACCCTCGTCGTCATCTCCGTACCGACGTTCGTGACCGGCAGCCTCGCGCAGTATCTGCTCGGTGTGAAATGGGGCTTGATCTCCCCCGCGGTCTCGCCCGCGGCGCCGGTGGGTGAGTTGCTGCTGCCCGGCCTCGTCCTCGCGCTGGTCTCGCTCGCCTACGTCACCCGGCTTACCCGGACGTCGATCGCGGAGAACGCCCGTGCCGACTATGTGCGGACCGCCATCGCAAAAGGGCTGTCGCGGCGGCGGGTGACGGTGCGGCATCTGCTGCGCAATTCGTTGATCCCTGTCGTCACCTTTCTGGGTACGGACGTCGGCAACTTGATGGCCGGGGCGCTGGTGACCGAGCGGATCTTCAACATCCAGGGCGTGGGCTTTCAGCTGTGGCAGGGCATCGTCCGGCAGAACTCGCCAACGGTTGTCGGGTTCGTGACCATCCTCGTCATCGTCTTTCTCCTCGCGAACCTGCTTGTCGATCTGTTGTACGCGGTGCTTGACCCGAGGATCCGCTATGCGTAACCCACCCTCCCCCAGCCTCCGACCGGGAGGTGCCCCCAACCCGTACGCCGCCGACGGCGCTGTTCGCCCTCGCGCTGCTCGTCGGCCGCTCGCCGTTGCCGCGGAGAAGAAGCCCGCCGCGGAGAAGAGTTCCGCGGCAGGGAGGGGGTCCGTGTGACGGGGACGCCTGCTATCGAAGGGCCCGGTGAGGCTACGGAGGTCGCCGAGAAGGAGGGGGAACGGACCGAGGGGGCGCCGCCGCCCCCCGCACCGGGGCCTGGCCGCGCACGGAGTCTGTGGTCCGACGCGTGGTACGACCTGCGCCGCAACCCGGTGTTCGTGATTGCGGGGCTCCTCATCACATTTCTGGTGCTCATCTCGATCTGGCCGGGCCTCATCGCCTCGCGGGACCCGCTCTCCTGCCGGCTCGGCCGCTCCCTCGACCCGTCCTCCGCGGGGCACTGGTTCGGTTATGACACGCAGGGCTGCGACGTCTATACGCGGGTCGTCTACGGGGCCCGTACGTCGGTGACGGTCGGCGTCTGCGCCACGGCGGGGGTCGCGGTGCTGGGCAGCCTGCTGGGCGGGCTCGCCGGGTTCTTCGGCGGGGTGTGGGACGCGTTGCTCTCCCGCGCTACCGATATCTTCTTCGGCATCCCGATCGTGCTGGGTGGTCTGGTGTTCCTCTCCATGACCGGCAGCCGTTCCGTGTGGACGGTGGTCACCTTCATCGTGCTGCTGGGCTGGCCGCAGGTGGCCCGTATCGCGCGTGGGTCCGTCATCACCGTCAAGCAGAACGACTACGTACAGGCGGCACGGGCCCTGGGTGCCGGGAATGCGCGGATGATGGTGCGGCACATCCTGCCGAACGCCATCGCACCGGTGATCGTGACCGCGACCATCGCGCTGGGCACCTACATCGCGCTGGAGGCCACGCTCAGTTATCTCGGCGTCGGGCTCCAGCCGCCCACCGTCTCCTGGGGTGCGGACATCTCGGCGGCCTCCCAGGGCATGCAGTTCCGCAACGCGCCGCACATCCTGCTCTATCCGGCCGCCGCGCTCAGCCTCACCGTGCTGGCGTTCATCATGCTCGGCGACGCGGTGCGTGACGCCCTCGACCCGAAGCTGAGGTGAGCGCGGTGAGCCTGCTGGAAGTCCGTGACCTGCATGTCGAGTTCCGTACCCGGGACGGTGTGGCCCAGGCCGTCAACGGCGTGAGCTACAGCGTCGAGGCGGGGGAGACGCTGGCGGTGCTGGGCGAGTCGGGATCGGGCAAGTCGGTGACAGCGCAGACGATCATGGGCATCCTCGACATGCCACCGGGACGTATCACGGGCGGGGAGATCATCTTCCAGGGGCGGGATCTGCTGGGGCTCCCCGAGGAGCAGCGGCGGAAGATTCGCGGCTCGAAGATGGCGATGATCTTCCAGGACGCGCTCTCGGCGCTCAATCCGGTGCTGACGGTGGGCTATCAGCTGGGTGAGATGTTCCGCGTCCACCAGGGCCTGAGCCGCAAGGAGGCCAAGGCCCGCGCCGTGGAGCTGATGGAGCGGGTACGTATCCCTGCGGCACGGCAGCGGGTGGGGGACTTTCCGCACCAGTTCAGCGGGGGCATGCGGCAGCGGATCATGATCGCGATGGCACTGGCGCTGGAGCCGGACCTGATCATCGCGGACGAGCCGACGACGGCGCTGGATGTGACCGTGCAGGCGCAGGTGATGGAGCTGCTGGCCGAGCTGCAGCGGGAATTCACCATGGGGCTCATCCTCATCACCCATGACCTGGGTGTGGTCGCGGACGTGGCCGACAAGATCGCGGTGATGTACGCGGGCCGTATCGTCGAGACGGCCCCGGTCGAGGAGATCTACCGGTCACCCGCGCATCCGTACACCAAGGGCCTGCTCGACTCGATCCCGCGCCTGGACCAGAAAGGGCAGCAGCTCGACGTCATCCGGGGGATGCCGCCCAGCCTGCTGGAGATCCCGCCCGCCTGCGCCTACAACCCGCGCTGCCCCATGGCACGCGCCGTGTGCCGTATGGACGAGCCGCCGTTGTACGAGGTCTCCGGACAGCGGCGCAGCGCCTGCCACTTCTGGGAGGAGATGTTCGATGCACGCTGACCGCTCGGGGCGCAGCCTGGTACGGGAGGAAGGCTGGGAGGCGCGAATGCTGCTGACCAGCTCCCGGGCGGAGAAGGCGCGCGCGGGGCGGGAGACCCTCCTGGAGGTACGTGACCTGGTCAAGCACTTCCCGCTGACGCAGGGCGTCCTCTTCAAGCGGCAGATCGGTGCCGTCAGGGCCGTCGACGGGATCTCCTTCGACCTGCACAAGGGGGAGACGCTGGGCATCGTGGGCGAGTCCGGCTGCGGCAAGTCGACCGTCGCCAAGCTGGTCACCCATCTCGAACAGCCCACCGCGGGCACCATCCGCTACAAGGGCGACGACATCACCAAGCTGTCCGGGCGGGGAATGAAGGCGGTGCGGCGGAACATTCAGATGGTCTTCCAGGACCCGTACACGTCGTTGAATCCGCGAATGACGGTGGGCGACATCGTGGGGGAGCCGTTCGACATCCATCCGGAGGTGGCGCCGAAGGGGGACCGGCGGCGGAAGGTGCAGGAACTGCTGGATGTGGTCGGGCTCAATCCCGAGTACATCAACCGGTATCCGCATCAGTTCAGCGGCGGTCAGCGGCAGCGGATCGGGATCGCGCGGGGGCTGACGCTGCGTCCGGAGATCATCGTGGCCGATGAGCCGGTCTCCGCGCTGGATGTGTCGGTGCAGGCCCAGGTGGTCAATCTGATGGACCGGCTGCAGGACGAGTTCGGGCTGTCCTACATGTTCATCGCCCACGACCTGTCCATCGTCCGGCACATCTCCGACCGTGTCGCCGTGATGTATCTCGGCAAGATCGTGGAGATCGGCACCGAGACCGAGATCTACGAGCACCCGACGCATCCCTACACCCAGGCGCTGCTGTCGGCCGTTCCTGTACCCGACCCGCAGACGGAGGTGGGGCGGGAGCGCATCGTGCTCGAAGGCGATGTGCCCTCGCCGGCGAACCCGCCCTCGGGCTGTCGCTTCCGCACCCGCTGCTGGAAGGCCCAGCAGCGCTGCGCCGAGGAGGAGCCGGCCCTGGCCGTGCCGGAGAACTTCGCCGACACCCTCCCGGACCAGCCTGTGCACCACCCTTCGGCCTGCCATTTCGCCGCCGAGCGCACCGCGGTGGTCCCCCCGGCGGTCGGCTGAGACCAGGACCGCCGGTCGTCAGGTCTGCGGCGCGCGTCCGTAGGAGGCGCTGCCACCCTGATACGGCGAGACGGTACGGCTCTCGCGCTGCTCGCCGCGAGCGAGCGCCAGCAGTACGGCGGAGCCGACTGCGATCTCGAACAGGCTGGTGAGCAAACGCAGCTGTCCCTCGAAGCCGAGGTCGCCGAAGTGCTCGAACAGCTCCATCTTGATGGCATACGCCACGGCGAAGACGCCGAGGGCGAGCAGCGGGGCGGCGACGATCAGGCCGAGCGGGCGGGAGAAAGGCGCACCCGCCAGCGCCGCGACCGCGGCTGCCAGACAGAGGAGGACCACCGCCCACAGCACCCAGCTGGAGGGGGCGTCCAGCAGCCGCACGATGTACCGCTCGCCGGTCAGCATCTGCTCGTAGCGGTCCCAGCCGTTCTGCTGCCACGCGCGGATCTCCCACGCGGCGAGCACCACGCCACCGGAACCCAGCAGCAGGAAGGCGGCCACGGCCCCGCCCCGGGTGGGACCGGCAGGGGCCTCGTCGGCCGGGTCGGAGGTGGCCGCGAGGCCGGAGTCGTCAGAGGGGGACGAGGAGCCGTACCCGGCGGGCAGGTTGGGGCGGCGGCCCGCGACGGCCGTGATGATCAGTACGACCCCGACGACGACCGCCGCGATGCTGCTGAACAGCACCTTGCTCAGCAGCCCGTCCGGGACGCCCTGCATCCAGTCGGCGTTGAGGTTCCACAGTCCGGGGGTACGTACCGCCACCGTCAGCAGCCCCGTGCACGTCAGTATCGCCGCGGACGAGGAGGAGCGGTACGCCGTCACGGCGGCGACCGAGTACAGCAGCACGAGCATCGGTTCGAGGAACGAGGTGACCCACACACCGTCCGCGGCGCGGGCCGGCAGCCCGGCCCAGTTCCACCAGACGTCGATGACCTCATGGGCCTTGGTGAAGTCCCGGATGATCCACGCGAGACTGACCAGCGCGAGCGCGGCCGTCAGCAGTGATCCGAAGGCACGCGCCCCGCGCGCCAGTGTTCTGTCCTGGCCCATGGCTCGGCCCCCCGTTTGTGCGGTGTCGCGACGTACCCGGATCTACCCGTGTCTACCTGTGATCGCCGTCCGGCTACAAGCTTCCCCTGTGCCACGACGTACGCCATTGCGACCGCGCGCCAATGTTCGCACGATGCGCATCGCTCGCGCATGAGAACGCCACGAAACCCGCCGGACGAGGGAGTTGGGAGCCGTACGGACTTCAGGGCAGCTGCTTCGGATATCGGTGAGACGACGGCTACGTTGCGGGTTTGTTAAGGCGTTTCCTTGGTACTTATGGCGTTATGTCTGCTCGGCGCTTGTGATGTCAAGCACGTTGCGACCTCGATCTGCGCAACGTTCGCTCAAGAAAGCGGTGGACGGCGTTCAGCCGGGCCAACCCCTCTTGACTGGTACGTAATTGACTTGCGAAAGTCCGGCTCAACCCACCCGCATCACGCCCAACGATTCGGGTTCCGGCGAGATTTGAGCGCGGGAGCACACACGCGATGACAAGTCCTTCCCAGGCTGCGACAGCCGGGGCCGACACCCCTGGCCCCGACGACGCGGGTCTGAGTTCTACGCGAGTTGCCAAGGGGAGCGAACTCGCGGGCCGATCCCCCGGCCAGCTCATGTGGCTGCGCTTCAAGCGCGACCGCACAGGCGTGATCTCGGCGTGCATCGTGCTCGCCTTCTTCCTGATCGCGGCGCTGGCCCCGGTGATCTCCAAGCTCTACGGCAAGGATCCCTACACCCGCTACGGCGAGTTGGACCCGACCCTGCTGAACGACAACTCCTATCCGGTGAAGCCCAACGGCGGCATCGACGGTGAGTTCTGGTTCGGACTGGAGCCGGGGCTGGGCCGGGACGTGTTCACGCAGCTGATCTACGGGATCCGCACCTCGCTCTCGCTCGCCCTGGTCGTCACCCTGCTCTCGGTGATCACCGCCATCGTCATCGGCGTCGCGGGCGGCTACTTCGGAGGCAAGGTCGACTACTTCCTCGGCCGGTTCACCGACCTGATGATGTCCTTCCCCAACCAGCTGTTCTTCGTGGCGTTCACACCGGTCGTCGGGGCCCTGCTGGTTCCCACCGAGGACGAGATGCCGACGTGGATGCGCGCCTGCGTGATCATCTACGTGATGTGGCTGCTGGGCTGGATGACCCTGGCGCGCCTGCTGCGCGGCCAGACACTGTCACTGCGGGAGCGGGAGTTCATCGAGGCCGCGAAGGTCGCCGGTACGCCGCCGGGGCGCATCGTCCGCAAGGAACTGCTGCCGAACCTGGTCACGCCGATCCTGGTGCAGGCCACCTACATGCTGCCGAACAACGTCACCGCCATCGCGGGACTCTCCTTCCTCGGCGTCGGCCTGCTGGAGCCCACCCCCGACTGGGGGCGGATGTTCGCCAAGGGTGCCGAGGTGTACCAGAGCGACATCACCTACATGTTCTTCCCGGGCGGCGCGATGGTGATCTTCATCCTCGCTTTCAACCTGCTCGGAGACTCGGTCAGGGACGCATTCGACCCGAAGTCGGGCCGATGAGGGCCAGACGCGACCGAGTGGTGGGGGGTGCTGCCACCCCGTACGGCATCAGTCAGGCAGCGACGGACAACCGACAGGCAGGTGCAGACACCACCATGAGCAGAGTGAGCATACGCACGGCGCGTGCCTCCCTCGCGGCGGTCGCCGCCGGCGCGCTGTTCCTCACCGGCTGCAGCAGCGGCGGGGGCGGCGGGGACGAGGAGGACACGAAGGCCAAGAAGCAGGGCCAGGACGTCTCCTACTCCTTCGCCGACGAGGCCGCGTCCAAGGGACCGGCCCCCGCCGTCAAGGGCAGCCGCAAGGGCGGCACCATCAAGGTGCTGCAGCGCGACAGCTTCGCGCACCTGGACCCGGCCCAGATCTACGTCAGCGACGAGCAGGCCATGGCCCGGCTGGTCCACCGCGGGCTGACCACGTACAAGCGCTCGAGCCCCGACAAGTACGAGGTCGTCGGCGACCTGGCCACCGACAGCGGCAAGAAGTCGGACGGCGGCAAGACCTGGACGTACAAGCTCAAGGACGGCATCAAGTTCGAGGACGGCTCGCCCATCACCTCGAAGGACATCCGCCACTCCATCGAGCGCACGTTCGCGCCGTTCATCACCGAGGGCCCGACCTTCGTCCAGCAGTGGCTGGCCGACACCGGTGGCACCGACTACCGCAAGATGCTCAAGGACGGCCCCTACAAGGGCAAGCACCTGCCGGACAGCGTCCTGGAGACGCCGGACAAGAAGACGGTCGTCTTCCACTTCAAGAAGCCGCAGGCCGAGCTGCCCTACGCGCTGGCGATGGCCGGGTACGCGGTCGTCTCCGAGAAGAAGGACACCAAGGAGAAGTACGACAAGAAGCCGCTGGCCAGCGGCCCGTACAAGATCCAGTCCTTCAAGTCCGGCAAGAGCATGAAGCTCGTCCGCAACCCCGAGTGGGACCCCAAGACGGACCCGGGCCGGCACCAGTTCCCGGATGCCTTCGACATCCAGTTCGGGGTCTCCTTCGAGGATTCCACCAAGCGGCTGATGTCCGACGCGGGTGAGAACCAGACCGCCACCAGCTTCACCAACAGCGTCGACGCCTCCAGCATGCAGAAGGTGCGCAGCGACCAGAGCGTCAAGAAGCGCTCGGTGTCCGGCTACCAGTCGTACGTCAGCTACATGAACATCAACGTGGACCGGATCAAGAACAAGAAGGTCCGCCAGGCCATCGCCTACGCGATGCCCAACCAGTCCATCGTCTCCGCGTTCGGCGGTGCCGGCGGCGGCGAGCTCGCCGGCAACTACGTCAGCCCGACGCTGGTGGGCCAGAAGCCGACCGACCCGTTCGGCAAGATCAAGAAGCCGCAGGGTGACGTGAAGAAGGCGGCCAAGCTCCTGAAGGAGTCCGGCAAGAAGGGTATGAAGCTCACCTTCGCCTACCAGAACGCCCCCGAGTGGCAGCAGTTCTCCGTGGCCGCGACCCAGAACCTGGAGAAGGCCGGGTTCGACGTCCAGAAGAAGGACGTCATCGCGGACACGTACTACGACCAGATCGGCAAGGTCAAGAACAACTACGACATCTACCACAACTCGTGGGGTGCCGACTGGCCCAGCGCCTCGACCGTGGTGCCGAACCTGTTCGACGGGCGGCAGGTCCAGGACGGTGCCGCGAACTACTCGCACCACAAGAACCCGAAGTTCGAGAAGGAGATGGACCGGATCCGGGCCATGTCCAACCCGAACGAGGCCGCCAAGGAGTGGCAGAAGCTCGCGGACAAGATCCTCACCGAGGACGTCCCCGCGGTGCCGATGCACTACTACAAGACGATCCAGCTCTCCGGATCGAAGGTCGGTGGCTCCTACTTCGACGAGCAGCTGCACGACATCAACCCGTCGTCGCTGTACGTGAAGAAGTAACGCTCCGGCGCCGACTCCGCCGCCCGGTCCCCGTGGGCCGGGCGGCGGAGCCCAAGGCCGCTCCACCTCTCTGTCCCGCACGTCTCGATCCCGCTGTCGCACGAGAGCTGCGTTCCCGTCATGCTGCGATTCCTCATCCGCCGGTCGCTCGGCGCCCTGGTGATCCTGCTGATCATCAGCGCCATCACCTTCTTCCTCTTCTACGCCGTCCCACGGGACCCGGCGACGCTGGCCTGCGGCAAGAACTGCACGCCGGAGGCGCTCGCGGTCATCCGCAAGAACATGGGCATCGACGAGCCGGTCCCGGTGCAGTACTTCCACTTCATGGTCGGCATCGTCGCCGGGCGGCAGTTCGCCGCCGGTGACTGCCCGGCACCGTGTTTCGGCTACTCCTTCGCCAACCAGGACCCCGTCTGGGAGACCATCCTGGACCGCTTCCCGACCACCGTCTCGCTGACCGCCGGCGGTGCCGTGGTCTTCCTGACCATCGGTCTGGGCGCGGGCATGATCGCTGCCTGGAAGAAGGGCACGATCGTCGACAAGGTCTTCAGCTCGATGTCGCTGGTGCTCTCCTCGATGCAGATCTACTTCATCGGCCCGCTCGTGCTCGCGCTGGTGGTCTACAACCTCAATCTGCTGGACCAGCCCAAGTACGTTCCGCTGACGGAGGACCCGGCCGGCTGGTTCCTGGGGCTGCTGATTCCCTGGCTGGTCGTACAGATCATCTTCACGGCGAACTACACCCGTCTGTCCCGGTCCTCGATGATCGAACAGCTTCAGGAGGACCACGTCAGAACGGCGCGGGCCAAGGGCATGTCGGGGAAGTACGTCTTCTTCCGCTACGCCTGGCGGGGTTCGCTCATCCCCATCGTCACCATCTTCGGCGTCGACCTCGGCTCGCTCTTCGGCGGGGCGATGATCACCGAGTGGACGTTCTCCCTGCCCGGGCTCGGCACCCTCGCGGTCAACTCCGTGCAGAACACCGACATCCCCATGGTGATGGGCGTGATGCTCTTCGCGGCCACCTTCATCATCCTGTTCAACATCATCGTGGACGCCGCCTACGCGTTCATCGACCCGCGCGTGCGACTGTCCTAGGAGACCGGCACATGACCACCCTGACCAAGGAAGCGGACGTACCGGCTCCGCGTGGCGAGGGGGACGGGGACGCCTTCCTCTCGGTGCGCGACCTGTACGTGCACTTCGACACCGAGGACGGCACCGTCAAGGCCGTGGACGGGCTCTCCTTCGACGTGGAGCGCGGCCGCACCCTCGGTATCGTCGGCGAGTCCGGCTCCGGCAAGTCGGTCACCAACCTGTCCATCCTGGGCCTGCACAACCCGCGGACCACCGCGGTCTCCGGCGAGATCCTGCTGGACGGCCAGGAGTTGACAGGCGCGCGGGAGAAGACGCTGGAGTCGCTGCGCGGCAACAAGATGGCGATGATCTTCCAGGACGCGCTCACCGCGCTCTCGCCGTACTACACGATCGGACGGCAGATCGCCGAGCCGTACCGCAAGCACATGGGCGTCTCCAAGCGGGAGGCGCACCTGCGGGCGATCGAGATGCTGGACAAGGTCGGCATCCCGAACCCGAAGACGCGGGTCAACGACTACCCGCACCAGTTCTCCGGCGGTATGCGGCAGCGCGCGATGATCGCCATGGCGCTGGTGTGCAACCCGGACCTGCTGATCGCGGACGAGCCCACCACGGCGCTCGACGTCACCGTGCAGGCGCAGATCCTCGACCTGCTCAAGGACCTCCAGCAGGAGTTCGGCTCCGCGATCATCTTCATCACCCATGACCTCGGCGTCATCGCCAACGTCGCCGACGACATCCTGGTGATGTACGGCGGACGAGCCGTCGAGCGAGGCGCGGTCTCCGAGGTGCTGTGCGCGCCGCAGCACCCCTACACCTGGGGCCTGCTCACCTCGATGCCCCGGCTGACCGGAAATGTGAACGAGGAGCTCTCACCGATCCACGGCTCCCCGCCCAGCCTGCTCTCGCCCCCGTCCGGCTGCCCGTTCCATCCGCGCTGCGGATACGTGGACGAGGTCGCCGGCAAGTCCTGCACCGCCGACCGGCCGCTGCTGCCGGACGGCCGGGGCGCCGCCTGCCATCTGACGGCGGAGCAGAAGCGGACGTTCTTCGTCGAGCAGATCAAGCCCAGGCTGAGCTAGGACAGGCAGAGGGAGAACCAGACCAATGAGCGATGACCTCACCCTGACCAAGCCAGGCGAGGGCGAACCACAGGACGCCCAGCCGGCGCGGACGGGAGAGCCGCTGCTGCAGGCCGAGAACCTGGCCAAACACTTCCCGATCATGGGGGGCTTCCCCTTCAAACGGAAGGTGGGCGAGGTCCAGGCCGTCTCCGGCGTCGACCTGGCCGTGCACGCGGGCGAGAGCTTCGGGCTCGTCGGCGAGTCGGGCTGCGGCAAATCCACCACGGGGCGGCTGCTGACCCGGCTGCTGGAGCCCACCGGCGGCTCTCTCAGCTATGCCGGGCAGGACATCACCCATGCGACGCGCAAGCAGATGGCGCCGATCCGCTCCGAGATCCAGATGATCTTCCAGGACCCGTACTCGTCGCTCAACCCGCGGCAGACGGTCGGCGCCATCATCGGCGGCCCCATGGAGGTCAACGGCATCAACCCGCCCGGCGGACGGGAGAAGCGCATCCGTGAACTGCTGGAGACCGTCGGCCTCAACCCCGAGCACTACAACCGGTTCCCGCACGAGTTCTCCGGCGGCCAGCGCCAGCGCATCGGCGTCGCCCGCGCCCTCGCGCTGGAGCCGAAGCTGATCATCGCCGACGAGCCGGTCTCCGCGCTGGACGTCTCGATCCAGGCGCAGGTGGTCAACCTGCTCCAGAAGGTGCAGCGCGATCTGGGCATCGCGTTCGTGTTCATCGCCCACGACCTGGCGATCGTCCGGCACTTCTCCGAGCGGGTCGCGGTGATGTACCTCGGCAAGATCGTCGAGGTGGGGGAGCGCGAGGCGATCTACAGCCGCCCCCGCCACCCCTACACACACGCGCTGCTGTCCGCGGTGCCGGAGGCAGTACTGCAGGAGGACACGGCGTCCGACGCGGGCGAGGCCAAGGAGCGCATCCGGCTGGCCGGCGACGTGCCCTCGCCGATCAACCCGCCCTCGGGCTGCCGCTTCCGCACCCGCTGCTGGAAGGCCCAGGACAAGTGCGCCACCGAGGAGCCCCCGCTGGTCCAGCTCCCCGGGAACGAGGCAGGCCACCTGACGGCCTGCCACTTCCCCGAGGAGCCGACCATCGCGGCCCGCGGCGAGGACATCGTCATGGACAAGGCGCTCCGCGAGATGGAGGACACCGCGCACTAGTCCCTCCGGGGGAGAGCTGGGAGGGGGTGCCCCTGTCCGGCGTCTGCAGGCTGCGGGTGGGTTGTGGTTGGCCGCGCTCACGCGGCGGAGCCGCACATGTACACAGCCCCGCGCCCCTTACGGGGTACCCGCCATCCCCAACGACCGCTTCAGAAAGCCGACCTGTAGCAGCAGCAGGTTCTCCGCGACCTCGGCTCCGCTGGCCATATGCGTCACCCCCGACAAGGGGAGCACCTCGTGTGCGCGTCCGGCAGCCAGCAGTGCGGAGGACAGCCGCAATGCATGCGCGACCACCACATTGTCGTCGGCGAGCCCGTGAATGATCATCATGGGCCGGTGAGGGCTGTCCGCTTCCACCAGGGACAGCCCTTCATCGGTGAGCAATGACGACTCCGCGTACACCTCGGGGTCGTCCTGCGGGGTACCGCAGTACCGCTCCGTGTAGTGGGTGTCGTACAGCCGCCAGTCCGTGACCGGGGCACCGGCCACCGCGGCGTGGAAGACGTCGGGCCGCCGCAGTACCGCGAGCGCGGCGAGGTACCCGCCGTACGACCAGCCGCGGATGCCGACCCGGGACAGGTCGAGCGGAAAGTCCTCGGCGAGCGCGTGCAGCGCTTCCACCTGGTCGTCCAGCGTGACGGAGGCGAGCCGTTGTGCGACGGCCTTCTCCCAGCCGGGGCTGTGCCCCGGCGTTCCGCGCCCGTCCGCCGTGACCACCGCGAAGCCCTGGTCGGCGAACCACTGGGCCGTCAGATGCGCGTTGTGCGCCGCTACGACCCGCTGCCCGTGCGGTCCGCCGTACGGGTCCATCAGCACCGGCAGCGGCCCGTCCGACTCCCGGTAACCGGTGGGGAGTACCAGCGCGGCCGGGATGCGGCGCTTCCCGGCGTGCAGCAGCCGCGGCGCGGTGGTGAGCACGGGCGTCTCGGCGTACGACGCGACGGCGCCGATCCGCGCCGAGTCGCTCTCCCGCAGCAGCACCACCCGCGCGCCGGGCCGCGACAGGGTCGCGGTCGACAGCACCAGCGTCCCGCCGCCCCGCGTGGCAGAGGCGAGATGCGGTCCGTCCTCGTCGGCGACCCGCACCACCTCGCCACCCGCGAGCGGCACCCGGTACACCCCGATGTCGCCGGGGGCGCGGCGCCCTGCGGAACCGTCCCCGTCGCCTTCCGACGCGGAGAACAAGACGTCGTCGTCGCCGATGTCCAGAACGGCCCGTACGTGCAGTGCCGGGGTGGTGAGCGGCCGTGCGCCCGCCATGAGCACCCGTGCGCCGCCCTCGGCCGTAGCGGCTCGATCGGTGATCCGGATCAGCTCGCCGTCCGGTGCCCACGCCGGAACACCGCCGAAGAGTTCCAGCCAGATTGGATCATTCTCGGTGAGTGTGACGGAAGTCGCACCTGTTGCGGTGTCCACGCGCAGATACACGGCCTCGCGCTGGTCCCTCGTCTGCACCAACAGCAGCGGCGGACCGGCGTCCGACCAGTGCGCGCGGGCCAGATACGGGTAGCGCTCGCGGTCCCAGACAACCTCTGTCCGGGACCCGTCGAGGCCGAGCAGATGCAGTGTGACCTCGGCGTTCTCCATCCCGGCCGCCGGATAGGCGACCCGCGCCGGCTCCTCCTGCGGGTTGGCCGGATCGGCAATGGTCCAGCGGCGTACGGGTGCGTCGTCGGCCCGCGCCACCAGCAGCCGGTCCGAGTCCGGGGACCACCAGTAGCCGCGGGTCCGGGACATCTCCTCGGCGGCGATGAACTCGGCCAGGCCCCAGGCGACGGTCTCCGCCTCGGGCTCGGCCAGCGCCCGGTCGTCCTTGCCCGTGGCCGTCACCACCCGCAGCGCGCCGCCCGTCACATACGCCACGTGCTGTCCGTCGGGGGAGGGGCGCGGGTCCACCACGGGGGTGGGCGTCGGAAGCTCCTGGGACCGCTCGGAGAGCAGGTCGGCGGTGAAGAGCCGACCTGAAAGGGCGAAGGCGGCCATCCTCACGGAACTGTCGGTGGCATATGCGACCACGCCCGCGGTGCCCTCGCGGCTCCGCTCACGCCGCGCGCGCTCCTCGGGGGACAACTCCTCGGCGGCACCGCCCAGCAGCGCCTCCGGGTCGGCCGCGATCCGCTCCTGCCCGTCGGCCACCTCCTGCACCCAGAGCAGGTTCGCCAGGTCAGAGCCGCTACGGGAGCGCAGGAAGACCACTCGTGAGCCGTCCGGGGCGACAGTGAAAGACCTCGGGGCGCCAAGTGTGAATCTGTGGGTACGCGCATGCTGCCGCGGGAAAGTCGTAGCCATGCGGCCGACCGTACTGCGCTTGAGCCGGGCTGTGATCCGCTCCGGGTGCCCACCGTGACGATGTTCGGGTGGTCTGCAGTTGGCTGGAACTGAATATGCGCCCCTCCTCTGCACCTGTGCACCGAGCCGTGCGGTCGTGCGGATAATTATGATCCGTTGCGCATGGTGAGTGCTGGGTATGAAGCCGGTGGCTCCTCATGCCGGAGGCGTGCTGCCGTGTCCGTGTGACCTGTACCGATCCCGTACCGACCGTGCGTACTTGGAGGTGAACCGCCGTGGCACTCTCGATTTCGGCGGTGGTGCTGCTGGCGATCATCGTCGTCCTGCTCGTCAGGAAATCCGGGCTCAAGGCCGGACACGCGGTGATCTGCGTGCTGTTGGGCTTCTATCTGGCCAGCTCGTCGATGGCTCCCACCATCAACGACCTGACCACCAACGTCGCCGGGATGATCGGAGAGCTCAAGTTCTGACCCGGTTCTCCTCGCTGACCGCTTCGGTTCCCGGTACGGCGCCCGTCGTAGGCTCGGGGGTATGACCGCTGCGTTTCCCCCGGGGGCGGCCCCCGGTTCACCGGCCGCCCCCAGGCGCCGTCTGCTGCTGGTGCACGCGCACCCCGACGACGAGTCGATCACCACCGGCGCCACGATGGCCAAGTACGCGGCGGAGGGCACTCACGTCACCCTCGTCACCTGCACTCTCGGCGAGGAGGGCGAGGTCATCCCGGACGGGCTGGCGCATCTGGCACCCGACCAGGACGACACCCTGGGCCCGCACCGGATCGGTGAACTCGCCGCTGCCATGCGCGAGTTGGGCGTCACCGACCACCGCTTTCTCGGCGGGCCCGGACGCTACCGCGACTCCGGCATGATGGGTGCTCCCACCAACGACCGCCCCGGCTGCTTCTGGCAGGCGGATCTGGACGAGGCCGCACGGCTGCTCGCCGCCGTACTGCGCGAGGTACGCCCCCAGGTGCTCGTCACCTACGGCCCCGACGGGGGCTACGGTCATCCGGACCACATCAAGGCCCACCGCGTCGCCATGCGCGCCGTCGAGCTCGCCGCGCAGGAGAACGGCCGTACGGGCGGCGAGCCGCACCAGGTGCAGCGCGTCTACTGGAACGTCGTGCCGCGTCCCGTGCTGGACGAGGGCTTCGCCCAGCTGCACGCCGCCGCCGACGACGGTGAGGTCTTTCCCATCCCAGGCTTCTCGGGCAGAACGGGCTTCGCACAGCCGGACGATGTGCCGGGGGTGGTGGAGAGCGCAGCCGAGGTCGATGTCACGGTGGACGCCGGCGCATACGTGGAGGCGAAGGCGAGGGCGATGGCAGCACACGAGACCCAGGTGTCCGTACGTCACACCTCACGCGGTCACGTCTTCGTGCTCTCCAACGGCCTGGCCCAGCCGCTGACGGGCATGGAGTTCTTCCAGCGCGCGGACCGCACAGGAGCGGCCCAGGGCGACGCCGACGACCTGTTCGCGGAGGTACGGGTATGAGCGGGGCGGGCGGGACCGGAGCGGTCCGGGACGGGAACGGAGCGGACTGGGGCGCCTATCCGCGGGCCTATGGGGCGCGGGTCGCCGTCTATGCGGCGCTGGTCGTCCTCGGCCTGCTCACCGGGACTGCCGGAACGCTTGTCCAGGGCGGGTGGTTCCCGTTCGGGCTGCTGCTCGCGCTGGCGGCCGCCGTCGGGCTCTTCTGGGGCGGCGCCAAGCTGTGCCGTACCAAGGTGGGCGCCGCCGCTCCGAGTGCGGGGTGGGTGCTTGCGGTGCTGCTGATCACTCCCTCGCGGTCGGAGGGCGACTTCCTGTTCGCTGCCGGAATCGCCAGCTATGTCTACCTGTTCGGCGGCATGCTTGCGGCTGTGATGTGTACCACCGTTGCATTGCCCGCGCCCCCCGTGCCAGTCGGTAAAAACCGCTGAGAGAGCCGTCTGCGGGACGATTCGGTGGTCGCGGGGCCGGTGCTCCGTACCCCAAGTACAGTGGTGCGCGCCGGCGAGCCGCCTTCAGGCCGACAGGAAGACGGCGAATCCATCCGGGAGTACCTGATTTGAGTCGTGAAACTGACAGTTCGTCCTCCGGGCCCAAGAGGCGCGGCGGTTCGTCGTACCCCTCGGGGACGGAGCCGTACGGCACCTCGGGCTCCGACGGAGGCCAGGGCGACCGGGGAGCCGAACCGGCGGCCGGGTCCAAGTCGGACGAGCCGAAGACCGAGACGACGCTCACCACCCGCATCCGCATCAACATCCCCGGTTCGCGGCCGATTCCGCCCGTGGTGATGCGGACACCGGTGGCTGACGACGGCGACGACGGCACGTCCGGGAGAGCGGACAAGAGCGGCGGCCAGGAGCCGAAGAGCCCGCCGGACCTCGGTGCCGGTAAGCGTGCGACCAGCGGTGGCTACGGTTCCGCCGCCATGCCTCCGCCCCCGCCGGGCAGCGGCCCGGGTGCCGCGCGGGACGCGTCGCCGTCCGCGGCCTCCCCGGCTTCCGGGAACGGCACGGGCCCTGGCGGCGAGGACGCGTCCGGGACGGAGGACACGTTCACCCAGCAGACCAGCGACTGGTTCGCGCCCCGCAAGCCTCCCAAGAACACATCGGCGCCGTCCGGCCCGGCACCGGGCGGTCCCGGGCCCGCTTCCGGTGCGGGTGCGGGTGCGGGTGCGGGCGTCGGCTCCGGTGCCGGTGACCAGGGCGATCTGCCGTACTTCTCCGGGCCGGGACCCGAGACAACCGGTACGCACGGGATGCCCGAGACGACCGGTACGCACGGGATGCCCGAAGGGCCGGGCGCGGGGCCCTCGTTCCCGGGCGGGGCGGGTCCGATGGACACGCCGCCCGACGGCGTACCGCACATCGGCCCGAGCCGGCCGGGCGGCCCCGCCGGGCCCACCACGGGTCCGGCGACCGGCGATATGCCCGTACCGCCCGCCCCCGGCAGCGTCGCCCCCGGTCCCTTGACCGCGCCGGGCGGAGGCCAGGACCCGCAGCCGGGCCAGGACTTCGGCGCGGGTCCCGATTTCGGCGCGGGGCAGGGTGCTTCCGGGCTGGACGCGTTCGACCACCGGCCGGGAGACGGCCACGGGGGTCCCGGTGTCGGCCCCAGCGGTACGCCTCCGAGCGGAACTCCCATGGTTCCGGGCGCCGGTGCACCCGGCGGCATGGAGCCTTCCGGAGCACCCGGAGCACCACCCGGCTTCCCTGGTGCACCCGGCGCTGCAGGCATCGCTCCGGGCGGCCCCGCGGACCCCGGCGGTTTGCAAGCCGGGCCCGGTGGCGAGGCCCGGCTGTCGAGCGACACCATGATCAGCGGCGTACCGCAGGCAGGCGGTGCGGCCGACGGGCCCGCCGTGCCGCCGCCCGCCCCCGCGTCGCCCCCGCCCGGCACCGGTCCCACGGGTGCGCAGTCGGCACCGGCTGGGACGAAGCCTCCCAAAGCGGCCAAGAAGGGCGGCCGTTCGAAGCTGGTGCTCGCGGGAGTCGCCGTGGTCGGCGTGGTCGGCGTCGCCTACGGCACCGGCCTGCTGCTCGATCACGCGGACGTCCCCAAGGGCACCACGGTGCTCGGCGTGGAGATCGGCGGGCTGACCAAGCACGAGGCCGTCAACAAACTGGACGCCGAGCTGGGCGACCGGGCGAAGGAACCGTTCCAGATCGAGACGAGCGGCGGCCGTACGGAGCTGAAGCCCACCGTCGCCGGGGTGACCCTCGACACCGAGGCCACCGTGCGCGCAGCCGCGGGCCGCGACTACAACCCCGTCTCCGTCATCGGCTCCCTCATGGGCGGCACCCGCGAGGCGGACCCGGCCGTCAAGGTGGACGAGGCCAAGGTGCGGGCCGCGCTCAAACCCGTGGTCGAGAAGGCCGAGGCGAAGTCCCCGTCCGAAGGCATGGTCAAGTTCACCGGCGGCAAGGCGGTGGCCGTCAAGGGCACTCCGCACAAGGTCGTCGACGTCGACAAGGCGCCCGCCGCGCTGGAGAAGGCGTTCAAGCAGCGGGCGGTCTCCGGCAAGAACGAGCCGGTCGAACTGCCCGGCACGGTCAGCAAGCCCAAGGTGACCGACGCGCAACTGGACAAGGCGGTGAACGGGTTCGGCCGTACCGCGATGTCCGGCTGGGTGTGGCTCAAGGCGGGCGATGTGAAGGTGCCGTTCAGCCAGAAGACCATCGGGAAGTTCCTCACGATGCGGGCGGTCGGCAGCGGAACGCTCCAGCCGGTCATCGACACCGCGAAGCTGAAGGCCACCTACGGTTCGGCGTTCGACAACGTGGTGGTCGAGGGCGGTGCCGGCAAGGTCAAGATGACCCCGAGGCACGCGGCTGCCACCATGGTCCAGGCCCTGCGGAAGAAGGCGCCGGCGGAGCCCGCGCAGCGCGTCGCCGAGGTTCCGGGAGCCAGTTCCCGCTGACCCGGCTCCGCGAGACGGAACCGAGGGGCGCCCCGCCGAGCTGGTGGGGCGCCCCTCGCTCTGCCTGATGCCCCGGGCGCTTCCCGTCATCTTCGGGGCATGACATCTGTCAGCGCCAGGTCACGACCGCCGACACTGCCCTGGGCACCTGCTGTGCGGCGAGCCTTGGGGCATGACATCGACCCACGCCACGGCACCGGCCGTGGAGTTCACCTCGGCCGGCAAGACCTACGGCTCCGTACGGGCGCTCGACGGGCTGACCGTCAGCCTCCACCCCGGCGAGACCGTCGCCCTCCTCGGCCCCAACGGGGCGGGCAAGTCCACCACGCTCGACCTGCTGCTCGGGCTCCGTAATCCCGATCCGGGCGGCCGGGTGCGGCTGTTCGGTACGACGCCGCGGCAGGCGGTCACCGACGGCCGGGTGGGCGCCATGCTCCAGTCCGGCGGGCTGATGGAGGGCGTACGGGTCCGCGAACTCGTCGAGGTGGCCTGCGATCTGCATCCGCGTGGGAACGCCACGGAGCGGGTGCTGGCCGAGGCCGGGATCACCGAGCTGGCCGACCGGATGGTGGGCAAGCTGTCCGGCGGCCAGGAGCAGCGCGTGCGGTTCGCGCTGGCGACCGCGGGGAACAGCGACCTGATCGTGCTGGACGAGCCCACCACCGGCATGGATGTCACCGCGCGCCGCACCTTCTGGTCGGCCATGCGGGCCCAGGCAGCCGCGGGCCGCACGGTGCTGTTCGCCACCCACTACCTGGAGGAGGCGGACGAGGTGGCCGACCGGGTACTGGTGCTGCACCGCGGGCGGCTGCTCGCCGACGGCAGCGCGGCCGAGATCAAGGCCATGGCGGGCGTCCGCCGGGTCGGCTTCACGCTGGAGATGGTGCCCGACGGGGTGCTGGAGGCGCAGCTGCGCGCCCTGCCGGGAGTGAGCGAACTGGACCTGGCCGGAGCCGCCGTACGGCTGCGCTCCGCCGACGCGGACGCCACCGTGCACGCCCTCTACGCGCTGGGGCTCTACCCGCACGGCCTGGAGGTCACCGGGCTCGGCCTGGAGGAGGCGTTCGTCACCCTCACCTCCCGCGCGGAACAGACCCACCCGTCCAGCAACCCCGAACTCGGCCTCGACACGCACCGGAAGGCGGCCGCCAAGTGAAGACCCTCGTCAAGCTGGAGATCATGCGCTCGCTGCGCAACAAGAAGTTCATGTTCTTCTCGGTGATCTACCCGCCGCTGCTCTATGTGCTGATCGCAGGACGGGACACTCCGGGGAACATGCCGGGGCTGCCGGTGGACCTGAAGCTGTACTACATGGTCGCGATGGCCGCCTTCGGTGCGATGACCGCCGTCCTGATGGGCAACAGCGAACGCATCGCCAAGGAGCGGGAGATCGGCTGGGTCCGGCAGTTGCGGCTCACCGCCCTGCCGGGACGCAGCTACGTCACCGCGAAGATCGCCTCGGCCGCCACCGTCAGCCTGCCGTCCATCCTGCTCGTCCTGCTGACCGGCGCCACTGTCATGGGCGTACGGCTGGACGCGTGGCAGTGGGGTGCTGTCGCACTGTGCTCTTGGGCGGGAAGCTTCGTCTTCGCGGCGCTGGGGGTGGCCATCGGCTATCTGGCGACAGGCGACGCGGTGCGGCCGATCACGATGCTGTTCTACTTCGGGCTGGCGTTCATGGGCGGGCTGTGGCTGCCGATGTCGAGCCTTCCCGACTGGGTGCAGAACATCGGTGAGTGGATGCCCACCCACGCCTACACCGCGCTGGGCCAGGCGGTGGAGGTCGGTGAGGCGCCGCATCTGGACGACGCGGGGCTGCTGCTGGGCTATCTCGTGCTCTTCGCCGGAGCTGCCGCCTGGCTCTACCGCAAGGACACCCGCAAGGCATGATGCACCCGCGCACGACATGAGAACGCGCATGACATGAGAACGCGCACGACATAGGGACGCATACGACATGAGGAGCCGTGTCATGGCAGACACCCGGCAGCCGGCCGCGGCGGAGGAGGGTCTCCGCCCCGGCGGAGGCCGCCGGGGGCCGTTCGGCACCTGGTGGCCGGAGAAGGCCGACGACCGGATCCCGGCCCTCGGGAACCCCGCCGACAGCCCGCGGCAGAAGCGGGCCCGGATCGCCATGATCGCCGTCTGGATGGTCTTCCTCGCCGGCCCCGTGGGCGACCTGTGGACGGGCGACCACAGTGGACCGGCGCTCGCCGGGGCGCTCACCGGATTCGCGGCGTTCCTCGTCGCCTACGTCACGCTTGTCTACCGGCACACCAGGTCGCCGCTCCCCGGGCGGGTCGTGTACCCGCTCGTCGCCTCGCTCTATGCCCTGGCCCTCACCCTCTCCCTCGCGGCGAGCGAGCGGTGGCTGGTGCTGTTCGTCTATGTCGCGGTGGCGACCGGCGCGGTGCTGCCCGTGCGGCATGCGGTGGTTGCTGTGGCGGCGTGCGTGCTGGCGCTGGCAGCGGTCGGTACGGACTTCGGGGCACGGGCCGGGTGGGGCGGGTGGACGTCGGTCGTCATCCCCTGCGTACTGGGCGGGTTCGCGCTGATGTCCGCGCGGAAGACCGTCATTACGATGTGGGAGCTGCGGGAGGCCCGCGCGGTGGTGGCGGAGCTCGCGGCCAACGAGGAGCGACTGCGGCTCGCCCGGGACCTGCACGACCTGCTGGGACACTCGCTCTCCCTCATCACCCTCAAGAGCGAGCTGGCGGGCCGGATGCTGCCCGCACGCCCCGAGGAGGCCGCCACCCAGGTCGCCGACATCGAACGGGTCAGCCGGCAGGCACTCGTCGACGTCCGTGAGGCGGTCGGCGGCTACCGTCGGCCCACCCTCGCCGTCGAACTGGCCGGAGCCCGCACCGCGTTGGACACGGTCGGCATCGACGCAGAGCTGCCGCACCGGCCGCCGGCCGTAAGGCTGGCGCCCGAGCAGGAGGGCGCCCTGGCGTGGGCGCTGCGCGAAGCGGTCACCAACGTCGTACGGCACAGCGGCGCCACCCGCTGCACGGTGACCCTCCAGGCCCGGGGCCGGGGGAGCGCCGGTGACGGCCTGCTGCGGCTCACCGTCGCCGACGACGGCAAGGGGCCCTCGGGCGCCCGGGAGGGCAACGGGCTGAGCGGGCTGCGGGAGCGGCTGGCGCTGGCCGACGGCTCGCTGTCCACCTCGGCGGGTGTTAACGGGGGCTTCACGCTGAGCGCCACCGTGCCCTCAGTACCCTGAGGCGGTGATCAGACTGCTGCTCGCGGAGGACCAGGCGATGGTCCGCGAGGCGCTCGCCGCGCTGCTGAGCCTGGAACCGGACATCGAGATCGCCGCCCAGGTCGGCAGGGGGGACGAGGTACTGGACGCGGTCACGGCCCACCAGCCGGACGTCGCGCTGCTGGACATCGAGATGCCCGGCCTGTCCGGACTCGATGCTCTGGAGGGGCTGCGGTCGCGGCACCCGGCGCTGAAGGTTGTCATCCTCACCACGTTCGGCCGGCCCGGCTATCTGCGCCGGGCCATGGAGTCGGGCGCCGACGCGTTCCTGGTCAAGGACGCCCCCGCCGCCCAACTCGCCGACGCCGTACGCCGGGTACGGGCGGGCGAGCGCGTCATCGACCCGGGGCTGGCCGCGGCCGCGCTCGCCGAGGGCGCCAGCCCGCTCACCGACCGGGAGCGCGACGTACTGAGCGCGGCCCGCGAGGGCGCCGGCAACGCCGAGATCGCCACCGCGCTGCACCTGTCGCACGGCACGGTCCGCAACTACCTGTCCACGGCCATCCAGAAGACCGGGGCCCGCAACCGCACCGAGGCCGTCCGTATCGCCCGCGACAAAGGGTGGCTGTAGGCCGTCTCCGGCCGGACGGATCAGTTCAGCGGCCGGCCCGATCAGTTCAGCCGCGCCCGCGCTGCCCGCGCCGCCCGGCGGATGTTCTCCGCAGCGTTCGGCTCCATCGCCGCTACGACATCGGCGTAGCTCTCCATCTCCCGCGCACCCTGTATGAAGTCGCCCCGCTCCACCAGCAGTTGGGCCCGCTCGAAGCGGAGCCTGCCCGGGTGGTGCGGCAGCAGCAGCGACAGCTCGACCGCCCACAGGCGCACCCCGGACTGCTCGGGCCGCGGGCCGGCCCAGGCCCTGATGTTGTTGAGGATGCGCAGCACCGTCTCCAGCGGCCCGGCCGGCCGTAGCGAAGCCGCCGACAGCGGCGTCCCCCCGGTGGCCCCGGCGACCATGAGGGACAGCTCCTCCTCGTCGAGCTGCCTACCGCCGCCGAACGGGTCGGCCAGCACATGGAAGGCCGCCGGATCGCCGAACCCGACCACGAAATGTCCCGGCAGTGCCACCCCGTACACCGGGGCACCGGCGCGCCGGGCCACCTCCATCCAGACCACCGACAGCGTGATCGGCAGCCCGCGCCGTCGCCGCAGCACCTCGGGCAGCAGCGAGGACTCCAGCCGCTGGTAGTCCGAGGCGGAGCCGCCGAACCCCTGCTCCTCACCCAGCGTCCGCCGCAGCGCCTGTGCCCACTGCGCGGGCGTACGGCCCCGCTCGTACGGCAACAGTCCGGCCAGCCGGTCGAGTTCCGCCTGACCCTCGTCCACGATCCGGTCGACGGCCGCCTCCTCGTCCTCCTCGTCCTGCTCGCCGGACGCGCTCTTGGTGTCGCCCGGTGCGCTGCGGGCGGCCTCCGCGCCGATCAGCAGGCACAGCAGCGCGAGATCGGGGCGCTCCTGGCGGGCCGCCTCGGCGAACCGCCGCCGGGCCGCGCCGGGCACTTCCTCGTCGCCCACACCGTTTCCGCCGCTTACGTCGTTTCTGCCGCCCATCTCAGTCCTGCGGGGCGCGGAGGTAGCAGTACGCGTGATGGTCGGCGAACCCGAGCCGCTCGTAGAGGGCTCGCGCCGCCGTGTTGTCCCGCTCCACCTGGAGATAGGCGGCCGAGGCGCCCTCCGCCAGCGCGGTGCGGGCCAGCTCGCCCGTCACCGCCTGCGCGAGCCCCTGCCGGCGTCGTTCGGGTGCGACCTCTATGGCGGCGAACCCGGCCCAGCGGCCGTCCACCACGCACCGCCCGATCGCGACGGGTGATCCGGCCTCGTCCAGCACCGTCGCGAACCACACCGAGGGTCCGCCGGCCAGCACCTTCAGCGCGTCGTCCACGGGCAGGTCGCCGTCGGCGCGGTTGTAGAGCGAGAGCCACCGCTGGCCCGGCGTACGGTGCAGCAGCACTCTCCCGTCCGGCTCCCGGTCGGCCAGCGGGGCGAGCGCGCCGACCTGTATCAGCCCGTGCCGCTCCGCCGTCCAGCCGCGCTCCCGCAGCTGGTCGGCGAGCAGCGCGTGCTCCTCCGCGGTGACCTGCATCCGGGCCGGCAGCCCCCGCTCGGCGTACCAGCCGGTGACCCGCGCCAGCGCCTCGGGCAGCGGCAGCCCGGGGTCGCCCAGCGGCAGCACGGAGTTCGCCCGCGCCGTGAACCCCCCGGCCGCCCGCAGCGTCCACCCGCCCAGCTGCCGGGACTCGACCGGCGGCCAGCCCCTGGCGGCGACGGTGACGAGTTCCGTCACGTCGGCGGCAGGCAGCCCCCGGCGGCGCGCGGGCGTGTGCGGGACCACCTTTCCAGCGACCATCGACGCCTCCTCGATCTCGATCTGCTCACCATCGCGCCGGGTGACCCTGAGCACTCCACCGGTCCACGATGTGAGAATGCCGACCGTGTCCGTGAACCGGCCGTGCCGCTCTCCAGCAGCTGTCAATGACCGAACCGAGACACGTTTGCCCACGTCGGAAGGGGTGATGCGGACCTCCAAGCGTCCGCCCGTGGTGAATTCCACAGTTCTGACCGCCCCTCCTGTTCGTCTTGTGTCCGGGAACGGAGATACTAGGTGTGGGCATCGCCGCCGTCCGAAGCGAAAGAGCGCTCCCGCGCGCCCGCGGCGGAGCCGGGCACCGGCCCGCCAGCCCTAACGAGGAGGAACGACAGCGTGACTTACGTCATCGCGGAGCCTTGTGTCGACCTGAAGGACAAGGCTTGCATCGAGGAGTGCCCGGTCGACTGCATCTACGAGGGCCAGCGGTCCTTGTACATCCACCCGGACGAGTGCGTCGACTGCGGTGCCTGCGAGCCCGTGTGCCCGGTCGAGGCCATCTTCTACGAAGATGACACTCCCGAGGAGTGGAAGGACTACTACAAGGCCAACGTCGAGTTCTTCGACGACCTCGGCTCGCCCGGCGGCGCCAGCAAACTCGGCCTGATCGAGAAGGACCACCCGATCATCGCCGCGCTCCCGCCGCAGGAACACGACGAGTGAGCCACGGGTGACCCCCGACGAGTGAGCCACCGGCCCACGGCCGGTGGCTCCTTCGCAGTCCCGTACGGCGGCCTCAGTGTCCTGCCGTACGGGACTGCGGTGTTTTCCGCGTCGTACCGCCGGCGCGCCGGACTGCCGTACCGCCGGACCGGGCGCCGCCGGCTGCCTGAGAAAGTGAGCACCATGCCCTCCGTCTCCGACCGCCTCCCCACCTTCCCGTGGGACCGGCTCGAGCCGTACAAGACCACCGCCGCCGGGCACCCCGACGGCATCGTCGACCTGTCGGTCGGCACCCCCGTCGACCCGGTCCCGGCGCTGGTCCAGCGTGCGCTGACCGAGGCGGCCGACAGCCCCGGCTACCCCACCGTGTGGGGGACCCGGGCGCTGCGGGACGCGCTCACCGGCTGGTGCGAGCGCCGGCTGGGCGCGGACGGCATCACCGACCGGAACGTGCTGCCTGTCGTCGGCTCGAAGGAGCTGGTGGCCTGGCTGCCGACCCAGCTCGGTCTGGGCCCGGGCGACCGGGTGGCCTTCCCCCGGCTCGCCTACCCCACCTACGAGGTCGGCGCCCGGCTCGCCAGGGCCGACTACGTCGCCTACGACGACCCTCTGGAGCTGGACCCGGCCGGGCTCAAGCTGCTCTGGCTCAACTCGCCCTCCAACCCCACCGGTCAGGTGCTGCCGCCCGAGAAGCTGCGCGCCGTCGTCGCCTGGGCGCGCGAGCACGGCGTGCTGGTCCTCAGCGACGAGTGCTACCTGGAGCTCGGCTGGGAGACCGACCCGGTCTCCGTGCTGCACCCGGACGTGTGCGGCGGCTCCTACGCGGGCCTGGTTGCCGTGCACTCCCTCTCCAAGCGCTCCAACCTCGCCGGGTACCGCGCGGCATTCATCGCGGGGGACAGCGACGTTCTGGGCGAGCTGCTGGGGATCCGCAAGCACGGCGGGATGATGACGCCCGCACCGGTGCAGGCAGCGGCCGTCGCCGCACTCGGCGACGACACCCACGTGGCCGAGCAGCGGGAGCGCTACCGCACGCGGCGCACCGCGCTGCGCGGGGCGCTGGAAGCCGCGGGCTTCCGGATCGAACACAGCGAGGCGTCGCTGTACCTGTGGGCAACGCGGGACGAGTCCTGCTGGGACACCGTCGCCGGCCTCGCCGAGCGGGGCGTTCTTGTCGCGCCGGGCGACTTCTACGGGCCCGCCGGTGCGCGGCACGTCAGGGTCGCGCTGACGGCGACCGATGAGCGCGTCGCCGCCGCAGTGGGCCGGTTGAAGGAGTAGCGCCGGGGGCGTCGCGCCAGCCCTCGAAGAGAGCTCCGCACATGCGAAGGGCCGCCCGGACCATGAGGTCCGGGCGGCCCTGGTGTGTGCCGGGGGTTCAGGGGCGGAGCCCCCGAGCTTCGTCCGGCCGCAGGCAGGCCCTCAACCGAGGGGGAGGCCCCCGAGGTTGGTGGTGGAGGGCAGCTTGGTGTCGGCAGCGGCAGAGGCGGCATCGCCCAGTACGTCACCGGCCTTACCGGCGGCGTTCCCCGCGAGGTGGTGCGCGGCGGGGGCCGCGGTCTTGCCGGCCTTGCCCACGGTCCTGCCGACGGTCGGCACGGCCTGCTTGACGGCGTCGCCGCCGGTCTCGCCGGCGACCGTGGTGGTGTCACGGGCCGTCTTGTCCAGCGTGTTGCCGACGCCCTCGCCGTCCAGGTTGCTGATCCCGCCCACGGGGCTCGCGGGCATTTCCACGGCGCTCGCGGTTCCGGCGGCACCGACGACGGTGGCGGCGCCGGCTGCCGTCAGCAGCGCGGTGCGGGCGATCCGGCGCGTGAGGGGGTTGGACATGGTGCTCCTTTGACGGAGAGGGGTTCTTGGCGTGTCAGCCGGGGTCCCCCGGTCAGACGCAGTGCCTATCGGCCGGAACGGCGGGAAGGTTGCGGGGGAAGAGAGTAAAGGATTGGCAATCCAGGTTTGCCGCGTGAGCCGTCAAACTGGGCATTCCTCGCAGCCGGTTGACCTGTACCGGAGGAGCCGAACCGGCCGCTGCCAGGCACGATTCACCGAGCGCGTTCACCCCTCGCGGCGACCGCCGCGCGAGGGAAGAAACGTCCATCCTGTAGACCGGCTTCCCCCCTCAGGGGGAGGGGGTGGACTAGTGACCGGTGGCCAGCCGCAGCTCGACCGCGCCGGTCCCCGCGCTGCCGGTGCCGCCGCTCTTCGCGTCGTCCGTGCCCGTCTCGCGCCAGCCGTCCCCGGAGCGCTCGGCGCTCCACTCCAGGCCGCCGAAGGAGATCCGCTCGATGTGCAGCCCCGCGGCGTTCGCGACCGCCCAGTGGGCCAGCTCCCACCCCTGGCGCCGGCCGTGCGCGGGCACCGAGACGGTGGGCTCCGCCTCGGCGCGAGCTGCGGTGTGCGCCCGGACATGCGCGGCGGTGCGCATCGGCCCCCGGGCGGTGGTGCGGGCGGCGGCAGGCGCGGCGGGGCGCGTCGCGGTGTGTGCCGCGGTGCCGCGCGCCGGCGGAGCGGTGAGCGTTCCGGTGCCGTCGGCCAGTACGTCCCGGCCGAACTCCCGTACCAGCCGCTTGCGTACGTGCTGCGGGTTGCCGGGCTTTCCCACGTTCTGGGCGCCTGTCGTGCAGGTGAGCGCGGCGGGTTCGCGGCCGGTGAGCGCGCCGGTCAGCAGCGTCGCGTTCATCTCGTGTTTGGCGTACGCCTGCGGGAAGCCGCTGCGCTGCACCCGCTGCGCTGCGACGGTCAGCGGCAGCCTGGAGTAGCCGGGAACCTTCGCCAGGTGGTCGTAGAACCGCCCTGCCGAGTAGACGGGGTCCTGGATCTGCTCGACGTTGCCCCAGCCCTGCGAGGGGCGCTGCTGGAAGAGCCCGACCGAGTCGCGGTCCCCGTGGGCGATGTTGCGCAGCTGCGACTCCTGCATGGCCGTGGCCAGGGCTATGGTCACCGCCCGTTCGGGCAGCCCGCGTTGGGAGGCGACGGCGGCGATGGTCGCGGCGTTGGCGGCCTGTACCGACGTGAGTTCGTAGTCCTCCGAGGCGTCCGCGTCGCGCGTGGTGCCGGACGTGTCGAAGCCTGCGCCCTTGCCGCCGGTGGCGCGTACGGTGCACATCGGGTCGTTCTGGCCCGCCAGTCCACGTATCGCTACGTAGGCGGTGACGGCGAGCAGCACGGCGCAGGCCACGGCGATCCTGGGCAGCCTGCCGCGGTCCCGGGGTGCGGGCGTGCGCTCGGGCATGCGTGGCGAGCGGTCCGGTCGTGAGTGGGGCACGCGCTCAAAGGTAGCGCTGGTGGGGACAGCGCCTTCCGCCCGGGCACACCGCACAGCCCGGGGCGGTCGCCGTAGGCTGTGCCCATGTCTCACAGCGCACTCGACCTGCAACAGGACGCCGCCCGGCTCACCGCGCGGCTGGTGGACTTCCCTTCCGAGAGCGGGAACGAGAAGGCGCTGGCGGACGCTGTCGAGGAGGCCCTCTCCGAGCTGCCTCATCTGACCGTCGACCGGTACGGCAACAACGTGGTGGCCCGCACCCGCCTCGGCCGCACCGAGCGCGTCATTCTCGCGGGCCACATCGACACCGTGCCGATTGCCGAGAACGTGCCCTCCCGGCTGGACGAGGACGGCGTGCTGTGGGGCTGCGGCACCAGCGACATGAAGGCGGGCGTGGCCGTGCAGCTGCGGATCGCGGCGACCGTGCGTGAGCCCAACCGCGATCTGACGTTCGTCTTCTACGACAACGAGGAGGTCGCCGCGCACCTCAACGGCCTCGGCCACGTCGCAGCAGCCCATCCCGACTGGCTGGCGGGCGATTTCGCCGTACTGCTGGAACCCTCCGAGGGACAGGTCGAGGGCGGCTGCCAGGGCACGCTGCGGGTGCTGATGCGGCTCCGCGGCACCCGTTCGCACTCGGCACGCAGCTGGATGGGTGCCAACGCGATCCACGCGGCCGGGCCGGTGCTGGAGCGGCTGGCCGGCTATCAGCCGCGGCGGCCGGTGATCGACGGGTTGGAGTACCGGGAGGGCCTCAACGCTGTCGGGATCGAGGGCGGGGTCGCCGGCAACGTCATCCCGGACCTGTGCACCGTCACCGTCAACTACCGCTACGCGCCCGACCGCAGCGAGCAGCAAGCACTCGACCACGTGCGGGAGGTGTTCGCCGACTGCGGCGTCGAGGAGTTCGAGGTGGACGACAGCTCGCCGGGCGCGCTGCCGGGCCTCTCGCACCCTGCGGCCCGCGCCTTCATCGAGGCGGTGGGCGGCGAGCCGCTGCCCAAGTACGGCTGGACCGACGTCTCCCGGTTCAGCGCGCTGGGGGTGCCTGCCGTCAACTTCGGTCCGGGTGACCCCAACCTCGCTCACAAGAGGGACGAGAGGGTGGAGACCGCGCTGATCACCCGGTGCGAGGA
This sequence comes from Streptomyces sp. 3N207, assembly GCF_052246355.1. Taxonomy (NCBI): domain Bacteria; kingdom Bacillati; phylum Actinomycetota; class Actinomycetes; order Kitasatosporales; family Streptomycetaceae; genus Streptomyces; species Streptomyces sp. 3N207. The sequence goes on along the minus strand of NZ_JBQQBV010000001.1, from coordinate 93,716 downwards.
GCGGCTGCGGCGCTGGCTGACCGCCTGATCCACGCGGGCCGGACCGCCTGTTCCGGCTGTCCGCGAGCAGCCGGTCCACCTGCCGGTCAGAGGATCGACAGCTGTCGGCCGCGCGAATTCCCGACGGGCCTCTTCGCCGTCCGCATACCCTGAAGCGGAAAGATCGCAGGCGGAAGGAGTGTCGAGATGACCGACGGACCCGGCAAGGAGCCGAAGGAACAACGGCTGGGCCCTGTCGTGCGCCGCCGCGGCCAGGTGCAGCCAGGGACCACGGACCAGCGGCTGCTGGACACCGCGGGCCCCTCCGACTTCATCCACCAGGACCCCTGGCGGGTGATGCGCATCCAGTCCGAGTTCGTCGAGGGCTTCGGTGCCCTGGCCGAACTGGGCCCCGCCGTCAGCGTTTTCGGCTCTGCCCGCACCCCGGTGGAATCCCCGGAGTACGACAGTGGCGTGCGTATCGGCCGGGCGCTGGCCGATGCGGGCTTCGCCGTCATCACCGGCGGCGGTCCCGGGGCGATGGAGGCGGCCAACAAGGGCGCGCTGGAGGCGGGCGGCACCTCGGTGGGGCTCGGTATCGAGCTCCCCTTCGAGCAGGGCATGAACAAGTACGTCGACATCGGCGTCAACTTCCGCTACTTCTTCGTCCGCAAGACGATGTTCGTGAAGTACGCCAGCGGCTTCGTCGTCCTGCCGGGCGGCCTGGGCACGCTGGACGAGCTGTTCGAGGCGCTGACCCTGGTGCAGACCCAGAAGGTCACCCGCTTCCCGATCGTGCTGTACGGCACGGAGTACTGGAAGGGGCTCATCGACTGGGTGCGCGGCTCCGTCGTCGGCGGCGGCAAGGCGTCCGAGCGGGATCTGGAGCTCTTCCACGTCACCGACGACATCGAGGAGGCCATCGCGCTGGTGACCAAGGAGGTCGGCGGCTAGGGCTTGCCGGGCGCGCCCCGAAGGGGCGCGGGGAACTGCTCCCCCAGCCTCCGGCCGGGAGGTGCCCCCACAAGCCACAACGGGCGTGCAGCCCGCGTCGGACAGGCAGGGGCACCCCCTCACCGGAACAACGGAGGGTGCAAGCTCCCAAAGAGGGCTAGGCCAGTCCGCGGCGGGCCACCGCAGGTGCACGGTGGCCCGCGATGGAGGCCACCATGTCGAGCACCTGCTTGGTCTCGGCCACCTCGTGCACGCGGTAGACCCGTGCCCCCAGCCAGGCGGAGACCGCGGTGGTGGCCAGGGTGCCGGTCAGCCGCTCCTTGACGGGGCGGTCCAGGGTCTCGCCCACGAAGTCCTTGTTGGACAGCGAGACCAGCACCGGCCAGCCCGTCTCCGTCAGCCGGCCCAGCTCCCGCGTCGCCTCCAGCGAGTGCCGGGTGGACTTGCCGAAGTCGTGTCCGGGGTCGATGAGGATGCCGTCCCGGCGCACCCCGAGCTCCACCGCGCGCTCGGCCAGCCCGAGCGTCACCCGCAGGATGTCGTCGACGACCCCGCTGGGTCCCGCCGCGCCCTCCGTATCAGCCGGCGGCTCGTACATCACCCGGTGCGGACGGGTGCGTGGCTCGACGCCGCCCGCGTGGGTGCACACCAGGCCCGCGCCGTACCGTGCGGCGACCTCGGCCAGCCGGGGGTCGACGCCGCCCCAGGCGTCGTTGAGCAGGTCGGCGCCCGCCTCGCACACCGCCTCGCCCACTTCGTGCCGCCAGGTGTCGACGCTGATCACCACCTCCGGCCAGCGCCGCCGTACCTCCGCGACGAAGCCGACCGTACGCCGCGCCTCCTCCTCGGCTGTGACCTCGTCGCCCGGGCCCGCCTTCACCCCGCCTATGTCGATGATGGCGGCGCCCTCGGCCACCGCCTGCTCGACCCGGTCGAGCGCGGGCTCGTCGCGGAAGGTGGCGCCTCGGTCGTAGAAGGAATCCGGCGTCCGGTTCACGATCGCCATGATCACCGGCTCGTGTTCTCCGAACTCGCGCGTACCCAGGCGCAACATCAGCCTTCCTCTTCCTCTCGGCGGTGCCCGCCTGCTGCCCGCACCTGCGTGGCCCGCGCACCGATCCCCGCCGCCGACCATAGCTGTCACCGGGCCGTGGCACGATCAGGGTCGGCCCACATCCGGCAACCACTCGGGAGTCGATCCGTGTTCGTGTTCCTGCTGATCTCGCTTGTCGTGGTCGTCGCCGCGGTGACGCTCGCCGTCGTCGGGAGCGCCGACCGGTCCGGCAGCGGGAGCCACGGCGCGACGGGCGGGCTCTCCGACGTGCCGCCCGACCTGTTGGACGAGCCGCTGCCGCCCGAGCGGCCCGTCACCCACGCGGACGTGGCGGGGCTGCGCCTTGCCGTCGGGGTGCGCGGCTACCGGATGGAGCAGGTCGACGACGTCCTCGACCGGCTCGGCGCCGAGCTCGCCGAGCGCGACGCACGCATCGCCGAGCTGGAGTCCGCGCTGGCCGGTGCCCAGGCCGTCGCAATGGGCCGCGCAACGGGGGCAGGCGTCCAACAGGCAGCGGGTGCGCCCGAAGACGGACCGCAGGACCGCAGCCCGCACGCCGGGGGCCCCTCCTGGCCGGAGTCCGGCGAAGACACGGAGGGGACCACGCGATGACCACCGAACCCGTGACGGCCACCGCCCCCGCAGCGCCCGAAGGCGGGCCACAGCCCGGGCCCGACGGTCGGCTGCGCTGCCCCTGGGGCACGGCACCGGAGGACTACGCGGCCTACCACGACACCGAGTGGGGCCGACCCGTGCACGGTGACGACGCGCTCTACGAGCGGCTGTGCCTGGAGGGCTTCCAGTCCGGTCTGGCCTGGCTGACCATCCTGCGCAAGCGCACGGCCTTCCGTGCCGCCTTCGCGGACTTCCATATCCCCGCCGTCGCGCGGTTCACCGAGGACGACGAACAGCGGCTGCTCGCCGACAGCGGCATCGTCCGCAACCGTGCCAAGATCAGCGCGGCGCTCAACAACGCGCGGGTGGCCGCCGAGTGGGGGCCGGGCGAGCTGGACCGCCTGGTGTGGTCGTACGCCCCCGACCCGGCAGCGCGGCGGGCTCCCCGTACGACGGCGGAGGTACCCGGCAGCACCCCCGAGTCCACAGCGCTGGCCAAGGAGCTCAAGAAGCGCGGCTTCCGCTTCGTCGGTCCGACCACCGCGTACGCGCTGATGCAGGCGTGCGGTCTGGTCAACGACCACCTGGCGGAGTGCTGGTGCCGTTAGCCGACATCCTCAGCGGCCTGTGAAGCGCGGTTGCTCTTTCTTCACGAACGCCTCCACCGCGATGCGGTGGTCGGCGGAGGCCCCCAGCCGCACCTGGAGCTCGGACTCCTTGGCGAGCGTCTCGGCGAGTGAGTGCGAGGCTCCGAACGCGAGGGACTCCTTGAGTGCCGCGTAGGCCGCGGTCGGCCCCTGGGCGAGCTTGCGGGCGACGGCCTCGGCCTCGGCGGCGAGCTCCGCGGCCGGCACCACACGGTTGGCCAGCCCCAGCTCCAGCGCCTCGTCGGCCTTGACGCTGCGCGGGAAGAGCAGCAGATCCGCGGCCCGCCCCGGGCCCACCAGCCGCGGCAGGCTCCAGGAGACGCCGGAGTCCGCGGTCAGCGCGACCCCGGCGAAGGAGGTGTTGAACGCCGCGGTGTCCGCCACGACCCGGTAGTCGCAGGCGAACGCGAAGCCGGCGCCCGCCCCGGCCGCCACCCCGTTGACGCCCGCCACCACCGGCTTGGGCATCCCCGCGAGCGCCAGCGTGATCGGGTTGTAGTGCTCCTCGACCGTGTTGAGGGCGTCCCCGCCGCTCTGTTCCAGGGAGCTGGTGTGCTCCTTGAGGTCCTGGCCCACACAGAAGGCCCGGCCGCTGCCGGTGAGCAGCACAGCGCGTACCCCGTCGTCGGCGGCGGCCCGCCGGAGGGTGTCGCGCAGGGCGACCTTGATCTCGTCGTTGAGGGCGTTCATCGCGTCGGGGCGGTTGAGGGTGACCGTCGCGAGTCCCTCGTTCACTTCGTAGCGCACGGTGTCGGACATGCGCTCAGCATGACCTAGATCATCGAGCCCGGACAGGGCACACACCCGCTTCCCGGACCCGGTGGATGTGACCTGCGTCAAACCGCGGGGCACCGGCGAGAGGGCGGAAGATGGGCAGTACCGCAGGCTGATCGCCACATTGGGTGGTTTTGTGTGCGGTCGAGGAAGAAGAGATGTGGACCGATGTTGGTCATCGGGTCCCGCCATGCGGGATAATGGCCGAGAAGCAATGTGTTCGATGCCGGTGAAACTGTGCCCGCTTACGGGACCCCCGGCGCGATCGGCTGGTTTCAGGAAGGGGAACGAGCATGGCGGCCATGAAGCCGCGGACGGGCGACGGCCCGCTCGAGGTGACCAAAGAGGGGCGGGGCATCGTCATGCGCGTTCCGCTCGAAGGCGGTGGGCGACTCGTCGTCGAGCTGACACCGGATGAGGCGACGGCGCTTGGCGAGGAACTGAAGAAGGTCTGCGGCTGAGCAGTCACAGACCGCCGCCCCGGGAGGTACGCGCAGCGCGTATCTCCCGGGGCGGTGTCGTCTCCCGGCACAGGGGTGGTCAGCCGCCGAGAGTGACGGTGGATGAGCACAGTGCAACTGCTCTGTCACTCACCGCGTTTGACTGCACACAGCAGACCGTCACCGACGGGCAGCAGCGAGGGCACCAGCACCTTGCTCTCCCGCACCGTGCGCAACAGCTCACGCAGCCGCAGTACTTCGGGGGAGTGCGCTGACGCCTCGCCCGTGCGCCCCTCGGCGAAGACCCCCGCGAAGCAGATGAGTCCGCCGTCGCGCAGCAGCCGCAACGATTCGGCGAGATAGTCCAGGCACTCCGTCCGGTCGCCGTCGCAGAAGACCAGGTCGTATCCGCCGTCCGCGAGCCGGGGCAGCACATCCAGGGCCCGGCCGGGGATGAAGCGCACCCTGTTGCCCCCGTTGCCCACGAACCCGGCGGCACGGAACGCCTCGCGGGCGAACTGCTGGCGCTCCGGTTCGATGTCGACCGTCGTGAGCACCCCGTCGGGCCGCATCCCGTGCAGCAGGTGCAGCCCGGAGACCCCGGTTCCGGTGCCGATCTCCGCGACCGCCTTGGCCGCGACGGCCGCAGCCAGCAGCCGCAGCGCCGCTCCGGTGGCAGGGGAGACCGTGCGCAGCCCGGCTTCCTGGGCCCGGTCGCGGGCCCAGTGCAGTGCTTCGCTCTCGGCGTTCTCGACCAGCTCGGCGCCGTACGCGTCGGCGAACCCCCAGCTCGTCTGCCGGTTGCCGGTAATGGCCCTCTCCTGTCCCCGTCCTCCACGCAATCGTGACTGTATCCGTTGGCCCGGGAACCTGCTGATGGGACTGGGCGTTGAGAAAGCAGGGACCGCGGAAAGGCGGTCGGCAAAGCCGGGCAAATTTTCTTATCCGGAGCTAACGGGAGATGTGGCTATGGTAGGGGCTCCAGTGGACACCACCAGAGCCGACAGGGGAGGTGCGGCTGCGAGCCGAGACCGCGGCGTCTTCTCGAGATTCCGCAGGTCGACGGGACAGCCGAAATCCGTGACCGACACCGCTGACCAGTCCCGCACCGCCGACTCCGCGACCACGGCGACTTTCGCGACCGATGCGGACGCGCAGGCGTGGACCCCTCCCTCCTGGGAGGAGATCGTCAGCACCCACAGTGCCCGGGTCTACCGGCTCGCCTACCGCCTGACCGGTAACCAGCACGACGCGGAGGATCTCACCCAGGAGGTCTTCGTCCGCGTCTTCCGGTCGCTGTCGACCTACACGCCAGGCACCTTCGAGGGCTGGCTGCACCGCATCACCACAAACCTCTTCCTGGACATGGTCCGGCGCAAGCAGCGCATCCGTTTCGACGCGCTCGCCGACGACGCCGCCGAGCGGCTCCCCAGCCGAGAGCCCACCCCGCAGCAGCACTTCAACGACACCCACTTCGACGCGGACGTCCAGCAGGCCCTGGACACCCTCGCGCCCGAGTTCCGCGCCGCCGTGGTGCTCTGCGACATCGAAGGGCTGTCGTACGAGGAGATCGCCGCGACCCTCGGCGTGAAGCTGGGCACCGTCCGTAGCCGTATCCACCGTGGCCGTTCCCATCTGCGTAAGGCACTCCAGCACCGCTCGCCCGCCGCCAGGGCCGAGCAGCAGCGCACCCTGAGCGCGGTGGTGCCGACGGCCCGGATGGGCGAGGTGAGCGCCGGGTGACCTCCGCCGAACACCACCTCGGTGACCGGCTCGCCGCCCTAGTCGACGGCGAGCTGGGGCACGACGCCCGCGAGCGGGTCCTCGCGCACCTGGCGACCTGCCAGGGCTGCAAGGCCGAGGCCGATGCGCAGCGACGGCTCAAGAACGTCTTCGCGGACACGGCCCCGCCCCCGCCCTCCGCCGGGCTCCTCGCCCGGCTTCAAGGGCTGCCCGCGGACGGTGAGTTGCGCGCGGGCCGCATCGACGACACCGGCCGCGGCCCCGGCACACCGGGGGGCTCCTCGGACGGGAAATCGGACGGGGAAGCAGCAGCGGGCAGCGCGTTCACCGCGACCACGCTGCCCGGCGGCTCCCCGTGGACGTTCGACTACCTCCCGGCCGGCCGGGGCGGCGGGCGCAGCCCGCTCACCCCGCAGCGCGGCTTCCGGATACATGAGATCCCGGGGCCGGACCGCACCGAGCGGGCCGCCGAACGGGCCGCGGACCGTGCCGAACGGGAGCGCTCCGCCTCCCGTGGGCGCCGCTTCGCCTTCGCAGCGGCGGGCGCGTTCTCGCTCGCGGCCCTGGCCCTCGGCGGCACCCTGGCGTCCGGTGCGGCGAGCAGTTCCGCCGGAGGGAGCACCGACAACCCGTCCGCCAACTCGGTGCGCAGCGCCTCCGGTTCCGGTGCCTCCCGGGATGCCAGACGCCGCGGCGGCGACCACCGCGGGGGAGCACTGAGCACCCGCGCTGCGGACTCCGGCCCGACCTTCGCACCCGTCGCCTCCCACGGCGTCGCTGCCCCCACCACGCGGCTGACCGCGCCGGTGAGCCTGTTGCAGCGCTCGGGGTCCTCACCGCTCTCGCTGCTCAAGCCGTCGCGGGTCTCACCTGCCACCAACAGCTCCGGCTGGTACGGGAACAGCGGCGCTGCGGGGACCATGAGCTCCCTGCGCGGGTCGGCGTCCCTGCTGCCCGGGGCCCCACAGGAACCGTCTGCAGAGGTACGGCTCGCCATGGGGGGCACGCGGCCCGACCCCATGGTGCTGCGGTCCTTCCCCGGCCGGGCTCCGGCGACGGGCTCGCCGCTCTCCGCTTCGGCTGCCGGGACGGGCCCGGCGGGTCGCTGACGCGGTACCACGTTGACGCCCGCTGTGCGGTGCGCCGCGTTCCTGGTTGAATCCTCTCGACAATCCCGTCGCCCAGCCGGAGGCAGACCTTCCGGGCCATCCCCGGACCGGACCGGGCGGTACTTCGGCCGAAGGCCGAAGGCGCCGGCTGGGGGCGGGTGAGCAGTGCGGGTGACCAGCTGGAGAGGGCATGGACGAGCCGAAAGCCACCAGGCAGGAGCCGAAGTGGTGGAGCCGCCCACGCTGGACCCCGGGCAGGCGCCCGGAGCCCGAGGCCGAGCCCTCCCGGACGGTCACCGAACCCACCCCCGCGCGGGACGCCTCCGCACCGGGGGCACCGGCCGCGCAGGCCACCTCCGCTGCACCGGCGGCCGAGGAGACCGCGGCGCCCGTGTCCGGGCCCGTACCCGTACCGTCCGCCCGGCCGGAGCCGCTGCACGGTGTGGACCCGTACTCCACACCCCCGTACGGGGGACCGGGCCCATGGGCGCCCGCACCGCCCGTCCAGCGGCCGACGGTGACCCCGCCGCACGGTGTGGCCCTGGCGCCCGGCACCGCGGCGGCACCGCCGACGGTCACTCCGCCGCACGGCGTGCCCCTGTCGCCCGGCGGCACCGCGGCGCCACCGACGGTGACCCCGCCGCACGGCGTCGCCCTGGCGCCCGGCACCACAGGGCCACTCGACACCGCGGCGCCGCCACCCGGCGCCACGACGCCGCCCTACGGGGTGCCCACCGGCGCTCCCGGGCTCGGCCCGGCCTCGGCCCAACGGTCGGGCGCACAGCAGCCCCACACGGCGTCGGCTGCCCCCGAGCCGCAGCCGACTCTGCCGACTCAGCCGGTTCCGCAGCTCGCCGTGCCGTCGCCTCAGCCGGCCCTCCAGCCCTCTCCCGGCCGTCCGCGCCGAAGGTCCCGTATCGCGATCGGGGCCCTGGTGCTGGCGCTGGTGGCGGGTGGCGTGGGCGGGCTCATCGGGGCGTACGTGGAGCGGAACGGCAATGTGAGCGATGTGAAGCTGCCCCAGACCGCCGCGGGCCCGGCGGGCGAGGGCGGTGAACGGCCCAAGGGCAGCATTGCCGGGATCGCCCGGCAGACCCTGCCCGGCGTCGTCACACTGCACGCGCGCGGCGGCGGTGCCGAGGCGACCGGCACCGGTTTCGTACTGGACCGGCGCGGCCACATCCTCACCAACAACCACGTCGTGGAGTCCGCCAAGGGCAGCGACGGAGTGCGGGTCACCTTCAACGGCGGCCAGACCGCGACCGGCGAGGTCATCGGCAGCGACAGCGGCTACGACCTGGCTGTCGTCAAGGTCTCCGGCGTCTCCGGGCTCACCCCGCTGCCGCTGGGCAATTCCGACGCGGTCCGCGTCGGTGACCCCGTCATCGCGTTCGGTGCACCCTTCGACCTGGACGGCACCGTCACCACCGGCATCGTCAGCGCAACGGAGCGGCCCATCACCGCGGGCAGCCGGGAGCCGGGCAGCGAGCTGAGCTATGTGGACGCGCTGCAGACGGACGCCCCGATAAACCCCGGCAATTCAGGCGGTCCGCTGGTGGACAGCCGGGGCCGGGTCGTCGGGGTGAACAGCGCGATCAAGGGCGCGGGCAGCGACTCGGGGCTGCCCGACGGAGAGGTCGGCGAGGGCGGCAGCGTCGGCCTGGGGTTCGCCATCCCGGTCAACCAGGCCCGCCGGGTGGCCGAGGAGCTGATCAACGACGGCCGGGCCACCCATCCGGTGATCGGCGTCTCCCTCGATACGGAGTACGAGGGAGAGGGCGCGCGGATCGGCGGTGCGGGCGGCCATGGCGGGGCGGTCGTACGCGGCGGACCGGCGCACAAGGCGGGGCTGAAGGCGGGCGATGTGATCACGAAGGTCGGCGACAAGCTGGTGACCAGCGGTGAGGAACTGATCGTCCGCATCCGCAGCCACCGTCCCGGCGAGAAGCTGGAGCTGACCGTCCGGCGCGGCGGGCCCGACGGCGCGCAGCGGACGGTGCGCCTGACGCTCGGCTCCGCCACGGGTTGACCGGCGGGACACAGGGCGGGCTCCCGCTTGCGGGCCGTGGGCGGGTACCGTGACATCTGGCTGCAGGAGCCGTGGACGGAGTGAGGGAGCTGCGCGGTGTTCTTCGATATAGGACCACTGGAGCTGGTCGCACTCATCGTGCTCGCGGTGCTGGTGTTCGGCCCCGAGAAGCTCCCCAAGGTGATCCAGGACGTCGCCGGTTTCATCCGCAAGGTGCGTCAGTTCTCCGACAGCGCGAAGGAGGACATCAGAAGTGAGCTGGGACCGGAGTTCAAGGACTTCGAGTTCGAGGACCTGAACCCGAAGACGTTCGCGCGTAAGCATCTGCTGGACAACGACGACCTGGGCATCAAGGAGATCAGCAACAGCTTCGACCTGCGCAAGGATCTGGCCGAAGTCACCGAAGCGGTCAACGGCAGCGACAGCGGCAGCAACGGCGCCGGCCGGAACGGCGGCTCAGGCAAGGTCGACACGGCCAAGAAGAGCGTGCAGGGCGCGGGTCAGCAGGCCGCTGACCTCACCAAGCACACCTCCGACGGGGTGAACGGCCGACCGGTGCAAGGGGACGTGCTGCGCAAGAGTGACCCGCCGCCGTTCGACGCGGACGCGACCTGAGCCTCGACTGATGCCTCATCAGGCCACGATCGCGTCACCTCGGCGTTCGCACCACTTGGGACATCTACGGCGTTTGCCGTCCATCTCGCCACCCGTACCGCGTCCTGATCCACCGGGCATGACCGACACGGCGGACCGGTGTGGCTATCCTCCCAGTGTCGGGGGTCGCCGTCCGAGGAGCTCGGCTGCCCAGGCAACAGGGCAATGAGGAGGCGTCGCACAGATGGAGACGACGAGTCGGCTAGCCGGTGAATCCGGGCCCGCCGCGCAGGGGGTACCAAACGCGCGGCGGGCGGTGGACGACTATCTGATGGCTGCCTTTCCGTGGTACGGCCTGGACACGGCCTTCACCGGGCCACGCTGGCTGATGCAGGTCGGTACAGCGGCCGACGGCACCGTCGAGCACGGCTCGACCGGCCATGGCGAGGAGCCCTCCCTCCGCGCCGAAACCACCCCTGAGGACCAGAGCTTCGCCGTCGTCGTGACCCTCGCCAGCCGCCCGGTGCGGCGCAGCGCCGACGGCACCGGGACGCTGGAGGCCACCTCCGTGTCCACCGCCGCCTGGCTGGCGGGCTCGGGGCTGCTCTCGTGCAGCTTCCCGATGGAGATGGACCGCAGCCTGCGCCAGGACTGGCTCGACCAGCAGACCGGCGTCGCCTGGGAGCTTGCGGACGATCTGGACGGCTCCGGCTGGAGCACGCTCTCGCTGCCGGTGGACGGCGTCCCCACCGACTTCCACTACCGGGAGTCCGAGTACGGCTGGGTACTCGCCGGTTCGGCCCAGGAGGGCGTCCACCTGGGGGCCTACGGGCGCGGGATGAGCGCGTACGGCCTCGGCTTCGCCGTGGTGAAGGACATCACCGCGTACGAAAAGAGCTGAGCACTCCGCCCCGGTCTCACGGACAAGCGCGCGGCCCCCGTACGGAGTCTTCCGTACGGGGGCCGCGCGCTGTGCGGGACGCCGGCGAGGCGCGTTGTCCGGCCGGCCGTCAGAACTTGTTGCTCGGGGTGAGGCCCAGTGACATGCCCGACAGTCCGCGCTGGCGGGAGCTGAGCTTGTCGGCGACCGTGCGCAGCGCCTTGCCGGCGGGGGAGTCCGGATCGCTGAGGACCACGGGCTTGCCCTCGTCGCCGCCCTCGCGCAGCCGGATGTCGATCGGGATGCCGCCCAGCACCGGCACCTCCGCGCCGGTGGTGCGGGTCAGGCCCTCGGCGACCTGCTTGCCGCCGCCGGTGCCGAAGACGTCGACCATCTCGTCGCAGTGCGGGCACGGCATGCCGGACATGTTCTCGATCACGCCGACGATCTTCTGGTGGGTCTGCACCGCGATGGAGCCCGCGCGCTCGGCGACCTCGGCCGCCGCCTGCTGCGGGGTCGTCACCACCAGGATCTCCGCATTCGGGACCAGCTGGGCGACCGAGATGGCGATGTCCCCGGTGCCGGGCGGCAGGTCCAGCAGCAGCACGTCCAGATCGCCCCAGTAGACGTCGGCGAGGAACTGCTGGAGCGCACGGTGCAGCATGGGCCCGCGCCAGACCACGGGGGCGTTGCCCGGGGTGAACATGCCGATCGAGATGACCTTCACGCCGTGTGCGGAGGGCGGCATGATCATGTCCTCGACCTGGGTGGGCCGGCCGTCCGTGCCCAGCATCCGCGGGACGGAGTGGCCGTAGATGTCGGCGTCCACCACGCCGACCTTGAGGCCGTCGTCAGCCAGCGCCGCGGCCAGGTTCACGGTCACCGAGGACTTGCCGACGCCGCCCTTGCCGGAGGCCACGCAGTAGACGCGGGTCAGCGAGCCGGGCTGGGCGAAGGGGATCTCGCGCTCGGCCTTGCCGCCGCGCAGGGACGCGGCCAGCTCCCGGCGCTGCTCGTCGCTCATCACGTCCAGCTCGACGCCGACCGAGGTGACACCGGGCACCCGCTGCACGGCCTCGGTCACGTTCGCGGTGATGGTCTCGCGCAGCGGACAGCCGGAGACCGTCAGATAGACCCCGACGTCGACCGCGCCGTCGGGCGCGATCTCGATGGATTTGACCATCCCCAGGTCGGTGATCGGCCGGTGGATCTCCGGGTCGTTCACCGTGGCGAGTGCCGCACGCACCGCGTCTTCGGTGGGGGTGGATTCCTGGGTCTCGGTAGCCATGACTCAAATGGTACGGCCCAGTAGCTGGGCTCTCCTAAGCGAACGGTCAGCGGTCTTGGTCACTCTCCCGGGCTCCCGCGGGCTCGCGGTCGGTGTGCTCCAGTTCCTTGAGCAGTTCGGCCAGCTCCGAGCGGATCCAGTCGCGGGTGGCGACCTCGCCCAGCCCCATCCGCAGCGCGGCGATCTCGCGGCTGAGGAACTCGGTGTCGGCGATGCTGCGCTCGTTCTGTTTGCGGTCCTGCTCCAGATTGACCCGGTCCCGGTCGTCCTGACGGTTCTGCGCCAGCAGGATGAGCGGAGCCGCGTAGGAAGCCTGGAGGGAGAGGGCCAGGGTCAGGAAGATGAACGGGTACTCGTCGAACTTCCAACCGGCCGGAGCGACGATGTTCCAGCCCATCCAGACGATGATCACGATCGTCATCCACAGCAGGAAGCGGCCCGTGCCCAAGAAGCGCGCGATCCGCTCCGAGGCCCGCCCGAACGTGTCCGGGTCGTAGGTGGGCAGCAGCGTACGCCGGGGCGTACGCGGTAGATCCAGCCGCGGTCCCTCCCGCTCAGCCATCGCCGCTCCCTCGTGCCTGCTGCTCCGTGTGCTCCTCGCGTTCCTCGTGCCGGCCGGGCGCGAAGCCGGGCAGCCCGCCCACGGCCGCCGCCTCCCGCCAGTCCTCCGGCAGCAGGTCGTCCAGCACGTCGTCGACCGTGACGGCGCCCAGCAGATGGCCGCCCTCGTCCACCACGGGCGCCGAGACGATGTTGTAGGCCGCCATATAGCTCGTCAGCGCGGGCACCGAGGCCGTGGGCGGCAGCGGCCGCAGATCGGCGTCCACAAGGGCACTCACGAGCGCGAACGGCGGTTCCCTCAGCAGGCGTTGGAAGTGCACGATGCCCAGGTACTTGCCGGTCGGCGTCTCGTCCGGCGGTCGGCATACGTAGACCTGGGAGGCCAGCGGCGCTGACAGGTCCTCGTTGCGCACCCGGGCCAGCGCCTCCGCGACGCTGGCGTCCGGGCGCAGCACGATCGGCTCGGGCGTCATCAGGCTGCCTGCCGTGCCCTCCTCATAACTGAGCAGCCGCCGCACCGGTGCTGCCTCCTGCGGCTGCATCAGGTCCAGCAGGCGCTCCTTGTCGGCCTCCGGCAGCTCGCCGAGCAGGTCGGCGGCGTCGTCGGGGTCCATGGCCTCCAGGACGAGTGCGGCGCGCTCGTCGGCGAGCTTGCCGATGATCTCCACCTGGTCGTCGTCCGGCAGCTCTTCCAGCACGTCGGCGAGCCGGTCGTCGTGCAGCGCGGCGGCCACCTCGGCCCGGCGCTTCGCGGAGAGGTGGTGCAGTACGTTGGCCAGGTCCGCGGGGCGCAGCTGTTCGAAGGTGGCCAGCAGATTGGCGGTGCCCTGCTCGGGCTCCTCCAGATCGAAGCCGGTCACCGCGTCCCACTCCACGGTGAGCGTCTCACCGCGCCTGCCGCGCAGCCCGCCGCCCTTGCGCCCCTTGCGGACGAACAGCCGGTCGATCTCCCAGTCGCGGCGGGCGGGCAGCCGCTGGAGGCCGACATCGAGGACGGTCACCTCTTCGCCGGTCTCCCGGAGGGTCACCTGGCGGTCCAGCAGCTCGCCGAGGACCAGCCGTTCGTTGGGGCGCCGCTCGAACCGCCGGATGTTGAGCACCCCCGTGGTGATGACCTGGCCGGACTCCACGCCCGTCACCCGGGTCATGGGCAGGAAGACCCGGCGTCTGCTGACGACCTCCACCACCAGCCCCAGGACGCTGGGCAGCCGCCGCCGGACACCCAGCAGGGCGACCACGTCGCGGACCCTGCCGAGCTGGTCGCCGTTGGGGTCGAAGACGGGGACACCGGCCAGGTGGGAGACGAAGACCCGGGGAGCGCTCGCTGCCATGAGCTGCCTGCCCTCCTCGGCCGCGCCGACCGTTCGCTGCCACGTCGAGATCCGTCGAGATCTTTACGGCTTTACATCACTCTTGCCCATATATGCCGGTTTCAGGCTAGCGTGACCGGGGCCACAGCCGTCGCAGCCGGTGCTCCGGACGGCTGCCTTCCGGGGAGCCGCGTCCGTCCGGGTAGGGTGCCCTCTGCCGTCGCCGACCACAGGAGGAACGCCTCGTGACTGGACGCGCCCGCGCACCCCGGAGTGCAGCGCTGCTCGCTCTCGTCTGCGTCGGAGCGAGTACGGCACTGAGCGGGTGCGGAGGAGGGGGCGAGGACCCGGACGAGGGCACCAACGGGGTCGGCAAGCTCTCGGCGACGAAGATCGAACGGAAGGCGAAAACGGCGGCCGAGCGCGCCAAGGCCGTACGGGTCTCCGGCAACGTCGTCAGCAAGGGGCAGACCTACCGCCTCAAGATGCGGCTGACCAGCAACGGCGGCGTCGGCGAGGTCTCCGCCGAGGGCGGCTCCACCTTCCAGCTGCTGCGCACGGGCCGGGACCTCTTCCTCAAGGCCGGCACCGGCTTCTGGGCCCGGCAGGAAGGCGGCAAGAAGCCCGGCAAGAGCGACATCGCCGCGGCGGGCAAGCTCAAGGGCAAGTACGTCAAGGTCCCCGAACAGGACCCGGCGTACAAGCAGTTGAGCGTCTTCACCGACATGAGCACCCTCCTGGACGGGCTGCTGACCATGGAGGGCAAGCGCGAGACGGGGGAGCGCTCGACGGTGGCCGGCACCAGAACGATCCGGGTCACGGCCGGCAAGGGCCGCGGCGGCACCGTGGACGTCTCGCTGGAGGGGACCCCGTACCCGCTGCGGCTGCGTCGCGCCGGGGGCGCGGGGACGGTGCAGCTGAGCGACTGGAACGACGGCTTCGCGCTGCACGCGCCCAAGAAGGACGAGACCGTCGACTACGGCAAGAAGATCTCACCCGAGCAGCACGGCGGCTGACCGGCCCGGGGTCAGCCGCGGGCGCGGTTCTTCCGGCGGCGGAACAGCAGCCGCGGCAGCCCCGCGGGCTGGGACCGACGGGTGGTGACGGGGGTGGCCGGTGGCGGCGCGGCCTGCGAGCCGTGCGGCATCGCACCGGGCCGCTCCAGCGCTTCGCCCTCCGGCTCCAGCCGCAGCACCCGGCTCTCGCGGGCCCAGCGCTCGGTCATGGTGTCGGCGTCCGGCGCGTTGAGCCGCTTGCCCTTGAGCTCACCGACGGCCGCCTCCCACTCCTCGCCGTGCGGGGGGAGTTCCCGTACCCGTGCCGGCCAGACGACGAGCCGGGCGCCCTTGTCCTTGCCGCGCACGCTGACGGTGGCGCTGCCGCCGTCCGTCAGGCCCAGGCCGGCGAGCGGCTGTTCGAGCGAGCCGTCGCCGACCAGGCACACCGCTCCCTCGTGCCATACGTGCCACAGGCCGCGTGCCGGACCCTGGGGACCGCGCACCCAGACGAGTCCGGACTTCTTGGCCGTCTCCTCGATCAGCGCGCGGTCCAGATGGCTGTCGGTCGGCTGCGGTGTCACGCTCATAGCCGCAGGCTACAGCCAGCCGTTGCGCTTGAAGCCCCGGTGGATGCCGTAACAGATGGCGAGGATCAGCAGCAGCACCATCGGGTAGCCGTACTTCCAGCGCAGCTCCGGCATGTAGTCGAAGTTCATGCCGTAGATCCCGGCGATCATCGTCGGCACCGCGAAGATGGCGGCCCAGGCGGTGATCTTGCGCATGTCCTCGTTCTGCGCGACCGTCGCCTGGGCGAGGTTCGCCTGGAGGATCGAGTTGAGCAGGTCGTCGAAGCCCAGCACCTGCTCGTTGACGCGGGTCAGGTGGTCGGCCACGTCGCGGAAGTACTTCTGGATGTCCGGGTCGATCAGCCGTACCGGCCGCTCGCTCAGCGTCTGCAGCGGCCGCATCAGCGGGGAGACGGCGCGCTTGAACTCCAGCACCTCGCGCTTGAGCTGGTAGATCCGGCTGGCGTCACCGCCGCGCTTGCCGCTGCCCGAGCGGTCGGAGAAGACCTCGATCTCGACCTCGTCGATGTCGTCCTGCACCGCGTCGGCCACCGCCATATAGCCGTCCACGGTCTGGTCGGCGATGGCGTGCAGCACGGCAGAGGGGCCCTTGCTCAGCAGCTCGGGGTCGTCCTCCAGCCGGTGCCGCAACGCCCGCAGGGAGCCCTGGCCGCCGTGCCGGACGGTGATGACGTAGTCCCGGCCGGTGAAGCACATCACCTCGCCGGTCTCCACCACCTCGCTGGTGGAGGTCAGTTCGGCGTGCTCGACGTAGTGGATCGTCTTGAAGACGGTGAACAGGCTCTCGTCGTACCGCTCCAACTTCGGGCGCTGGTGCGCGTGCACCGCGTCCTCGACGGCCAGCGGGTGCAGACCGTACTCCTGTGCGATGTCGGAGAACTCCTCCTCGGTCGGCTCGTGCAGACCGATCCAGACGAACCCGTTCCGGCTCTGGCCCTCCGGCGAGCGCACCTTGCGCAGCGCCTGGGCCGGGGTGAGGTGTTCGGGGGCCCGGCGGCCGTCCAGATAGACGCCGCAGTCCACGACGGCGCTGCTGGTGCCCGCCGCACTGACGCGCTCGTATCCGGCGCCGTATCCCGAACGGTTGTCCCTGCGCAGGGCCGGGCGCACTGCGGCGCGCAGCTCTCGGATCATCGACATGAGGCCCCTCCAACGGTGCCGTGCCATGCCGCCGTGACATCGGCCGAGGCGTCGTGCTGCCCGGAACGGGGGCCTACGGGCCACCACCCGGAGGTCCGCAAAGCGGGCACCACACGCACGCTGTGACGACGGCGGTTGCTGACAGACGGAACAATGCGAAACTGCGAAACGCGGACGCTCTTCCGCCGTGCGCACCCCGGTGGGAACCGGTTCTCGGTCCTGGGGGAGAGTGCGCCCCTGGCCGCTGGGAGATCAGGTCTGAAAGAAGATCAGGGTCTGAGTGGCGCGGTCATTGCCGGGCAGGAAGAGCGGCTGGTACTGCACGGTCGACTCGGATCCATGTCAGTCCCACCTCCTCCGGCCGGGCCCCTGTGGGGGACGATGTGTACACGCCTTGACCGGCAGCCAACGGTAGCACTGCAAAAACGGTCCCCGTGCCCGTCGCGCCCGATCCTGGCAGCCCTTTGCCGCCTCCTTACCTACCGGAGCTGCTCCGAAGCCGCACCGAAGCGCGGTCGAACCGCGCTCTATGCTCGCCGGATGAACGACGTCCTGACTCTGGTCGACTCCCGGCTGCGCTGGGCCTTCGGCGAGCCCGACGCCCGTGCCTCGGTCACCTTTCTGGGTACGGAGCGCATCGAGGTGCTGCGGTTTCCGGACGCCGAGGCGGGCACTGTGCGATATGCCACCCTCGGTATGTCGGCCGCACCGATGACCGACCCGGCCCAGGCGCTGGCCGATCCCGAGGTGGGGCCGCGCGCCGAACTGCTGCTGACCGTACGGGCCGGAGTCGCCGATACGGACAAGGTGCTGCGACCGCTGGCTGTACTGGCGGCGTCGCCGCAGGTCGAGGGCGTCGTCGTCGCCCCGGGCGCCTCCCTGGACACCGGCGAACCGCTGTGGCCCGGAGCGCCCTTCACCTCCGTACTGGTCGCCGAACCCGGCGGCCTGGTCGAGGACTTGGCCCTGGATGGGCCCCGTGACCCCGTCCGCTTCCTGCAGCTGCTGCCCATGACGCCGACGGAGGCCGCGTGGAAGCGAGTCCATGGCGCGGACGCGCTCCACGAACGGTGGCTCCGCCACGAGACAGACCTCCGCGATCCGCTGCGCGGGGCTGTGCCGCTGGGGGAGTGACCCCTGCTTTCCGGCGGCGGCAGACGGTGCGGCAGACGGTTCAGGCTGCGGCCTCGGCGGGTACGGGGAGCAATTCCTCGGCCTCCGTTGTCAGAGCCCTGCGCCGGGCAGCCACGATGCCGGCGCCCACCAGCGCGGCAAGGGCTGCGACCAGGAACGGGGCATGGATGTTCGCCCACCCTTCGATCTTCGGCGCCAGAAAGGGCGCCGCGGCGGCGGCGAACCAGCGTACGAAGTTGTATCCGGCACTGGCGACGGGCCGGGGCGTGTCCGACACCCCGAGCGCCAGCTCGGTGTACACGGTGTTGCTGACCCCGATGAAGGCCCCCGAGACCACGGTGCAGACGATGGCCACGGCGTGGTTGCCGTACCCCAGCACCAGCAGGTCGACGGCCATGAGCACCAGCGAGGCCCCCAGCACCCGCAGCGAACCGAAGCGCTGCTGGAGACGCGGCGCGATCAGTACGGAGAAGACCGCCAGCAGCACGCCCCAGGCGAAGAACACAGCGCCGGAGCGGTAGGGCGACATGTTGAGCACGAACGGCGTGAACGCCAGCACCGTGAAGAAGGCGTAGTTGTAGAAGAACGCCGAGACGGCCGCCGTGGCGAGCCCGCCGTGGCCGAGCGCCTTGACCGGGTCGAGCAGCGAGGTCTTCCGCGCGGGCTTGGGCTGTTCCTTGAGGAATGCGGCGATGGCGAGGAAACCGATCGCCATGAGTGCGGCCGTACCGAAGAACGGGAAGCGCCAGCTGGCATCGCCGAGCACGGCTCCCAGCAGCGGCCCGCAGGCCATGCCGAGGCCCAGCGCGGACTCGTACAGCAGAACGGCCGCGCTGCTCCCTCCCGCCGCCGCGCCGACGATCACCGCGAGCGCGGTGGAGACGAAGAGGGCGTTGCCCAGGCCCCAGCCCGCGCGGAAGCCGACCAGTTCGCCGACGGAGTGCGAGGTGCCGGAGAGCCCGGCGAAGATCACCACGAGCGCCAGCCCGAGCAGCAGCGTCTTGCGGCCGCCGATCCGGCTGGAGACGAAGCCGGTGACCAGCATCGCCACGGCGGTGATCAGGAAGTACGAGGTGAACAGGAGGGAGACCTCGCTGGGGGTCGCCTCCAGGCCCTTCGCGATGGAGGGGAGGATCGGATCGACCAGGCCGATGCCCATGAAGGCGACGACGGACGCGCCTGCCGTGGCCCATACGGCCTTCGGCTGACGGAGAAGACTGCCACCGCCTTCGTCGAACGGATCACCACTCATGCCTGCCGCTCCTTATGTTTCTCGCCTGAAGAAATGATTGGTGTGTACACACGCTAAATTAGGCAGACTAACTAGTGCAAGCTACAGCTATATGATCAGCAGGTCATCGCCTCGTTCTCCGGGTCCCTTACGCACGGTGCTGCCAAGGCCCCAGGTCCGGGTGGGTGATCGTCCTTGACGGGAGGGCGGCCCGGTAGGACCGTTAGGGCCCATGAGGGGCGAACCCAGTTGCCCGAAGTGCGGTGGCCGGGTCAGGGCGCCCGGTCTCTTCGCCGACACCTGGCAGTGCGGCGTCCACGGCGCCGTGCACCCGCTCCAGCCGGTCCTCCCGCCCAGCGTCGAAGCGCTCGCCGTCGTGGTGGGGCGCACACAGGTGCCCGTATGGATGCCCTGGCCGCTGCCCGTGGGGTGGCTGTTCACCGGCGTCGCCTGCGCGGGCGACGACAGGAGCGGTGGCCGGGCCACCGCCGTCGCCTGCTCGGGCCCCGCACCGCTCGGCGGTCCCGGTGAACTGCTGCTGATCGCCGAGGAACTGGGCGTCGGCCTCGGCGCGCGCTACGCCGGTATCGACGGCCTGGACCCCGGGCCCGGCATCTGTGCGGGCAAGCCGCCGCAGACCAAGGTCCATGCCGCGGGCCACCCCACCCCGCTCTGGCACGTCAGCGGCTCGCCCGAGGACCGCGCCGTCTTCGCGGGCGAGGCGTGCGGGCTGTGGCTGTGGGCCATCGTCTGGCCCCAGGAATCCGGACTGCTGCTCTACGACGAACTCGTGCTGACCGATCTGCGGGACGCGGGAGCCGAGGTGGAACTGGTGCCCTGCGGAGCACTCTCCCCCCGCCTGATCTCCTGAACGGTCCTGTCGCCCCCTCTTTCTCCTGGTCGGAAGGGGGTGCCGGTGCTCCTGGCCGGAAGGGATGCCGGACGGTACGGCTATCCTGGGGAGCGCTCGCCATGAGCCCGTCATGCCCGCCGTCCACCGTTCGGAGCCCGTCGAAGTGCGCATCGACCTGCACACCCACTCCACCGCCTCGGACGGCACCGACACCCCCACCGAGCTGGTGCGCAACGCCGCGGCTGCCGGGCTGGACGTGGTGGCGCTCACCGACCACGACACCGTGGCGGGCCACGCCGAGGCCGCCGCCGCGCTGCCCGCCGGGCTGAGCCTGGTGACCGGCGCCGAGCTCTCTTGCCGGCTGGACGGCATCAGCCTGCACATGCTCGCCTACCTCTTCGACCCCGCGGAGCCCGAACTGGCCCGCGAGCGCGAGCTCGTACGGGACGACCGCGTACCGCGTGCCAAGGCGATGGTGGGCAAGCTGCGTGACCTGGGCGCGCCCGTCACGTGGGAGCAGGTCCTGCGTATCGCGGGCGACGGTTCGGTGGGCCGCCCGCACATCGCGGCGGCCATGGTGGAGCAGGGTGTCGTCGAGACCGTCTCCGACGCCTTCACCGAGGAGTGGCTCGCCAACGACGGGCGGGCCTACGTCAGCAAGCACGAGCTTGACCCCTTCGACGCGCTGCGGCTGATCAAGGGCGCGGGCGGGGTTGCCGTCTTCGCGCATCCGCTGGCAGCCAAGCGCGGCCAGTGCGTCCCCGAGAGCGCGATAGCCGAGCTGGCGGAGGCCGGACTCGACGGTATCGAGGCCGACCACGCCGACCACGAACCCGAGACCCGTAAGCGGCTGCACGCGCTCGCCGACGACCTCGGACTGCTGGCCACCGGCTCCAGCGACTACCACGGCAGCCGCAAACCCATCGCGCTCGGCGACTTCACCACCGCGCCCGACGTGTACGCCGAGATCGCCGCACGCGGCTCAGGCGCCACGCCGATCCCGGGCTGAGCGGCACCGCAACTCTCCAGCGCTCAGGCCGCTCTGCAGGGCCGCGCGCCGATTCCGCGGGTCACCGCCCGCTCGCTCGCGCAGGCGTTACGCGGACGTGCGCACGCGCCCCGGCCCGCGCTGCAACGAGCCCGCGCTCCCGGCTTTCTTCCCCGCCCTTCCCACCTTCTCCATCTCCGCAAGGCACAGGCACCACCGTGTTCGATTTCGCGCTCTTCGGGTCCGTCTTCCTCACCCTCTTCGTCATCATGGACCCGCCCGGCATCACCCCCATCTTTCTCGGCCTCACCTCCGGACGGCCGGTGAAGGTCCGGCGCCGGATGGCATGGCAGGCGGCAACTGTTGCGTTCGGGGTGATCACCCTGTTCGGGATCTGCGGCAAGCAGATCCTCGACTATGTGCATGTCTCCATCCCGGCGCTGATGGTCGCGGGCGGGCTGCTGCTCCTGCTCGTCGCGCTCGACCTGCTGACCGGCAAGTCCGACGAGCCCACCCAGACGAAGGACGTCAACGTGGCGCTCGTCCCGCTGGGCATGCCGCTGCTGGCCGGGCCCGGCGCCATCGTCTCCGTCATCCTGGCCGTGCAGCGCGCGGACGGCTGGGGCTCTCGGGGATGCTGCTCTCGGCCATCGCCGTCCAGCAGATCGCCGGCGGCATCACCCAGTTCATCCAGGGGAAAGGTTGAGCGTCATCCAGCGGAAACGCTGAGCCAGAAGTCCACCAGGGCCCGCGCGGTCTGCGCGGGCCGCTCGGCGTTGGGGGAGTGGCCCGTGCCGGCGACGACCGTACGGTGGGCGCCGAGCCGTTGGGCCATCCGGTCCAGCAGCGGCACCGGCCAGGCGTCGTCCTCCGTGCCGGACACGACGTGGAACGGCAGCCCGAGCGAGGCCAGTTCACCAACCCGGTCCGGCTCACCGAGCAACTGCTGCCCCGTCGCGGCAAGTTGCTCAGGCACGTTGGCGAGCCAGCGGTGACGCAGGAACTCCTCCACCGCCGCGGACGCCTCCTCCACTTCCCGGCGCGAGTACGGCGCCTCGCCGGCCGAGCCGACCGACTGGTCGAGCTCCTGCATGACCTCCCAGATCGCCGCCATGCTCATGGTCTCCAGCGCGCTCAGCAGCAGCCTGACGCGCTTCTGCTGGGAGGGTGAAACAGCTGCCGGTCCGCTGCTCATCAGCGTCAGCGAGGCGAACGGCGCGGCATCCAGCAGCACGGCCGCGCGTGCGACCAGGCCGCCCAGCGAGTGGCCGAGCAGATGCACCGTTCCTGGCCGCTCCAGTTCGAGCACGGTCGCGATCGCGTGCACATCCCGGGCCAGTTCGGCCTGCGCGTAGGCGACCTCCTCGGGCGGCCCGCCCGTCTCGAACTGCCCCCGCCCGTCCACCGCAACGGCCCGGAAGCCCGTCTGCGCCAGCGGCTCCAGCAGTCCGATGAAGTCCTCCTTGCTGCCGGTGAACCCGGGCAGCAGCAGCACGGTCGGCCCGGTGCGGCCCGTGCCGCCCGTGTCATGGACGGCGAACTCCCCACGCGCGGTAGCCATTCGGTACGCGCGCACTCCGGCAGGCAGCGCGAGAAACGGGGGCTTGCTCATGCCACGACGCTACCTGCAGCCGTCCCCGGGGCACCAACGGCGCCATCCGCGGGGCACCGAACGGGCGGCGTTCCGGCCCGGCACAGCACAGCGCACGGCCCGGCATCCCGCAGTGGGATGCCGGGCCGTGCGCTGTTGCCGAAAGGCCGGTGGGGGCCGGTGGGTCAGCCCTCCACGGACTGCTGGGCCGTGCCGGCCGTGCGGCTGCTCGCGCTGCTGGAGCGGGTCCTGCGGCGGCGGGGCTTGCGCGGAGCCTCCTCCGTGGCGACCGCCGCCTGGGCGGCTTCGCCGCTCTGCTTTGCGGCGGGGGCCTGGGCCCCGGCCTCGGAGGGCGCGGCTCCGGCGCGGGTGCGCCGACGGCGGCGCGGCTTGCGCGCGGCGCCACCCTCGCCCGCCTCGGCGCCCGCGGCGGTGGCGACGGCCGTGTCCGCCGCGGTGTCCGCGGTCGGAGCGGCGGCATCGTCGCGCAGTGCCCCACGGGTGCGCCGCCGCTGGCGCGGCTGGCGTGCCGGGCGGGTGCGCTCGGCTGACGCGGCAGGCTTGCCGGACTTGCCGTGCGACCGGCTGGCGGGCTCGCCCAGGTCCTCGATCTCCTCGGCCGCGAGCCCGGCACGGGTGCGCTCGGCACGCGGCAGGATGCCCTTGGCCTCCTTGGGGATCTTCAGCGCCTCATACAGGTGCGGCGAGGTGGAGTAGGTCTCCTCCGGGTCGTTGAAGTCCAGCTCCAGCGCCTTGTTGATCAGCTGCCAGCGCGGGATGTCGTCCCAGTCGACCAGCGTGACGGCGATGCCGGAGTTGCCCGCACGGCCGGTGCGGCCGATGCGGTGCAAGTAGGTCTTCTCGTCCTCGGGCGTCTGATAGTTGATCACGTGGGTGACGTTGTCCACGTCGATGCCGCGCGCGGCGACATCCGTGCACACGAGCACATCGACCTTGCCGTTGCGGAACGCGCGCAGCGCCTGCTCGCGCGCACCCTGGCCCAGGTCGCCGTGGACCGCGCCGGCCGCGAAGCCGCGCCGCGACAGCTGCTCGGCGACATCGGCCGCCGTGCGCTTCGTACGGCAGAAGACCATCGCCAGACCGCGGCCCTCGGCCTGCAGCATGCGCGCGACCATCTCCGGCTTGTCCATCGAGTGGGCGCGGAAGACGTGCTGTGTGGTGTTCGCCACCGTCTGGCCCTCGTCGTCCGGCGCGGTGGCGCGGATGTGCGTGGGCTGGCTCATGTAGCGGCGGGCGAGCGAGATGACCTGGCCGGGCATGGTCGCGGAGAAGAGCATCGTCTGGCGCCGGGTCGGCAGCATCTCGATGATCTTCTCGACGTCGGGGAGGAAGCCCAGATCGAGCATCTCGTCGGCCTCGTCCAGGACGAGCGTCCTGATCTCGGAGAGCCGCAGCTTCTTCTGGCCCGCCAGGTCCAGCAGCCGCCCGGGGGTGCCGACCACCACGTCGACGCCCTTCTTCAGGGCCTCGACCTGGGGCTCGTAGGCGCGGCCGCCGTAGATCGAGAGGACTCGGACATTGCGCACCTTGCCCGCCGTGAGCAGGTCGTTCGTCACCTGCTGGCACAGCTCACGGGTGGGGACGACGACGAGGGCCTGCGGGGCCTCGGAGAGCTCCTCGGGCTTGGCGCGGCCCAGCTCGACGTCGGCGGGGACGGTGACCGACTCAAGCAGCGGCAGCCCGAACCCCAGCGTCTTGCCGGTGCCGGTCTTCGCCTGGCCGATGACGTCGGTGCCGGCGAGGGCGACGGGGAGCGTCATCTCCTGGATCGGAAAGGGGGATGTGATGCCGACGGCTTCGAGGGCCTCGGCGGTCTCGGGGAGAATCCCGAGATCTCTGAACGTTGTGGACAGGATGCTTGCCTCTTCTGTGTGACGCGCTAATGCGGCTACGGCGTCCGGCCGACCCAGCTTCTGGGCGGGCCGACGGAGCGAGGAGAGGATCTACCGCGACCATGCGGCCGTCGTTGCGGCCCGCCAAGCGGCGCGGGACCACTGTCTCCCGCTCAAGCGCCTCACTTGCGCGAGCGGTCCCTCTCAGCACGGTCCGCGCGGGGAGCACGGTCCGGCGGAAGGCTGTCGGGTCGGAGCCGATCGGGCCACCGACCGGGCATCCGCATTTCATGCATGCAGCGAGTCCACGCCATTCGGTGGACTCAATATCACTGTACCCCGGATCCGCGCATCTGTACCGGGGCAATCGTTGTGTACGAGGTCACCTGAGCCCTCATGGGGCTCATGAGAGCCGGAGAGGTCCTTCCCGACCTGCGGTTGCGGGCTATCGTGCGAGGTATGGAGACGCCTGACAAGACCGCCGCCGAATCCGGGCCCGCCGACAGCGGGGCCGCCGGATCCGAGTCCGCCACCGCCACCTCGATCGCCACCCAGAGCTGGGAGCAGGCGTCGGCGGACCCGACCTACCGCGCCGCGGTCGTCGACCTGCTGGGTGCCCTGGCCTACGGAGAGCTGGCGGCCTTCGAGCGGCTCGCCGAGGACGCCAAGCTGGCGCCCTCCCTCGCGGACAAGGCCGAGCTGGCCTCGATGGCCTCCGCCGAGTTCCACCACTTCGAGAAGCTGCGCGAACAGCTGGCCCGGATCGACGAGGAGCCCACGGCCGCCATGCAGCCGTTCGCCGCCGCGCTGGACGAGTTCCACCGCCTCACCGCCCCCTCCGACTGGCTGGAGGGGCTGATCAAGGCGTACGTCGGGGACTCCATCGCCTCCGACTTCTACCGCGAGGTCGCAACGAGGCTCGACGCCGACACCCGCGCCCTGGTGCTGAGCGTGCTGGACGACACCGGGCACTCCAGCTTCGCCGTGGAGAAGGTCCGCGCCGCCATCGAGGCCGACCCGCGGGTGGGCGGTCGGCTGGCGCTGTGGGCGCGGCGGCTGATGGGGGAGGCGCTCTCCCAGGCCCAGCGGGTGGTGGCGGACCGGGATGCGCTCTCGACCATGCTGGTCGGCGGGGCGGCTGCCGGATTCGACCTTGCCGAGGTCGGCAAGATGTTCTCCCGGATCACCGAGGCCCATACGAAGCGGATGGCCGCCCTGGGGCTTGCTGCCTAGTCCGCCTTCTGCCGGAAGCCGACGTCCTGCCGGAAGTCGGCGTTCCGGCCGTAGCCGGCGCTCGCGGCGACCGGTGCCGGGGCGGTCGGCAGCGCGTCCTGACGCCACTGCCGTCGTCCCGGCGACTCGTCCCGCAGCAGCAGCGAGAGCAGGGCCGTGCTGAAGCCCAGCGCGACGCACCAGCTCGCCAGCGGGTGGCCGGGGCCGAGCACGGTGTGGCTGATGAGACCGCCGGTGAGAGCGGCGACGGGGCCCGTCGCCAGCACCAGCCGCCGGTCGGGAAGCCGCTCGGGGAAACGCCTGGCCGCGGCGAGCGCGAGCGCGAGTCCAAGGGCTGCGGAGCCGAGAGCCTCCCAGATCATGAGGACCTCCTCGGGTGGGGCCGGGTGCGGGACCGCGATCCGGTGGTCCGCGGTCGTTCCGGTCCTCCCCTTGGGTACGGAGGCTGAAACGGCGGCCGTGGGAGGAATCCCGCGGCCGCCGTTTCCTGCGTACGCCTGTGCTGTCAGCTGCGTACTTCTGTGCGTATCTCGTGCGTGAGTCTCATGAACGAGACTCGTCTTGCATGTGTCTCATGACGTGCGTCTCGTGCGGGCGCCCGGGTGGCGCCGCCCGGTCAGATCGCGCCGAAGCCCACCCTGCGGCCCGTTGCCTCACCGATCTCGACGTAGGCGATGCGGTCCGACGGGACCAGGATCTTCCGGCCGTGCTCGTCCGTGAGGCTGAGCATTCCGGAGCCCTTCTCCAGTGCCGCCGCCACCGTGCTCTCGACCTCGTCAGGAGTCTGCTTGCTCTCCATGACGATCTCGCGAGGCGCGTGCTGCACGCCGATCTTGACCTCCACGGCTATGTCCCTCCGACGGTCCTGGTATCCCGTGGCGATGCCCGGGATGCGATGCGCGGCCAGCCGCGCCGTACGGAGCAACCCTAGCTCTCAGCAGCAACGCAGAGGGGGCGCGGTCGCACGCCGGCAGCGAACAACCGCGCCCCGGCACCGTCTCTACTGCAGCGGGAACCCGGCGATGCCGCGCCAGGAGAGCGAGGAGATCAGCTTGGCGGCTGCGTCACGCGGAATCTGCTGACCCGCGCCCAGCCAGTAGCGCGCGGTGATCTGCGCCATTCCGCACAGCCCCACGGCCAGCAGCATCGACTGCTCCGAGGGCAGCTTGGTGTCCTCGGAGATGACCTCGCTGACGGCCTGTGCACAGTCCAGGCTGACCTTGTCCACGCGCTCGCGGACCGCGGGCTCGTTGGTCAGGTCGGACTCGAAGACCAGCCGGAAGGCGCCGCCCTCGTTCTCCACGAAGGCGAAGTAGGCGTCCATGGTCGCCGCCACCCGCTGCTTGTTGTCCGTGGTGGACTCCAGAGCCGCGCGCACGGCCTGGAGCAGCGCCTCGCAGTGCTGGTCCAAGAGCGCGAGGTACAGCTCGAGCTTTCCCGGAAAGTGCTGGTAGAGCACCGGCTTGCTGACTCCGGCACGGTCGGCGATGTCGTCCATTGCCGCCGCGTGGTAGCCCTGCGCGACGAAGACCTCCTGAGCCGCGCCCAGCAGTTGGTTACGCCGTGCCCGGCGGGGCAGACGCGTGCCACGCGGGCGCGCCTCGGTCTGCTCGATGGCTGTCACGCCGCCTCCCTGAATGTTCCTGAGCGCGAGCTGCGCTGCGCCGCCATCGTACTTTTCGGTAACGGAGGTGGTAGCTTCCCGGCCCGCGAATTTTCGCTCCGGTGTCCGGGTCCGTTCCCTCAGGTGTCCCGATGCGATGGGCGCTTTGGCGGCACTCGTCCTGTTATCGGTATGCGCTCTGTTGTGTGTGCTCTGTCGGTACGCGTTCTCGGCACTCGTCCGGTACGCGCTATCGGTACTCGTCCTCGTTCAGCTCCACCACGCGCGCTTGTTCCGCCGCGTCGGCCGGATCCACCTCGTGGTTGCTGCGCCCGGTCAGCGGGTCGTCGCGTTGTGCCAGCAGGTCGGCCTGCTGTTCCGCCGCGTCCGCCTCGGGGGCCTCCGGGGCCCCGTTCCCTTCAGGTTCCTCCTCGTAGGAGTCATAGGCGTCGTAGGCGTCATAGGGGTCGATGGTTTCCGGATCGGTCGGATCGACAGACATGCCGTTCCCCTTTCCAGGCGGGGCCCGACCACGCGGGCCCTACTTACGAGACTACGAGCGGGTCACCGGGGGCGCACGCCGCATGCCTCCCGCTTCTCCACTGCATACTTCCGGATGCTTCCCGGCGGCGGCTGCGACGGGTGAGGACCCATGCCTCTCCTGTACACCAGTGTGCTTCTTCTTGTGACGGTGAACACGTGAGGACGCATGTGATCGTCTCGTAACATTGCTCCATGTCATCGACCGAGCAGCCGGGAGTCCCCACCTCCAAGACCCGCACTGCTGCGCCGTCGCCCTCGCTCACGCGGTCCCGCATCGGGGAGCAAGAGACACTGCGGACGGTCTCGTTGCCCGGCCTGACGCTGGCTCTGCGGGGGCGGCGTGAGGATGGCGCGAACCGGGCCGGCGACACTCGCCCGGCCGCCCTGTATGTGCACGGGCTGGGGGGCTCTTCCCTCAACTGGTCAGCGCTGATGCGTGAGCTCGCCCCCCATGTGCGCGGTGAGGCGATCGACCTGCCCGGCTTCGGTGACTCCCCGCCGCCCGACAGCGGGGACTATTCGGTCTCCGGGCACGCCCGCGCCGTCATCCGCTATCTGGATGCCTGCGGCCACGCTCCCGTACACCTGATGGGCAACTCCCTGGGCGGCGCGGTGACGACCCGGGTGGCAGCGGTGCGGCCCGACCTCGTCCGGACGCTGACGCTCGTCTCGCCCGCGCTGCCGGAGATCCCGCCGCAGCGCACCGCCTGGCCGACGGCGATGCTGGCGGTGCCCGGCATCGCCGCGCTGTTCACCAGGCTGACCCGGGACTGGCCCCCGGAACGGCGCACGGGCGGCGTGCTCGGGCTCTGTTACGGCGACCCCGCACGGGTCTCGCCCGAGGACTTCGCGATCGCCGCCGAGGAGTACGCACGCAGGGAGAAGCTGCCGTATTTCTGGGACGCCATGGTCCGCTCGACGCGGGGCATCGTCGACGCCTACACACTGGGCGGGCAGCACGCGCTGTGGCGGCAGGCCGAGCGGGTGTTGGCACCCACGCTTCTGGTCTACGGTGGGCGCGACCAGCTGGTCGCCTTCCGTATGGCGCGGCGTGCCTCTGCCGCTTTTCGTGACTCCCGGCTGCTCGCGCTGCCGGAGGCGGGGCACGTCGCCATGATGGAGTACCCGGAGATCGTCGCGGCTGCCGTTCGCGAGCTGATCGACGACTCGGCCACGGCGATACAGCGGCTGAACAACTCGGCCGGTGCCGTCATACAGGCTCCGGCGACTCCGGAAGGTGACTAGTGGGACGCCATAGCCGCAAGGGCAAGGCAGGTACCGGGCGCAGAGAGGAACGCTCCCGGATACCCCAAGGCCCAGGTCCCGTCGCAGCTGGCCGCTCCCGC
Source organism: Streptomyces sp. 3N207 (assembly GCF_052246355.1). NCBI lineage: Bacteria > Bacillati > Actinomycetota > Actinomycetes > Kitasatosporales > Streptomycetaceae > Streptomyces > Streptomyces sp. 3N207. The sequence continues at coordinate 64,639 of NZ_JBQQBV010000001.1, read as the reverse complement.
CCCGGCACCGTCCCGGGCGAGCACGGCGCCACCGGAGGACGGGAGTACGGCGTCCCCGCGCCCGGTGCCCGCGCCGCCCCGTCACCCGCCGTGCCCCCGGGGCACGGTCGGTACCCGGGGCACCCAGGGCCGCAGGGCACCCCCGCGCACGGCATGCCGGTGTTCACCGACGAGCAGCCCGCCCGCGGCGGCCACCCGCAGCAGCCGGAGGGCGGCCCCTCGCCGTACCACGGCCCCGGGCAGGGCTATGGCCAGAGCCACGGGAACAGTTACGGCTACGGCCATGTGCCCGGTCAGCGGGGGCGGTCCGGCGGGCCGCGTCAGGATTATCTGGACGCCTTCGAGGACGACGTCTTCGCGGCGGGTGCCCCCGGTGCCGTCCGGCCCGGCAGCAACCCGGCGGAAGCCGCCCACGCCGCTGCACCTGCACCGGCCGGGCCGGTTTTCCCGGGTGAGCCGGGAGTGCGGCAGGACGGCGCCGCCGGTGATGCCCCGTCCGCAGCGCCGCAGACGTCAGCCGAGCCGGGCCCGGAGCCGCCGAAGCAGGGCACCCGCGTCCGTGCGACCACCGGGATCGTCGCCGCAGCCATCACGACCGTGCTGGCCTTCGTCGTTGCCGCCCAGGTCACGGGCGGCGAGCCCGGCGCCGGGGAGGCCGACCGGGGGCTGAAGACCGGCGAGCGCACCCCGGAAGGAGTCGACGTGCCCTCCGCACCCGAGCGTGCCGACCGTGGCACCCGCCCCACCCCGGGCGCCGGGCCGGCTTCGTACGAGGCGAAGATGGCACGGCAGTACCCGCTGGCCGACGACCTGAAGGGCTCCGGCAAGTTCACGCCCGTGCCCGGCCACGAGAAGGCCCCGGGCAAGGGCAAGGTGGTGCGCTACCGCGTCGACATCGAGAGCGGACTGCCGCTGGACGGCAAGCTGTTCGCCGAGGCGGTGCACAAGACGCTCAATGACAAGCGCAGCTGGGCGCACGGCGGCAAGCGCAGCTTCGAGCGGGTCTCCTCCGGCAAGGCCGACTTCGTCATCACCCTGGCCAGCCCCGGCACCACCGACAAGTGGTGCGCCAAATCCGGACTGGACACCAGCGAGGAGAAGGTGTCCTGCGACTCGGCCGCCACCGAGCGCATCATGATCAACGCGTGGCGGTGGGCGCGCGGCGCCGCAACGTACGGCCCCGGTCAGATGCACGCCTACCGGCAGATGCTCGTCAACCACGAGGTCGGTCACCGGCTCGGCCACGACCACGTGGGCTGCCCGGCCGACGGCAAGCCGGCGCCGGTGATGATGCAGCAGACCAAGTACCTCACCACGCACGGCAGGACCTGCAGCATCAACGCCTGGCCGTTCCCCCGCGGTTAGCGTTCTCGCCACCGGCCGTTTGCCGGGTAAACGGCGTGCGAACGCGCGACTCGCTCGAAAGTCACGGGTGTTCACCCCTTCTGGTGGCGTGACGGACAACCGTCCAGCACGCGGTGGGGGCGCTTGCATAGCGTCTGCTGCGTCTTCAACGTTCCGCCGCTGCGCCACACGCTGAGCCGTGTCCGGTGCGCGGCACGCCACGAGAGTGATCGGGGGTGCGCACGTGCGCATCGCACTGCTTACGGAGGGTGGTTACCCCTATGTGAGGGGTGAGTCCGCGCTGTGGTGCGACCGCCTGCTGCGCGGCTTGGACGGCCACGAGTTCGCGGTGTACGCCCTCAGCCGCAGTGCCCGGCAGGAGGAGAGCGGCTGGTGCGAGCTGCCCTCCAACGTCGCCAGGGTGCGCACCGCGCCGCTGTGGGGCCCGGGGCCGACCGCGGGGGGCGCACGCGGGCTCGCTTGCGGCTCCTACGGACGGCGGGAGAAGCGCCGCTTCCGCGAGCACTTCGCTGCCCTCGCCGAAGCCGTCTGCGGAACCGGGACGGACGCCGATCCGGCGGGCACCGGCCGGCCCGCCGCGGGGCGGCCGACGGCAGCGGCCGACGGTGCCGCGGGCGCCTCCAGCTTCGGCGCCGTCCACTCCGACCGTCAGGCGGACCGTTTCGCCACAGGTCTGTACGGGCTCGCCGAACTGGCCGCCGAGCGCGGCGGACTGGCCACCGCGCTCCGCTCCGAGAGCGCCGTGCGCATCCTGGAGTCCGCCTGCCGCGCGCCCGGCGCACTCCCCGCAGCGCACGCAGCCCAGGTACCCGACCTGCTCGCCGTCACCGAGCGCCTGGAACGCGCCCTGCGCCCCCTCTCGCTGGACTGGTACGGGCAGCGGGGCGAGGACCCCGGGCTGTCGGTCGCCGACCTGTGCCACGCCGTCGGAGCCGGACCCGCCGCGCTGCCGGGGCTGTTGGCCAAGCGGGCGTTCGGGGTGCCGCTGCTGATCAGCGAGTACGGCGTACGGCTGCGGGAGCACTATCTGACCAGCGCCCTCGGCGCCGTCGCACGCGGGGTCGCGGGCGCCCCCGTACGCGCGCTGCTCGCCTCCTTCCAGCGGCGGCTCGCCCGCGAGGCGTACGCACAGGCGCAGCTGATCACCCCGGGGAACGCCCACGCGCGGCGCTGGCAGGAGCGGTGCGGTGCCGACAGCGAGCGGCTGCGCACCGTCTACCCGGGGATGGACGCTGCACTCTTCGACGCCGTGGGGGAGCAGGCCGCACATCTGCCGCCGTCGGACGGTCCGCGGTCCGCCGGAACGCCCACGCTGGTGTGGGTCGGCGCGAGCAGCCCGGCCAAGGATCTGGGCACCCTGCTGCACGCCTTCGCCAGGGTGCACGAGGCGCTGCCGACCGCACGGCTGCGGATCGTCGAGACGGGCGGGCGTGCTGGGGGCGCGGAGGGGGCGGACGGGCGTACGGACGGGCCGGACGGTGTGCCGGCCGGGCGTACGGGTGGAGCGTGCGGGAACGCGGACGGGACCGGGGAGCGGGACGGTGCCTATCCGGCGCACTGCCGGGCGCTTGCCGCGCGGCTCTTCCCGGTGCCGGCGCCCGACGCCGAGAGCCCGGTCACCTTCGAGGAGTTGGGCAGCGCTGCCGTGCCGACCCTCGCGGACGCCTACGCGCTGGGCGGGGTCGTGGTGCTCTCCAGCGTGGTGGAGGGCTTTCCTGTGCCGCTGGTGGAGGCGATGTTCTGCGGCCGGGCCACGGTCTCGACCGATGTCGGGGCAGCTCTCGAAGTCGTCGGCGGAACCGGGCTCCTCGTCCCGCCGCGTGACCCGGGTGCGCTGGCTGACGCCTGTACGGCGCTGCTGCGGGACCCGGCGCGCGCCGCCCGGCTGGGCGCCGCCGCGCGTGCGCGGGCACTGGAGCTGTTCACGGTGCAGCAGAACGTCGAGGCGTTCCGCGGTATCTACCTGGAGCTGATGTCGCGCCATCCGGTCGGCCGGGAAGAGACCGAGGCCGAGGACGCCATGGGGACGGAAGGGGCGCGCCCTTTCGCGCGCCCGACTGAATCACATCTGCCCGGCCGCTGGGCGGAGGGGCGCCGTACGAGCAGCCGACCCGGGCGGCGCCCGGGCGGGCCGCGGGTGCCGGGCGGATCCGGGCATGTGCCGAGCTGGGCCCGGTCGGAGCGGGCGGCCGTCGGTGCCGAGCCGGGGGAGGCGACAGCGCCATGACGACACCTCCCGCGGCCGGTGACCCGGTACGCGTACTGCTGCGCCGGCACCGGGCATTGTGCGAGTGCGCCGTCGACCCGCTGGAGATCGCCGCCGGCCTGGAAGCCAGCGGAATCACCGACCGGACGGCCGCCCGGTGCCGCCATCGTGATGTCTTCTCCCTCGCGGAGGAGCTGTATGCGCGCGCCCCGTACCCGTCAGGCAGCGCCCCGTCGGACAGCGACCCGCGCGCAGAACATGGCGTTTGCCAAGGCACCGGGAGCAAGCGGCGGTGGCGAAGGGCAGCCGGATGGCGGCTGCCCGCCTGGTGGGCGCCGTTCGCCCTTCCGCTGCTGCCCGGACTGCTGTGTACGGGCACGCTCGCCTGGCTCGCTCTGCTGGGCGGCGGACCCGCGGCTGTGCGGGCCGGTCTGTGTGCCCTGGGCGCGGCTGCCGTGCTGGTCGGCGTGATCGTGGCCGTACGCGTCGTTCCTCGCGTCCCGCGCGCTGTCGGCACGTCTGCGTTTCCCGCAGTGCTCTTCCTGTGTGCCTGCTGGTTGACCGGATACGCGCTGTACGGCGACTGGCTGCTGGAGCAACTGCTGGCCGGCGGGCCCGAGTTCCCGGGCGGGGCACCCCGTATCCCTTCGCCTGCCGTTCCGTTGGGGCTCGCGCTGGCTGTCGCGCCCGCTGTGTGGTGTGCGCGGGGGTTCGCTCTGGCGGCGCGGCGCAGGCTGGTGGGCAGTCGCAGCCTGGAGGAGTTCGCCTCCGGGGTGCGGCCCCTGCTGGCGCTCGCCGTATGCGGCGTCGCGGTGAGCCTCCCGGCGCTCCAGTGGGCGGCCCACCTGCTCATCGACGGCCCCCTCGCCCTGTCCGGCACCCCCGGCGCCGACGGCGTCCCCGGGGGCGGGCAGGGTCCGCAGATCCCGGTGCGCTCCGGTGCGGCGGCGGGCGCGGGCGCCCTCGGCATGCTGTTGTTCGTCGCCCTGCTGCTGGCTGCGCACGGGTTCCGGCGCGCGGCCTCGGCCGGGCTCGCCGCAGCCGGCGCACTGGAGGCCGCGGCACTGCTCTCCGTACCGGCCGCGCGGCTGCCCGGGCTCGCGGTGCTGGGCCGCCCTGTGGAGGCGCTGGTGGCGCACCAGGGCGCATCAGCCGTCCCCCTCGCCGCCTGCGGCTGTGCGGCGCTCGTTCTGCTGGCGTACGCGACCACTGTGCTGGCGGGCGCCTCGGCACACCACCGGGAGGCGGTGCCCGCATGAGCGCAGGCCCCCTCTCGACCCCACGTTCCGGCACGGGCTTACGAACCCGCCCGTGCGACACCGACAAGGAGCAAGCCCCCATGATCCACGCGCAGTTGGCACACAGTGGCACGACCGGACGACAACCGCACGCCGGCGTGCGGCAGCGCCGGGTTCCCCTCTCGTCCGTGGAGGTCGCACGATGAGAGTGCTACTGCTGGGCGCCAGCGGATACCTGGGCCGTTTCGTCGCCGACCGGCTGCTTGCCGACCCCGCCGTGCAGCTGACCGCGCTCGGCAGGAGCGACGAGGCGGACGTCCGCTTCGACCTGTCCACCGGTAGCCCGGGCGCCCTCACCCGCTTCCTGGATGCCGTCCACCCGGGCGTCGTCATCAACTGCTCCGGGACCACCAGGGGCAACGGGCGCGAACTGATCCGGCACAACGTGGTCGCCACGGCGGCCGTCTGCGAGTCGCTGCGCCGCAGCGGCTGTGGTGCGCGCCTGGTGCACCTCGGGTGCGCCGCCGAGTACGGGCCCTCCCAGATCGGCTCCTCCACCGGCGAGGACGCGGCGCCGCGCCCGGGAGGGCCGTACGGGGTGAGCAAGCTCGCCGGCACCGAACTGGTACTCGCCTCCGGGCTGGACGCCGTCGTGCTGCGGGTCTTCTCACCCATCGGCCCCGGCACCCCTGCGGGCTCGCCCCTGGGGCGGGTCGCGGAGGCGATGCGGCGGGCGATGCAGCAGGGCGACAGCGAACTGAAGCTGGGCGGGCTGAGCGTGCAGCGCGACTTCGTGGACGTCCGGGACGTCGCGCGGGCCGTGCACGCAGCCTCCCTGTCGGCGGCGCAGGGCATCGTCAACATCGGCACCGGGAGGGCGGTGCGGCTGCGGGACGCCGCCTCGCTGCTGGCCCGCGTCGCCGGGTACGCGGGGGCCGTGCACGAGCAGGGCGGCGGGCCGGCGGGGCAGGGGTCAGGAGAGGGCCATCCGGCAGGTGTTGCGTCGGGCCCGGACGGCTTGGCAGGCAGGCTGGCCGGCAGCGCTCCCGTCATCCCGGCGCAGAGCCACGGCAGTCAGGCCGCCCCGGTGCACCCTCCGCAGCCCGCGTCGTATCCGTATCCCGACGGCTGCGGAGCCTGGCAGCAGGCGGATGTCCGCACGGCGCGCGACCGGCTCGGCTGGCGGCCCCGGATCGGCCTGGAGGAGTCGCTGGCCGACATCTGGATGGAGGCGGCATGCCGTATCTGACGACACCTCCGGGGCAGGTCCGGCCGGCCGGTGACAGCAGTGGAGCGGTCCGGCAGCGGCTGGGGCTCGGGGTGCCGGGCTGTGCTCACCCGATGCTGGCGCCCATGGAGTGGGCGGAGCTCTCCCGGCCCGGGCTCGGCGCCGGTGCCGGGCCCGGCGGTGACGCGGGCCCGCTGCACTGGGTGGTGCTGGATATTTCGGACGGACCGGGCGCTCGGCCCGACCCCTTCTGTGCCCCTGCCGCAGCGGCGCTGCGGTCCGCGGGCGTCGCCGTGCTCGGTCGTCTCGACATGCGAGACGGTGCGCGGACGTTCGGTGAGCTGGTCTCCGAGGCGCACCGGTTCCTCGACTGGTACCGGGTCGACGGCTTCTGCCTGGCGCACTGTCCCGGCGACCCGGGCCGGCTGGGGCACGTCCAGCGCCTCACCGCCACCCTGCGCGCCCTGTGCGGCGGTGCCGACGGCGGAACCGGGCCCGGTCGCCGTGCCCAGTGTGGAGAGGTGCGCAGTGGACATCTGGTGCTGGCTCACGACAGCCACCCGCATCCGGAATATCTGCAATGTGCCGACCAGCTCGTCACCTACACCGGAAGCTGGGCGGACTACCGCTGGTCACGGGCCGAGGAGTGGACGGCCGCATACCCCGCCGAGCGCTTCTGTCATCTGGTGCACTCGCTGCCGCGTACGCATCTGGAGGAGGCGCTGCGGATCGCCCGCTGGCAGGGCGCCGGCACTGTCTGCTTCACGGACCGGACAAGGGCCAGGGGCCAGGACCCGTGGGCGGCGCTGCCCGGCTACTGGGACGAGCTCGTCTCGTGCCTTGGAACAGGTGTCTCGGAATGAGATAGCCCATGGCAGTGTTACGTGAGGAACAGCCCGCCTCCGGGCGGGTGACTTCCCGCACGTCCCACCGACCATCGGAGTCTCCGTGTCACTGCCACCCCTGGTCGAGCCAGCCGACGAGCTCACCGTCGACGAGGTCCGCAGGTACTCACGTCACCTGATCATTCCGGATGTCGGGATGGAAGGTCAGAAGCGGCTCAAGAACGCGAAGGTCCTGTGTGTGGGTGCGGGCGGCCTCGGTTCGCCCGCCCTGATGTATCTCGCGGCCGCCGGCGTCGGGACGCTGGGCATCGTCGAGTTCGACGAGGTCGACGAGTCCAACCTGCAGCGGCAGATCATCCACAGCCAGTCGGACATCGGCCGGTCGAAGGCGGAGTCGGCCAAGGACACGGTGCTGGGGATCAACCCGTACACCCAGGTCAACCTGCACCTGGAGCGGCTCGACTCCTCCAATGTGATGGAGCTGTTCGCGCAGTACGACCTGATCGTGGACGGTACGGACAACTTCGCCACCCGCTATCTGGTCAATGACGCCTGCGTGCTGCTGAACAAGCCGTACGTATGGGGCTCGATCTACCGCTTCGACGGCCAGGCCAGCGTCTTCTGGAGCGAGCACGGGCCGTGCTACCGCTGCCTGTACCCGGAGCCCCCGCCGCCCGGCATGGTGCCGAGCTGCGCAGAGGGCGGCGTGCTGGGCGTGCTGTGCGCCTCCATCGGCTCGATCCAGGTCAACGAGGCGATCAAGCTGCTGGCGGGCATCGGTGACCCGCTGGTCGGCCGCCTTATGATCTACGACGCGCTGGAGATGAACTACCGCCAGGTCAAGGTCCGCAAGGACCCCGAGTGCGCGGTCTGCGGCCCGAACGCCACGGTTACCGAGCTCATCGACTACGAGGCGTTCTGCGGTGTCGTCTCCGACGAGGCGCAGGAGGCCGCCGCGGGCTCCACCATCACTCCCAAACAGCTCAAGGAGTGGCTGGACGACGGCGAGAAGGTCGACATCATCGACGTGCGGGAGCCGAACGAGTACGAGATCGTCTCGATCCCCGGCGCGCGGCTGGTCCCCAAGAACGAGTTCCTGATGGGCAACGCGCTCCAGGACCTGCCGCAGGACAAGAAGATCGTCCTGCACTGCAAGACGGGTGTCCGCTCCGCGGAAGTCCTCGCCGTGCTGAAGAGCGCCGGGTTCGCCGACGCCGTGCACGTCGGCGGCGGCGTCATCGGCTGGGTCAACCAGATCGAGCCCGACAAGCCGGTCTACTGAGCATCGACGCCGAGGGGTGGCACAGCCGGGGGCCGGCCGTGCCACCCCTCGTGCTGTCCGGTCAGCGGCAGTCGGTGCCGTCCTTCGGTACCCGGCCGCGCAGCAGATAGCCGTCGACCACCTTGCGCACGCAGGCGTTCCGGCTGTCGTACGCGCCGTGCCCTTCGCCCCTGTAGGTGACCTCCACCCCCACGTCGTCGCCCAGCTCCCTTTTCATCGCCCGCGTGCCCCCGTACGGGGTGGCCGGATCGCCTGTCGTACCGACCAGCAGGATCGGGTTGGAGCCCGTGGCACTTACCGGAGGCGTCGTCCACCTGCCGCGGACCGGCCAGTCGTGGCACGAGGTCAGCCCCCAGGCGGACATCGGGCCGAAGACCGGGGACGCCTCGGCGAAGTCGGGCAGCTTGCCCTTGATCTGCCGCATGCCGTAGCGCTCCTTGTTGTCGGCGCAGCTGATGGCCGTCAGCGAGGACTGGAGCGTGCTGTAGGTGCCGTCCTGGTTGCGCCCGTTGAGCGCGTCGGCGAGCAGCAGCAGCGTCGAGCCGTTGCTGTCCACCAGTGCCTCCTCCAGCCCCTGGGTGAGCAGATCCCAGGTCTCTCTGGCGTACAGCGCCTGGGCGATGCCGCCCTCGGCCAGTGCCTCGGTGAGCTTGCGGCCGCTGTCGGTGGGCATCGGTTCGGCGTCTATGTCGGCCAGCAGGTCGGTGATGAGCTCCTTGCCCTCCGCCGGGTCCTCGCCGACCGGGCAGTCCTGGCCGTGTGCTGTGCAGTGCTCGAGAAAGTTGTCGAGCGCCAGCTGGAATCCGCTGCTCTGACTGAGCGAGCCCTGCGCCGGTGTCGAGCTGGGGTCGACCACGGCGTCGAAGACGGCGCGGCCCACATGCCGCGGGTACAGATGTGCGTAAACGCCGCCCAGTTCGGTGCCGTAGGAGATGCCGAAGTAGTGCAGCTTCCGGTCGCCGAGCACATGCCGCATCAGGTCCAGGTCGCGCGCCGTGTTCTCGGTCGTCAGGTGCGGCAGCAGCGCGCCCGCCCGCTTCTCGCAGCCCTGCGCGAAGGTCTCCTGGCGGGTGAAGAGGCGGCGCTCCTCCGCGTCGGTGTCCGGCGTCCAGTCGGCGGCGAAATAGGCGTCCAGCCGCTTGTTGCTCAGGCAGCTGACGCCCTCGCTGCGGCCCACCCCGCGCGGGTCGAAGCTGACGAGGTCGTAGCGGCCGCGCAGCTTCTCGTAGTCCTCCGCGAAGGACGGGAGAGTGGCGACGCCGGAGCCGCCGGGGCCGCCGAAGTTGAACAGCAGCGAGCCGATGCGCTTGCCACCGCCCTTGCGCGCGCGGGCGCGGATCATCTCGATCCCGAGGGTCCGGCCCTTGGGCTTGCTGTAGTCCATCGGCACCCGCAGCGTCGCGCACTCCCAGCGCTCGCCTCCCGGCAGCGGGGACGGAGAGCCTGCGTCGGTGCCCTGTGCCGCGTTCGGCGCCGGACAGTGCGACCAGTGCGGCCTCTGCCCGGTGAGGGAGCGGGGAAGGGCGGGGCTGTGGTCCCGGGGCGTGCTGCCGGAGGAGGAGCTGGTGGACGGCGCCGAGGGGGAGCGGGGGGCGCTCTTCGAGGCGGCCGGGCTGGTCTCGCCGCTCGGCCGGGCCTCGCCCTTGGTGGTGCTGTCCGAGTCGCCGCCGCAGCCACTCGTCACGGCAGCGGTCACTGTGAGCGCCGCTATGAGGGCGGCACCCGGCCGCAGGGAGCGGGAATGGCGCATGGACGTCCTCCCGACAGACGGTGGGACGTTCATCGTGCGGACGTGCGCCGCCCCGCGGCGCGCTGCGTGGTGCGTACGGGTGGTTTCGCAGCGGGCCGGCGGCGTGCCTGCTGGAAGGCGGAGTGCGTGCTGGATGGCGCCCTGGAGCGGCTCTGTCAGAGCGCGCCCTTGCGGGTCAGCTGGGTGAACGACAGCCAGCCGGGGAGCACCGGCATCCACAGCGTCAGCAGCCTGAAGAGCAGCACCGCGGGCGTCGCGACCTCCTTCGGCACCCCGAAGGCGATCAGCGCGGCGATCAGCGCCGCCTCCACGGCGCCCAGCCCGCCCGGGGTGGGCGCCGCCGAACCCAGCGCGTTCGCCGTCAGGAAGACGACGGCGAGGTTCGCATAGCTCGTCTCATGGCCGAAGGCACGTACACACGCGTCCAGGCACATCACGAACGCCAGCGTCAGCAGCAGCATCCCCAGCAGGCCGGTGAGCAGCTTCTGCGGGCGCTGCACCACGTCCAGCATCCGGGGCACCACGCCGGCGAACAGCGAGCGCACCCGGTTCGAGACGAACCGGCGCAGCGCGGGCACCGCTGTGACGATCAGCACGAGCACCGCAGCTGTCAGCAGACCCGCGATGACCGCGCGGGACGGCGAGAGAGTGGGCGTGTGCTCGGTCCCTGTGATGTAGCCGAACAGCATCAGCAGGGTGATGTGGCTGCCGAGCCCGAACAGCTGGGAGGCGCCCACGCTCGCCACCGCGTGTCCTGGCCGCACCCCAGCGCGCTGGAGGAAACGGGCGTTCAGCGCGACACCGCCGACCGCCGCAGGGGCGACCAGTTTCACGAAGGAGCCCGCCACCTGTGCCTGCACGGTCCGCCACCAGGAGACCTTCTCCGGGACGAAGCCCAGCAGGGCCATCGCCGCGAACACATAGGTCAGAGCGGAGAAGAGCACCGCACCGCCGACCCAGGCCCAGTTCGCGCCGAGCACCTTGTCGAGCGGAACCTGGGAGAGCTGGGTGAGCAGGAAGTAGGCGGCCAGCGTGCCCGCGATAAAGCTGACCAGGGTGCGCGGCCTGATCCGCTCCAGCCGTGCGGGCTCTATGGGCGCCTGCGGCCTGATCCGCAGCACCTGTTGCCGGATCTGGGCCAGCAGATCCTCCTCGCGGGCCTCCTCCAGCGCCTCGTCTATCGCCTTCTTCTCGGCGTTCTTCTCCGCCCGCAGCGACTTGCGGTGTGCGCGCCCTCCGGCCGCCTGCTCCGCGGCCTCGTCCCGGGGCCGGGCGCTCCTGCGGGCGCGGGACGCCTCGATGACGGCCTCGCGTTCGCGCTGGGCGCGCTCCTTGGCGAGCCGCCGCAGCGTCGTACGGGTGCTGCGGCTGAGCGCGATGGGCTGGAGCAGCGGCAGGCTGTCCGCTATGGCGTCCGGGCCCAGCACGTCCACGGCGGTTGCCACGGCGCGCTCGGCGCCCACCCGCAGCCCCAGCGTCGTCAGCAGCTGCGCGATGTCCATCCGCAGGATCAGATCACCGGCTGCGATCTCGCCGCCGCGCAGATCCGTCAGATAGACGGCGCCGGAACGGTCCACCAGCAGCGCGTCCCCCACCAGCCTGCGGTGTGCGATACGGCGCGACTGGAGCGCCCTGACCTGCTGCCAGGTCGTGCGCATCAGTTCGTCGGTGATCTCCTCGTCCGGCAGCGCGTCCAGGCTGCGGCCCCCGATGTGCTCGTAGACCAGCATCACGGCGTCCGGGCCGAGCTCCGAGGTGGCGATCAGCCGGGGCGCGTTGGCGCCCGCGGAGATGGCCGCGTAGGCGAGCAGCGCCTCCTGCTCCAGCGCCTGCCGCAGCGACTGGAGACTGCGCCGCTGGGTGATGCCGCGCAGCGCCAGCCTGCGCCAGACGCGGTAGAAGAAACCTTGTGCCTGCCGCTCACGGTCGACGACGGTCACATCGAGCGGAGGGCCGTCCTCCAGGGTGACGCGGTAGCGGCGTCCCCGGTCGTTGTGGTCGCGCCGGTCGGCCTCGCTGGTGTCCTCCACCCGCAGGGCGCTGACCGGCTTGAAACCGACCCTGCGCAGCCCCGCGAGCAGCGTCTGTCCGGTCGGTCGGACGTTCGGGGTGCCGACCGCGTACAGCGTGCCGTAAGCGACGGTCCAGCCGATCAGAATGGTGACCACGATGGAGAACGCCGTTGTGTACCCCGGCACCAGTACCGCGGTCGCGTTCAACAGCAGCACGCCCCACAGCACCACCCGCCAGCGCGGGCGGCGCGCCATGCCGACAGCGGTCATATAGGCGATGACGGGAGCCAGATAGCTGTGCACCGGGGTGGTGGCGTCCTGCGGGGTGATGGCCTTGGTCAGCGCGTCCCGGATCGAGTCGGGCGCCGCCTGGGCGACCCACAGGTCCACGGCAAGAGAGGCGCCGTGCGCGAGTACGGCGGCCAGCACGCCGTCGGCGATCCGCAGCCCGTCCCGTTTGATCAGCCGCTCGATCGCGAACGCGACGGGGACGAGCAGCACGGCGATGCTGGACGCCAGCCCGGTCAGGCTGATGAGCAGGTCGGGCGCCTCCGCCGTGCCCTTGTCGATGTCCTGTTCGAGCCCGGCGGTGGTGCCGTGCGCGAAGTTGGCGATGACGAGCACCAGCGCGATGCCCAGCAGCCCGAGCACCGTCCGCAGCAGATCGGAGGGGCGGTGCACCCGCGCCGAGAGCAGTGGTTCATCGCTCTCGATCTCGATACGGTCCCCCTCCGCGCCGGCCTCCGGCTGCTCGCCTGGGGGCGGCTCCTCGTCCGGCTTGTTCGAGTTTTCCCCGTCCGAGTTTTCCCTGGCGGAGCTGTCCCTGTCCGGGTCTTCCCTAGTCGAGTTTTCCCCACCCGTGGCGCTGTCGGACGCCTTCCCGGCCGGTTCCTGGCCTGAGTCCTGCTCGGGATCCTGTCCGGAGTCCCGCCCGGCTTCCTGCCCGGAGTCCTGCTCGGCGTCGTCCCCGGCGGGGCGGGCAGCGCTGTCGGCGGCAGGTGCGCCCTCCTTGCGGGGCTTGTCACCGTGCCGCTGTCCGTCTGCTGCCGTCTCGTCCTGGTCCCGTATCACTCGTCACCGCCCGGAAGATGGTGGCATGTGGGAAGGCTCGCCGGGACCACGAGGGTGCATTCCGGGGATCTGAGGGACGAATCGGCAGCCGTTCGGGACCGTCCGGGAACGACCGTTCGGGGGTGCCTGTGGACAACGGTCCCGCGCTGTCGGTGGCATGCGGCACCATGGCCCGCATGCCTGGAGATCCCCGAGACGAGGAGCTGCCCGACGGCCCCGCCACGCCCTGTGCGACGGACGTGCCAGCTCCCCCAGCCTTCGGCCGGGGAGACCCCCTGCCCGATTACGCGGAGCGCGTACTGGAGGTCGCCGAGCTGATCCCGGCCGGCCGGGTGATGACCTACGGGGACATCGCCGAGTGGCTGGAGGAGGGCGGCCCCCGCCAAGTGGGCCGGGTGATGGCGCTGTACGGCGGCGCGGTCCCGTGGTGGCGTGTAGTGCGCGCGGACGGCGTACCCCTGCCGGGGCAGGAGCGCGAGGCCCTGGGGCACTACCACGCGGAGGGCACCCCGCTGCGCGAGCCCACCGCCGCGTCCCGCCGCCAGGGGCACATTCCGCGTATCGACATACGCCGGGCCCGCTGGGACGGAAAGGCCCGTTGACCTCGCGCTGCGGCTCCTCACAGTTCCCAGCTTCCGCCATGCCCACAGGCCCCATGCGCTGGACAGTCCGTACGGAGTACAGCAGCCGTACGGGGTACAGGAGCGATGCGCTGCGACACGTGTGGGCGCTGGCGTAGCGTCTGCACCACTCCGCACAGACCTCCCCCTAGGCGATCCACGTGAGTCCCTCCCTTACTGCCGAAGCGCACCAGCGGTCCCGCGAGCCCGGTGCGTACCGGCTGGTGCGCTCCGTGGCCGAACGGGTCGATCTCCCTGCCTCTGACGCGGCGCAGCGCGCTGTGGTTGACCACCGTGACGGGCCGCTGCTCGTTCTGGCCGGCCCCGGCACCGGCAAGACGACCACCCTCGTCGAGGCGGTCACGGCGCGCGTGCGGGAGGGCACGGATCCGGAGCGCATCCTGGTGCTGACCTTCAGCCGCAAGGCCGCCGTCGACCTGCGCGACCGGATGACGGACCGGCTCGCACGGGAGGCGCGCCCCGCCCGGCTGCCCCGCCAGGCGGCCCGCGCGGGCTCCGTCGGCGGCGTACCACGCGCTCCCCAGGCGACGACGTTCCACTCGTACTGCTACGCGCTGGTGCGCGCACACCAGGACGCCGATCTGTTCGCCGAGCCGCTGCGGCTGCTGACCGGGCCCGAACAGGACCTGCACATCCGTGAGCTGCTCGAAGGGCAGCTCGCCCTGGAGCGCCAGGGGCGGGCGCCGGTGGGCTGGCCCGACGAACTGCGCGCCTGCCTGACGACCAGGGGCTTCGCCGACGAGGTCAGGGCCGTGCTCGCGCGCAGCCGGGAGCTGGGCCTGGGCCCCGCGGCCCTCGACGCCTTCGCCCGGCGCGCAGGCCGCCCCGACTGGCGGGCCGCGGCCGGGTTCTTCGCCGAGTATCTGGACGTACTGGATATGCAGGGGGTGCTCGACTACGCCGAACTGGTGCACCGTGCCGTCCTGCTCACCCGGCGCGAGGAGGTCGCGGCCCGGCTGCACGGCGCGTACGACGCGATCTATGTCGACGAGTTCCAGGACACCGACCCCTCCCAGGTGCGGCTGCTGCATGCGCTGGCGGGCAGCGGGGCACGCACCCTGGTGGCGTTCGGCGACCCGGACCAGTCGATCTACGCGTTCCGTGGCGCGGACGTGAACGGCATCCTCGACTTCCCCCACACGTTCCGGCAGCGGACCGGCGCCCCCGCGCCCGTCCGCGTGCTGCGTACGGCCCGGCGCTCCGGTGCCCGGCTGCTGGCCGCCTCCCGTGAGCTGACGGCCCGGATGCCGCTCACCCGCCTCCCCGCCGAGGCCGTCCGCGCCCACCGCGCTCTCCGGCCGGCACCGCAGCCCGACAGCGCGGGGGACGCGGGCCCGCAAGGCGGTCGCGTCGAGGTTTTCACCTATCCCACAGCAGGCGCCGAGCTGGACAACATCGCAGACCTGCTGCGCCGCGCCCACCTCGAAGACGGCCTCCCCTGGGGCGAGATGGCGGTACTGGTGCGCGCGGGCGGGCGCTCCCTGCCCGTCGTACGGCGTGCCCTCATCTCCGCCGGGGTGCCGGTGGACGTGGACGGCGACGATGTG
This sequence comes from Streptomyces sp. 3N207, assembly GCF_052246355.1. Classification (NCBI taxonomy): domain Bacteria; kingdom Bacillati; phylum Actinomycetota; class Actinomycetes; order Kitasatosporales; family Streptomycetaceae; genus Streptomyces; species Streptomyces sp. 3N207. The sequence goes on along the minus strand of NZ_JBQQBV010000001.1, from coordinate 49,454 downwards.
CCGCTGCGCCACGAGCCCGCCGTCGCACCCCTGCTGAAGGCGCTGCGGGTGGCGGCCACCGGTGCGCTGGAGGAGCACACGGTGCTCGGCACGGAGACGGCACTGACGCTGCTGACCTCGCCGCTCGGCGGTATGGACGCCGCAGACCTGCGCCGCCTCGGGCGGGCACTGCGCGAGGAGGAGCGCGCGGCCGGGGCCAGGGTGCCGCGCCCCTCCGACGTGCTGCTGGCCGAAGCCCTCGCCGAGCCCGAACGGCTGGTCGCCCACACCCCGCACTCCGGTGCCACGGCTTCGGCACCGGCCGGCAGGTCCGTCGAGGGCGCCCACAGCCTCGGGCTGCTGCTGCGCAAGACCCGTGAACTGCTCGCCGGGGGCGGCACGGCGGAGGAAGCCCTGTGGGAGCTGTGGAACGGCACGAGTTGGCCCGTACGGCTGGAGCGCGCCGCACGCCGGGGGGGTCCGTCAGGCCGCAACGCGGACCGCGACCTGGACGCCGTCTGCACCCTGTTCGCCGTCGCGGCCCGCGCCGAGGAGCGCGGTGGCGGCCGGGGAGCGCTCAACTTCCTGGACGAACTCGAAGCCCAGGACATCGCCGCCGACACCCTCGTCCAGCGCGCGGTGCGGCCCGCCGCCGTACGGCTGCTGACCGCGCACCGCGCCAAGGGCCGGGAGTGGCGGCTGGTCGTCGTCGCCGGGGTGCAGGAGGGCCTGTGGCCCGATCTGCGGCGGCGCGGCTCCCTCCTGGAGGCGGACCGCATCGGCCGGGACGGCATCGCCGAGCCGCTGTCCCCAGGGGCGTTGCTGGCCGAGGAGCGCAGGCTGTTCTACGTCGCCACGACCCGCGCCAAGGAACGCCTCGTGGTCACCGCGGTCCGCGCCCAGGCGGAGGACGGCGACCAGCCCTCACGGTTCCTGACCGAACTGGGTGTCGAGCCGCAGCCGGTCGGCAGCCGCCCCCGCCGCCCGCTGTCGGTGCCCGCACTGGTCGCGGAACTGCGCGCCACCACCGTCGACCCGGCAGCCTCGCCCGCGCTTCGGGACGCGGCCGCGCGGCGGCTGGCCAGGCTCGCGGCCGAGCGCGACGAGGAGGGCTATCCGCTCGTTCCGGCAGCACACCCGCAGCGCTGGTGGGGACTGGCCGAACCGACGCACTCCAGCGTGCCGCTGCACGAACGCGACGCACCTGTCGCACTGTCCGGCAGCGCACTGGAGCAGCTTGCGCGCACCTGCTCCCTGCAGTGGTTCCTGGCCCGGGAAGTCAAGGCGGACGAGCCTGCCACCGCTGCACAGGGCTTCGGCAACGTGGTGCACGTGCTGGCCGACGAGGTGGCCTCGGGCAGCAGCCCAGCGGACCTGTCCGTCCTCATGGAACGGCTGGACGCGGTCTGGGACGGGCTGGCCTTCGACGCGCCGTGGAAGTCACTGCAGGAGAAGGAGAGCGCCCGCGCCGCCCTGGAGCGCTTCTTGCGCTGGCACGTCATGGAGCGCGGAGAGGGCCGTGAGCTCGTCGGCAGCGAACACGGATTCGACGTCACGCTGCGCGCGGGGGAGAACGCCGTCCGCATCCGGGGCAGCATGGACCGCGTCGAACGCGATGCCCAAGGACGCGCGTATGTGGTCGATTTCAAGACAGGCCGTACCCGCCCCACCGGTCCCGAGGTCGAGCGCCACCCCCAGCTCGCCGTCTACCAGCTCGCCGTACGGGAAGGCGCGGCCGACGCCCTCTTCGACGGGGCACGCCCGGAGCCGGGCGGGGCCGAGCTGGTACAGCTGCGGCTCGGTGCCGCCCAACGCGACGGCGGGGACACCCTGCCGGTCGTCCAGCGCCAGGAGGCGGTGCCGGAATCCGCGGCGCTGGAATCCGCGGCGCTGGAATCCGCGGCGCCGGAGTCCACGGCGCCTGGCTCCGGGAGGCCGGAGTCCGAGGGTGCTCCGGGCAGCGACTGGGTGGGCGAGTTGCTGGCCACCGCGGCGGCACGGGTCCTCGACGAACGCTTCACCCCCTCACCGGGCCAGCACTGCACGCACTGCGCCTTCCGTGCGGCCTGCTCCGCCCGTCCCGAGGGCCGCCAGATCGTCGAGTAGGCCCCCGCGCTTCGCGCGGGGCACCGGGTGGCCGCTTCCTCCGGCCCGGGGGTGATCTGTCAGCCGCGAGCGCTAGCGTCTTACGAGTGCCCGCACAGCTCACCGACCCCGCACAGCTCGCCGAGCTGCTGGGTATCCCGTTCACCCCGGAACAGACGGCCTGCATCACCGCGCCGCCCGCTCCGCAGGTGATCGTGGCCGGTGCCGGCTCGGGGAAGACCACCGTCATGGCAGCCCGCGTGGTCTGGCTGGTGGGCACCGGACAGGTCGCACCCGACCGCGTCCTGGGGCTGACGTTCACCAACAAGGCAGCCGGCGAGCTGTCCGAACGCGTACGCAAGGCGCTGCTGCGCGCCGGAGTGACCGACCCCGACCCGGTGGCGCCCGGCGGCGTTCTGGACGGCGCCGAGCCGGGAGAGCCGCAGATCTCCACGTACCACGCCTTCGCCGGACGGCTGCTGACCGAGCACGGGCTGCGCCTGGGCATCGAGCCGACCGTACGACTGCTGGCGGACGCCACCCGCTTCCAGCTCGCTGCCGGGGTGCTGCGCGCGGCCCCAGGCCCTTTCGAAGCGCTCACCAAGTCCGTTCCGGCGCTCGTGGAGGACCTGCTCGCGCTCGACGCCGAGCTGTCCGAACACCTCGTCACCCCTGAACAGCTCCGCGAACACAACGCGGAACTCCTCGCCGGCCTGGAGGGCGCCCGGCTGACCAACGACAAACTGCGCAAGGTACCCCAGACCACGCGAGCCCGGGACGAACTGCTCGGCCTGGTCGAGGAGTACCGCGTCCGTAAACAGGCCAAGGAGCGGATCGACTTCGGCGACCAGATCGCGCTGGCCGCACGGCTCGCCGGTATGCCGGAGGTGGGCCGGGCGCTGCGCGAGCAGTTCTCCGTCGTACTGCTGGACGAGTACCAGGACACCTCCGTCGCACAGCGCATACTGCTCGCCGGACTCTTCGGACAGGGCACCGGCCATCCCGTCACCGCGGTCGGCGACCCCTGCCAGGCGATCTACGGCTGGCGCGGCGCCTCGGTCGCCAACCTGGACGACTTCCCGCACCACTTTCCGCACGCCGACGGCAGCCCGGCCCGCCGCCAGTCGCTGAGCGAGAACCGGCGCAGCGGCGGCCGTCTGCTGCACCTCGCCAACGGGCTGGCCGCACCACTGCGCGAGCGTCATGAGGGCGTCGAGGCGCTGCGTCCCGCACCCGGCGCCGAGGGGGAGGGGCGGGTCAGGGCCGCGCTTCTGGAGACCCAGTCCCAGGAGATCGCCTGGCTGGCCGACTCCCTCGCACATCTGGTGCGCACCGGCACGCCGCCCGGCGAGATCGCCGTGCTGTGCCGCAGCGCCACCGACTTCGCGGAGATCCAGGGCGCCCTGGTGGAGCGTGAACTGCCGGTCGAAGTCGTCGGTCTGTCCGGACTGCTGCACCTGCCGGAGATCGCCGACCTGGTCGCCGTCTGCGAGGTGCTTCAGGACCCCACCGCCAACGCCGCACTGGTGCGACTGCTGACCGGACCGCGCTGGCGGATCGGCCCACGCGACCTGGCACTGCTGGGACGCCGTGCGGCGCTGCTCGTCACACACCAGCGGGGCCGCGCCGGCCACGACCCGGACGAGCGGCTGGCCGCGGCCGTCGAGGGCGCCGACCCGACCGAACTGCGCTCCCTCTCGGACGCCCTGGACACCTTCCTCGAGGCCGACGGCTACGACGACGCCCTGCCCTTCTCGGCGGAGGCACGGGTGCGCTTCGCGCGACTCGCCGCCGAACTGCGCGACCTGCGGCGGTCGCTGGCCGACCCGCTGATGGACGTACTGCACCGGGTGCTGACCGCCACCGGGCTGGAGGTCGAGCTGGCCGCCTCCCCGCACGCGGTGGCGGCCCGGCGGCGCGAGACGCTCGGCCAGTTCCTCGACATCGCCGCGGGCTTCGCCTCGCTGGACGGTGAGGCCACACTGCTGGCCTTCCTCGCCTTTCTGCGTACTGCTGTGCAGTACGAGAAGGGGCTGGACAGTTCGCTGCCGGGCGGCGAGAACACGGTGAAGGTACTGACCGCGCACAAGTCCAAGGGGCTGGAGTGGGACGTGGTCGCAGTGCCGGGCCTGGTCGCCAAGCAGTTCCCCAGCGAGCAGGCGCGCGAGACCTGGCTCACCCAGCCCAAGGTGCTGCCGTACGCGCTGCGCGGCGACGCCGCCACGCTGCCGTCCCGGCCCGAGTGGAACGCCAAGGGCCTCAAGGAGCACGAGAACGCGCTCCGTGCCCATCAGGCGACCGAAGAGCTCCGGCTCGGCTACGTCACCTTCACCCGCCCGCGCAGTCTGCTGCTGGGCTCGGGCCACTGGTGGGGCCCCTCCCAGAAGCGCCCGCGCGGCCCCTCCGCCTTCCTGGAAGCCCTGCGCGCCCACTGCGAGGCCGACCCGGCGCACGGCGAGGTCGAACACTGGGCGGAGCCCCCGGAGGAGGGCGCGGCCAACCCCGCACTGGAGGAGCCCGCCGAGGAACGCGTCTGGCCGCTTCCCCTGGACGAGAACGCGCTGGCGCTGCGCCGTGCGGCGGCGGCACGGGTGCAGTCGTACCTGGAAGCAGCGGCCGACGAAGCGCAGCCGGACCTGGCGGTGGACCGAGTGGCGGACCCGGCGGCGGGCCAAGAGACGGCCCCGGCGGACGACCCGGCCGTGGAAGAGCTCACCCCGGAGGAGGCCCGGCTGGCCGCCGCCTGGGACCGCGACCTGGAGGCACTCACCGACGAGCTGCGCCGCTCCCGCGCAGCGGTGCGGGACGTACCACTGCCGCGCTCACTGAGCGCCTCACAGCTGCTGCGCCTGGCCGCCGACCCGGAGGGCTTCGCACGGGAGCTGGCCCGCCCCATGCCCCGCCCCCCGCAGCCTGCCGCAGCGCGCAGGGGCACCCGGTTCCACGCCTGGGTGGAGTCCCGCTTCGAGGAGCTGCCGCTGCCCCTGCTCGGCCCCGACGAACTGCCCGGCGCGGACGGCGAGGGCCCCTACGGAGGTGAGCCGCCGCACATTGCGGACGAGCGTGATCTGGCCGCCCTCAAGGAGGCGTTCGAACGTACCCCCTACGCACAGCGCACGCCCTACCGCGTCGAGGCACCCTTCCAGCTCGTCCTCGCCGGCCGGGTCGTCCGTGGCCGCATCGACGCCGTCTACCGGGACCGCGCCCCGGACGGGAGTGCGACGTTCGACATCGTCGACTGGAAGACCGGCCGCGGCCAGGACGCCGACCCGCTCCAGCTCGCCGTCTACCGGCTTGCCTGGGCCGAACAGGAAGGCGTACCGCTGTCTGCGGTCAGCGCGGCCTTCCTGTACGTACGCAGCGGCGAACTGGTGCGGCCCCAGGAGCTGCCCGACCGGGAAGGACTGGAGCGGCTGCTGCTGGGCGAGGCCGCCCCGGACGATCAGGCAAGTCATCCGGCCGACGGCTGATCACCCCCGGCCCGTTAGGCTCGATGGCATGAGCATCCCCCCGGACAGCGCAGTCCGGACCTTCATCCAGAACCAGCGTTCCGCCTTCCTCGCTGACCTGGCCGACTGGCTGCGCATACCCTCCGTCTCCGCCGACCCGGGGCACACGGACGACGTCCGGCGCAGCGCCGACTGGCTCGCCGCCACCCTGCGCAAAACGGGCTTCCCCGTCACGGAGATCTGGGAGACAGAAGGCGCGCCCGCCGTCTTCGCCGAGTGGCCCTCCGACGACCCGGCAGCACCCACCGTCCTCGTCTACGGTCACCACGACGTCCAGCCCGCCGTACGCACCGACGGCTGGCACAGCGAACCGTTCGAACCCGAGGAGCGCGACGGACGCCTGTATGCGCGCGGCGCCGCCGACGACAAGGGACAGGTGCTCTTCCACGCCCTGGGCCTGCGCGCACACCTGGCCACCACCGGACGCACCGCACCTGCCATCGGTATCAAGCTGCTGATCGAAGGCGAGGAAGAGTCCGGCTCCCCGCATTTCCCCGCACTGCTGCGCACACACGCCCAGCGCCTCGCCTGCGACGCCGTCGTCGTCTCCGACACCGGCATGTGGAACGAGGACACTCCGACCGTCTGCACCGGCATGCGCGGACTCACCGACTGCCAGATCGACCTGTACGGGCCCGGCCAGGACGTGCACTCCGGCTCCTTCGGCGGCGCCGTACCCAACCCGGCAACCGAGGCGGCCCGGCTCGCCGCCGCACTCCACGACGAGGACCGCCGGGTGACCCTCCCCGGCTTCTACGACGGGGTGGTGGAGCTGACGGACGAGGAACGCACCCACTTCGCCGAACTCCCCTTCGACGAGGAAGCCTGGCTGCGCACCGCCCACTCGCGGGCCACGCTGGGCGAGCGCGGCTACACCACACTGGAGCGCGTCTGGGCCCGCCCAACGGCCGAGGTGAACGGCATCAGCGGCGGCTACCAGGGCCCCGGCGGCAAGACGATCGTGCCGGCCCACGCCGAGCTGAAGCTGTCCTTCCGTACCGTCGCAGGACAGAACGAGGAAAAGATCCAGCAGTCGCTCCGCGAATGGGTCGCCGCCGGACTCCCCGCAGGCATCCGGCACGAGATCACGTTCTGGGGCGCCACCCGGCCCTGCCTCACCCCGCTCGACCACCCCGCGCTGCGCTCGCTCACCCGGGCCATGGAGCGCGCCTTCGGGAAACAGATCCGCTTCACCAGAGAGGGCGGCTCGGGCCCCGCCGCCGACCTGCGGGACGCCCTCGGCGTGCCCGTGCTGTTCCTCGGAATCTCGGTCCCTTCGGACGGCTGGCACGCCCCCAACGAGAAGATCGAACTCGATCTTCTGTTCAAGGGCGCCGAGACGGCCGCATACCTGTGGGAGGACCTCGCGGCACACTGGAGCGCGAACTGACCTGCATCCTGGAGCGCGAACCGACCCCGCATCGCGCCCGCCCGGGCGGCCCCCGGAGCCGCCCGTCGACCGACTCACCAACGCTCGCCAACCGCCCCCCGACCCGGCCGCCGGGCGGGGAGCCCCGACCCAGGGGGAGTAGGAAGCAGAAGTGACCATCCCGACCTCGACCGACCGCACCGACGACGAGACTGCCGGCCCCGCCGGGGCTGCTGGAACCCCCGACACTGCCGGAAGCCCCGACACGGCGGGCTCCGCCGACACCGCGGGCTCCGCCGACGAGGCCGCCGCGGCAGCGTCCGCCACCGACCGGCCCATCAGCCTCACCAGCACCGGAGGCATCGACCGCGCCTCCCACCACCGGCTGGACGAGGCATGGCTGGCAGCCGCGTGGAGCCACCCCAGCACACGCGTGTTCGTGGTCTCCGGCGGACAGGCACTGATCGAGGACAAAGAGGATGGCACAACAGAACTCGTCATGATGCCGTCCTTCGACGCACCCTTCACCGAAGCCCACCGCTACTTCCTGGGCACCGACGAGGAAGGCGTGCGCTATTTCGCGCTCCAGAAGGACTCACTGCCCGGCAGGATGGACGACATCGCCCGCCCAGCCGGACTGCGAGAAGCCGGCGTCCTACTCTCCGACCGCGACAGCGAACTGATGGTGCACGCCATCGGCCTGGAGAACTGGCAGCGCACCCATCGCTTCTGCTCCCGCTGCGGCGAGCGCACCGTCATCGCGGCGGCAGGACACATTCGCCGCTGCCCGGCCTGCGGTGCCGAACACTACCCGCGCACCGACCCCGCGGTGATCATGCTGGTCACCGACGACCAGGACCGCGCACTGCTGGGCCGCCAGGTGCACTGGCCGGAGGGCAGGTTCTCGACGCTCGCGGGCTTCGTCGAGCCGGGCGAATCCCTGGAGGCCGCGGTGCGCCGTGAGGTCGCCGAGGAGGCAGGCGTCGCCGTCGGCCCGGTCACCTACATCGCGAGCCAGCCCTGGCCGTTCCCCTCCAGCCTCATGCTGGGCTTCATGGCACGCGCCACCTCACCCCGCATCAAGGTCGACGGGGACGAGATCGAAGAAGCCCGCTGGTTCTCCCGCGACGACCTGCGGGCCGCGATCGAGTCCGGCGAGGTGCTTCCGCCCTCGGGGATCTCCATCGCGGCCCGCCTGGTCGAACGCTGGTACGGACAACCGCTGCCGCAGCCCCGCCGCCACGACTGAGGCAGCGAGCCCGGCCCGCGGGGCTGTGCGCGGCGGTGCCGACAGGGCTCAGGCGCCGATCTTCTGCTTGACCTGCGCCAGGGAAGGGTTCGTCAGCGTCGAGCCGTCGGGGAACAGGACGGTAGGCACCGTCTGGTTGCCGCCGTTCGCCTTCTCGACGAAGGCCGCCGACTCCGGGTCCTGCTCGATGTTGATCTCGGTGTACGCGATGCCCTCGCGCTCCATCTGGCCCTTCAGCCGACGGCAATAGCCGCACCAGGTGGTGCTGTACATCGTCACAGTGCCCGCCATCTTCTCCATTGCTCCTTCGTCTCGTCCGGTGCGTCCAGTGAACGCACGACAGCCCCGCGGCATTCCCCCCGGGGGCACCCTCGCCAGAGAAGAAGCCGGAAGGAGAGGCAGGAAGGAAGCCGGAAGGGCCGGAGAGGGAGGGCGAGGAAGAACCGGAGAGAGAAGCCGGAGGAAGAACCGGAGAGAGAAGCCGGAGGCAGCCCGAGGGCAAAGTTGTATGACTAATGGGGCCGGGCTGTGGACAGCCGCGCCACAGCTCCCGCCAGGACTGGCAGCATGGCGGGGTGACAGCAGCAACGGACTCCGCTCTCTTCCCGCAGGTGCCCGACTCTCCCGACGCGGTGCTCGAAGGGCTCGACCCCGAGCAGCGCGAGGTGGCCACGGCCCTGCACGGTCCGGTATGCGTGCTGGCCGGTGCAGGCACCGGAAAGACCAGAGCCATCACCCACCGCATCGCCTACGGCGTCCGCGCCGGCATCCTGCCCCCCGCCGGAGTGCTGGCCGTCACCTTCACCCAGCGCGCCGCCGGTGAGATGCGTGGCCGACTGCGCCAGCTCGGCGTCCAGGGCGTCCAGGCCCGCACCTTCCACTCCGCGGCGCTGCGCCAGCTCCAGTTCTTCTGGCCCCGCGCGGTCGGCGGCGAACTGCCCCCGCTGGTGGAGCGAAAAGCCCCGCTCGTCGGCGAGGCCGCCACCCGCTGCCGGATCCGGCTCGACCGCAGCGAGCTGCGGGACGTCACCAGCGAGATCGAATGGTCCAAGGTCACCCAGACCGTGCCCGAGGACTACTCGGCCGCCGCTGCGAAGACAGGCCGCCAAGCCCCCCGCGACCCCGCCGAGATCGCCCGCATCTACGCCCTCTACGAGCAGCTCAAACGCGAACGCTCAATGATCGACTTCGAGGACGTACTGCTGCTGACCGTCGGCATCCTCCAGGACCGCCAGGACATCGCCGAGACAGTCCGCGGCCAGTACCAGCACTTCGTGGTGGACGAATACCAGGACGTCAGCCCCCTCCAGCAGCGGCTGCTGGAGCTCTGGGTAGGCGAACGCGAGAGCCTGTGCGTCGTCGGCGACGCCAGCCAGACCATCTACTCCTTCACCGGCGCCACCCCCGACCACCTCCTCGACTTCCGCACCAGACACCCAAGCGCCACGGTCGTGAAACTCGTCCGCGACTACCGCTCCACCCCCCAGGTGGTCCACTTCGCCAACGGACTCCTCGCCCAGGCCCGCGGCCGCGCCGCAGAACACCGCCTGGAGCTCGTCTCCCAGCGCGAGCCCGGCCCAGACCCGCTCTGCGCCGAGTTCGCCGACGAACCGGGCGAAGCCGAGGGCGTCGCACGCCGCATCAGGGACCTCATCCGCTCCGGCGTCCCCGCCAGCGAGATCGCCGTGCTCTACCGCATCAACGCCCAGTCCGAGATCTACGAACAGGCCCTCGCCGACCTAGGAGTCCCCTGCCGACTCCGCGGCGCGGAGCGCTTCTTCGAACGGCCCGAAGTGCGCGAGGCGTTCGTGGTGCTGCGCGGAGCAGCCCGCGCCGGCGGGAACGACGCGCTGCTCGACGACGCCGTCGACCTCCCCTCCCAGGTCCGCGCCGTCCTGGGCACCAAGGGCTGGACCCCTCAGGCCCCCGCCGGATCGGGAGCCGTCCGGGACCGCTGGGAATCCCTGGCAGCCCTGGTGCGGCTGTCCGTGGACTTCGCCACAGCCCATCCCGGGGCGACCCTCGCCGACCTGGTCGCGGAGCTGGACGAACGGGCCAGAGCCCAGCACGCCCCCACCGTCGAGGGCGTCACCCTCGCCTCGCTCCACGCCGCCAAGGGCCTGGAATGGGACGCCGTCTTCGTCGTGGGTCTCACCGACGGCATGCTGCCGATCACCTACGCCAAGACCGACGAGCAGATAGAGGAAGAGCGCAGACTCCTCTACGTCGGCATCACCCGCGCCCGCCGCATCCTGACTCTCTCCTGGGCCCTCGCCCGCTCCCCCGGCGGCCGCCCCAACCGACAGCCCAGCCGCTTCCTCAAAGGACTGCGCCCCGGCACCAGCGCGGGCGCCACCCCGGCCGGAGCCGTCAGCGGCAGCGTCACCGGAGGCGGAACCGAGCGCGGACCGGCCAGGAGCCGCGAGCGGATTCGCCGAGCCCCGGCGCGCTGCCGGGTGTGCGGTCGCTCGCTGACCGACCCCGGCGAGGTCAAGCTGATGCGCTGCGAGGACTGCCCCTCGGAGCTCGACGAGGTGCTGTACGAACGGCTGCACCAATGGCGCGCGCAGCAGGCCGCGTTGCTGGGACAGCCGGACTACTGCGTCTTCACCGACAAGACCCTCCTCGCCATCGCCGAGACCGTCCCCGGCGACGAGGCGGCGCTCTCCCGGATCTCCGGCGTCCGCACCCGCAAGCTCCAGCAGTTCGGCGCCGACGTGCTCGCCCTGTGCGCGGGCGAGGAGCTTCCGGCAAGCTCCGAACAGGACGCTGAGCAGCATGAGTGACCTGCGACCGAGGGCCGTTCGGCCTCTGTCACAGAAGCTGTGACAGAAAGCCGCGAAAAATAGTTTGCGCGCGCCGCACGGAGCCTCATAGCCTTCCGGACATGGAGAGGGCGGGCCTTTTCGCTCCACCTCTTCCATGCTGTACTTAGTCCTGAACATTTCCGGACCGGCCTGGCGGCAGGTCCCCGAGACGCCGAGAGGAGGCGAGACCAGTGGCCACGATCATTTCCCAGCTCAAAATGACCGATCACTCGGTCATTCCCGCCTGCCTGCTCGGCTCCAGCCTCCACGGCACCGGTCTGTCCGGCGTCACGCTGGGCGGCAATGAGCGACCGACCAAGGCACCCGAGGTAGCAGCGCAGGCACAGGCAGCAGCTTTTGCCAGCGGCTCCGCGGCCAACGGTGCCGGCGAAGGACGCCAGAAGAAGCAGCGCTACACCATGTGGGCCTTCCGTGGGCTCCGACCCTGGAGAGATCCAGCCTGATCGGCAAGATCAGGTCGGCACCTTCCAGGGCCGCGGAACCCACATCGGGATCCGCGGCCCTTCTGTTTGCCCCGACCGGCCACCAGCCGGCCCGACACGACAACAGACACCCAACAGACAGGAAGAACCGCAGTGCACACCGAGACGCACCCCGACACGCTGCGCCCCGCGCCTTCTCTCCCGCCTGATCTCCCCACGGAGGACTCCTTGACTGCCCCGCAGATCACCCTCACCGAGCTCGACGACGCCATCGAGCGGCTCGGCGTCGATGTGCCCTGCCGCTCCTACGACCCGGAGGTCTTCTTCGCCGAGTCCCCCGCGGACGTCGAGTACGCGAAGTCCCTCTGCCAGACCTGCCCGCTGCGTGAGGCATGCCTCGCCGGCGCCAAGGACCGCCGCGAGCCCTGGGGTGTCTGGGGCGGCGAGCTGTTCGTCCAGGGCGTCGTCGTTCCGCGGAAGCGTCCGCGGGGCCGTCCGCGTAAGAACCCGGTGACGGCATGAGCTCCCGTCGTCATGGATCGCCCGCCCGCCGCAAGGCGATTGCCGGAACGATCGACAGCCCGTCGGCGCTGGACCCCCGCACGCGCCACCTCACGAAGCAGGACCCGACGATGACACCCATCCACGAGACCACCGCACGCACTCACTCCGACGCGACAGTCGTCCGTCAGAACAGGACCCGCGACATGCAACTCATGCCAGAAAGTCTGGCGAGAGCGCAAATACAGAACAGGCTGCACGAGGCCGAATCAGAACGGAGGGCGCTGCGGCTGATGTCCGCGCGCCGCCTCCAGCGCCGGGCCGAACGCGCCACCCTCCGCGCGCGGCGTGCCCTCGCAATGGCCGTGATGCAGTGACGCAGTCACGCAGTCACGCAGTTGATGCTGTGATCTGACCTACCGGAGAGCCGGGGCAACCGCCCCGGCTCTCTGCTGTTGGCGCTGTTTTTGGTGCCGTCTGCCAGCCGCTGCGCTGGGGGCTCCCCCCTCCCCCCTCCCCCACCCGTCCCCCGCTTTCGGCCCCTCGGCGCCCGCGGTCACCGGCCGCTGGCCGTTGCCACCACGGGCCGCTCCGCACCTGTGCCACGCCTGGCGTGCGTCAAAGCACCGCTTCTGACGGCTTCTCAGGCTCGCTCTCCGGCTCGGCGTCCGGCGTCCCCTCCTCGCCGGACGTCTCTTCCTGCGGGGCTGCGGGGGCGAAGCCGGGGACCCAGTTCTCCATGTCGTCCCGCATCCGCACCGTCGCACCGAGCTGGCACAGGACACCGATCGTGCTCAGCGTCACCCGGTGGATCAGCAGATACGACGGCGGCAGATTGAGCTGTCGGCCCAGCTGGTGTGCCGGGGAGCGGGGGTCGGCGACCCTGGCCGCCTGTCCGCGCATCCACTCCCGGCTGAAGGTGAACTCCTCGACGCAGGCGGGCTCGACGATCGGCAGCAGATACTCCCGGACCGCCTCTGGCTCCAGCTCTATCTGCTCTTTGACGAAGCCCTCGTCGCGCAGCAGCTCGTAGGCGGTTTCCGCGTCGCCGTCCAGCGTCATCCGCAGCACCTCACCGATGGTCGGCGGCAGTCCGTCGGGCAGCCGGTCCACGGTGCCGAAGTCCAGCACGCCCAGTCGCCACTCCTCCGGGTCGGCGCTGTCCCCGGTCACCAGCCGGAAGTTGCCCGGGTGCGGGTCGGCGTGCAGCAGCCCGGTGCGGACGGTGCCGGAGAACAGGAAGCGGCTCAGCAACTGTCCGGCCCGGTCCCGTTCCTCCTGGCTGCCCTCGGCTATCACCTCCGAGAGCGGTATGCCCTCCAGCCACTCCGACACCAGCACCTGGTCTGCCTGATGCACCACTCGGGGAACGACGACGTCCTCGTCTGCTTCGTACTCCTCCGCGTAGGTGTGCTGGGCGTCCGCCTCCAGGCTGTAGTCCAGCTCCTCGGTGATTCTGTCGTGGAGCTCGGCTATGAGCGGTTTGATGTCCATGCCCGGGATCAGCGGTCCCAGCAGGCGGGCGAACCGGCCCAGTTGGGTGAGGTCGGACACGAGTGCCTCGCCTGCGCCCGGATACTGCACCTTCACCGCGACATCCCGGCCGTCGTGCCATACAGCGCGGTGAACCTGGCCTATGGAGGCAGCCGCTGCCGGTCTGTCGTCGAACTCCGTGAAGTACTCCTGCCATCCCTCGCCCAACTGCTCCGCCAGCACACCGTGCACGGTGGCGGCGGGCATCGGGGGAGCGGCTTCCTGAAGGCGGGTGAGGGTGGCGCGGTAGGGGCCTGCCAACTCGTCGGGGAGGGCGGATTCGAAGACCGAGAGGGCTTGCCCGAACTTCATGGCGCCCCCTTTCAACTCGCCCAGCACCTTGAAGAGCTGCTGGGCGGTCCGCTGCTGCAGCTCCTGCCCGACGAGATCCGCGGAGATGCCCCCGAGGCGCTTGCCAAGCCCCAAGGCGGAGCGGCCCGCGAAGCCCAGCGGCAGGGCAGCCAGTTTGGCCGTGCGCGTCACCGCCTTGCGGGGAAGATCAGACATGCGTCCCTCCAACTCCCTGACAGCTCAACCGAGACAGCACCGAGGACGTCGGCCACTGGGTCATTGTCGCGTGCCTTCGGTCATTGGTGAGTCCGCGGGTGGGGAGGTCACCGAAGCGGCACCGCATGGACACTCCGGGTGCGCGGTGAACTGCTCGGTGTCGGGCAGCAGGTGGGGCAGTGCGAACCGCAGCCGGTAGCCCACCGCACAGGCGCCGTCGCCGTCCAGGTAGCTCAGCGCGTAGGAGGACACGGCACCGGCCACCATCGTGGCCAGCGCGGTGTCGCAGGCGGGGACCCCCGTGCGCCGCCTGCTCGCCGTCCGCCACTGCCCCACCAACATCGGCCAGCTCGGCTCCCGCTGCGCCCGGGTGCGCGCGAGGCACTCGGCGCACGGTGAGGAGCCGGGCAGCACCAGCGGCCCCACCACACCGGTGGCCTCGACCACCCCGCCGTACAGATGTGGAGTGCCTGCGCCCATGAACCGCTCGGTGGTCTCCGGGTCCGGTGCGTAGGCGTCCAGTCCGTCGCGTGGCGTCACGACGATCAGGCTGACCTCGGACCGGGATCGGCTCCGCCAGGGCCGGGACTTGCGCACCACTCCGCGCGTTGCGACGTCGCGGCGGGTGCCCACCTGCTCCGGTGGCAGCCCGCCGGGTGCGGTGTCCCACTCCTCGACCACGCCCCCGTCCACGACATCCACCTGGCCCACTCCTGCTGCCGACAGTGTCGCGGCCACCGCGGCGCCCACCCGTCCGAGCCCGCGCACCTGGACCCTGGCAGCTCGCCGTGCGGCGATCCTGCGGACTCCGCCGCCTGGTTCGCGGTGCACCACGGACAGCGACGCCAGGTCGGGCCGCAGCCGGTCGGTGACGGTCGATGCGGCGTCGCGGTCGGCCGTCGCGTCGTCCAGCACGCCGGCTGCGGCAAGCCGCTCGGTGAGCTTTGCCGGTGTCTGGGGTGCCATTCCGAGGCGGTGGGCCTCCTGCTTCAGGCGCTCCATGCTGCGGGTGCCGTCCATCAGCTCAAGGAACGCCGCCGTCGCGTCGCTCACCGGTCCCAGCAGCACTGCGTGTGCGGGTGCCATGCCGCACTGCACCGTCTGCCTGTCCCGCCAGCCCCGCCGCAGCGCAGGCTTGATCATCGGGTGCACGTTCCCCCCCTGACTTGCCGGGTGCCCCGGCTCGGCTGTCGATCACTGGGGACAGCATGCCGCGAAGGGCGGGGTGGGCGGAGTGAGTTATCCACAGGTGCCGGTATTAGTCATACAACCGGGGGCTGCTCGTCCTGGCCGTGCCACGGCTCCTGTTGCCTTTCGCTCTCGAACGAGGCTGGAGGCGGGACTTCCGCTGTCGGCAGCGGGTAACGTCTTGGCGTGCCCGCCGACCCGCTGAACAGCACCAGCCAGAGCGCAATCGAGGTGCGCCGCAGCACGCGCCGACGCCGCACGGTCTCCGCCTACCGGGAGGGGGACCGCACTGTCGTGCTGCTTCCGGCACGGATGACGGCGGACGAGGAGGCGCGCTGGGTCGGCGTGATGCTCGACAAGCTCGCCGCGCAGGAGAGCAGGCGCATGCTCGACGACAGCGACCTCGCCCGACGCGCGGCGCAGCTGTCCGAGCAGTATCTCGACGGGCATGCCCGGCCTGCGTCGGTCCGCTGGGTGACCAACCAGAACACACGTTGGGGCTCCTGCACCCCCGCCGAGGGCAGCATCCGTCTCTCCCACCGGCTGCAGGGCATGCCCGAGTACGTCATCGACTATGTGCTGCTGCACGAGCTGTCGCATCTGCTCGTGCCCGGCCATGGCCCCCGGTTCTGGCGGCTGTTGCAGGCATTTCCCCGCACCGAGCGGGCCCGGGGCTATCTGGAGGGCGTCGCGGCAGCCGAGCGGCTGCCGCACCAGCCCGTCAGGGGAGAGGGTCCGGACGAGGGGTGACCGCGACGGCCTCGGCGGAGAGCCGGGCCAGCCGCACCACGGACTCGTCCGCCACCGCGGCCACCTCGTCGAAGCCGAACCAGCGCAGGTCCAGCGACTCCTCGCTGATCGTCTCGACGGCTCCCTCCGGGGCGAGAGCCGCGTACTGGACGTCCAGATGCCAGGCGCAGGGCGTGCGGTGTCTGTCGAGCCGGAGCGGGCCACCGGGCAGCAGCGTCAGACCGGTGATGCCCGACTCCTCCGTGGCCTCCCGCAGCGCGGCCCCGGCCAGGGTGGTGTCCTCGGGCTCGCAGTGGCCGCCCAGCTGGAGCCACTGGCCCAGCTTGCGGTGCAGCGTCAGCAGCACCCGGTCGCTGAGCGGGTCGACGACCAGCGCACTGGCGGTGATGTGCCCGGTGGCACACGCCTTCCACATGCCGTCCGGCTGGTCGGTGATGTGGCGCAGATACTCCTGCCGCAGCTGCTCCTGCGCCGGGTCGGGGTCCCGGCTGCGCCACTGCTCCAGTACGCGCTCCGCGTCCGTGCGGAGTCCGTCCGGCGGCGCGTTCACTGCTTGCCTTCGCCCTCGCCACTCTCGGCGTCGCCCTTGCCGCCGTCGGACTGTTCTTCGGAGCGCCCCTCACCGGGGTGCTCGTCCTCGGGTCGAGCCTCCTGGGAGCGGTCGGCGGTACGTCCGTCCGCCGAGCCCGCGGCCGCGTCGCCCAGCATCCGGTCGAGCTCGGAGAAGTCCGGCTGCTCGTGGTGGACGAAGGCGTCCGGGTCGTCCAGATCGGTTGCCGTGGGCAGCATGTCCGGGTGCTCCCACAGGGCGTCACGTCCCTCGGAGCCCCGGGCGTCCGCCAGCGACGCCCACAGCCGGGACGCGTCGCGCAGCCGGCGGGGGCGCAGCTGCAGGCCGATCAGGGTCGCGAAGGTCTGCTCGGCGGGACCGCCGGAAGCGCGCCGCCTGCGCAGCGTCTCCCGCAGTGCCGAGGCGGACGGCAGGTGCGGCTCGGCCGCCGCGTGGACCACCGCGTCCACCCAGCCCTCGACCAGCGCCAGCGCCGTCTCCAGCCGGGCGAGCGCCGCCTTCTGCTCCGGGGTGTCCTCGGGCTGGAACATGCCCTGCTGAAGGGCCTCCTGAAGCTCCTCGGGGCGCTGCGGGTCGATCTGGCCGACCACATCCTCGAGCTTGGCGGTGTCCACCTTGATGCCGCGTGCGTACCCTTCGACGGCGCCGAAGAGGTGCGAGCGCAGCCAGGGGACGTGCGCGAACAGCCGCTGGTGTGCGGCCTCCCGCAGTGCCAGGTAGAGGCGGACCTCCTCCTGCGGGATGCCCAGGCCGTTGCCCAGTGCCTCGATGTTGACCGGCAGCAGTGCCGCCTTGTTGGCCGGTCCCAGCGGGAGCCCGATGTCCGTGGAGCCGACGACCTCGCCGGCGAGCACTCCGAGCGCCTGCCCGATCTGCGTGCCGAACATGGCGCCCCCCATGGAGCGCATCATGCCGAGCAGCGGGCCGGCCATTGCCTGCATCTCCTCTGGCAGCACATCGCCCATGGCCGCGCCGACGCGCTCGGCGACCGGGTCGACCAGGTCCTTCCACACCGGCAGGGTGGCCTCGACCCACTCCGCGCGGCTCCAGGCCACTGCCGTGCCGGATCCGGACGGCAGCGATGTCACGCCGTCCAGCCACAGGTCGGCCAGGCGTACGGCTTCCTCGACGGCCGCGCGGTCGTGCGGTCCCACAGAGGCGTCCTTGGAGCCGTCCTGTGCGCCCGCGGCGACGGTCTGCCGCGCGATGTCCTTGGCCATGTCCCAGTTCACCGGGCCGCCCTCGTAGGAGAGCATCTGGCCGAGCTTCTGGAATGCGGCGCCCAGGTCGCTGGGGTCGATCTGGCCCTGCCCGCCGCCCAGCGAGCCGAACATCGCGGCCAACGGGTTGTCGGCGCCGCCGGAGCCCGGGCCGCCGCCGAAACCGAACGGGTTCGGCTGGCCGCCGCCCGGCTCCTTCTTGCCGTCGTCCCCGTCCTCGGGCTCCTCAGGAGGTACGCCGAATCCGAATGGGGTGTCACTCACGGGTTTCCTCGGCTCTGTCTCGTAGGACGGTCTGGTAATTCCCGGACGGTCTGCGTGTCCTGGGTGCGGTCTGGGTCTGCGTCGGTATGTCCTGGGTGGGATCTGCGAGCTCTGCCCCCAGCCTAGACACCAGTCAGGCAGGATGGAGCCTGCGCACCTCGTACCAGAAACAACCACTGGAGACGCCCGGTGAGTTCCTCCGAGTCCCACGTTCGCGCAGCGCGAACCCCGACCGTCGCCGTCACCGGTGCCGCCGCAGGGGTCGGCGCGCTGCTCACCGAGCGGCTGGCGGCCTCCGAGGAGATCAAGCAGGTCATTGCCCTGGACGAGCGCCGGGGCGAGGTGACCGAGGCCCAGTGGCACACGCTGGACGTACGCGACCCGGCCATCGCCGACCGGCTGCGCGGCGACGGCGACCCGGTGGATGTCGTCGTCCACCTGGCACTCGACCTGGACCTGGAGACCGACCCGGCGGCCCGTACCGCCTACAACGTGCGCGGCACCCAGACGGTGCTGACCGCGGCTGCAGCGGCGGGCGTGCACAGGGTGGTGCTGTGCACCTCGGCGATGGTCTACGGAGCGCTCCAGGACAACGACGTACCGCTGTCCGAGGAGGCCGAACTGCGGGCCACCGCGGACGCGACAGGGGTGGCTGACCTGCTGGAGATCGAACGCCTGGCCCGCCGTGCGCCCCGCGCCCATCCCGGCCTCAATGTGACCGTCCTGCGACCCACCGTGCTGGTCGGCGCGGGAACGGACACCACGCTCACCCGCCATTTCGAGTCACCGCGGCTCCTGGTGGTCGCAGGATCGCGGCCCTGCTGGCAGTTCTGCCACGTCGAGGACCTCGTCACGGCCTTGGAGTACGCCGCGCTGGAGCGGGTCGAGGGGGAGATGGTGGTCGGCTGCGACGGCTGGCTGGAGCAGGAGGAGGTCGAGGAGCTGACCGGCATGCGGCGCATGGAGCTGCCCTCCAGCGTCGCGCTGGGCGCCGCCTCCCGGCTGCACCGTCTCGGCCTGACTCCGTCTCCTGCGGCGGATCTGGCCTACACCATGTACCCGTGGGTCGTCAGCGGCAGCAGGCTGCACGACGCGGGCTGGCGGCCCCGCTGGACGAACGAGGAGGTCCTGGCCGCACTCCTGGAAGAGGTTTCCGGCAGGCATACGGTCGCCGGGCGGCGGCTGGGCCGTACGGAAGCGGCGACAGCGGCCGGAGCCGCGGGTGCGACTGTCGCGCTGCTGGGCACCGCCGCACTGGTGCGCAGGGCACGCAAGCGGCGCGGACTGTGAGCGGCAAACCCGGCACCCCTGGGACACCTGGGCAGTGCGGCAGCCGGGCGTCGTCGCAGTACGGCAGCCGGTGCCGCAGCGCAGCAGCCAGGTGTTCCGGATCGGCGACGGGTAGGGCAGCATGACCGGCATGGCACAGACGTACGACGACGCCGACGGTCCCGGCCGCCGGGGCAGCTCCTCCGACCACCCGGGAGAGCAGGGGGCCGAGGACCCCATCCGCCTGCTGGAGATCCGCGAGGCACCGCTGTCAGTGGACGAGGTCTTCACCGCGGTCGGTGACGACGCCGCCGGCGGGACGGCGCTGTTCGTCGGTACTGTCCGCAATCACGACAGCGGCACCGACGTCGCTCGTCTGGGCTACTCCTCGCATCCCAGCGCGCAGGCCGAGCTGCGCCGCGTCGCCGAGAAGGTCGTCGCCGGCCATCCGGTGCGCGCCCTGGCGGCAGTGCACCGCGTCGGCGACCTGGAGGTGGGCGACCTTGCCGTCGTGGTGGCCGTCTCCTGCCCGCACCGTGCCGAGGCGTTCGACGCCTGCCGCAAGCTCATCGACGACCTCAAGCACGAGGTCCCGATCTGGAAGCACCAGACGTTCTCCGACGGCAGCGAGGAGTGGGTGGGCGTCTGACGCCCGCTGCCGAGCCCGTTCGACCGACCCCGCCGCGCACACGAGTGCGGTTCCCTCCGGTTGCGTAACCGAGCCGTGGAACCGACCGTTGGAAAACCGACGGTTTATCTGCTCATCGGCCGGTCTGCCGGTCGCCGGGCCGTGTGCCCGGGAGGCACCTACAAGGGGTCGGGAGGTTCCAGATGGCGGCTCTCGCCTGGTTGCTGATTCCGTTGGTCGCCGCTGTAGCCGCGAGCCTGTGGGGAAGCTGGGTCGGGCGGCGCGGAGCCAGGACGCCCGATGCCGCGGGCGTCGCAGGGTACGAACGTTTCCGGGCCGCCATGGAGCGCTCCGGCACCGCCGCACCCACCCACCTCGGTACGGAAAGCTGCGACGTTCCCGCCGCGCATGCCGACGCCGTGAACGCCGAAGCTGGGAACAGCGACGCGGCAAGTGCCGACACAGCGCACGCCAACGCCCCGACCGCCGATGTCGTGGACGCCGCGAAAGCGCGGCGGAGTGCCCGGCGGCGGAGGCGGAAGAAGGACGCGGAGCTCGCCTCCGCTGGGGCACTGGCGCACGCGAACCCGGACGGACCGGCCCGGGAAGCAGGCTGACAGACCCGTCCCGTACTGTCGTGCCATGCCTCGCCGCACCGCGACCCTGCTTACCTCTGCGCTGCTGCTCATAACGATGTTCTGCGTCGGAGCACTCCTCAACGTGCCCTATGCCGAGATGTCGCCGGGGCCCACAGTGAACACCCTGGGCGCGCACGACGGCGATCCGGTGCTCAACGTCAAGGACGAGCCGGGCCGGGCGGACAAGCCGAAGAAGTACCGGAACTCCGGCCACCTGAACATGACGACCGTCAGCGTCACCGGCTCCGAGTACAGGATGACCCTCGTCGGGGCACTGTCCGGCTGGCTGCGCCACGACAGCCTCGTCGTCCCGTACGAGACGCTCTACCCGGACGACAAGTCGGCCAAGGAGGTCGACCGGGAGAACGCCGAGGAGTTCAGCGCCTCCCAGGAGAGCGCCAAGGCCGCGGCACTCAAGGAACTCCATCTCCCCGTCAGCACCCACGTCCTCGTCGGCTCCGTCGAGAAGGGCGCCCCGGCGCACAACCGGCTGCACGCGGGAGACGTCATCACGGCGGTGGACGGCACCCCGGTCGGCAAGGCGGAGAGCGTCGGCAAACTGGTCACCGAGCACAAACCGGGGGAGAAGGTCACCTTCACGGTGATCCCGGCAGCCGAGGCGAAGGCCGCCCAGAAGCAGGGCAAGAAGCCGTCCGCCAAGGACGCCAGGAAGGTCACGGTGGGCACCGAGAAGGCCAGCGACGACGGCCGTGCGGTCGTCGGCATCCAGCCCGCGGTGGGGCACACCTTCCCGTTCGAGATCGACATCAAGCTCGCCGACATCGGCGGCCCCAGCGCCGGGCTGATGTTCGCGCTCGGCATCGTCGACAAGCTCACCCCCACCAACCTGACCGGCGGGAAGTTCGTCGCCGGAACGGGCACGATCGACGACGACGGCAAGGTGGGCGAGATCGGCGGCATACAGATGAAGACTGTCGGAGCGCGCAAACAGGGCGCACAGTACTTCCTCACCCCGGCGGGCAACTGCGCCACCGCAGCCCAGGACAAGCCCGACGGCCTCACCCTGGTGAAGACCTCCTCCATAGACGACGCGCTCAGCTCGCTGAAGAAGATCCGCAGCGGCAAGACGGACGAGCTGACCCAGTGCAAGGCGCACTGAGCCGCCGCCCTCCCGCCGCCGCTGCGCCGCTTCCCGAGGTGCTACCGCGGCACGGGCACTAGTCCTCGAACGTCGCGGCCAGCGCCTCCGCAAGACCGGGCACCAGGTCGGCGCCGGTGAGTACCTCCGTGGGAGAGTCCTTCTCCCGCAGCCGCAGCGCCGACTCCCGCTCACCTTCGCGCAGGACCGCCACCGTCATCCGCACCTCACTGCGCTCGGGATGCTCGGCGACCCACCGGGCCAGCTGTTCCCCGTCCAGGCCCTCCGGCACGGTGGCCTCGGCCGACGGCGGCAGCATCAGCCGCTCCACGGTGACCGCGCAGCCGTCGACCGTCTCCGGCCACGCGATGGTTCCCAGGAACTCGTCAAGCGGTGCGTCTGCGGGGATCTCGTCCTGCTCGACAGGCGTGAAGGCGGTTCCCTGGGCGTCGTTCTGCTGCTGGTCCAGCCCCAGCTGACCCGCCAGGCCGGGCTCCTCGGCCCGCAGTCGCTCGGTGTTCACCAGGGCGAAGAGCCGCGCAGGCTGGTCCCAGCCGAGCCCGGATGCGTACTCGTCGATCTCCAGCACCGCGCGGGTCAGGGGTCCGGAGGCGAGGGGCGTGCCCTCGGGAGAGAGGTTGTCCATGCCCATATCGTGCCGCCTCCGCTACGAAAAACCTGACTCGGACCCCGGAAACGGGAACTGGGTAAAGCTTCGTTAAGTTGCCTAGATGGGCCTTACGATGCGGGCCCAGCATCACCGCTTCATAAACTGCGAATCTTTGAGGTGCGCACCTTGGCTTTCCAGATGCCGGACCGGGGCTCAGGGGGCCCCTCCGGACCACGGATCAGAGTGGGCCGGCCATCCCGGCGTGCCCGGACGCTGTTGATGACAGTGGGCGTGCTGGTCGTCCTTGCGATGCTCTTCGTCATGTTCTCCGGGTTCTGGACGGACTGGCTGTGGTATCGCTCGGTCGAATACAGCTCGGTCTTCACCAAGACCCTGTGGACCAAGATCGGCCTGTTCGCGGTCTTCGGGCTGCTGATGGCCGTGGCCGTGGGCTTCAACATCTGGCTGGCGCACCGGCTGCGTCCACCGCTGAGCGCGATGTCGCTGGAGCAGCAGAGCCTCGATCGCTACCGCATGGGGCTGGCGCCCTACAAGAAGTGGGTGCTGCTGGGCATCACAGCCCTGGTCGGACTGATCTCCGGCGCCTCCGCGGCAGGCCAGTGGCGCACCTGGCTGATGTGGGTGAACGGCGTCTCGTTCGGCTCGAAAGATCCGCAGTTCCACAAGGACATCTCGTTCTACGCGTTTGATCTTCCCTTCTACCGCTTCCTGCTGAGCTTCGGGTTCGCCGCGGCGATCCTCTCGCTGGTGGCGGCCGCGCTGGTGCACTACCTCTACGGCGGGCTGCGGGTGACCACCCCGGGCGCACGCGCGACGGCGCAGGCGACCGGGCACCTCTCGGTGCTCCTGGGCATCTTCGTCGGGCTGAAGGCCGTGGCCTACTGGCTGGACAGGTACGGGCTGGCGGTCAAATCCGGCGACTTCAAGTCGACCGACAGCTGGACAGGTCTCAAGTACGTGGACGCCAACGCGTATCTGCCGGCGAAGACGATCCTGTTCATCATCGCCATCATCTGCGCGCTTCTCTTCTTCGCCACGATCTGGCGCCGTACCTGGCAGCTGCCGGTGATCGGCTTCGGGCTGATGGTGCTCTCGGCCATCCTGATCGGCGGCCTCTACCCGGCGCTGGTGCAGAAGTTCCAGGTCGCTCCGAACGAGCAGGCCAAGGAGACGCCGTACATCGAGAAGAACATCGAGGCGACGCGTAAGGCGTACGACATCGACGACTCCGAGGTGCGCGACTACTCGGGCACCAGCAAGGCCGGCAACGAGAAGCTCAGGAACGCGGCCGACACCACCGCGAGCATGCGCCTGCTGGACCCCAACGTCGTCTCCCCGACCTTCCAGCAGAAGCAGCAGGTGCGCGGGTACTACCAGTTCCCGGCGACGCTGGACGTAGACCGCTACAAGAAGAACGGCAAGGAGCAGGACACCGTCGTCGGCCTCCGGGAGATCAACACCAGCGGCATCCCGGAGAAGAACTGGATCAACGAGCACTTCAAGTACACACACGGCTACGGCATGGTCGCCGCCAAGGGCACATCCGTGGACAAGGACGGTGCCCCGGCCTTCACCGAGAGGGACCTGCCGCCCAAGGGGAACCTCGGCAAGTACCAGGGCCGGGTCTACTACGGCGAGAAGACGACGCAGTACTCCATCGTCGGCGGGCCGCAGAAGGAGCTCGACTACGCCGACGACAACGGTGAGAAGACCTACACCTACAAGGCCAAGAGCGGCGTCAACCTCTCCAACCCGATCAACCGGGCCGCCTACGCGGTCAACTTCAACGAGCCGCAGATCCTCTACTCAGGGGCGATCGGCGAGGGTTCGCGGATCCTGTACAACCGCACCCCCAAGGAGCGCGTCGAGGCGGTCGCCCCCTGGCTGACCATCGACGGCGACCCGTACCCGGCGGTGGTCGACGGCCGCATCAAGTGGATCGTCGACGCCTACACCACCTCCAACGGCTACCCCTACTCGTCGCGTACGACCCTGGGAGACACCACGGCGGACTCGCTGACGGACGGGCAGCGCACGGTGGTCGCCCAGCAGAACCGCGTCAACTACATCCGCAACTCGGTCAAGGCGACGGTGGACGCCTACACCGGCAAGGTCGACATGTACCAGTGGGACAAGAAGGACCCGGTACTGAAGACGTGGATGAAGGCGTTCCCCGACACGGTGAAGCCCAAGAGCGCCATCAGCAACGACCTGATGGATCACCTGCGCTATCCGCAGGACCTCTTCAAGGTGCAGCGAGACCTGCTCCAGACCTACCACGTGACCTCGCCGTCGCAGTTCTACAGCGGCAGTGAGCGCTGGCAGGTACCGGACGACCCCACGCACAAGGGCAACGCCGTCCCGCCGTACTACCTGAGCATGAAGATGCCAGAACAGAAGGCGCAGCAGTTCCAGCTCACGACGACGTTCAATCCGAACAAGCGCGAGACGCTCGGCGCGTTCATGGCCGTCGACGCGGATGCGCGGAGCAGCGACTACGGCAAGCTCAGACTCCTGAGACTGCCACCCAACACGGGCGTGGCAGGACCCTCCCAGGTGCAGAGCAAGTTCAACTCCGACCCCGTCATCGCAGACAAGATCAACATCTTGAAGAAGGGTGACTCCGAGGTCGAGTACGGCAACTTGCTGACCGTGCCACTGGAGGGCGGACTGCTCTATGTGGAGCCGGTGTACGTCCGCGGTGCCGGCACCAACTACCCAAGAATGCGCAAGGTGCTCGTCGCCTACAACGAGCGCATCGCCTTCGAGGACAGTCTCGATCAGGCGCTGAACAAGGTGTTCGCGACCAAGGGCCAGGAAAGCGACGAGAGAACCGGCCCGGGCGACCAAGGCGGGGAGGAGAACCCGCCCAGCGCCACCGTCGAGGAAGCCCTCAAACAAGCCCAGACCGCGTGGGACAAGAGCGAGAAGGCCCGCGAGAAGGGCGACTGGGAAGAGTACGGCAAGCAGCAGAAGGCGCTGGAGGAAGCGCTGCGCGACGCCTCCGAGGCGGAGCAGAAGGACGCGGGCAAGAGCGGATCCGACGGGAAGAACGGGTCCGGCGGAGACAGCGGGTCCGCAGACAAGAGGGAGTCCGGCGGCGACGGGTAGCGGGCGAGACCACCCCGTGGCGTGGTGTAGAGTTATGTACACAACGGCGCGGGGTGGAGCAGCTCGGTAGCTCGCTGGGCTCATAACCCAGAGGTCGCAGGTTCAAATCCTGTCCCCGCTACCACACGGAAGAGGCCCGGAGTCAACTGACTCCGGGCCTCTTCGCTTGTGCGAGGGACAGCTGGGCCAAGGGGTTTGGAGTATCTCTACGTCGGGAAGTCGACAAACCTCTGAAGTGACCTCACTGGCTGCGGTATACGAGGTGTACGCGGGTTGCAGGTGGTGCGACGATGGACCTTATGGGGGAGAAAGCAAGGCTGACGGGCCCGGTACGTCCCGGTCCGGGCCTGAGTGTGGAGGAGTACGCCGAGCAGACCGCAGCCGAGCAGACCGCAGCAGCCACGCAGACCGCGGCAGTCGAAAGGACGGCGGCAGCCGGGAGGACGACAGCGGACGGGACCGCGCCAGTGACTGTGCCGACGGACAGCACCTCGGCCGACAGTGTGCTGGGCGCCCAACTGCTGCGCCGGGGGGACCTGGACGGCGCCGAGCCGCATCTGCGCGCCGCAACCGCCGCGGGGGACCGCGCAGCCGCCAACAACCTTGGCGTTCTGCTGCACCAGAGGGGATACCTCGAAGAGGCCGCCGGATGGTGGCGTACTGCTGCTGTGGCCGGCTCCGCCGCCGCTGCGCACGCGCTCGGGCGGTACCACCGGGAGCGCGGTGACGAGCCCGCGGCGCACTACTGGCTGCGGCAGTCCGCCGAGTCCGGCCACGCGCTGGGCGCCTACGCGCTCGCGGACCTGCTGGAGCACCACGGCCAGGACGGTGCCGAGGAGTGGTTCCGGGCCGCGGCCGAACGGGGGCACAGAGAAGCGGCGTACCGCGTCGCGCAGTTGGTGAGCGCGCGAGCCGAAGAGCTGTCCGCCGAGGGCGAGTCCGGCGCCGCTGCCGTACGCGAGGCTGAGGAGGAGGCCGAGCGCTGGTTCCGGCAGGCGGCCGCTCGCGGGCACCGCAGGGCGGCGCTGCGCCTGGGCGCCATCCTGGAGCGCCGCGGCGAGCTGAAAGAGGCCGGACGGTGGTACCTGACCTCCGCCAAGGACGGTGAGGCGCGGGCCGCTTGCGCGCTGGGCTTCCTGCTGCGGGACGCGGGCGACGAAGAGAGCGCGGCCGTCTGGTGGCGCCGTGCGGCCGAGAACGGTGACGGCAACGCGGCCAACGCGCTGGGCGCGCTGCACGCCGACCGCGGCGAGCGGCAGGCCGCCGAGCGGTGGTACCGCGTTGCGCTCGAGGCGGGCAGCGACAACGGCGCCTTCAACCTCGGGCTGCTGTGTGCGGCGCAGGGCCGCACAGCACAGGCCGAGCAGTGGTACCGCCGTGCCGCCTACGCCGGGCACCGTGAGGCCGCCAACGCGCTTGCCGTGCTGCTGCTCCAGCGCGGAGACACCGAGGGCGCCGAACCGTGGTTCTCCAAGGCCGCCGAGGCCGGCAGCGTGGACGCTGCCTTCAACCTCGGCATCCTGCACGCGGGGCGCGGCAACGAGCGCACCGCGCGCGTCTGGTACGAGCGCGCGGCGGCGTCCGGCCATGCGGAGGCCGCGCTCCAGGTCGGTATCGCGCTGCTGCGCGAGGGCGAGCTGCACACGGCGGAGCGCCACCTGCGCTGCGCCGCGGGCGGCGGAAGCGTCGAGGGTGCCTTCCGGCTGGGCGCGCTGCTGGAGCGGGTCACCCGGCGCGGCACCGGCGAGCTGGGCTCGGAACATGAGCTCGGCCGCCCGGACGGAGCCAGACCCGAGTACGAGGAGTGGTACGAGCGTGCTGCCGAGCACGGCCACCGCCGTGCCCAAGTACGGCTGGGCATGTGTGCGGCCGCGCGGGGCGAAGTCGTGGACGCCGCACGCTGGTACCGCGCCGCGGCCGAGGCGGGCAGCCCGAACGGCGCGTTCAACCTGGGGCTGCTGCTGGCCCGCGAGGGCAGCGAGCCCGAAGCGGCGCTGTGGTGGACCCGGGCCGCCGAGGCCGGACACGGCAGGGCGGCGCTCCGGCTGGCGCTGATCAGTGCCCGCCGGGGCGAGCTGGACGAGGGACAGTTCTGGTGCGCGCGTGCGATCGAGCTGGGCCCCGTAGAGGTGGCCGAGCGAGCCGACAGGCTGCGCGAGGCCCTGCGCTCGGAACTGACGGCCTAGACGTGCTGCCCGGTCCCACCCGCCCCTGGGACCTCGATTTGCACTGGTCGTCGACCCGCGTTAAAGTTGTGCACACAACGGCGCGGGGTGGAGCAGCTCGGTAGCTCGCTGGGCTCATAACCCAGAGGTCGCAGGTTCAAATCCTGTCCCCGCTACTGAAAGACGAAGGCCCGGATCCTCGGATCCGGGCCTTCGTCATGTTCTGGCCGACGCCCATGGAGCGGTACGGCATCCCTGCGCAGTGCGGCGTACCGCGCGTGTGGTGTACCGCAGCATGGGATGGCGTATCGCAGCGTGGGAAAGCCAACGGCCCGCACCCCGTGTCCGGGGTGCGGGCCGTTTTTCGGGCTCTGCGTGCGTGCGGCAGCGGATCCGCTCAGGAGCTGTTGCAGTTCGGGCAGACGCCCCGGTAGGTGACGGTGGCGTCGGCGATCGCGAAGCCGTAGCGCTCGCCCTCCGGGAGGGCCGCCAGCGGGTCACCCGTCGGGTGGACGTCCCGGATCGTTCCGCAGCGGGAGCAGACCAGGTGCTGATGGGTGTGGCGGGCGTTCGGGTCGTAGCGCTTGGCGCGGCCGTCGGTGCTCACCTCGAGCACTTCGCCGAGGGCGACCAGCTCGCTCAGCGTGTTGTAGACGGTCGCACGGGCGATCTCCGGCAGGCGGTCCGCCGCGCGGGCATGGACCTCGTCCGCCGTGTAGTGCACATGGTCGCCGTCGAGTACCTCGGCGACGACTCTCCGCTGCGCGGTGAGCCGCCAACCGCGATCGCGGAGCCGTTCCAGCAGGTCACTCATGGGTCCAGCCTAGCAGCGACATGTCCATGAGCAGAACCCGTACGGGTTTCGGCTTCATCTTGACTTAGACAAAGTCCAATGTAGTGTTGCAAGTGGTTGGCCCACAGGACAGATGTGATGCACAGGAGGCGCACGTGACCGTGCAGGACGAGACAGCCGGACCCATGACGACGGAAGCCGGTGCTCCGGTCGCGGACAACCAGAACAGCCAGACCGCCGGCGCGGGCGGCCCGGTGCTCGTTCAGGACCAGCACCTGCTCGAGAAGCTGGCCCACTTCAACCGCGAGCGCATCCCGGAGCGCATCGTGCACGCCCGGGGTGCCGGCGCGTACGGCAAGTTCACCGTCACCGCCGATGTGACCGAGTACACCCGGGCGAAATTCCTCTCCGAGATCGGCAAGGAGACCGAGGTCTTCCTGCGGTTCTCCACGGTGGCCGGCAACCTCGGCGCCGCGGACGCGGTGCGTGACCCCCGCGGCTTCGCGCTGAAGTTCTACACGGAAGAGGGCAACTACGATCTCGTCGGGAACAACACCCCGGTGTTCTTCATCAAGGACGCCATCAAGTTCCCCGACTTCATCCACACCCAGAAGCGCGACCCCTACACCGGCTCGCAGGAGGCCGACAACGTCTTCGACTTCTGGGGCCTGTCGCCCGAATCGACCCACCAGGTGACCTGGCTGTTCGGCGACCGCGGCATCCCCGCCTCCTACCGCCACATGAACGGCTACGGTTCGCACACCTTCCAGTGGACCAACGAGGCGGGCGAGGTCTTCTGGGTCAAGTACCACTTCAAGACCGACCAGGGCATCAAGAACCTCACCGCCCAGGAGGCGGAGATCCTGGCCGGCAAGGACCCCGACAGCCACCAGCGTGATCTGCGCGAGGCCATCGAGCGGGGCGAGTACCCGACCTGGACGGTGCAGGTCCAGATCATGCCCGCAGCGGAGGCGGCCAACTACCGCTTCAACCCGTTCGACCTGACCAAGGTCTGGCCGCACGCGGACTACCCGCCGATCGAGATCGGCAAGCTGGAGCTCAACCGCAACCCGAGGAACATCTTCGCCGAGGTCGAGCAGTCGATCTTCTCCCCGCACCACTTCGTGCCGGGCATCGGCCCCTCTCCGGACAAGATGCTCCAGGGCCGTCTCTTCGCCTACGGTGACGCGCACCGCTACCGCGTCGGCATCAACGCCGATCTGCTGCCGGTGAACGAGCCCAAGGCGGCCCAGGCGCGCAGCTACGGCCGGGACGGTGTGATGTACGACGGGCGGCACGGCGGGGCGAAGAACTACGAGCCGAACAGCTTCGGCACCCCGGCCGAGACCGGCCGTCCGCTGTGGCAGCCGCTGCCGGTCAGCGGCACCACCGAGGACCACCCGGCGCCCTCGCACGCCGAGGACGACGACTTCGTCCAGGCAGGGAACCTCTACCGACTGATGTCGGAGGACGAGAAGGCGCGGCTGATCGACAACCTGGCGAACGCCATCGCGGGTGTCTCCCGCGATGACATCGCCCAGCGCGCGATCGAGAACTTCCGCAAGGCGGACCCCGACTACGGCAAGCGGCTGGAAGCCGCGGTCCAGGCCCTGCGCGGCTGACCGACCGCTCGCCGTACGAGACCGGAGGGACCGGACGCCATGGGGCTCCGGTCCCTCCGGTGCGTCCGGCACCCTGCCGGGCGCGCCGCCGGCGGGGTGGCCGGGTGCGCTAGACCGACACCTCCGCCGCGGGCTCCGGGGCCACCGGGACGCGGCTTTCCGACCAGTTACGGACGATGTCGCGTACCGAGAGGATGCCCACCGGCTCCCGCTCGTCGAGCACGATCAGATGGCGGAAGCCGCCGCGCGTCATGGCCTGCGCCGCCGCGTCCAGCGTCCATTGGGGGGTGGCGAAGACGATGTCGGTCGTGGTGTGGTCGTGCGCCCGCTCCTGGTCCGGGTCCTCGCCCGCGCCGAGGGAGTCGAGGATGTCGCGTTCGGTGAGGATGCCGAGTCCGCTGGTGTCGGGGTCGAGGACGACGGCGGCGCCGACGCGGCGGGCCGACATCAGTCGTGCTGCCTGACGGAGGGTGTGCGCGGGGCCGATGGTGAGGATCACTTTGCTCATGGCGTGGTGGACGTGACCGGACATGAGGGGGCTACCTCCTTGGCGGAACGGCTTCCCATGCGCGGCGGTCCATGGCGGAACGCCGCTCGAGAAGGGGTTCACAAGGGCACAAGCGAGCGGATTCTCATGTTCACATGTGACGGAGGTCGCAACAAGGACGCGTGTACGGAGCACCCGGACGAGTTGCCGGATCAAGCCGTCAGATAGCTCAGCAGTGTCTCGTGCAGCAGCCCGTTCGAGGCCGCCGCGTTGCCGCTGTGCGGTCCCGGGTTCCCGTCCAGCCCGGTGAAGGTGCCGCCCGCCTCCTCGACGATGACCGCGCTGGCCGCCATGTCCCACAGCGACAACTCCGGCTCGGCGCACATGTCCACCGAGCCCTCGGCAACCATCATGTACGGCCAGAAGTCGCCGTAGCCGCGGGTCCGCCAGCAGTCGCGGGTCAGATCCATGAAGCCGCCCAGCATGCCCCGCTCCTCCCAGCCGTGCAGCGAGGAGTAGGCGAACGACGCGTCCCGTACCTCGGCGACCTTGGAGGCCTCGAGGCGGGTGGCTTTGGTCAGGCTGCGGCCGCTGTACGCACCGGCGCCCTTCGCCGCCCACCAGCGGCGGCTGAGGGCGGGCGCCGAGACGACGCCGACGACCGGCCGGTCGCCGCCCTCGCCCAGTTCCATCAGCGCGATGAGCGTCGCCCACACCGGGACGCCGCGTACATAGTTCTTCGTACCGTCGATCGGGTCGATCACCCAGCGGCGCGGACCGTGCCCCTCGGTGCCGAACTCCTCGCCGAGCACCGCGTCCCGCGGCCGGGTGCGCTGGAGCGAGGTGCGGATCAGCTCCTCGGCCGCCTTGTCGGCCTCGCTCACCGGCGTCATGTCCGGTTTGGTCTCGACCTTCAGGTCGAGAGCCTTGAACCGCTCCATGGTCGCGGCGTCGGCGGCGTCGGCCAGCACATGGGCGAGACGCAGATCATCGTGATAGTCCAGCATGTCCGAACAGTATCGAGCGGCGAAACCCCCGGCCACAGGGCCATGCGCGTGCGCCGCGTATTGACACCTCTTGGCGGTGCGTCAATTCTGTGCCGCACGCCGGGCTGTCGGTCGGGGGAGGCGACGATGCCTACTGCACGCGAGACCCTGCTGGACGCCGCTCATGTGGCGGTGCGGGCACAGCCCTGGGCGGTGGTGCGGATGGTCGACGTCGCCGCGGCCGCCGGGGTGTCACGCCAGACGCTCTACAACGAGTTCGG
This sequence comes from Streptomyces sp. 3N207, assembly GCF_052246355.1. Taxonomy (NCBI): domain Bacteria; kingdom Bacillati; phylum Actinomycetota; class Actinomycetes; order Kitasatosporales; family Streptomycetaceae; genus Streptomyces; species Streptomyces sp. 3N207. The sequence continues at coordinate 17,769 of NZ_JBQQBV010000001.1, read as the reverse complement.
CAGCAAGGAGGGGCTGGGGGCCGCGCTGGTCGACCGGCTGGTGGAGGACTTCCTGGACGGTGCGGGCCGCGCGGTGGCCGAGGCGTGCCGGAGCGGCGCCGACTCGGCTGCCTGCTGCGCTGCCGCCGCGCACTGGGTGCTGCGCACGGCGCGTACGGAGCCGATCGTGCGCGCCGCGCTCACTGGTTGCTTCGGGGCGCTGATGCCCTCGCCCCCGGGCGAGCCCGGGAAGCTCGCCGCCGCGTTGCGGAGCCGAATGGTGTCCGGGCTGGACCGGGCCAGACGGGTGCCCGTCGGGGGGCCGCCCAGCGGGTCCCTGCGGGATGTGGAGCGCGCTTACGAGGTGGGGTTACGGGTTGCCCTCTCGTACGTCGTCGCCCCCGGGCAGGGGTCCGGGGACGAGGAGCCCTGCGGGCGGGTGGACGAGGTCGTCCGTGCGTTGCTGTCTCACTAGCCGGTGCTCGGCAGGGTGGGCTGCGCTTGCCCACCCTGCGCCCTGGGGTACCCCCTGCTCGAAGAGCTTGGGGGAGCAGACTGCCCAAGCTTGCGGGGTAGCCATTCAGGGGCGCGGGGAACTGCGCGAGGAACCACGACGCACCCGCAGCCCGCGACGCGCAGCAAGGGGCACCCCCTCAGTGGGCGCTGCCCGAGAGCTGGAGGCCCATTACGCCGACGATCACCAGCGTGATGGAGACCAGCTTGAGCGCGGAGACCACATCGCCCATGAAGACCATGCCGTAGATCGCCGTACCCGCGGCGCCGATGCCCGTCCACACCGCGTACGCAGGGCCGACGTCCAGCCGCTTCAGCGAGAGGGTCAGCAGGCCGAAGCTGCCGAGTGCGAAGGCACAGAAGGCGATCGTGGGCCACAGCCGGGTGAAACCGTGGGAGAGCTTCAGGCACACAGCGAAGCCGGTTTCCAGCAACCCCGCGACTATCACCAGCAGCCACGCCATGTGCTCTTCCTCTCGTTGCTCCCGTCGGGGATCCCCATGGGGACAAGCGCAGTGCGGACAAGGTCAAGCGCAGGCAAACCAGTATGCAGCGGCGGCCGGATGGAAGCGATCAGTCCCCTTCGCGCCTCTCCCGCGTCGCCAGCAGGCGGCGCAGCGAGTGCAGTCGGGCCGGGTCGGCGTGCCCGTCGGCCACCCACTGGTCCAGCGCGCAGCCCGGCTCGTTGTGGCTGCACGCCCGCGGACACTCGGCGGCGCCCGCCTCCAGGTCGGGGAACGCGTGGATGACGCGCGAGAGCTGAATGTGGTTCAGGCCGAAGGAGCGCACCCCAGGAGTGTCGATCACCCAGCCGTCCTCGCCGACGGTGGAGGGCGGCAGCGGGAGCGCCAGGGCCGAGGTCGTGGTGTGCCTGCCGCGTCCGGTGACCGCGTTCACCACGCCTGTAGCCCGCTTCCGCTCCGGCACCAGCGCGTTGACCAGCGTCGTCTTGCCGACGCCGCTGTGCCCCACGCACACCGTGACCTGACCCCGCATCAGTTCACGGACGGCCTCGACGCCCGAGCCGTCGGTCCACTCGTCCCTGCTGGTGACGACGTAACGCACCCCCAGCGGCGCGTACGTCTCCAGCAGCGGCCCGGCCGGCGCCAGATCGGACTTGGTGAGCACCAGCAGCGGCTCCAGCCCCGCGTCGAACGCCGCGACCAGGCAGCGGTCGATCAGCCGGGGGCGCGGCTCGGGGTCGGCCAGCGCTGTGACGATGGCGAGCTGGTCGGCGTTGGCCACGATGACGCGCTCGTACGGGTCGTTGTCGTCCGCCGTCCTGCGCAGCACCGAGGTGCGCTCCTGGACGCGGACGACGCGCGCGAGGGTGTCCTTGGCGCCCGACAGATCGCCGACGACGGCCACCCGGTCCCCCACCACCACGGCCTTGCGGCCCAGTTCGCGGGCCTTCATCGCGGTGACCGTGCGGCCCTCCACCAGGCAGGTCAGCCGGCCGCGGTCGACGGTCAGTACCAACCCCTCGGCCGCGTCCTCGTGCTTGGGCCGCGTGTGAGTACGCGGGCGGGTGCCGCGACGGGAGGGGCGGACGCGGATGTCGTCCTCGTCGGTGTGCTTGCCGTAGCGGCGCATCGCGGGCGCCCTCTCAGGCTCTCTCTCCGGCTCCGGTTCCGGAACCGGCTCCTGCCGGACCGCCGAGCATGTCGCCCCACATCCGCGGGAAGTCCGGCAGGGTCTTGTACGTCGTCGCGACGTTCTCCACCTCGACGCCCTCGACAGCCAGGCCGAGCACCGCGCCTGCCGTGGCCAGCCGGTGGTCGTCGTAGGTGTGGAAGACGCCGCCGTGCAGCGGTCGGGGCCGGATCCGCAGACCGTCCTCGGTCTCGGTGACGTCGCCGCCCAGGCCGTTGATCTCCTTCACCAGCGCCGCCAGCCGGTCCGTCTCGTGCAGTCGCAGATGGCCGACGCCCCGCAGCACCGACTCGCCCTCCGCCAGCGCGGCCACGGCGGCGATGCCCGGCGTCAGCTCGCCCACCTCGCCCAGATCGATGTCGATGCCGTGGATGCGGCCGCTGCCGGTGAAGGTGAGGCCGCGCTCGTCCAGTACGCAGGAGCCGCCCATGGCCGTGAAGATCTCCCGCAGCGCGTCACCGGGCTGCGTGGTGCGCTCTGGCCAGTCGGGGACGGTGACCCGGCCGCCGGTGACCAGCGCCGCGGCGAGGAACGGCTGCGCGTTGGACAGGTCCGGCTCGATCGTCAGATCGCGGCCCAGCAGTGCGCCGGGCGTCACCCGCCACACATTCGGCGCCCCGCCGTCCTCGGGCGCGTCCACCTGGGCACCCGCGGCGCGCAGCATGTCGACCGTCATCCGGATGTGCGGCATGGACGGCAGGGTGCGGCCCGTGTGGCGGACCTCGACGCCCTGGTTGAAGCCCGGACCCGACAGCAGCAGCGCACTGACGAACTGGCTGGAGGAGGAGGCGTCGATCTCCACCGGGCCGCCCGCCAGCGAGCCGTTGCCGTGCACCGTCATGGGCAGCGCGCCGCGGCCCTCGTCCTCCACGCGTGCGCCCAGCGCGCGCAGTGCGTCGATGACGCCGTGCAGCGGACGCTCGTAGGAGCGCGGGTCGCCGTCGAACCGGATCGGGCCCTCGGCCAGCGCAGCCAGCGGCGGCAGGAAGCGCATCACGGTGCCCGCGTTGCCGACGTCGACCGTTGCCGGGCCCTGCAGCGCGGTCGGGATCACCCGCCACGCCTCGCCGCCGGGGCGCTCACCGGTGGGGCGCCCGCCGTCGGCCGCGGGGGTGGTGGAGGCGGAGGAGACCGTCTCCTCGATCTGGACGCCCATGGTGCGCAGCGCGCCCGCCATCAGCAGGGTGTCCCGGGAGCGCAGCGGACGGCGCAGCCAGCCCGGCTCGGCGGAGAGCGCGGCCAGCACCAGGGCGCGGTTGGTGACCGACTTGGACCCCGGCACGGTGACGGTCGCCTCGATACGGCCCGGCGCCGTGGGCGCGGGCCAGAGGGCGGAGTCTGCGGGGCTGATGCGCTGGTCGGTCATGGGGCCCACTGTAATGGCTGGGGCTCGGCCGCCTCCCTGACCGGCGCCCCGGTTCCGGCCACACCGGCGCCTCGTTCACGGCCCGCGGGAGGGGTTGTGGTTCACAGCCCGAGCAGCCAGCGCCCGCCGCCGAGGAGGGAGCACAGCGCGACCGTGTGGAAGAGGAACAGCCATGCGGCGGCCGGGAGATGAGTGAGCCGCGCCAGCTGATCGGCGTCCGAGTCCGGCATGCCCGGCCCGGCCGTACCGCCGGAACGGAACGCTCCGCGCCGGATCCCCTGCCGTCGCCGCTTGCCCTGGAGCTCGAAGACCGGCCGCACCCCGCCCAGCAGCAGGAACCACACCACCACGTAGGCGAACGCGGCCTGCACCTCGGGGTCCGTCAGCCAGGAGACGAGCAGGAACGCGCCACCCGCCACGAAGACGGTCAGCACCCCGTAGGCGTTGCGGATCATCACCAGCATCGCCACCAGCAGCGCCGTGGCGCCCCACAGCAGCGCGGTGATGTGGTTGGCGGCCAGCAGCCAGGCGCCGCCCAGGCCGAGCAGCGGGGGAGCGGTGTAGCCCGCGGCGGCGGTCAGCACCATGCCAATCCCGTGCGGCTTGCCGCGCGAGACGGTCAGGCCCGAGGTGTCCGAGTGCAGCCGTATGCCGTCCAGCCGGCGCCCGGTGACCAGGGCTATGAGGCCGTGCCCGCCCTCGTGCGCGATGGTGACCGCGTTGCGCGAGATGCGCCACACCCCGTGCGGAGCCACCGCGAGCAGCGCGACGAGGCCGGTGACGAGCACCAGCCACTGCTCGGGGTCCGGCTGACTGCCCACGACCCGGTCCCAGACGTCCGTGATGCTCGCGTTGTCCATGTTCGGGGTGCTCTCCTCGTGTGGCTCCGGGGCTGTCTCCCCGCTGTGTCCCGTCGGCGTACGGCGACGTGTCCTGTCAACGCACGGCGACGGCCCGGCGTGCCGTGGCAGTCTTACAGGCATGTGCGGACGGTATGCAGCGAGTCGGGGGGCCGAGGATCTGGCCCGGCTGTTCGAGGTGGAGAAGTGGGAGCCCGCCGAGGCGCCGGCTCCGGACTGGAACGTCGCACCCACCAAGCAGGTCTACGCGGTGCTCGACCGCCCTCTCAAGGGCAGCGACGACCCGAAGCCGGTACGGCAGCTGCGGCCGCTCAAGTGGGGCCTGGTGCCGGGGTGGGCCAAATCACCTGACATGGGCGTCAAGATGATCAACGCCAGGGCCGAGACGGTGCACGAGAAGCCCGCCTACCGCCGCCCCTTCGTCGCGCGCCGCTGCCTGCTGCCCGCCGACGGCTACTACGAGTGGGTCACCGCACAGGGTGAGCTGAAGCTCGAACAGGAGGGCAAGCGGAAGCGGCCCCGCAAGCAGCCGTACTTCATCGCGCCGACCGCACCCGACGGCTCAGCGGAGGAGCAGCCGGTGATGGCGATGGCCGGGCTGTACGAGTTCTGGCGGGACAAGACGCTGCCGGACGACCATCCGCAAGCCTGGTGGACGACGTGCACCGTCCTCACCACAGCCGCGGAGAGCACGCCGCTGGCCAACGCGGACCAGCTCGCCGAGGGCGGCCCTCATTCGCTGGCCGACATCCACCCGCGGATGCCGCTGATGCTCACCCCGGACCGCTGGGACGCCTGGCTGGACCCTTCGCACACCGACCCCGAGGCGCTGCGCGAACTGCTTACACCGCCGCCGCCCGGGACGATGCGGGCCCACCCCGTCTCGACGGACGTCAGCAACGTCCGCAACAACGGCCCCCAGCTGCTGAAGGAGCTGCCTGCTCCCGAGGAGGAGACGCTGTTCTAGGGGCGTGACCCGTGCCCCGAAGGGGCGCGGGGAACTGCGCGACCAGCTACAACAGGCCCGCAGCCTGCGGACGGCAGCCAGGGGCCCCCTTCCCAGTGGCACCATGCGGTCATGACTGCGCACAAGGACACAAGCCGCAAGGACACAGGCAGGGAGCGGTCCGAGAAGATCGCGACACCGGTGGGCGAGGCCCGGATCACCTGGTACCCCGCGGCGCGGAAGGCGCACACCGTACTGGCCCTCGGCCATGGCGCGGGCGGCGGGATCGAGGCCCGGGACCTGCGGGCGCTGGCCGCAGCGCTGCCCGGCGAGGGCGTGAGCGTGGCGCTGGTGGAGCAGCCCTGGCGGGTGGCGGGCAAGAAGGTGGCCCCGGCGCCGCGGACCCTGGACGCCGCCTGGAGCGCCCTGTGGCCGGCGCTCACGGCCCTGGGGCTGCCGGTGGTCGCGGGAGGACGCAGCGCGGGCGCCCGCGTCGCCTGCCGTACCGCCGGGGAGCTGGACGCACAGGCGGTGCTCGCCCTCTCGTTCCCGCTGCACCCGCCGGGCAAGCCCGAGAAGTCCCGCGCCGACGAGCTGACCGGCGTGGAGCTGCCGGTGCTGGTGGTGCAGGGCGGGCGCGACCCGTTCGGGCGGCCCGCGGAGTTCCCGGCCGGTACGGATCTGGTGGAGGTGCCCTACGCCGACCACGGCTTCGCGCTGCCGAAGTCCGCCGAGGTGACCGAAGAAGAGGCGATGGGGGTGATCACCGGCGCCGTCAGCCGCTGGCTGGCCGACCGGTCCGGCGCGTGAGCTGCGGTGGGCGGCCCGGAACCGGAAATGATCGGCCGGGCCGGGAATGACCGGAGGGCTTCCGTGGTTGCACCGGGTATCCGGCTACGGAAATGCACCGTGACCGGAGCCGAACGTGATGCAGCCGTACCTCTCCATGCGAAGGAAAGGGAGCCGCCCAGATGGGTTCTGTCGCTTGCCCCCAGCGTCCGCGGGCCGCTGACCTGGACTGGGCCACGATGGCGCTGTCCTCAGGCGCGAACATTCAAGCGGCGGGTAGTGGCGATCGTCGTCTATTCTCCGATTCGAGCGGGTCCTCGTTCGGGCTCGCCGCGACGTTGGAGGAGGTGGGTCCGGTCACCGGGACCGAAGGCGGCTCAAGCGCACAGCAGGAGACACAGGCGTCGGAGACCGTGGAGCAGCGCAGTGCGCGCTTCGAGCGGGACGCACTCGCTTTCCTCGACCAGATGTATTCCGCCGCGCTGCGCATGACGCGGAACCCGGCCGACGCAGAGGACCTGGTGCAGGAGACCTACGCGAAGGCGTACGCGTCCTTCCACCAGTTCCGGGAGGGCACCAACCTCAAGGCGTGGCTGTACCGCATCCTGACGAACACCTTCATCAACTCCTACCGCAAGAAGCAGCGCGAGCCCCAGCGCAGCGCCGCGGAGGAGATCGAGGACTGGCAGCTGGCACGCGCCGAGTCGCATATGTCCACCGGGCTGCGCTCGGCCGAGGCACAGGCGCTCGACCACCTGCCGGACTCGGACGTGAAGGAAGCACTCCAGGCCATCCCCGAGGAATTCCGCATCGCCGTCTACCTCGCCGATGTCGAGGGCTTTGCGTACAAGGAGATCGCCGACATCATGGGGACACCCATCGGTACGGTGATGTCCCGTCTGCACCGTGGACGGCGCCAGCTTCGCGAGATGCTGGAGGGCTACGCGCAAGAGCGCGGCCTGGTCCCGGCAGGTGCCGCGGCGGAAGGGCCGCAAGACCGGAAAGGCTCGGGCTCATGAGTTGCGGAGAGCCGCACGAGACGGACTGCTCTGAGGTCCTCGACCACCTCTACGAGTATCTCGACCGGGAGATGCCCGAGGGCGACTGCGCCAAGTTCCAGGAGCATTTCGACGAGTGCTCGCCCTGCTTCGAGAAGTACGGGCTCGAGCGCGAGGTGAAGAAGCTCGTCAAGCGCTGCTGCGGGCAAGACGACGTCCCGTCGGACCTGCGGGCCAAGGTCATGGGCCGGATCGAGGTGATCCGGCAGGGCGAGGACCAGAAGGCCGGCGGCGCTGCCCCGGGCGAGGACGTACGTTCCGCTTCCGCTGCGCGGTCCGGGACCGTCGATGCCCCCGGGATGGAGACCGTGGACGCCATCGGCTCCGAGGACGACAAGAACCCCGCCTGAACCGTTAGTTCGCATCCGGCGCACGCGCGCGCCAGCAGTTCCGCCTTTTCTCCCTCCTTCGGGTGAGCTCCTGCCGTCTCGTACGGGGGAACGCACCCGAAGGCCACCGGCCGGTCCATACGCCGCTCCTATTCTCCCCGCCATGTAAGAGGTGGGGAGGAGGCTCGCGATGCGGCTCACGATGCGTGCAGCGGGGACAGCCGGACCGGCAGGAACGGTGGTGGCAGCGGGATCTGCCCGAGTGGTGGGACCGGCGGGAACGGCAGGAACGGCAGAAGACAGCCGCGTGGCCCTCGCACTGGCATGTGCGCTGACCGTGCCCGTGGCGGTCGTCCTGTGGCGCAGTGTGTACGGGCCGCTCGCGGCACTGCCCGCCCTGGGGCCGGTCTGGCTCGCCTGGTGGGGGCTGCGGCAGTGCCACCCCGAACGCGAGGTGCGGCAGGCCGCCGTACAGGCGCTTGCCCAGGCCGTGCACCTCAAGGACCGCTACACCCGCGGCCACGGCGAGCGGGTCGGTCTCGCCGCCGTACTGATCGCCCGCGAGCTGGGTCTGGACGAGGAGCGGACCGAGACGCTGCGCTGCGCGGGCATCCTGCACGATGTCGGCAAACTCGGTGTCCCCGCCCGGCTGTTGCGCAAAGAGGGCCCGCTCACCCCCGCCGAACGCCGCGTCATGGAACAGCACCCCGAGCACGGGGCCGAGATCGTGCGCGGACTCGACTTCCTGGGCGAGGCCCGCGCCGCGGTGCTGCACCACCACGAGCGGATGGACGGCACCGGCTATCCGCAGGGGCTGGCCGGCGAGGAGATCCCCGAGGCCGCGCGGATCGTGTCCGTCGCCGACGCGTTCGACGCGATGACCTCCACCCGCTGCTACCGTCCGGGCCGGCCCGTCGCCGCGGCGCTGGAGGAGCTGGAGCGGTGCGCGGGAACGCAGTTCGACCCCCGGATGGTCGCGGCCCTCACCCGGGCGCTGCGCCGCCACGGCTGGCCGTTCGCCGACCCGCCCGCCCCCCAGCAGCCGACAGGGGACCCCCTCGCGCTCCAACAACCCGCAGCGGATGCACCGGCGTTGGCCGGTGCCGACCTGGCGGCCGGGGCGCGGTCCGGCGGAAGCGTCGCGGTATGACCCGGCGGACGGCCGCACGGCTGGTCGCGGCCGTCTACGGAGCGTCCGCGCTGATGGCGGGCGCCGCACTGGGCATCACCCTGTGGCGCGGGGTGACCCGGCCCGGTGTTGCGCTGGCGTTCGGACTGGTCGTCGCGGTGGGCGAGTTGGCCCGCGTACGGCTACCCGAGGCCCGCCCCGGTGTACGCACCACAGGACTGCTGTCCGGCGCCGGGGCGCTCGGCTACGCACTCTGCGGCCAGGTCGGCGGCACACCGGCCGGGCCCGGTGTGGCGCAGGCCGTCGCGGTGGCCCTCGTCGGCTCCCTCGTCGGGCTGGCCCCGCATGTCGCGCTCGGCCAGGCCCCGCCGCCCCAGGCCCCCGCGCGGCTGGCGCTCGGCGTCGGCTTCGCCGCGGTCTGCTGCCAACCGCTGTACGCCGGGGGCTGGTTGGGCGGCCCCGTCGAGCCGGGCGGGCTGTTCACCCTGAGTCTGCTGGCCCTCGCACTGCTCGTCGGGTGCCTCGACGCACTACTGGCCGCCGCCACCGCCGCACTCGCCGCGGGCCCGGAGCCGGCAGCTGGCTCCGCCGGGAGCTACGGGCGGGCGGTGCGGGAGGAGTTGTGTATCCGGCTCGGCACCGTGCCCGCCCTCGCCGCCACCGCTGTACTCCTCGCGCTGGCCGTCGCGGTGGCCGGGCTGTGGGCGCTGCTGCTGTGCTGCGCGCCGCTGCTCGTCATCCAGTTCGCGCTCCGCCGCCGCGCGTCCGTACGGGCGGCTCACCGGTGCACCCTCGCCTCCCTGGCGCGGGCCCCCGAGGTGGCCGGTTACACCCCGTACGGGCATGCGCGCCGAGTGGCGGAGCTCAGCCGGGCGGTGGGGCGCGAGCTGGGCCTGACGGGAGGGGAACTCACCGCGCTGGAGTATGCAGCCCTCACTCATGATGTGGGGCAGCTCTCGCTGGCCGATCCGGTGCCCGGCGGGGCCACGACAGCGCTGGCACCGGGCAGACAGCGCCGTATCGCGCTGCTCGGCGGTGTGGTGCTCCGGCAGGCCGGTGCGCGGTGGCGAGTGGCGTCCGCGGTGGAGGCCCAGGCGGACCCGTACCGCGAACAGTCGGTCACGGCACGTGTCGTCCGTACGGTCAACGCATACGAGGACCTCGTCACGGGCAGCCACACGACGGGCCGGGAGACGGCCGAGGCGGCCCGCGAGCGGGCGCTGCACCAACTGCGCACAGCCACCGGGCGTGACCACGAACCACGCGTGGTGGAGGCCCTCTCACGTGTGGTCGCACGGGTCGCGGACGGTGGTGGCACGGGCCGCGAACGTCTGACGCACGGGTAATGAGCGAGCACCCGAGCGGGCATGGTTGGATGCGAAGGGGGAACCGCGACAGGCGTGGAGACACCTCCCGGCGGGAGGCTGGGGAGGGCGAGCGAAGCGCGGCGCACAGAACCCCATCGGCAGACGACAGGCCGGGCGGAAGCCGGCCTCAAGGACAGGTGGAACGGCGGGATCGGCGGGAGCACAGTGAGGATCTTCGGCAAGGTGCGGCACCGTCCCTCCGCCTCGTGGCGGCAGGCGACGGACCGTGCGTTCACGCTTATCGGCGACGGGCGCTACGAGGACGCGGGCGCTCTGCTCACCCGTGCCGCCGATCTGGAGCCGTGGCTTTCGGAGTCCTGGTTCAACCTCGCGCTGCTGCACAAGTTCCGGCACGACTGGGAGCAGGCGCGCACAGCGGGTCTGCGTGCCGTGGCGCTGCTGGACCGCGAGACGGGGGCGCCCGACTGGTGGAACGTGGGCATCGCGGCCACCGCGCTCCAGGACTGGCCACTGGCGCGCCGTGCCTGGCAGGCGTACGGGCTGCATGTGCCCGGGCAGTCGCACGGTGCGGCGGCGGCCGAGGAACCCAGCGGTATGCAGCTGGGCAGCGCCGCTGTGCGGCTCTCCCCGGAGGGCGAGGCGGAGGTCGTGTGGGGCCGCCGTATCGACCCGGCCCGGATGGAGATCCAGAGCATTCCGCTGCCCTCTTCGGGGCGCCGCTGGGGCGAGGTCGTCCTGCACGACGGTGTTCCGCACGGCGAGCGCACCACGGCGGCCGGGCCCTCCTATCCGGTCTTCGACGAGATCGAACTGTGGGCCCCTTCGCCCGTACCCACCTGGGTGGTGCTGCTGGAGGCCGCCACGGAGAGCGACCGGGATGCGCTGGAGCGGCTGGCGGCCGATGCCGGGTTCGCCGCCGAGGACTGGTCCTCCTCGGTGCGGCTGCTGTGCCGCGCCTGCTCGGAGAGCGCGATGCCCGCCGACGAGGGCGACGGCACCGTGCATCTGGACCCGCACGACCACAGTTCGCCCGGCCACCCCGGGCCGCTGGGCCATATGACGCAGGGCGGCCCCGGCGAGCTGTGGGTGCCCGAGCGTGAGTGCGGGCTGGCGGCGCCGGCCGCGCTGGTGCGCGGGCTGCTGGACGGCTGGGTCGCGGACAGCCCCGACACCCGTGAGTGGCGGGATCTGGAGGAGGTCTGCTGAGCCTCCCGCGGCGGCCCCGTACCCTGTAGGGCGAGTCCTTACGGTACGCAGCCGTACGGTGCTCCCCCGGTTCGACGGCGGATCTCAGCTCTCACGGTTACGGGTCGCAGGAAGGCGTACGACGGCATGGCGCAGCAGCAGGAAACAACGGCCGAGTCGGCCGCTACCGCCGAGGGCGAGTTCGTCGACGACGTGACGGACGCGGCAGCCCGCGAGGAGGCCCACACCGCGCGCGGCACGGCCCGGCCCGTCACCGTCGTCGGCAACCCGGTGCTGCACCGGGAGTGCAAGGACGTGACGGACTTCGACGACGAGCTGGCAAAGCTGATCGACGACATGTTCGCCAGCCAGCGTGCCGCCGAGGGGGTCGGCATCGCCGCCAACCAGATCGGCGTCGATCTGAAGGTCTTCGTCTACGACTGCTACGACGACGACGGCGTGCGGCACGTGGGTGTCGTCTGCAACCCGGTGCTCGAACAGCTCCCCGCCGAGCAGCGGGTGCTGGACGACGGCAGCGAGGGCTGCCTGTCGGTGCCCGGTGCCTACCACCCGCTGGCACGGCCCGACTACGCCGTGGTGCGCGGGCAGGACGCCCAGGGCAAGCCGATCGTGGTGCGGGGCACCGGGTATTTCGCGCGCTGCCTCCAGCACGAGACCGATCATCTCCACGGGTATCTGTACATCGACCGGCTCTCGAAGCGGGAGCGCAAGGACGTGCTCCGGCAGATGGCCGAGAGCACGCCCCGCTACGAAACGGTGCCCAACGAGTAAGCGGCACCACCATGCGCGGTACCGCTCAGAAGTCGTCGTCCAGTGACACCGAGCCCTCGACGGCGACCTGGTAGGCGGAGGGGCGCCGTTCGAAGAAGTTGGTGAGCTCCTGGACGTTCTGGAGCTCCATGAAGGAGAAGGGGTTGCTGGAGCCGTAGCGTTCGGGGAAGCCGAGGCGGCGGAGCCGCTGGTCGGCGACGGCCTGGAGGTACTGGCGCATGGACTCGGTGTTCATGCCGGGCAGGCCGTCCCCGCACAGGTCGCGGGCGAACTGCAACTCCGCCTCGACGGCTTCCTCCAGCATCGCCGTGACCTGCTTCTCCAGCTCCGCGTCGAAGAGTTCGGGCTCCTCCTCCCGCACGGTGTCCACCACGTCGAAGGCGAACGACATGTGCATCGACTCGTCGCGGAAGACCCAGTTGGTGCCCGTCGCCAGCCCGTGCAGCAGACCACGCGAGCGGAACCAGTAGACGTAGGCGAACGCGCCGTAGAAGAACAGCCCCTCGATACAGGCGGCGAAGCAGATCAGATTGAGCAGGAAGCGGCGGCGGTCGGCCTTCGACTCCAGCTTGTCGATGCTGTCCACAGAGTCCATCCAGCGGAAGCAGAACTGGGCCTTCTCCCGGATGGAGGGAATGTTCTCCACCGCTGCGAACGCCGCCGCGCGCTCGTCATGGTCGGGCAGATAGGTGTCCAGCAGCGTCAGATAGAACTGGACGTGTACGGCTTCCTCGAACAGCTGCCGGGACAGATACAGCCGTGCCTCGGGCGAGTTGATGTGCTTGTAGAGCGTCAGCACGAGGTTGTTGGCGACGATCGAGTCGCCGGTGGCGAAGAACGCGACCAGGCGGCTGATCATGTGCTGCTCGCCCGGCGTGAGTTTGGCCAGGTCGGCGACGTCCGAGTGGAGGTCGACCTCCTCCACGGTCCAGGTGTTCTTGATGGCGTCCCGGTAGCGCTCGTAGAAGTGCGGATAGCGCATCGGGCGCAGGGTCAGCTCGAAGCCCGGGTCGAGCAGGTTCTTGTTGTCGTTCGGCATTACTGGCAGGCCTCGCAGGACTCGGGGTTTTCCAGGGAGCAGGCGATCGCTTCGTCGGCCGCCTGCTGGGGGACGGTGGCGGTCCTCGCCGCCTGGGCGATGCGCGTTGCAGGGCGCGACCGCAGGTAGTACGTGGTCTTGATGCCGCGCTTCCAGGCGTACGCGTACATCGAGCTGAGCTTCCCGATGGTGGGGGAGGACAGGAACAGGTTCAGCGACTGGCTCTGGTCCAGATACGGGGTGCGGGCAGCGGCCATGTCGATCAGGGCGCGCTGCGGGATCTCCCACGCCGTGCGGTACAGCTCCCGTACGTGTGCGGGCACCCACTCCAGTTCCTGCACGGAGCCGTTGGCCTGGCGCAGCGCCTCCCGGGCGCGTGCGTCCCACAGCCCCAGCCGCTTCAACTCCGCGACCAGATAGGTGTTCACCTGGAGGAACTCGCCACTGAGGGTCTCGCGCTTGAAGAGGTTGGAGACCTGCGGCTCGATGCACTCGTAGACGCCCGCGATGGAGGCGATGGTCGCGGTCGGGGCGATCGCGAACAGCAGGGAGTTGCGCATCCCCGTGTGCGCGATACGGGCGCGCAGCGCGTCCCAGCGGTCCGCCCAGTGCGGCTCGGCGTTCGGGTAGTGGTCCGGGTGCAGCACGCCGCGTGCGGTGCGGGTCGAGGACCAGGCCGGTAGCGGGGCGTGCCGCTCGGCCAGCTCGGCGGAGGTCTCGTACGCGGCGAGCATGATCCGCTCGGCGATCCTGGTGGACAGCTCGCGCGCCGCGTCCGAGTCGAAGGGCATCCCGAGCCGGAAGAAGACGTCCTGGAGCCCCATCACCCCCAGGCCCACCGGTCGCCAGCGGGAGTTGGAGGCCGCGGCCTGCTCGGTCGGGTAGTAGTTGATGTCCACCACGCGGTCCAGGAACGTCACGGCGGTACGGACGGTGGCGTCCAGCCGCTCCCAGTCCATCGCGCCGTCTTCGCCGAGGTGGGCGGCGAGGTTGACCGAGCCCAGGTTGCAGACCGCCGTCTCACCGTCGTCGGTGACCTCCAGGATCTCGGTGCACAGGTTGGAGGAGTGCACCGTGTGGCCCGGCTCGGCGGTCTGGTTGGCGGTGCGGTTGGAGGTGTCCTTGAACGTCATCCAGCCGTTGCCGGTCTGCGCGAGGGTGCGCATCATCGCGCCGTACAACTGCCGTGCGGGAAGCTGCTTGACGGCGCGTCCCTCGGCCTCGGCGCGCCGGTACGCGGCGTCGAACTCCTCGCCCCACAGGTCGACCAGCTCCGGTACGTCGGACGGGGAGAAGAGCGACCACTGCCCGTCCACCTCGACGCGGCGCATGAACTCGTCGGGCACCCAGTGCGCCAGGTTGAGGTTGTGCGTACGGCGCGCGTCCTCGCCCGTGTTGTCGCGCAGCTCCAGGAACTCCTCGATGTCCGCGTGCCACGTCTCCAGATAGACGCAGGCCGCACCCTTCCGCCGGCCGCCCTGGTTGACCGCCGCGACGGACGCGTCCAGCGTCCGCAGGAACGGCACGATGCCGTTCGAGTGGCCGTTCGTCCCCCGGATCAGCGCCCCACGGGAGCGGATCCGGGAGTACGAGAGACCGATGCCGCCCGCGTGCTTGGAGAGCCGTGCGATCTGCTGGTAACGCTCGTAGATCGAGTCCAGCTCGTCCCTCGGCGAGTCCAGCAGATAGCAGGACGACATCTGCGGGTGGCGTGTGCCGGAGTTGAAGAGGGTGGGGGAGGAGGGGAGATAGGCGAGGGAGCTGGTGAGCCGGTAGAACGCGGCCACCTCTTCGAGCGCGTCGGACGACTGGTCCGCTGCCAGCCCGCAGGCGACGCGGAGCAGGAAGTGCTGCGGCGTCTCGACGGGGCGCCGGGTGGTCGGGTGCCGCAGCAGATAGCGGGAGTGGACGGTACGCAGCCCGAAGTACTCGAACCGGTCGTCGGCGCCGCCGGTGACGGCCTCCTCCACCAGCGCTTCCAGCCGGTCGGCGTGCTCGCGTACGAAGGCGTAGGTGCGGTCCGCGATCAGCCCTTGGGCGTGGCCCAGCGCCACCGAAGCGGAGAACGAGGTGACGCCCTCCGCCGCCGCCTCGTCCCGGATCGCGCGGGTGAGCAGCCGTGCCGCCAGCCGGGAGTAGGACGGCTCCTCACTGATCAGACCCGCCGCGGACTCGATGGCGAGGGCGCGCAACTCGGCGCCGTCCGCGCCCGGTTGCCGACCGCGGAGTGCCGCCGCCAGCACCGGTGCCGGGTCCGCGTCCGGGAGATCCGCCGTAAGCGCGGCGAGAGTTTCGCGGAGCGCGGTTGCCGGTGGGTCTTCGCGGGTGTCGTGCCCTGGGGAGGCGGAGCCGGTGGCGGGCCCGATGGGGGCGGGTGCCGGAAGGGTGGGGGCGGTGGTGACGGTCACGCGGTGCTCTCCCTCGCTGCTGACTGTCCGTGGGCAGCACGGAGGGAGGGTGCGCATGCCGCGCCGATTCAGGGCATGGCGCACTCCGCCCGCCGGTCCAACCCACGAGACCCGGACGTTCGTCGATGCCGCCGCCGCAGGTACTCGGACTTGCGGGCACGCTTACGCATGCCCCCTCACCGTTGCGGGACAGTTCCGGACTCCCACCGGATTCCCCTGCGTTGGGGGCGACGGCCGAGTGCGAGCATACATGTTGTGCCCCGCGGAATCGGAACCCCCACATCTTGTGCCGCCCCGCCCGGGAGTCCGGGCTGGATCACAGGGAGAGGGTGTAGGTCCACAGGGTGAAGCCCTCGATGGGCTCCCAGTCACGCTCGGGGGTCCGGCGGAAGCCGACCCGCTCGTAGAGGCGGTGCGCCGCGTGCATGGCCGGCTGGGTGGACAGGACGAGGCCGCTCAGGCCGAGGGCACGGCCCCGCGTCGTACAGGCCCGCACGAGTGCTTCGCCGACCCCGCGGCCACGGGCCGACTCCCTGACGCCGAGCATCCGGAACTCGCCCTCGCCCTCCCGCGCCAAGTCGGCGTAGGGGCCTCCCCGGCCGACGAAGGTGACGGTGCCCAGCAGAGCGCCCTGGTGGTCCTCCGCGACGAGCAGGTCGGCCTGGGCGGCGCGGCCCGCCGCGTCGCGGAGGGTGTCCAGATACGGGTCGGCTTCGGCGAAGTCCAGCAGTCCGCCGTCGAGATAGGCGCGTGCCACCAGTTCCCCGGCCTCCGCGTACTCCTCGGGCCTGGCGGTTCTCACAGTGATGTCCATGGCGGCCATCATGCGGCACGCCACCGACACTCCGCGCTGCTCAGCAGCAGCGGAAGCCCTCCCGCGGATCGCACTCCCGGGCGTCCGTGCGGCGGCGTTCGAACTCCCGCCTGCTGGGGATCTCCGCGTCCGGGCCCTGGTGCTGCCGTACGTGCGCCACGTACCGCTCGTACGCGCTCTCGTCGGTGAACTCGCGCACGTACCAGCGCAGCCAGCGCCCGGCCCGTACCACGGGGTTGATCGGTTTCGACGCGCAAGCCGTACTCGCCGTACTCGCCGTACTCGCCGTACTCGCCGTACTCGCCGTACTCGCCGTACTCACTGCGATTCGCCTCCCGCTTCGCTGCTTCGCTGCCCGGCGGCGACAAGTGCGGCGTCGTGCTCGGCCTTCTCGGCCTTCTCCTCCTTCGTGGCGATCAGCCCGGCGGGCTCCACCAGCTTCGACTTCTCGAAGGGCGCCTCGTGCATACGGGTGCCCTCGGGGTTGCGTACGGCGCGTACGCAGGTGCGGGCGGCGTCCGCGAGGACGACGATGACGAGGATGGCGAAGAGCGCCGAAAGGACGCCGTCCACCGTCGAGTTGGTGACGATGGTGTGCATGTCGTCCATGCTCTTGGCGGGGGCGATGACCTTGCCCTGGTCGATGGCGTCCTGGTAGTCGGCACGCTGCTGGAAGAAGCCGACCCTGGGGTCGGTGGAGAAGACCTTCTGCCAGCTCGCCGTCAGCGTGACCACCGCGTCCCAGACCAGCGGTACGGCCGTGACCCAGGCCCACTTCAGCCGCCCGGACTTGACCAGCAGCGTCGTACAGACGGCCAGCGCGACGGCGGCCAGCAGCTGGTTGGCGATGCCGAAGAGCGGGAAGAGCTGGTTGATTCCGCCGAGCGGCTCGTGGACGCCGACCCACAGGAAGTAGCCCCACAGCGCGACGATGGCGGCGCTGGAGAACAGCAGACCGGGCCACCAGCTCACCCGGCGGAAGGGCTTGTAGACGTTGCCGAGCATGTCCTGGAGCATGAAGCGGCCCACGCGGGTACCGGCGTCCAACGCCGTCAGGATGAACAGCGCCTCGAACATGATCGCGAAGTGGTACCAGAACGCCTTCATCCCGGCGCCGCCGATGACCTCCGAGAAGATGTTGGAGACACCGATGGCCAGGGTGGGCGCGCCGCCCGTACGGGAGAGCAGCGACTGCTCCTCGACGGCCTTGGCCGCTGCCGCCAGCTGGTCCGGGGAGATGCTGTAGCCGAAGTGCCGTACCGCCTCCGAGGCGGCCTGCACGTTGTCGCCGATGACCCCGGCGGGTGCGTTCATCGCGAAGTAGAGCCCCGGGTCGATGATGCTGGCTGCGACCATCGCCATGATGGCGACGAACGACTCCATCAGCATGGAGCCGTAGCCGATCATCCGGATCTGGGTCTCCTTCTGGATCATCTTCGGCGTGGTGCCCGAGGAGATCAGCGCGTGGAAGCCGGACAGGGCGCCGCAGGCGATGGTGATGAAGACGAACGGGAAGAGTGAGCCCGCGAAGACTGGCCCGTCGCCGCCGCCCGCGAAGTCGGTGATGCCGTCCATCTTCAT